>NZ_JAOWHG010000034.1:0-6164 GCF_030332745.1 Citrobacter sp. Cpo074
CGGCGCTGTGACTGATCGTGCCTGCTATCCGTAACCGCGGAACCTGAAAAGGCTTGCAGGCGATAACAGTATCTACAAACTGCCTGCATCAGCTAAAATATACGATCATCGTTGCCAAGCAGTTGTTCTAACCCGCCAAGTTCCTGGCGCGCGTTCGCGCGATTCATTAATTTAACCTGCGCCATCGCTGGAAGATCGGTAATAGCAATCACGCCTTTACGGATCAACAGGTAAATCAAATCGTCGAGCACGCGAACCATCTCCAGGTCGCTTTTTTGCAGCATCGCTAAAGCCTGCTGGTTGTCATTTTCAGGACTTTTTGCCACGCCTTCTGCCTGCACGTTTGCAGCAGATGAATCAGAATTCATATCAGTGCCTTTTCATTTTGCATGACGCTGCTGCCCTGTTTACACAGGGCAGCAGGCAATCGTTAGTGAGTGTGGTTTTGATCGGGTTTAGCAATCAGGTGATCCAACGAGTAGGTCGGAGAATGCAGATCGCCGCTTGCCGGAGTAGACAGCGCGGTATCTATTCCATGCGCCACTTTTGCCGGACTGGCGATCAGGTGATGATCGCCGCCGCTTTGAATGTACTTCGCAATATCCACACCTTCATGCAGTTCACGCGCCAGATCGCTGAGATCGACTTTTTCAAGCACCCCCTTCGCCTTATCATCGGCGCTGAGTACCGCTGTCGCCTGACCGTGTCCGGTCGCTGCTGGTGCATAAGACAGAGATAATGCGTTGTCGTCGAACAGGTTATGCAGCGCATGCTGCATCGCAGCATGATTCCCTTTATCCACCGTATGCCCTTTCACTGGTGCAGGCTCGTCCATCGTCACGTTCAACGTTTGGCTATAAGGCGTAATATTACCGTGGTTATCATGCGCCTCGACCAATACGTTCACGCGGTTATGACCGGCACGGAATGCGGAGGTATCGGCCTCAATGTCATAGGTCAACCCATTAATGCCCTGATGAAGAATGGCATCGTACTGATGACCATTTACCAGCGCTTTAATATGATCGCCATCATTCACATCACCGCTCACGCTGCCGGTAATATGCGTGACGGTATCGTGTGATTCGGCACGCGAGATGTGGTTATCACCGGCGATCTTATCTACCACGATACTGGCGTCAGCGTGTGTATCAAGGACGATGGTTTTGTGATCGCTCACATCGATTGTATTACCCGCGTCGTCGTGTAACGTCGTTTTCACATCAATATCATTGATACCTTCCTTCAGATATGCGCTCTGGACAGCAACCTGATAAACCGTTGATGATCCAGGTGCCAGCGTAGCCTTCATAAGGTGACCGTTGATATTCACTTCAACAACATCGGTAAAATGGGTATCCCCAGAGACCGTAAAGCGAATCACTGTGTCTGACTGCGATTCTTTCAGGTTAACGACGTTATCTGCTGCGATGCCGTCATTGATAGTAATCGCACCATCGGCATGAGTATCCAGCACCACGTTTTTCTGATCGTGCACGTCTAACGTATTCCCTGCGTCATCGTGTAACGTCGTTTTCACCTCAATCTTATTATCGCCCTCATTCAGATACGTTCCCGGAACCGCAACCTGATAAACCGTCGTGGAACCAGGCACCAACGAAGCCTTCATGTTGTTGCCGTTGACGCTAACATCAACGACATCGGTCGGGTGCGTGTCGCCGGAAACCGTAAATTTAATCACCGTGTCTGACTTCGATTCATTCAGGTTAACGACGTTGTCGCCTGCGATGTGGTCATTAATGGTAATTGCACCGTTGGCCTGCTCATCAACGGAATAGGTATGTGTCGATTTTGCGGTGAACGGGTTCCCCGGTGCGTCATGGCCGGTAAGCTCAACGTCAATAACCTTGTGCGCATCACTACGTAGAACCGCCGAATCCACGTCAATCTGATAGCCCAGACCGCCGCCGCTCAGGGTGATGACGCTCCCTTGATACTTATGCCCGCCGATGGTCAAGGTAACCGGATCATAAAGCTGCGCGTCACCGCCGACATGGCCGGTGATGGTCACCTTCTGCCCCGACAGCTCCTGGTGGTTGAGGACGTTATCCACCGTGATGCTGTCAATGTCGACGCTACCTGAAGCCACGCGGTCGATGTGGATCGTCTTATCGGTATCAATCTGCTGGCGGTTACCGGCATCGTCATGGGCGACGACATGGGCAGTAATATGCTGGTCATGAACCAAATCAACCGTACTGACTTCAACGCGGAACACTTTCTTACCACCGCTGTCGGAGACTATCGCTGGCAGGTCTTTGCCATTGACGGTGACGGTAACCTGATCGCCGATCTCAACGTCGCCGGTCACAGAACCGGTGATGATGGTGGTCGGCTGCCCAGCTTCAACGTTATTCAGCACGTCATCATTGGACACTGGGTCCAGGACAATTGTCGCATCCACGCGATCGTCAATTATCACGATTTTGTCATACGTCGCAGTCTGGATATTGCCTGCCGTATCATGACCCGTCACGCTGACATGAATAGTCGGATCGGCCTGAAGATCCGTGGTACTCACGAATGCTTTATACCCCAACTGCCCGTTCATATGCGGCAGCTCAATGACAGTGGCCTCAACCTGGTTGCCATTAACGGTGATATAGACCTTGTCGGTTTTGTGTACGTCACCATCCACGGTACCGCTGACTTCAACCTTGCCAGCCTGAAGCTCAGCGGCGTTGATAACGTCGTCACCGCCCACGGTGTTAACCGTTACCGCAGCCGTTGCCGTGGTGTCGACAGAAAACGCTTTGGTGAAATTGGCGTCCTGAACGTTACCGTGATTGTCGTGGCCGGTCACCGTAGCCTTAATGGAATGGTCAGTCACCAGGTCTGCTGTATTTACATCAACGGTGTAGTGATTACTTGCATTAATAACGGCATTGTAATCATGGCCATTGACCGTCAAGGTCACGTTTTCACCGGGTTTAACATCGCCGGAAACGGAACCGCTCACCGTGGTCTTTGCTTGTCCAACTTCTTGCGAGTTCAGTACGTTATCGGTGGTGATGTCATCTACCGTAACGCCCGCATCGGCTTTGAGATCGACTTCAACGTGCTTCGACGTCGAATCAGTACCGGTGTTCCCGGCCGCATCGGTCGCGCTTACCGACGCGGTAATGTCCGGGTTGTTACGCAGATCGTTGATGCTGACATCCCGCAACCAGACCCATTCCGTGGCGCCTGCATGCACCACGGCGGTTAAGGTATTACCATTCACCTGCAGCGAAACTATGCTGCCGTCATGAATGCCTTCGCCACTGACCGTACCGCTGATCGTTGTTGTACCGCTTTTCGCTTCCGAACCATTGATAACGTCATCGCCAGCGACATTGTCCATCGTGATATGGACCGGGTTATCGGTGTCGACGGTGATAGTCTTCGTTACCGCCGCCGTGTCATCGCCCGCAGAATTATGCACGGAGACGGACACTTCGAACGTCGGATGCGCTTTAAGCACGTCAGTAGGGACATCAACCTGATAGCCAAATTCCCCCGGCAGACCCGGGATCTGGATCACTTTGCCAGGATATGGATGGCCGTTAACGGTGACAATAACCGTATCATTAATGCTCACATCCCCAGTGAGCAGACCACGAACCGGCGTGGTCGGTTTGCCCGCTTCAGCATGGTTAAGCACATCATCGCCCGCCACCGGATCGACGGTGAGGTGGACATGCGGCTTCTGCGGCTGCTGCGGTGTGGTCGTCGTACCCAGCGGTGGCAGGGTTGTCGATGTCACGGGGTGCAGACCATAAGGAGTATTGGCTGGAATAGCGATATCACATAACCACGGAAGGTCAATAAACTTATGTTCTACCGCCGTTGCCGTATTGCCATGATTATCGTGGGTGGTGATGGATACCGTGATATTGCCGTTATCATGCCAGGTCCCTGAAATAATATCCATTGTGTAGCCCAGCGTTCCATCTGGCAGAGTGATCACACTTGTTTGCAGATGGCTGATGCCGACATCGATAGTCACCAAATCACCAAAATGTGCGTCTGGGGCAACATGCCCCGTGACCGTGATGAATTCGGGTCTCCCTTTAGGATTCAGGGCTTGCCCACCCTGGGACACAACAGAGTCAATCGTAATACCCGCATCCGCATGAGTATCAATCACTACCGGCCTATCATCATGCCCGCGCGCAACGTTGCCAGCTGCATCCTTTGCCGTCACTTCAGCATGGATATTCGGGTCCATCAGCAGATCGAGCGTTGAAACCTGAGTGCTGAACACGTGCTGACCGTTGCTGCCATCCTGCACCGGGGCATAGTAGGTCTGATGGTTGATGGTCAGTTCAACCAGATCCCCCACTCGTACATCGCCACCCACGGTACCGGTCACGGTGGTCAGCGGGTTATGCGCATCTTTGTAGCTGATAACATCATCATTATGATCCGTCACCAGCGGGTCAATATGGACGATAGCCTCGGCGCGATCGTCTATTTTCACCGTGCTTGTCGCATCCGCCGTCGCGGTATTTCCTGCGGCATCATGGGTGGTAATCGTCGCCGTAATATTTGGATCGTTTTTCAGCCACTGGGTATCAACCTCGATGCTATAGCCCAGCGCCCCCAGCTTCGGCAGTTCAACAACCGTCGCATCGACTGCATGGCCGCCAATCACCAGATGAACGATATTCCCCTTTTGCGCATCGCCGCCCACCGTACCGCTGATGATCGTTTTCGGCGCCTGCAGTTCAGTACCGTTCAGAACGTCATCACCCGTCACGCGATCGATGGTGATTGCGGCAACGGCCCGGTCATCCAGATTAACGTCATGGTGCGCCACCACGTGCGCATGGTTCTTCGCCGCATCGGTAACGTCCATGGTGACTTCAATATGCGGGTTGGCGACCAGATCGGCGGTATTGACGATAATACGGTAGCCCAGATGGCCATTGATATCATCCACCGAACCTTTATAAGTGACGCCGTTGATGGTCATGACCAGCGGGTCGCCTTTTTGAACTTCGCCGGTCACGGTGCCGCTCACAACCGTAGTGGTCTGATGCTGCTCGTCATAATTCAGCGTGTTGTCTGGCGTAACGTCGTCGATTGTAATCGTCGCGTCGATGCGGGTATCGATCACCACCGTGGTCTCAGCATTGGCCGTCGCCGGGTTGCCCGCAACATCGGTGGTGCTAACGGTGGCCGTTAAATGCGGATCGGACAGCAGATCGGCGGTACTGACTTTGATGCTATACCCGAGATGACCGCCCTGATCGCTGACTTTCCCGGTCAGAGTGTGACCATTGACGGTCAGATACACGATGTCGTTCACATGCACATCACCGCCGACTTTGCCGGTGACCATCGTAAACTGATCATGCGACTCCGCACCATTAATCATATTGTCGCCAGTAACCGGATCGATAGTCAGCAGCGCTTTCGCGTGCAAATCCACCGACAAATCATGCGTGGTTTCAGCTCTCTGCTGGTTGCCAGCACGATCTACTCCAACTACCTGCGCAAAAATATGCGGATCTTTCACCAGATCGCCCGTCAGCACATCCAGCTTATAGCCCAGCGCATTATTGTGCTCCGGGAGTTTCTGTACCGTTGCGTCGTAGTGGTGACCATTGACGGTAACAATCACTTTATCGCCCATGTGCACATCACCAGAAACGGTACCCATCACTTCGGTGGTGTGTTTTGTGGACTCGGCGCCGTTAATCATATTGTCGCCCGCCACGGTATCAATGGTAATCCCTGCCTGGGCGTGGTTATCAATTTTTACTGTATGCGTCGTGGACTTGACAACTTCGTTCCCCACGGCATCGTGCGACGTTACGGTAGCCTTGAAGGTGACATCTTTGTCCTGGTTGCTCTGGTTGTCGCTAAAGTCAGAGGACAGAACCGGGATTTGATACCCCAATTGACCGTTGCCCAGAACGATAACCTTGCCGGTATAGGTGTTACCGTTAATCTCAACGCGCACATCATCGTCAACCTGGGCGTCTTTACCCACGACGCCGCTAACCAACTGCCAGGTCTTGTCCAACTCGAAATGGTTGAGTACGTTATCATCCGTCACCGGATCAATCGTAATCGTCGCTTCCGCGTGCAGATCGATATGCACCATATGGTCGTGCGTTACCGTTGACGGGTTACCGTGTTCATCGACGGTTGAA
>NZ_JAOWHG010000034.1:6214-366139 GCF_030332745.1 Citrobacter sp. Cpo074
CTGTAGCCCAGCGAGTGGTTAGAGAGTTCAATAACCTTGCCGCTATAGGTTTTGCCATTGAAGGTTAAGGTGACAACATCGTCTTTCTGCGCATCGCCGCCAACCGGCCCCGTGATGATCGTCTTATGCAGGTCGGACTCGGCTTTACTGATAATGTCATCACTTGCGACGGTATCGATGCCGATAGAGGCGCTGGCGTCCAGATCCAGACCCACGGTACGATCCGCGGTTGCCGTGGTTTCGTTACCATGACTATCCGTGGTGTGAATGCTCGCATGAATCACCGGATCGTTGACCAGGTTCTGGGTGTCCACCGGGATATGATAGCCGAGGCCACCGTTCGCCAGCTTCTCCACCGTGCCTGAGTAGTGCTGACCATTAATCACCAGCTCAACGGTATCGTACTCTTTCGCATCGCCGCTTACCGTGCCGCTGATGGTGGTCTTACCGTTATGGTCCGTCGATTCTTTGATGTTGATGAAGTTATCATCCGTCACGCCATCAATGGTGATATGCGATTGGGTGTACATATCAGCGCTAATGGTTTTCGTCGCAGAATGCGTGACGCTGTTCCCTGCCGCATCGCTGGAGGTGACCGAAATGGTAATTTCCGGATGACTCATCAGCATATGGGTATTCATCGGGAAGCTATAGCCCAGCTTGCCGCCCGCCAGCGTGACAACAACGCCTTGCATCACCGGGACGCCATCCAGCTGCAACTCCACCACATCCCCGGCCGCCGCATCCACGCCGGTGACGGTACCGGCGATCTGCGTGATACCGCCGTTTGCGGAAAACTCCTTGATATTAATAACGTCATCACCGGCAATGGTACCAATATGCACCTGGTTTACCGCAAAGTTGTCGATATGCACGCTGTAGTTGCTGATCGCCGTCACTTCGTTGCCTACCGCATCATGCGAGACAACCGTCGCCTTGATGTTGACGTTTTTATCCTGGTGGCCCTGGTTGTTGCTGAACGCCGACGAGTCGACCGGGATTTGGTAGCCCAGTTGACCGTTATTCAGCGTAATGACTTCACCCGTAAACGTGTGGCCATTGATCTCAAGGCTGACAACGTCGTGAAGCTTCGCATCACCATCGACGGTGCCGGTGATGAGTTGCTGAGCCATATTCAGTTCGCTATGGTTCAGGGTGTTATCGGCGGTCACCTTATCAATCGTAATGCTCGCTTCCGCGTGCAGATCGATATGCACCATATGGTCGTGCGTTACCGTTGACGGGTTACCGTGTTCATCGACGGTTGAAATGGAGACATGGACCTTCTGGTCGCTGCCATCTTTCAGATTATCGGTGCTGACTTCAATGCTGTAGCCCAGCGAGTGGTTAGAGAGTTCAATAACCTTGCCGCTATAGGTTTTGCCATTGAAGGTTAAGGTGACAACATCATCTTTCTGCGCATCGCCGCCAACCGGCCCCGTGATGATCGTCTTATGCAGGTTGGACTCGGCTTTACTGATAATGTCATCACTTGCGACGGTATCGATGCCGATAGAGGCGCTGGCGTCCAGATCCAGCCCAACGTGGTGTTTCGTCACC
The DNA here is from genome assembly GCF_030332745.1 of Citrobacter sp. Cpo074. Classification (NCBI taxonomy): domain Bacteria; kingdom Pseudomonadati; phylum Pseudomonadota; class Gammaproteobacteria; order Enterobacterales; family Enterobacteriaceae; genus Citrobacter; species Citrobacter sp. Cpo074. The sequence continues at coordinate 7,775 of NZ_JAOWHG010000034.1, forward strand.
GCCGTCATTTCGTTGCCATGCTCGTCCGTGGTATGGATGCTGGCATGAATCACCGGGTTGTTGACCAGGTTCTGGGTATCCACCGGGATATGGTAGACCAGATTGCCGTTCGCCAGCTTCTCCACTTCCCCCGAATAGTGTTGACCATTAATCACCAGCTGAACGGTGTCATGCTCTTTTGCATCTCCGCTCACCGTGCCACTGATGGTGGTCTTGCCGTGATTGTCCGTCGATTCCTTGATGTTGATAAAGTTATCAGCCGTCACGTCATCAATGGTGATATACGACTGTGTATACAGATCGGCGCTGATGGTTTTGGTTTCAGAATGCGTGATGCTGTTCCCTGCCGGATCCGTAGAGGTAACAGAAACCGTAAATTCCGGATGAGTTACCAGCTTATGGCTATTTACCGGGATGCTATAGCCCAGTCCACCGCCCGCCAGCGCGATAACCACACTGTGAATCACCTCGCCGCCCTTCAGTGCCAGGGTAACCGCATCCCCCACCTTCGCATCCACGCCGGTTACGGTACCGGCGATCTGCGTAAAGCCGCCGTTCGCGGAAAACTCCTTAATATTAATAAGGTCATCACCCGCGACGGTATCGATATGTACCGTGTTTTCCGCGAAGTTGTCGATATGCACATCATGGCTGCTGGTGGCAATAGCCAGGTTGCCCGCCGCATCGTGGGAGGTGACGCTGACATGGACCGTCACCTCTTTCAGCACATGACCGACGTTGTCAGAGAACGCTGCAGAATCCACCTCGATGCGATAACCGAGGGTATTTTTCCCGGTATCAATCACCTGGCCGTGATACTGGTGGCCGTTAATCTCTACCAGCACCGGGTCGCCCGCTTTCGCGTCTTCCCCGCGCACGTTTCCGGTAATCACCTGCTTCGCCGCCGACAGCTCAGTAAAGTTAAGGGTGTTATCGGCAGTGACATCATGAATATTGACGGTGTTATGCGCTTTAGTGTCCAGCACCACGGTACGGTGCGCCAGCGCGGTCACTTCGTTACCCACCGCATCGTGGCTGACCAGCGTCACCACCACCGCATTTTTACCTTCCTTCAGCGTGCCGACCGGCACCGCCACTTCGTAGCGCAGTTCGCCGTTATCATCGACCACCGTTCCGGTAAAACCCTGCCCCCGCACGCTGACGGTCACAGCATCGCCCGCTTTGGCATCGCCGCCTGCCACGCCGCTTATCAGCGTGGTCATGCGGTTTTCAATGGCGTTGACCACATTGTCGTTCGCGACGGTATCGATATGTACCGTGTTTTCCGCGAAGTTGTCGACATGCACTTCGTGGCTGCTGGTGGCAATCGCCAGATTGCCCGCCGCATCGTGGGAGGTGATGCTGACATGGACCGTCACCTCTTTCAGCACATGACCGACGTTGTCAGAGAACGCCGCAGAATCCACCTCGATGCGATAACCGAGGGTATTTTTCCCGGTATCAATCACCTGGCCGTGATACTGGTGGCCGTTAATCTCCACCAGAACCGGGTCGCCCGCTTTCGCATCTTCCCCGCGCACGTTTCCGGTAATCGTCTGCTTCGCCGCCGACAACTCAGTAAAGTTCAGGGTGTTGTCGGCGGTGACATCATGAATATTGACGGTGTTATGCGCTTTAGTGTCCAGCACCACGGTACGGTGCGCCAGCGCAGTCACTTCGTTGCCCGCGGCATCATGGCTGACCAGCGTCACCTGCACATCATTTTTACCTTCGCGCAGCGTGCCGACCGGCACCGCGATTTCATAGCGCAGCTCGCCGTTAACATCGACCACCGTTCCGGTAAAGTCCTGACCCTGCACGCGGACGGTCACGGCATCATTGACCGCCGCATCGCCGCCTGCCACGCCGCTAATCAGCGTCGTCATGCGGTTTTCAATGGCGTTAACCACATTGTCGTTCGCGACGGTGTCGATATGCACCGTGTTTTCCGCGAAGTTATCGATATGCACGCTGTGGGTATCGGTGGCAATCGCCAGGTTGCCCGCCGCATCGTGAGAGGTGACCGTTACCTTCACGTCCATATAACCATCGACTTTTGCAACGTTGTTGGCAAAATCGGCAGCGTTCACCGCAATACGATAGCCCAGCGTGCTATTGCCGAGATCGATGATCTGACCGTTGTACTGGTGACCGTTGATCTCTACCAGTACCGGGTCGCCCGCTTTCGCGTCTTCCCCGCTGACGGTTCCGGAAATCACCTGGTTACGCATATACAGCTCAGCACGATTCAGGGTGTTATCTGTCGTGACATCATCAATCGTGAGGACGTTATGTGCCTGGGTGTCCAGCACCACGGTGCGGTGCGTCACAGCAGTGGCTTCATTACCTACCGCGTCATGGCTTACCAGCGTCACCTGCACATCGTTAGCCCCCTCGTTGAGGGTTGCGGAAGGCACAACGATTTCATAGCGTAGCTGGCCATGATCGTCGAAAACCGTACCGTGAAACGCTTTGCCCTGAATGGTCAACGTGACCGGATCACCCGCTTTCGCATCACCGCTGGCAATGCCAGAAATAATGGTCGGCATACGAAACTCATTAGCGTTGACGACATCATCATTCGCCACCGTTTCAATGGTCACGGCATTTTGCGCATACAGGTCGTTATCGACATGATGATCCGTGGAAACAATGGTGGTATTTCCTGCGTCGTCAGTAGAGGTTAACGTGGCGTGGATGTTCGGGTCATGCAGTAACCCCTGGGTCAGTACCGGGATGGTATAAGTCAGAGTCCCATTTCCGGGGTCGGTAACAACACCGGTATATTCTTTACCATCAACCAATAAAGTAACGATATCGCCGGGTTTAGTGTCGCCGCCGACCGACCCGTGGATCAGGGTTTGCGGCTGACGTGACTCTTCGTAGTTAATGAGGTTATCCGGCGTGACATTATCAACGGTAATGTCGATGTGTGGTCCGGTAATATCAATCAGCGCATGATCAAAACTTTCTGCCGTCCGTCCCGTCACATCGGTGGCTATTGCCACCACTGTTACATTTCCCGGGACCAGTCCCCCCAGATCGGTATCAATATTCCAGTGCCCGTTGCTCACCGGAACAGTAACGGTGAATGTGTTTTTTTGGCTATCGGTGAAGGTGAGTGTGATGTGATTTTGATTACTGGTGCCGCTTAAATGGGTCTGATGGAATTCGCTTTTGTTAATGAAACCGTCGTTGCCGGCAAACTCGGTAATTTGTACCTCAGGCGGGAAAACACTCGCGGAACCTGCGGTAACTCCCCCTATCGGCAGATTGATATCCCAGTTCGGGCTTCCCAGACCTTTGGTGTTAAAACCTGCTGTCGGATCAACCACCTGCCCGGTCAATTCAAGCTGAACCAGAGTGTGCCCCCCGCCGCCACCTTCTAATGTTACCGGTGCTTCATTACCCGCCGCGGTGGCTTCCAGCACCTGCGTCGGGTCAGCGCCATCGGCAATGGCCTTTTGTGCGGCGGCAATATCCTGAGCACTACTTTCCGGATGATGGCTAACCTGTAACCCGTGCTCACCCCAATGGCTATTACGGCCTATATCCAGCGTTTTTCCGTCTGGTAAAGAGATACTTACCGCGCCGCTGGCACCGGTCACAATTTCTTCACCGCTATATACCCTGTCGCCTTCATGAACCAGTCGTTGTGCACCATTGGCATCAACTACGTAAACCTGTCCAATAATTGCTTTGATCACACCGAGTAATTTGCTCACCGTAACCTCACTTAATTACCATCATTATTTTTATAAACTCGTTAATATATTAACGAACAAATATCACATTCAATTAATGTAAACATTAATATCTCAATGTAGAAAAAAACACATTTTATAGAATGCAATTACATGAGACTTGACTGACAAATGAATATAATAAAAAATAACCAAAAATAAAACACGATGTGACAAAACATGTCGCTGAATAGCTGATTACAGTCATCAATTAAGACAATTCATATTTGTTAATTAATATAACGTGTTTGTAAAAATGGATGATAGCGACGACACCTGGATGTCATAACCGTGAGATATAGGGCATTCATGTCATGAAGAAGTTTTTAGTTTTTCTGCTTTCATGTTTTTCAATAAATGCAGTAAACGCAGAAGACTTACAAAATACCGTTAAAGATGCATTAGCGAATCATCCTGAAGTTAATGCTGCAATAAATAGCCGTTATTCCTCGGAGCAAGATCTGCGGGCGGCACAAGGTGGCTATTTGCCATCACTGAATTTAAATGCCGAGGCCGGGCGCAAAAATGTTGATGATGCAACTACCCGCGCTGCAGGACGCAATAACGGTCTGACTCAATCACCTAACGAGGCGACTATCAGCCTCGAGCAGAATGTGTTTAACGGCTTTGCGACCAACAGCGAAGTGGCGCGACAAAAAGCGACCGTTGACTCACGCGCCTATGGTGTGATGAACACCAGTGAAAGCACCGCTTATGCGGTGATTCAGGCCTATTTCGACGTGCTGCAACGCGAAGAGTTTGTTCGCCTTGCTGAAGACGATCTGGCGAACCACGAGCGCATTTACGACCAGATAAAACTGCGTACCGATCAGGGCGTTGGGCGCTCCGGGGATTTTATGCAGGCCGAAGCGCGTCTGGCGCAGGCGCGAAACAACCTGCTGACCGAGCAGACTAACCTTGAAGACGCGAAAACCACCTTTGTCAGCGTGACGGGCATGGATCCGCAGGGCTTAAGCCAGCCAGAAAGCATTGACTCTCAGCTGCCAACCTCGCTGGAAGATGCCAAAAGTCGGATGGAAAAAAATAATCCATTACTGAAGTCTGCCAATGCGGACATCGAAGCTGCGCACCAGCAGTATGAAGCGTCGAAATCAACCTTCTATCCACGTGTGGACGTTGAGCTTTCCCGAGGGATTAGCAACAACACCGATACCACCAGCGCACACACCGAAGAGTGGGAAGCGATGGTCAAACTGCATTACAACCTGTACCAGGGCGGCAGCGACAAAGCCAACATGAACTCCCGCGCTTATCTGCACAAGCAGGCTCAGGATGTACGTAATAACACGCTGCGCCAGCTGAATCAGGAGCTACGCCTGGCCTGGACCGCACTGCAAAACGCTCGCGCCCAGCTTCCTTCGGCGGAAGAATATGCCGACCGCAGCGTCAAAGTGCGCACGGCTTATCAGGATCAATTTAGTCTTGGCGAGCGTACGCTGCTGGATTTACTCGATAGTGAAAATGAAGTGTTCTCCTCTAAACGCCGTCTTGTTGAATTACGTTATCTGGCCATGACCAGTGGCTATCGTATTAGCGAACGCACCGGGGAATTAATGAATATTCTAAAAATCACACCGCCGCCTTCGGGGCAACCGGTAGATTCAGCAGAAGAAAATAGCTTACCGGAACTTCATTAATAATTATTAATCCCCAATAAATCCCTGACCTGCACGCTTATAATTAGCTTGCTATTATTTAACCGTGCACGGTCAGAATGGTTGCGAAAATGAGTGCACAAGCCGAATTATTAAATGACGTCCCTGAGAATTACGCTCGTCCTAATTCTCAACATCACGACCCACGTAGCCATAATGACGACCCGTTATTAGATAGCTTACTGATTCTGTGTTCTCTGCACGGTAAACCGGCGAGTCGTTCAACATTAAGCAGTGGCCTGCCATTAGAAAACGATCGGCTCACGCTGAATATATTTCCACGCGCAGCGGCAAGGGCCGGTTTAAAGGCGCGAGTCGTCACGCGCACGCTCGATAAAATTCCGGCAATGTCTCTGCCTGCTGTCTTGTTATTGAATGCAGGGGGAACCGGGGTGTTGTTGGCCTGGAACGATGACGGTAGCGCCCGTTTTATGCCCAGCGAAAGCGAAGGTGGGGAAATTTGCGTTGATGCTGCCACGCTTGAGCAAAACTATGCGGGCAAAGTCATTTTTGCGCATCCGCGCCACGAATTCGATTTGCAGGCAGAGGCCTTTTTGCCGCGCACCAAATCCTGGTTTAAAGACACGCTGAAGCTGTCACGTTTTCTGTATATGGATGCGGTATTGGCCAGTCTGTTAATCAACCTGATTGCGCTCGGCACACCGCTCTTTACCATGAATGTGTATGACCGCGTCGTGCCAAACCAGGCAACGGTCACATTATGGGTGCTGGCAGTCGGCATCTGCCTGGCTTTTGTCTTTGATCTGATTTTAAAAATGCTGCGCGGTATCTGCCTTGATATTGCAGGTAAGAAAAGCGATCTCATCATCTCTTCGACCCTGTTTGAGCGCATTGTCGGTATGGAGATGAAAGAGCGCCCGGCACGCGTGGGCAGCTTTGCACAAAACATTCACGAGTTTCAGTCACTGCGTGATTTCCTCTCATCCCTCACTTTGACGACAATTATCGATTTGCCCTTCACCCTGTTACTGCTGGTTGTTATTGGCATTATCGGCGGCGCGCTGGCATGGATCCCGGTACTGACATTACCGATTGCCCTATTGTGCAGTTGGGCACTACAAAAGCCGGTCAACGCTGCGGTGGCAAAAACCATGAGCCTCGCCAGCGAACGTCAGGCACTACTGATTGAAACCCTGAGCAGTCTGGATGCCATCAAAGTGAATAATGCCCAAAGCGAACGCCAGTTCCAGTGGGAACAAACGCTGGGCAGCCTGAGCCGTCTCGAACTGCGGGTGAAAACCTTGTCCAGCCTGGCCAGCAACCTTACCGGCTGGTTCCAGCAAATTTCAGGCGTGGTGATGATCATCGTCGGGGTGTACATGATTATCGACGGCAAACTGAGTATGGGTGGCTTGATCGCCTGCTACATGCTTAACGGCCGGGCACTCATGCCGCTGGGTCAGCTCACTGGCCTTATCGCCCGCTATCAGCAGGCGAAACTGACCATCAAAAACACTGAGAAAATGATGTCGCTGACGCAGGAGCGCCGTGCGGATGAAAACCCACTCAAGCGTGAACAGTTACAGGGCAGTATTGAATTTCGCGATGTGGATTTCAGCTATCCGGAGCAACAAAACCTGTCGCTGCACAAAATTAACCTGACCATTCAGCCCGGTGAGCGCATCGGCATTATCGGGCGCAGCGGTTCCGGTAAAAGTTCGTTGAGTAAACTAATCGTCAATTTATACCAGCCGAGCGCCGGGAACCTGCTGATCGATGGTATCGACTCTCGCCAGCTGGATGTGAACGATCTGCGCCACAGCATCGGCTACGTGCCACAGGACATCCAGCTATTCAACGGCACGCTGCGCGATAACCTGCTGTGCGGAGCGCGCTATGTCGATGACGAAACCATGCTGCGAGCGGCAGAACTGGCTGGCGTCAACGAATTCGCACGCCTGCATCCCGACGGCTATAACCTGCAGGTCGGCGAACGCGGCTCCCAGCTTTCCGGTGGGCAACGGCAGGCGGTGGCGCTCGCGCGCGCACTGTTGCTTGATCCCCCTCTCCTGCTACTGGATGAACCCACCAGTTCGATGGACAACACCAGCGAAGAGAAGATCAAACACGCGCTGGCCCCCTGTATTGCGGGAAAAACGTTATTACTGGTCACGCACCGCGCTTCCATGCTGTCGCTGGTTGACCGTCTGATTATTGTTGATAAAGGTCGCATCATCGCAGACGGTCCGAAAGGGGTAGTGATGGATGCGTTGAAAAAGGGGCAAATTAATGCGTCTCGCTGATCTCCTGACTCGTGCCCGCAGCTATATGCAGCACTATTTTCGCGGTCGTGATGAAAATCAAACCGACAGTATTAATGAGGTCAGTCAGGCCATAATTGATGACGCCCCAAGAGTGATACGACTGACGTTGTGGGTGATCCTCGCGCTGGTGGTGCTGTCCTTCATCTGGGCTGGTTTTGCAAAAATTGATGAAGTGACACGCGGTGAAGGCAAAGCGATCCCTTCATCAAAACTGCAAAAAATCCAGAACCTGGAAGGGGGCATTGTCACCGAGCTGTACGTGCATGAAGGGCAAATCGTTAACGCCGGAACTCCACTACTGCACCTCGATGACACGCGCTTCGCCTCCAACGTGGGTGAAACTGAAGCCGACAAACTCGGTCTGCGCGCCAAGGTAGAACGCCTGACGGCGGAAGTTGAAAACCGGGACTTTGTGATTTCACCCGAGATAGCCAGCCAGGCGCCGGAAGTCGCCCGGGGAGAAACCGAGCTGTACAACAGCCGCCGGGAACAATTTCACAACGAAATTTCCGGGCTCGAAGAACAGCTGGTGCAGAAAAAACAGGAACTGCGCGACTTTGAGTCAAAGGAGGATCAGTTTAAGCACAGCCTCGGGTTAATCCGTCAGGAAATCAAAATGTCCGAGCCGCTGCTCGCTTCAGGCGCCATTTCAAAAGTCGAACTGTTGCGACTGCGTCGTACCGAAGTGGAAACCGCCGGGCAGCTCAATTCTATTAGCCTGTCGCTGCCCAAGGCTACGTCAGAAATTAAAGAGATTGAGAATAAAATCGGTGAAAGCCGTGGCCGTTTCCAGAGCGATGCGCTGGCCCAACTCAATGAAGCTCGCACCAATCTGAGTAAAACCCAGGCAAGCGTTAAAGCACTGGAGGATCGGGTGAACCGTACCATGGTCACCTCACCGGTGCGGGGTATCGTCCAGCAGGTGATGGTGAATACTATCGGCGGCGTCATTCAACCGGGCAGCGATCTGGTGGAAATCGTTCCGCTGGATGACAAACTGTTAATCGAAGCCAAAATCCAGCCGCGCGATATCGCCTTCCTCCATCCGGGTCAACATGCGATGGTGAAATTTACCGCTTACGATTACACCATCTATGGCGGTCTGCAAGGCGAAGTAGTGCAGATAAGCCCGGACACCGTTACCGATAAGCAGGGGCGAAGCTTTTATATTGTGCGTTTGCAGACGGATAAAAATTACCTGGGAACAAAAGAGCATCCGATGCTGATCATTCCCGGCATGGTGGCGAGCGTCGATATTCTCACCGGCAAGAAAACGATTCTGAGCTACCTGTTAAAACCGATTATTCGCGCACGCGCGGAAGCACTCAGAGAACGTTGATCGGTTGCGCTCCCTTACATTTTGCCGGGGAGCGCATGAATTTATAACGGCGTGCAAAAAGAGAGCTTTCCACGATTCAGGGTGATTTTCCCGTCATTAACCAGCTCCTGTAACACCTTATGGATAGCACTACGTGAAATATGGTTACGGGTCAAAATAAAAGTATACACGGATGTTTTCTCGCGAACCTCTGGCTCCATCGACCAGATATATTTTACGTGTTCAATAATCTGCTCACGAATAGTACGGTGCGACTGCAACGCTTCACGCTGAAAATAACGTTGAAGATGATGCGTTAAGATATCAAACGCCTGCTTCCATAAGTTTTTGGTCGTAAACAGGTGATCGGCATTTTGTACGCTCATCGCCCACATTTCACAATCGGTATCACAACGCAAATAGTGGCCAGCCACTTCCGTACGCATTTGTGGCAGGCCGAGAATAGCAGGTGCAGAAATACTCACGGTGACTAAATCGTTTTCCACACGATAAACAGAGACAGTCCCTTTCTCCAGAAATAAGATTTGTCCATCGGTCTTCAAATCAATACGCTGACGTTTTTTACGTAACGACAGCCAGGCATTATCCGACTTCTTCATTTCATCGCCAACGAGCACTACAGCATTTTCAATTTCTTTCTGGAACATGGGACTCTCTACCGCAAATTATGGCTTAGTCAAAAAGATGGTTAAATTTACTCGGCACTAAAAATAAATGTCAGCTCGCAAACAAGCTGACATTTATTCCCATCTACATCTACCACCGGCATTCCCTGGTGCCATTGACGCGTTAAGGTTCATGCTGTTTTCGCGTGGTGGTGTCAGGCAGTATATGGCGCTGTCCATAAAGAATTAATGGCAATCATCTTTGTCGACATTTTTTCATCTTTCTGTTCTTTGCAGAGTAGCCAAAAAGATACAATCAATTGATTTTAATGGGTTTTATTTTCATTAAAAAGTTATCATTCTTGTTATATCATGATACCAAATTGCAACACTTCGCGGTTCTCGCTGTGGAATCAGGTCCATGCTGGTGGTCTTTATAGGCTCAGTGGTATCATGACTAAACAACCACCAGACGCATCATCAAGAGTAGAGACAATATGTCTGAGACTGGCAATGTCAGTTATCTGATTGAAAATAGAATAATATTTACGCCAGCCACACAATGTCTGGCGCGGGTAGATCACCCCAATCAGCGGATAAAACTCAAACACTCAGCGTCGCTATGTCTTTTATTACTTATTCAACATCGCGGGCAAGTGGTTTCTCAAAACGAATTGCTGGAATTCGGTTGGGGTAAAAATCACCGGCAGGTGAGTTTCAACGCCTTTTATCAAAGCATTCTCTCGTTGCGTAAAAGCTTACTGCAGCTGGAGCTTGAACAACCGCTGATCACAACGATCCCCCGCAAAGGGCTGATCATTCAGGAAGAGTTTGATATTCAGGTCATTGAAACACCGGAGGAGAACTCTGCTTCTGCTGAAGAATCCTTAGCGCCAGATGCCACCATTGAGGAATTTTTGGCTGACACACCGCGCCAACCTTTGATAACGGCTGCAGAAAGAGTAATGTTGGCACTTACCCTGATAATTTGTGTGCTTATATTATATCCGTGGCAAGCCAGCGATGATTATTTCTCCGGCTATATCACTGCGGATAAAGCACCCACTGGCTGTCAGTATTATTTCAATAACGATGCCAGTAATTTCTCCCGGCATACCGCGTTTATCGACAAAAACCCAGGACTGTGTCAGAGCCATAAATTTATCTATATCACGACCTATCCTGAGTCTAAGAAACTGTCCGTACTGGTGTGTCGCTCACCGATAAAAGCCAGGCAAGAAAATGCCTGTCAGTCGGTATATTACCCACGGTATGATAGCTAATGAACTTATATTCCCGAACGTCCCGCATCCAGACAGGTATTATCCTGCTGCTTTGTTTTGCTGCGCTTATTCTTACTGTCGTCTATCGGTACAGTAAGAACAATGGCGAGTTACATGATCTCACCTGCCGCTCTGCGATCGAAATTGTACGCAATACAAGCTCGTTCCGAGGGATTATTGATATTAAAACCGGGGGCAGTAAAGGTATTGTGAATATTGATGGTATTATCAAAGATGCCGAAAATAATGAGCAAACCGTGCAACGCATGGTACTTTTTACACAATCCAGCTACGGCTCAAGCCCGGTTTGGATTTCACAGAAAATCCAAATTTCCAATCGCGAAACAGCTCCCGCCAGCCTTATTCAGGAACTCCTCCCCGATTTTTTCCTGACCAACACCAGCGTATCCAACGTCGATTTTTTTGCACTGAACAGCGAGACATACCTGATTACCAAAGAGGGGATCCCCTATCTGTACTGCCAGAATTATGCTTTGCCGGAAAATCAATAATCCGTCAGCACCCTGGCGGTAAAACCTACGGATGAATCTCGGTCGTTGTCGGTGATAAGATAGACCATTCAGGTAGAGCCAACGCTCGTCGTTACTGCCCATCAGGCGGCTTTCGAATGACAAATTTGTGGGTTTATGTGAGTTTCCAGGGGCTCACGTGAGACTGCCCAGGTCCCCAAAAAGATTAAAAAAAGAGCAAAAGCGATATGAAAGAGTCACTTGATACGGACTTCACGAACCACACCCCAATGATGCAGCAGTATCTCAAGCTGAAAGCCCAGCACCCGGAGATACTGTTGTTTTACCGCATGGGCGACTTTTACGAACTGTTTTATGACGATGCGAAACGTGCGTCTCAGCTGCTTGATATCTCCCTGACCAAACGCGGCGCGTCTGCGGGCGAGCCAATCCCGATGGCGGGCATTCCTCACCATGCGGTAGAAAACTACCTCGCCAAGCTGGTCAACCAGGGTGAATCCGTCGCTATTTGTGAACAGATTGGCGATCCGGCGACCAGCAAAGGTCCGGTCGAGCGCAAAGTGGTGCGTATCGTCACGCCAGGCACCATCAGTGATGAAGCGCTGTTACAGGAACGCCAGGACAACCTGCTGGCCGCTATCTGGCAGGACAGTAAAGGTTATGGTTACGCCACGCTGGATATCAGCTCCGGGCGTTTTCGTGTTAGCGAACCCGCCGACCGCGAGACCATGGCCGCAGAATTGCAGCGCACCAATCCCGCTGAACTGTTGTATGCCGAAGATTTCGCTGAAACCTCACTGATTGAGGGACGTCGCGGATTACGTCGTCGTCCACTATGGGAATTTGAAATCGATACCGCTCGCCAGCAGCTAAACCTGCAGTTTGGCACGCGGGATCTGATTGGCTTTGGCGTAGAAAACGCCCCGCGTGGATTATGCGCGGCTGGCTGCCTGCTGCAATACGTAAAAGATACCCAGCGTACCTCGCTGCCGCATATTCGTTCCATCACCATGGAACGTCAGCAGGACAGCATCATTATGGATGCCGCCACGCGCCGCAATCTGGAAATTACCCAGAACCTGGCGGGCGGCGTTGAAAACACGCTGGCTTCAGTACTCGACTGCACCGTGACGCCGATGGGCAGCCGTATGCTCAAGCGCTGGCTGCATATGCCGGTCCGCGACACCAAAGTCCTCACTGAGCGTCAACAGACCATCGGCGCGCTACAGGATTCCACCGGTGAATTGCAACCCGTGCTGCGTCAGGTCGGCGATCTTGAACGTATCCTGGCACGTCTGGCCCTGCGTACCGCGCGTCCGCGCGATCTGGCCCGTATGCGTCATGCATTCCAGCAATTACCGGAACTGCGCGCACAACTGGAAAGCGTAGACAGTGCCCCCGTACAGATGCTGCGCGAGAAAATGGGTGAGTTTGCTGAGCTGCGTGAACTGCTGGAACGTGCCGTAGTGGAAGCTCCACCTGTGCTGGTTCGCGACGGTGGCGTCATCGCCCCCGGCTATAACGAAGAACTGGACGAGTGGCGAGCGCTGGCTGATGGCGCAACTGACTATCTGGACAGACTGGAAATTCGTGAGCGCGAGCGCACCGGTCTGGATACGCTGAAAGTTGGGTTTAACGCCGTTCACGGCTACTACATTCAGATCAGTCGCGGGCAAAGTCATCTGGCGCCGATTAACTATGTGCGTCGCCAGACGCTGAAAAACGCCGAACGCTACATTATTCCGGAGCTGAAAGAGTACGAAAACAAAGTTCTGACATCAAAAGGCAAAGCGCTGGCGCTGGAAAAACAGCTGTACGATGAGCTGTTCGATATGCTGCTGCCGCACCTGGCTGATTTGCAACAAAGCGCCAGCGCGCTGGCAGAACTGGACGTACTGGTCAACCTTGCGGAACGCGCTTATACCCTGAATTACACCTGCCCGACCTTCACCGACAAGCCTGGTATTCGTATTACCGAGGGACGTCATCCGGTGGTTGAACAGGTGCTGACCGAGCCGTTTATCGCCAACCCACTTAACCTCTCGCCTCAGCGACGGATGCTGATTATCACCGGCCCGAACATGGGGGGTAAAAGTACCTATATGCGCCAGACTGCGTTAATTGCGCTGCTGGCCTACATCGGCAGCTACGTTCCGGCGCAGAAAGTGGAGATCGGGCCTATCGACCGCATCTTTACCCGCGTGGGCGCGGCGGATGATCTGGCCTCCGGTCGTTCTACCTTCATGGTAGAAATGACCGAAACCGCCAACATTCTGCATAACGCCACCGAGAACAGCCTGGTGCTGATGGATGAGATTGGACGCGGCACCTCCACCTACGACGGCCTGTCGCTGGCGTGGGCGTGCGCGGAAAATCTGGCCAATAAAATCAAAGCATTAACGTTGTTTGCCACCCACTACTTCGAACTGACTCAGTTACCGGAGAAAATGGAAGGCGTAGCAAATGTGCATCTTGATGCGTTAGAGCACGGCGATACCATCGCCTTCATGCACAGCGTACAGGATGGTGCGGCGAGCAAGAGCTATGGTCTGGCGGTAGCTGCCCTGGCAGGTGTACCAAAAGAGGTTATTAAACGCGCGCGGCAAAAACTTCGCGAACTGGAAAGCATCGCGCCGAATGTTGCTGCAACTCAGGTCGACGGCACACAGATGTCGCTCCTGTCAGCTCCGGAAGAAACGTCGCCCGCCGTTGAAGCACTGGAAAATCTCGACCCGGATTCGCTAACGCCTCGCCAGGCGCTGGAGTGGATCTACCGGTTGAAGAGTCTGGTGTAACGCCGTAATGCCCGATGGTGATACGCTTATCGGGCCTATAAAATATCACTATATGTAGGCCGGGTAAGGCAAAGCCGCACCCGGCGTGTTGATTAGCGCTTATCTTCTGCCAGCAGCGGTGGAATACTCGGCACCATCGGTGCGTCATCAATATCCTTCTGCGTCATGCGAAACGCTTGCGGGTAGTGCTCGCGGCTGGTACGGCGTAGCGGCTCAGTATCACGCCAGGTGTATAGACAATGCTGGCACTGATATACCGTCCAGACACCTTTTACCGGCGAGTTTGCCATCACTTCAATATGTTCATCGGCACAACGTGGACAAATCATCTGCTACTCCTTATTTACGGTTGGCCAGCATGGCGGTCAGTTTTTCTGCCCAGGCTTTCGTTTCCGGTAAATCGCATACCGGCTGGCTGTAGTGCCCACGGTTATCCGGCGCAACCGGCGTGGTCGCATCAATAATTAACTTGTCGGTAATCCCCGCCGGACTGGAACCCGGATCAAGCTCCAGCACCGACATATTCGGCAATTGCACCAGATCGCCCGCCGGATTGACCTTCGAAGACAGCGCCCACATCACCTGCGGCAGGTTGAACGGATCAACATCCTCATCAACCATAATCACCATTTTCACGTAACCCAGGCCATGCGGCGTCGTCATTGCGCGCAGCCCCACCGCGCGGGCAAAGCCACCGTAGCGTTTTTTGGTGGAGATAATCGCCAGCAAACCGTGGGTATACATGGCATTCACCGCCTGCACTTCCGGGAATTCGGCTTTCAACTGTTGATACAACGGTACGCAGGTTGCCGGCCCCATCAGGTAGTCAATCTCCGTCCACGGCATCCCCAAATACAGCGATTCAAAAATAGGTTTGGTGCGATAAGAGACTTTATCGATACGCACGACCGTCATATTACGTCCACCGGAATAGTGCCCGGTAAACTCGCCAAACGGCCCTTCGATTTCACGCTTACGGCTTTCAATTACCCCTTCGAGGATCACTTCCGAACCCCATGGCACGTCAAAGCCGGTGAGCGGCGCGGTAGCGATCGGATACGGACTTTCACGCAGCGCTCCCGCCATTTCGTATTCCGACTGATCGTACTTCAGCGGCGTGGCCCCCATCAGGGTGATGATCGGATCGTTACCCAGCGTGATGGCAATCGGCAGATCTTCACCGCGCTCTTCGGCTTTATGCAGGTGCAGCGCGATATCGTGCATCGGCACCGGCTGCAGGCCAAGCTTGCGTTTGCCCTTCACCTCCATACGATAAATGCCGACGTTCTGTTTGCCAAAGTTGTCCGGATCCAGCGGATCGCGCGACACCACGCAGGCTTTATCAAGATAGAAACCGCCGTCGCCATCGTTCAGGCGAAACAGCGGCAGAATATCAAACAGGTTGATCTCATCACCATCAACACAGTTTTCAGCCCACGCCGGATTGGCGCGACGCTCCGGCGTAACCGGAAATTTATCCCAACGGCGAATAAACTCATCAATCTGTTTTTTCACTGGGGTATTTGGCGGCAGGCCTAAAGAGATGGCGTGATTCTGCCACGAACCAATAGTGTTCATCGCCACGCGGGCATCGGTAAAACCACGAATATTGTCAAACCACAGCGCTGGCGCACCGTCACCAATGCGTCCGGTCGCATTGGCTGCCGCAGCCAGATCCGGCTCGGCGTTAACTTCTTCACTGATTTTCAGCAATTGCCCCTGGTCGTCCAGCGCCTGTAAAAAGCTGCGCAAATCATCAAATGCCATTATTCATTCTCCTGTGAAAAATTCTGCGCCTGCCGTAAACCCTGCCAGCGACGGGCGTTGGGGTGTTCCAGACCAAACTGATCGAGCACACGCGCAACGATATGCTGCGTAATGTCATCGACCGTTTGCGGGTGGTTGTAATACGCGGGCATCGGCGGGACCATCGCCACGCCCATGCGGGAAAGTGCGAGCATGTTTTCCAGATGAATCGTGCTAAGCGGCATTTCACGCGGAACCAGAACCAGCTTGCGCCCTTCTTTCAGCACCACATCAGCAGCGCGCCCCACCAGCCCTTCCGCGTAGCCTGCACGAATACCGGCCAGGGTTTTCATACTGCAGGGGATAATGATCATGCCGTCAGTACGAAACGATCCAGAGGAGATGGTTGCCGACTGGTCCGCCGGGTTGTGGCAAAAATCGGCCAACGCAGACACATCACGGACGCTGTACGGTGTTTCCAGTTCAATAGTGGTTTTGGCCCACTTTGACAGCACCAGATGGGTTTCCACCTCGGGCATTTCCCGCAGCGCCTGCAATAGCGACACACCAAGGGGCGCACCGGTTGCCCCGGTCATTCCGACAATCAGTCTCATTTAGTCTCTCTATTTTTGTTCGTGTACGAACATTTTGATTAAAATACTCTCACATAACATTTCGGGCAAGGTCATCGAGCACAGATCGCTAAAGCCGCAATTGTTAAAAAAAGATGCGTAACCCGCTATGATAGAGACTGACAGGAATTCCGGAGCGCTCATGCCGTTACGAAATAAAGCATTTCACCTTTTACGTCAGCTCTTCCAGCAGCATACGTCCCGCTGGCAACATGAATTACCGGACCTGACCAAACCACAGTATGCGGTAATGCGCGCCATTGCTGAACGTCCCGGCATTGAGCAGGTTGACCTGACCGAAGCCGCAGTCTGTACCAAGGCAACCCTTGCGGAAATGCTGAGCCGAATGGAAAAACGGGAGCTGGTCAGGCGTGAACATGACCCGGCAGATAAGCGTCGACGGTTTGTTTATTTGACCGCGCAAGGAGAAGCGTTACTGGCCAGCGCAACTCCGTTAGGCGATAGCGTGGATGATGAGTTTCTGGGGCGATTATCTGATGCAGAACGTGAGCAGTTCACACGTCTGGTGCGTAAGATGATGAACTAATCTGCCGGATGGCGACATAAATGTCTTATCCGGCCAACAAAGTCCAGCTCCCCGTAGGCCTGATAAACGCAGTGCCATCAGGCAACAAACATAGAAAAAGGCCAGTCCCAATGAGACTGGCCTTTCTTGATAGAACTTGTGCTTACTCGCGGAATAACGCTTCGATATTCAGTCCCTGAGTCTGCAGGATTTCACGCAGACGACGCAGACCTTCAACCTGAATCTGGCGAACACGTTCACGGGTGAGACCAATTTCACGGCCCACATCTTCCAGTGTCGCAGCTTCGTACCCCAGCAGACCAAAACGACGTGCCAGCACTTCACGCTGTTTGGCGTTCAGTTCGAACAGCCATTTGACGATGCTCTGTTTCATATCATCGTCTTGCGTGGTGTCTTCCGGGCCGTTTTCTTTTTCATCGGCCAGAATATCCAGCAACGCTTTTTCGGAATCGCCACCCAGCGGGGTGTCTACCGAGGTAATACGCTCGTTGAGTCGGAGCATACGGCTGACGTCATCAACCGGTTTATCCAGTTGTTCAGCAATCTCTTCTGCGCTCGGTTCGTGGTCCAGTTTATGCGACAACTCACGCGCGGTACGCAGATAGACGTTCAGCTCTTTTACAATATGAATCGGCAGTCGGATCGTACGGGTTTGGTTCATAATCGCCCGTTCGATCGTCTGGCGGATCCACCAGGTTGCGTATGTTGAGAAGCGGAACCCGCGTTCCGGGTCAAACTTCTCGACTGCACGGATCAGTCCCAGATTGCCCTCTTCAATCAGGTCCAGCAATGCCAGACCACGATTGCCATAACGACGAGCAATTTTCACCACCAGACGCAGGTTACTTTCAATCATGCGACGGCGAGAAGCGACATCCCCACGCAGTGCGCGACGCGCAAAATAAACTTCTTCTTCGGCTGTTAACAGTGGTGAATAACCAATCTCACCAAGGTAAAGCTGAGTCGCGTCCAACACACGCTGTGTGGCCCCCTGCGATAACAGCTCTTCTTCAGCCAGGTCGTTATCACTGGGTTCCTCTTCACTCAAGGCTTTTTCATCAAAAGCCTCTACTCCGTTCTCATCAAATTCCGCATCTTCATTTAAATCATGAACTTTCAGCGTATTCTGACTCATAAAGGTGGCTCCTACCCGTGATCCCTAACGGAACTAGCACGTGAAAGCCTGGTTCCGCCGAATTATCGCTGCGGTAAATAGCGCAGCGGGTTTACGGATTTCCCCTTGTAACGAATTTCAAAATGCAAGCGTGTTGAACTGGTTCCGGTGCTACCCATGGTAGCTATTTTCTGCCCCGCCTTGATTTCTTGTTGTTCCCGGACCAGCATTGTATCGTTATGGGCGTAGGCACTCAGGTAATCATCGTTATGTTTGATGATAATAAGATTACCGTAACCGCGCAGTGCGTTACCGGCATATACGACGCGTCCATCTGCGGTCGCGACAATAGCCTGTCCTTTACTGCCTGCAATATCGATCCCTTTATTGCCACCTTCAGTAGCCGCGAAGTTTTCGATTACTTTGCCGTCAGTCGGCCAGCGCCAGGTAGAGATTGGCGAGCTGGTTGACGTTGAGCTTGCAGTTGATTCGGTTGCGCTAACTGCTGGAGCCGTTACAGGCGCTGTGACAACGGTCCCAGCAGGCTTGTTGTTCGGCAACATTTTATTAGCACTTTGTTCACCTGAATCCTCAGAATACGTAATTGTTGGTTTCGAAGCAACAGCAACGGTGGAATTTTGTGCAGGGTTGGTCACAACTCCTTGCTGTGCTGCATCCGCCTGGGTGATGGCATTCCCACCAGTAATCGGTGTACCCGACGCGTTGCCCACTTGCAGAGTTTGACCGACATTCAGACCATACGGGGCCGGAACGTTATTGCGTTGTGCGAGATCACGGAAATCGTTCCCGGTAATCCAGGCGATATAGAAAAGGGTATCGCCCTTCTTAACAGTATAGGTACTGCCGCCCGTATAGCTACCTTTCGGAATGTTCCCATACTTACGGTTGTACACAATACGACCGTTTTCCATCTGCACAGGCTGTTCCGCGACAGGCTGGATCTGGGTTGACTGTGTGGTCGGACGCTGCACCGGCTGGATCTGTGGCGTTTGCTGTACTGTCGACGTCGAGCCCATTTTTGGTGGAGGCGTAATCAGCATGCCGGAATTGGTGTTCGTTGATGCACCGCCATCAACGGAACTGACCGGTGCAGGTGGATTCGAGGTATTTGAACAACCTGCCAGCCATAATGAAACCAGTGACAATGCCGCAATGCGGCGAACGGTAAATTTGTGGCTTCCCGCGCTCATTTATCCCCCAGGAAAATTTGGTTAAAACCAGTGACGTAATCACCGTGCAAGGCATCGGACTGGGCACTGGAAACGTGACCACGATACGCTTACTAATTCCAGAATATCCAGGAAAACTCCAGGTATTCAGAGCCAGTATCTACGCAAGCTCCCCTTTTACTAAGGGAACGAAACGTACGGCCTCCACGGTATCGATAATAAATTCGCCTCCCCGACGACGCACCCGTTTCAGAAACTGGTGCTCGTCGCCCACGGGTAAGACGAGAATGCCGCCTTCATCCAACTGCATCATTAGCGCAGTTGGGATCTCAGGCGGCGCTGCCGTAACAATGATAGCGTCAAACGGGGCTCGCGCTTGCCAGCCCTGCCATCCATCACCATGACGGGTAGAAACATTATGTAAATCAAGCTGTTTAAGTCGACGACGCGCCTGCCACTGCAAACCTTTAATGCGCTCAACAGAGCACACATGATGCACCAGGTGCGCCAGAATCGCCGTTTGGTAGCCAGAGCCGGTACCAATTTCCAGCACCCGGGACTGCGGCGTTAACTCAAGCAGCTCGGTCATCCGCGCAACCATATAGGGCTGCGAAATCGTCTGCCCCTGACCAATCGGCAGGGCAATATTGTCCCAGGCCTTATGTTCAAACGCCTCATCAATGAATTTTTCGCGCGGCACGGCGGCAAGTGCATCGAGAACAAGCTCATCTCTGATGCCCTGCGCACGTAATTGTTCAAGAAGAGTGTGTACGCGTCTGCTTACCATTGCGTGTCGGCTCCCACGCTGTCTAACCAGTCAGAAACAACTTCATGCGCGCCGTAGGCGGTTAAATCGACATGCAGCGGCGTAATGGAAACATAGCCTTCATCGACAGCGGCAAAATCAGTATCCGGTCCAGCGTCGCACTTTTCGCCCGGCGGCCCGATCCAGTACAGCGTATTACCGCGCGGGTCCTGCTGTGGGATCACCTGATCCGCAGGATGGCGGCTACCGCAGCGGGTGACGCGGATACCTTTAATCTGATCCAGCGGTAAATCCGGCACGTTGATATTCAAAATGCGCCCGGTGCGCAGCGGTTCGCGACTCAGCGCCCGTAAGATACGGCAGGTTACTGCGGCAGCAGTATCGTAGTGTTTATGCCCATCAAGTGAGACCGCCAGCGCAGGAAAGCCCAGGTGACGACCTTCCATCGCCGCCGCAACGGTACCGGAATAGATAACATCATCGCCCAGATTAGGACCTGCGTTAATACCAGACACGACAATGTCCGGACGCGGACGCATTAATGCGTTCACGCCCAGATAGACGCAATCGGTAGGTGTACCCATTTGTACGGCGATATCACCGTTATCATAGGTGAACGTGCGAAGTGAGGATTCCAGCGTCAGCGAGTTAGACGCGCCACTGCGGTTACGATCCGGGGCAACCACCTGTACGTCAGCAAACTCACGCAGCGCTTTCGCCAGCGTTTGTATACCGGGTGCGTGGACCCCATCATCGTTACTCAGCAATATACGCATAATCACCCATTGTGTTAATAAGTTCCCTTACAACACTGGTGGCGAAGCTACCTGCCGGTAGCCAGAAACGTAACTCAACGGTTACGTCATCCCACCAGTTCCAGCTTAATTGTTGTGGATACAGCAACATAGCACGACGCGATGCGTCGACTTTCTCGCGCAACAACAGCGACTGCAGCGCGGTTTCATCAGCAATAGCGGCTTCTTCAAACGCCAGCGCGTCGCGCTGAGTTCCCCACTCACCGCTGCCCGGTAATGCCGCTGTAATCATCAATTCTTTATCATCGACGCGACGCTGTAATTCGGTCTGTTCTTCCTGCGTGGCGACAAACCAGCTTCCGCGTCCCGACAATTGTAGCGCATCGCCGTCAACAACTTGATTAAATTCTGTTTTTTTCAAGCGTTCACTGACTATCTGATTAAACAACGCGCTACGGGCCGCCGACAACCAAAAACTGCGCTTATTGCGATCGCGCACCGGCGCATCGCTTTGCGCCCAGCGCAGCGCCCCTTGCAGGTTGCTGCCGCCAATACCAAAACGCTGAGCGCCAAAATAGTTCGGTACGCCGCGCTCGCTAATCGCCTGCAAACGCGCTTCAACGTCATTTCGCTGGCTCACTTCACGCAGCACCAGCGTAAATTCGTTACCTTTCAGCGCCCCTAAACGCAGCTTACGCTTGTGGCGCGCGTACTCCAGCACTTTACAGCCTTCGAGTTCAAATTTGCTTAAATCAGGCATTGCATTGCCCGGCACGCGCGCGCACAGCCACTGTTCAGTGACTGCATGCTTGTCTTTCTGGCCAGCAAAGCTCACTTCACGGGCGTGAATTTTCAGGAACTTCGCCAGCGCGTCAGCCACAAAACGGGTATTACAGCCGTTTTTCAGGATACGCACCAAAATGTGCTCGCCTTCGCCATCCGGTTCGAAGCCTAAATCTTCGACGACGACAAAGTCTTCCGGATTCGCTTTCAGAACGCCATGGCCTTGTGGTTTGCCATGGAGATACGTCAGATCTTCAAACGCAGTCATTTCGTTGCCTTAAGGAGTAGCGCCACCGCTTCACAGGCAATCCCTTCCCCACGCCCGGTAAAACCGAGTTTTTCCGTGGTGGTCGCTTTCACGTTAACATCATCCATATGGCAGCCGAGATCTTCGGCAATAAACACGCGCATTTGCGGAATGTGCGGCAGCATCTTCGGCGCCTGAGCAATAATCGTCACATCCACATTACCAAGCGTATAGCCTTTGGCCTGAATACGCCGCCAGGCTTCACGCAATAATTCACGACTATCTGCACCTTTAAAGGCCGGGTCGGTGTCCGGGAAGAGTTTACCGATATCCCCCAGCGCAGCCGCGCCCAGCAGTGCATCGGTTAACGCGTGTAACGCCACGTCGCCATCAGAATGCGCCAGCAATCCTTTTTCATACGGGATGCGCACACCACCAATGATAATTGGGCCAACTCCGCCAAAAGCGTGTACGTCGAAACCGTGTCCAATTCGCATTATGCCTTCTCCTGATATACACAACATCCTCCAGGCAGCCTGAAGAATGATGTATCTAGATAGTTCGGGTCAGATAAAATTCCGCCAGCGCCAGATCTTCCGGGCGGGTGACTTTGATGTTGTCAGCGCGTCCTTCGACCAGCTGCGGATGAAAACCGCAATATTCCAGCGCCGAGGCTTCGTCCGTAATGGTTGCGCCTTCGTTTAGCGCACGGGTCAGACAGTCATGCAACAGCTCGCGAGGGAAAAACTGCGGCGTCAACGCATGCCATAAATCGGTGCGATCGACCGTATGGGCGATGTCTGTTCGGCCCGGCTCCGCGCGTTTCATCGTGTCGCGCACCGGCGCAGCAAGGATCCCGCCGATGCGGCTGGTTTCACTTATTGCCAGCAAACGAGATAAATCTTCCTGATGCAGACACGGACGCGCGGCATCATGCACCAGAACCCAACTGGCCTCACCTGCGGCTTGCAAACCAGCAAGGACAGAATCGGCACGCTCGTTGCCACCATCCACCACGGTAATTTGCGGGTGCGCTGCGAGTGGAAGTTGGGCAAAGCGACTGTCGCCTGGGCTAATAGCGATGACGACTCGCGTCACCCGGGGATGAGCCAGCAGCGCATCAACCGAGTGTTCGAGAATGGTTTTATTGCCAATAGAGAGGTACTGCTTAGGACACTCTGTTTGCATTCGGCGGCCAAACCCGGCAGCCGGCACCACGGCGCAAACGTCCATTAAAGTGGCTGCCATGTTAAATCCCTGGACGGTTTATCGATTGTTTTGCCCTGCAGTCTGAGCGCGTTTAGACGCGTCAGGCACCAGACGATAAAAGGTTTCGCCTGGCTTAGTCATACTGAGTTCGTTACGCGCGCGCTCTTCGATAGCCTCTTGCCCGCCATTGAGATCGTCAATTTCGGCAAAAAGCTGATCGTTACGCGCTTTCAGTTTCGCGTTTGTAGCTTGCTGCGCCGCAACATCATCGTTGACGCGACTATAGTCATGTATGCCGTTCTTACCGAACCACAGCGAATACTGTAGCCAGACTAATAAAGCCAGCAACAGCAACGTAAGTTTACCCATCCTGCCCCCTGAAAAACGGCATCAACATCCCATAAACTCCGCTGACAACTTTACATCAACGGACGGGAATGCCGCGACAACGCGGGCAAATGTACCACATTTGCCCGTTGTTACGTATACCCCATGTAAGGAGAACATAATCTCATTGTTGGTTACGGTTTGAATTATGGCCAGAGAGTGAACAACAGCGGCGATCGCGTGAAAGGACGTATGCCTAACCCAGTAGCCACAGGAACAGTGCGCCAAACATTGCGCCAACCACCAGCAGGGTACAGGCAATACTCAGCAGCAATCTCCCCTTCAATAGCGAATGCAGGGCAATACCCGCGGCAATCGCCACGGGCAACAACGCGAGGAAAAAGGGCCAGGTATAGAGGAAGAAAAACAGTGTGTTAGGGCCATACATCAGACATGGGAATCCCAGCGCCAGCAACCACGCGACAAAACCGACCACGGCTCCTGGGAGTGACCAGGTAGTTTCGTCGTCGGCAGCGAAGGTATCTGACTCTGTAATAGTAATGTTATGGCTGTTACGCATATCTAATCCTGTGACCGTGACTGACCGGGCATGCAAGCTCGGGTGTCTCAGGATCTGATAATATCTTCCTGCCTCAGCAGGTCTAATAATTGAGGAACCAAATTTGTTACCAATTGTTCACCATCAAGATGAATCTCTGGCGATTCAGGCGCTTCGTAAACCGAGTCAATTCCGGTGAAATTGCGCAACTCCCCCGCTCGCGCTTTTTTATACAGCCCTTTTGGATCGCGAGCTTCGCACGTTGCTAATGGCGTATCGACAAAAACCTCAATAAAACGCCCTTCACCCACGCGCTCGCGAACCATTTTTCGCTCGGCGCGATGTGGAGAGATAAACGCAGTCAACACCACCAGGCCGGCGTCTACCATTAGGTTAGCCACTTCACCAACCCGACGAATATTCTCCTTACGATCGGCATCGCTAAACCCAAGATCGCTGCACAGACCGTGACGCACGTTATCGCCATCCAGCAGATAGGTGCTCACCCCTAGCTTATGCAGCGCCTCTTCCAGCGCCCCTGCTACCGTGGATTTACCGGAACCTGACAGCCCGGTAAACCACAGCACAACACCACGATGACCGTGGCGTTGTTCCCGCTGTTGCGGTGTAACAGGATGGGCATGCCAGACGACGTTTTCGTCATGCAGCGCCATTATTTTCCTCCCAGCAGATCGCGCGCACCCCAGTGTGGGAAGTGGCGACGCACCAGTGCATTAAGCTCCAGCTCAAACGCGCTGAACTGAGAAGCTGTGGCAAGCTCCTGGACGATTGGCTCACGCACCAGTCCCGCGCCAACGGTAACGTTGGTCAGGCGGTCAATGATAATCAGCCCGCCCGTAACCGGGTTCTGCTGATAGGTATCCAGCACCAGCGGCTCATCAAAAGTCAGATTAACCAGACCGATGCCGTTCAGCGGTAGCGCTTCAACGTCACGCTGGGTCAGGTTGTTTATATCGACCTGATACTGCACGCTATCAACGCGTGCGCGGGTCTTCTTGCCTGCGACTTTGATGTCGTAGCTCTGCCCTGGCGACAACGGTTGTTCCGCCATCCACACCACATCAACGGCAGCGCTTTGTACTGTCGGCAGCGTTTCACCGGCATCAAGTAACAGGTCACCCCGGCTGATATCGATCTCATCTTTCAGCACCAGGGTGATCGCTTCACCCGCATGCGCTTCCTGTAAATCGCCATCAAAGGTTACGATCCGCGCCACGCTCGACTCCACGCCGGACGGCAACACTTTGACGCGCTGTCCAACCTTCACGCTACCGGAGGCCAGCGTTCCGGCATAACCACGGAAATCCAGATTCGGTCGGTTCACATACTGCACCGGGAAGCGCATCGGCTGAGTATCAACAATGCGCTGGATCTCAACGGTTTCCAGCACTTCCAGCAGCGTCGGACCGCTGTACCACGGCATACTGGCGCTTTGCGAAGCCACGTTATCGCCTTCCAGCGCAGAGAGCGGCACAAACCGGATATCCAGGTTGCCCGGCAGTTGTTCAGCAAAAGTAAGATAGTCTTCGCGAATGCGGTTAAATGTCTCTTCGCTAAAGTCCACCAGATCCATTTTGTTGATCGCCACCACCAGGTGTTTGATCCCAAGCAGCGTGGAGATAAAGCTATGACGACGAGTCTGATCCAGCACGCCTTTACGCGCATCGATCAATAGGATCGCCAGGTCGCAGGTCGACGCGCCGGTCGCCATGTTACGGGTGTACTGCTCATGCCCGGGAGTGTCCGCAATAATAAATTTACGCTTCTCGGTAGAGAAATAACGATACGCCACGTCGATGGTGATGCCCTGCTCGCGCTCGGCCTGCAAGCCGTCAACCAATAACGCCAGATCAAGCTTTTCGCCCTGAGTGCCGTGACGTTTACTGTCATTGTGCAGCGATGAAAGCTGGTCTTCATAAATCTGACGCGTGTCGTGCAGCAGGCGGCCAATCAGGGTACTTTTCCCATCATCCACGCTACCGCAGGTTAAAAAGCGCAGCAGACTTTTGTGTTGCTGGGCAACCATCCAGGCTTCAACGCCGCCTTCATTAGCAATTTGTTGTGCAAGTGTCGTATTCATGGCGGCTCCTTAGAAATACCCCTGACGTTTCTTCAGCTCCATGGAGCCCGCCTGGTCGCGGTCAATCACGCGGCCCTGACGTTCACTGGTGGTTGAGACCAGCATCTCTTCGATAATTTCCGGCAGCGTCTGCGCATTCGACTCCACCGCGCCTGTCAGCGGCCAGCAACCGAGCGTACGGAAACGCACCATGCGTTTTTTAATCACTTCACCGGGTTGCAGATCGATTCTGTCGTCATCAATCATCATCAGCATGCCGTCGCGTTCCAGCACCGGACGCTCCGCCGCCAGATACAGCGGCACGATGTCGATATTTTCCAGCCAGATGTACTGCCAGATATCCTGTTCAGTCCAGTTAGAGAGCGGGAAGACGCGAATACTTTCGCCTTTGTTAATCTGCCCGTTGTAGTTGTGCCACAGCTCCGGGCGCTGATTTTTAGGATCCCAGCGATGAAAACGATCGCGGAAAGAGTAAATACGCTCTTTGGCACGCGATTTCTCTTCGTCACGACGAGCACCGCCAAACGCGGCATCGAAACCGTATTTATTCAGTGCCTGCTTCAGCCCTTCAGTTTTCATAATGTCGGTATGCTTGGCGCTACCGTGGACAAACGGGTTGATGCCCATCGCCACCCCTTCCGGGTTTTTATGCACCAGCAGTTCGCAGCCGTAGGCTTTCGCCGTGCGGTCACGAAACTCGTACATTTCGCTGAATTTCCAGCCGGTATCAACGTGCAGCAATGGGAACGGCAGCGTGCCCGGATAAAACGCTTTACGCGCCAGATGCAGCATTACGCTGGAATCTTTGCCGATGGAATACATCATCACCGGATTAGAAAACTCGGCGGCCACCTCACGAATGATATGGATGCTTTCCGCTTCCAGTTGCCGCAGGTGGGTAAGTCGTTTTTGATCCATAACCGTTCCTATGTAATGCCGTTATTTTGCTAACGATGCTCAGATAACCTGACTATAGGGAGGGCAAGGGGGCGAATGAAATTACGAATTGGAATGAGTAGTTCCTCAAAGGAATAACGATCCGGAAAAGCAAATATCAAAAAGTGCTTAAGCTACCGGAGTTCGGGCATTTAGGAGCAAATGAAATTGTTTTACCTCGATCACGGTTTCATACTAGCGGCTGAAAATTTCTGCTTGGTATTTAAGGACTCATCATGTTTCTCGCATTGCGCCACCTGACTACCGCCCTGGCGCTCGGCGCGTGCTTCATCCTTCCCGCACAGGCAACATCTTCGAAGCCCGGAGATATCGCAAATACCCAGGCTCGATATATCGCAACGTTTTTCCCAGGCCGCGTGACGGGATCTCCGGCAGAAATGTTGTCTGCTGATTATATACGTCAACAATTTCAGCAGATGGGTTATAGCAGCGATATTCGGACGTTTAATAGCCGTTATGTTTATACCGCCAAAGATAACCGTAAAAACTGGCATAACGTAACGGGAAGCACCGTTATTGCTGCACATGAAGGCAAAGCGCCGCAACAGATTATTATTATGGCGCACCTCGACACCTACGCCGCACAAAGCGACGCCGATTCCGATGCCAATCTGGGTGGATTAACCCTGCAAGGTATCGATGACAACGCTGCAGGTGTTGGCGTAATGCTGGAACTGGCGGAAAAACTCAAAAACGTGCCGACACAGTACGGTATTCGATTTATCGCCACCAGCGGCGAGGAAGAAGGCAAACTGGGCGCGGAGAACATCCTGAAGCGAATGAGCGCCGCCGAGAAGAAAAACACGCTGCTGGTTATCAACCTCGATAACCTGATCGTCGGCGATAAGCTCTATTTCAATAGCGGTAAGAAAACCCCGGAAGCGGTGCGAAAACTGACGCGCGACCGGGCACTGGCTATCGCGCACAGCCGCGGTATCGTTGCCAGCACCAATCCAGGTCTGAACAAAGACTATCCGAAAGGCACTGGATGTTGTAACGATGCAGAGGTCTTCGACAACGCGGGCATTTCCGTTCTCTCCGTTGAAGCGACCAACTGGAACCTGGGCAAGAAAGATGGCTATCAACAGCGCGCCAAAAGCGCCTCGTTCCCGGCAGGCAACAGCTGGCACGATGTGCGACTGGATAACCAGCAGCACATTGATAAAGCGTTACCGGGCCGGATAGAGCACCGTAGCCGCGACGTGGTACGCATTATGCTGCCGCTGGTAAAAGAACTGGCAAAAGCGGGTAAAAACTCTTAGCACCTTTTTAGATGAAGACGTTGGGCTATCATTTTCGTCCCTGTGCCAGCAGAGAATACGACATCATCGGCTCAATACGTAACGCTAAAATTACCTTATCCCCGCTGACGCGGGGAACACTTTTACATCAGCATCATTATCAAGATCTTTTTCGGTTTATCCCCGCTGGCGCGGGGAACACGCCACGCTGCCTGTTTAAACGGTCGCATAAAACGGTTTATCCCCGCTGGCGCGGGGAACACAAACTAGTCGATATCAGAGGAAATGACCGGGGCGGTTTATCCCCGCTGGCGCGGGGAACACGAGGAATACGCGAAAATTTGCGGTAGAGGTATCGGTTTATCCCCGCTGGCGCGGGGAACACCAGCGTGGCTCCGCGCAGGTTTCGAGGCGAATCGGTTTATCCCCACTGGCGCGGGGAACACCGCCGCTTTATCCGCTGCCGCCTTTTCCTGCTCGGTTTATCCCCGCTGGCGCGGGGAACACAAACTGCCGACAAATCCCTGTTCGTTTGCCACCGGTTTATCCCCGCTGGCGCGGGGAACACACTCGCGACGCGAGAAAACAGTGTAAACCTGCCGGTTTATCCCCGCTGGCGCGGGGAACACAACAGGCGTTCGTTCTCGCTCACGATGATCAGCGGTTTATCCCCGCTGGCGCGGGGAACACAGTGAGCCTAAATGGGTGACTGAGGCCCGGCACGGTTTATCCCCGCTGGCGCGGGGAACACGAACACGCCCGGATCCTGAAAAAGCGGGTGAAACGGTTTATCCCCGCTGGCGCGGGGAACACCCATTCCGCGAAATCATCCAACAGAACGACCCCGGTTTATCCCCGCTGGCGCGGGGAACACTTCTCTACGTTACCGACCTGCATAACGTAGTGCGGTTTATCCCCGCTGGCGCGGGGAACACCGTTGGGTCTTGTAATTCCAGTGTGGTGATTTCGGTTTATCCCCGCTGGCGCGGGGAACACCCAGCGGTGCAACGCTGCGTTATATAATTCAGCGGTTTATCCCCGCTGGCGCGGGGAACACAGCGTCGCGAGCTGGCGTTCGTCAACCCATTCCGGTTTATCCCCGCTGGCGCGGGGAACACTTGTCGCGGTAGTATTTGGTCGAAAGCATGACCGGTTTATCCCCGCTGGCGCGGGGAACACGGGAACAGGTGAAATAACGATAAACGGCGAGACGGTTTATCCCCGCTGGCGCGGGGAACACCACACCAAATCAAAGGCCCCGTTTTACGAGGCCGGTTTATCCCCGCTGGCGCGGGGAACACGTATCAATGGTCAACTTAGGTAAAGAGGATAGCGGTTTATCCCCGCTGGCGCGGGGAACACACAGCGACAGGCGAGCCATGAGGGGACGCGTTCGGTTTATCCCCGCTGGCGCGGGGAACACGCCGTACAATTAACAGCAGCTGATGTTGGAGCGCGGTTTATCCCCGCTGGCGCGGGGAACACTCTAAGTCGCATGGAGCGGGGGATTCAGCGTCCGGTTTATCCCCGCTGGCGCGGGGAACACATGGGGCGTGTACATCGCTCGCATTTCTGTATCGGTTTATCCCCGCTGGCGCGGGGAACACTCTAAAACTACCCAACTGAATTTTAAGCCTTTTTTGGCATACAAGAAATCCACCAACTTTTCCGTATTTTTAAAGATCGCTAACTCATTGATTTAAAACAGGCAGAAACGACACTAATCGTAATCCATCGAGATCCACCGGAATACGTCGGTTTTCACCCCACGTCTGAAATTCAAAGCCCGACTCCGTATTCATTGCCCACGCCATGACAACGTTCCCTTCTTCTGCCAGAACGGAGACCTGTTGCCATATCATCTCGCGGATCTTCGTTGAAACATTACCAACGTATACACCAGCTCGAATTTCCAGCAACCAGACGGCAAGTCGGCCTCGCAAGCGAGGTGGTACGTTTTCTGTAACAACAACCAGCACACTCATCGTTAGTTACTCCGATGGCCAGAATCCCCCACAGAAACAGGAAGTGGGATTGCGATGGGCTGTGAATCTTCAGGAGGTAACGGCGGTTGGATTTCACCTGCTGCGAGAACATCTTCGATAAGAGGTATTAATTTAGCCAGCGTTTTACCGCTACGAAAAATATCCCGGCAAGCAAGGCGGACTTCGCGATCGGGATCGGTAGGATTACGCTTTGCTATTTCGAATGCTTTCGGTACGACGGTATCAAATTTAATGATATCAGCGATGTCATAAACAAAAGATAGTGGCTTCCCCGTATGCACAAAACCGATCGCAGGCGCATACCCAGCTGCCAATGTCGCCGCTTCCGTCACACCATAAAGACAGGCAGTTGCTGAGCTGATGCATTGATTAATCACATCGCCTTTTTCCCAATCTTTCGGATCGTAACGACGCCCCTGCCACTTCACGCCATATTGCTTCGCCAGCAATGCGTAGGTTGCCCGTACGCGACTACCTTCAATGCCGCGCAATTGTTCAACGGAACGACGGCTTGGCGCGGGTTCGCCAAAACGTAACTCAAACATTTTACGCACTACCTTCAGCCGCAAATCCTCATCCAGTGCGAGTTTCGCCTGATAAAGCAATTTGTCTGAACGAGCCCCGCCCGGCTGCCCCGAAGCATAAACACGAACGCCTGCTTCCCCCACCCACACCAGCAATGTCCCCACCGTCGCGGCAAGACGTACTGCCGCATGGGAAACACGCGTCCCCGGTTCTAGCATGATGCAGGCAACCGAGCCAACGGGGATATGTGTACGAACGCCCGTTTTATCGATCAATACAAACGCGCCGTCGATAACATCAATCTGCCCATACTGGAGAAAAATCATCGATACGCGATCTTTTAACGGGATGGGGTTCAACGGTAGCCAGGCCATCAGCGCTTCCTTTTCACCATCAGCATTCCGCAGCCCAGCGCTTTACTCTTACCTAATCCAGAATACAGCGCCTGTTCAAATCGTGAGGCATCAGTAATGCAAAGCGTTCCACTAAAATCAACGCTACTGAAAGCAATCGACTCTTCCCGATCGTTACGGACAAAACGATGTTGTTGATAGGCTTGCACACACCCACAACGCGCCTGCATTTCACTCTGTTCCGCGCCTGCCCACTGGGCGAAATCATCAGTCTCCTCCTCAAGCAAACGGAAACCATGCTGCTGCCCTTGCCTTTCCAGCCAGGCCTGTGCAGCCTGCTGTTGCAGCTCCCACCATTGTTCCTGCGCGACTCCCTGCGTTTTTGCCTGAAACTTCGCATCCATCATCACATCGCTGCGCTTACCGTTACGAGTAATGACAGGATTTGCGCGAAGTTGAAAATCAAGCATAAGACCATTGGTCAGCTGTGGATTAAACGCTTTGGTTTCAACGAGAAACAGGGAATGCTGAGCTAACGGCGGTATCGCCGAAAGCATGAAAAAACCGCCATGCGCTTCCTCACGAAATAAAAACTGACGTGACTCTTGTTCAGGAAAAAGCTGCCATAGCCATTGGTGGCTGGCATAAGGCCTGGCTGAATGCCATTTTTCCAGCATTTCCGGTCGCAATTGATTAAACCGAAGCTGGATACGAGAAAGATACATTATGTTCTCTCCTGTAAGGGGCCATAGAACCGGGTATAGCTACCAAACTGCCAGCGCTGGCGGCTAACAGGTTGATTATTGCTATGCTGCTTTTGCTGCCAGACCAAACTCGCTTCGTCAGGATCGTCCCAGTAACAAACGCCTTCACGCAGGGTAAAGCTGCTTAACTCCGCAGCGGACAGCTCCTCAACAGCCTGAGTGAATATCTCTTTTAACGTGCCCGTCATTAAACGTGGTGCCAACGGTAACGCCAGAGGGCAAGATTTTCGCCCCAAATAGAGAGGGAAATGTGGGGTCAGTAGCGCCGCTCGCATTTCGCTAAGCGTATGCGGTGCATCGGGCGTTACACTTATTGCCACATGCCAGTAGCCGTCGCAGCGATATTCCCGCTGCGAAATAAGCGTCCCCGCTTCATCCGGCGCGAGAGTCAATTCATCCCGGCGCGTGTAGTAGCGATACTTTTTATTTTCTCGCGGCGCGCTAACCGTGTGATAATCCCGCAACCAGCGATCTTGTGAAGCTAGCGCGTGTACCGCCAGATGGTAATGCTGATTAAAGCTATTCAGCAGCTCTTCTTCGTCACGACGAATTCCTAGCGCAGCGGCAAGTATCCCCAATAATGCGGATCGCGTGGGAACCGTTGCAGAATGGCGAATCTCGCCAGATGCTTCTTCCCCCCACGACGCCAGCGGTGCATAGAGCTGGAAAACCAGATATTCCTTCATTATTCATCCTTACTGGCTGACAAAGGCCAGTAATTCCGCCAGAGAACCCGTGCCTTCCTGAACGTTCAGCTCGCGATAATCATCAGCACAATTCCCGTATACGCTATCGAAACTCGCGCGCTGCTGTGTTAAACGGGCGATTGCTGCGGGAATTTGATCGGTATCACGCACTGGCTGGAAGAACGCCGCCGCCAGAGAACGCGGTTGTTTTTGACCGATTTCCGCCAGCGCATAGGTTGCGTAGGCGCGAGAAGCGAAGCTGTTTTGCTTTCCGGTCGGAGAGACCGTTAACGCCGTTTCGGTAAGCGCGGCGATGGCGCGTTTCGCCAGATCTTCATTACCGCCGAGGTTTTCCACCAACAGATCGCGGCTGATGCAGACATAGGTATAGAAAAGCGCTGAGGCAAAACCTTGTTCGCCCATATGTCCGGAGCCTGCGTCTTCTTCTTTATTATTCAGATCGTCAACGGCGGTGAAAAAATCAGATTCAACGGTCACAGCGCTTACGCCCAGCGCATGCGAGACCTGACAGGCCGCCTCTACGTTAAACTCCGGTGATGACGCCAGCATACGCCCAAACAGCGCCATATCTACGCTTCGCTGCTCTTTGCGTAATAGCTTCACTTCTTCATCGCTGGGTTCGCGTTTTTCAGCAATTAGCGTATCGACCAACTGTTTGATCAAACTAATTTCATGGTTGCTGACGTGAACGATCTGTTCAATTTCAAGATTCTTTTCTTCAGGCGCGTTTTTGTCACTTTTCAGTTTGCCGAACTGCGCCGCAATTTTCTCCGCTGCGCTTTTCGCTGTTTTCCCAATAACGCCAGCGGCAGTCATCGGGCGATAAACATAATCCACGCCAATTCGGCGGGTACGCTTACCCATAAATCCATCCATCGCGCCCTCAAAGGTTTCCGACACACGCCAGGCGCGTTTCAGGCTTTGCGACGAAACGCGCAGGCGCTCTACACCGCCCATATAAGCCGTTTTCGGGCGTCCGGATTCATCACGGTTCAGGTTAGCAGGCGCATAAGCAGTCAATAAATGCAGTTGAATAAAAGTGGTCATCGTTAAATCCTTCTAAAAATGATTATTTGCCGCGCGACATGGAAAGGTATTCATTCGCCCAACGTGTACGGTTGCGTTCAAAGGGATTGGCGGATTCCGGCTGATGGTTTTCGCGTCGTTGCCACTCTTCCATCCACAGGAATATTCCATCGGCCAGCGACAGAACATTCACCCCTTCTGTTCCACGAATTTTCACCGCCTGAATCAACAACAGACAAAACGTCTCCGGGTCGGACGCTTTTTGTAAACGTTCAAAACGCAATGCAGAAACGCACGGCGTGGAACCTTTTAGCTTTTCCCCCAG
Source organism: Citrobacter sp. Cpo074 (assembly GCF_030332745.1). Classification (NCBI taxonomy): domain Bacteria; kingdom Pseudomonadati; phylum Pseudomonadota; class Gammaproteobacteria; order Enterobacterales; family Enterobacteriaceae; genus Citrobacter; species Citrobacter sp. Cpo074. The sequence continues at coordinate 41,872 of NZ_JAOWHG010000034.1, forward strand.
TTGCGCGGCAAAACTGGCTTTTTCCTTATGACTCTTAATATGTGCGGCAACGCTGACAAACAGCGCCAGCGCCATTTCATCAAGAGGTTGCAGCGGCATATGTTTCAGTAGCGCCTGACGAAGCGCGTCATACCCCTCGCACATCATCACGCCATAAGGCGGCGCCATTCTTTTCAACTCAGCCCGCCAGGCTCGACCGTTGATTCGTTTATCATCTTTGCGCTCATAGCGCTCAGACAGCGTGGTAAACCAGTCAAGGAGCGCTTTCTGCGCGTCAGAGTTGAGAATTCTGCATAACGCTGCGGTATTACTGTTCAGCATATTTAGATCCTTCGGTTATTCGACCAGCGCCAACACATCCTTGCGCGCTTTATGTTTACGATAGCTGCTGGCAAAATCCTGCCTGGCCGTCAGTTGGCGCAACAGGATATCGTCCGGGCAATCGGGGTTGGTCAGGGCATCACGGTCAAAAACGTGAAATAAATAACGCGCTAATTCCTGCTCCCACTGGCGAACTGCGCGGTGAGTCAGCGGATTTTGACGTAATGGGTCAGCAACCAGCGCCTCTTGCAGCACCCGAAAAGCAGGCTCAGTTTCCTGCCAGAAGGCGATATCAACCATGCTGAAATCCATTTTGGCTTCTTTCGGCGTCTCGAATTTGGCGCTCTTTAAGGCATTCCTTAATAACGACAACGCCTCGCTAGCCAGCACCAACACGGTATTCAGCGCGGCAAGAAATTGCTCTTCATGGGAAACACTAATGAGGGGAATACGGTTCTGATACCAGCAGCGAGCCTTGGCGTTCTCCATATCAAATGCAAAACACCACAGGCTCATGTTGTTCCGCTGACCGGCGGCACGAACTACCTTCGCAGGCTGCATTTTGTTGAACTTATCCTCGCGATTGAGCATCAGCCCCAGCCAGTCTTTATAACTTAACCCGCCAGGTTGCCCTTTTAACGCCAGCCATGGCGTAGAAGGATCTTTCAGCGCCTGCCGATAAGGAGAGAAGGGATGCAGCCAACTGTCATACTGAACGCCATAGTTTTTACTGCGCATTTGCAGTAACAGCGACTCATGATGTTCTCCGCACAAATCGCAGATACCTGCCATAGTCTGGGAGAAATCCAGCTCGATTCGCCGCGGCATTCCCCAGTAAGCTTGCAACGGGTGGGCATTTTCCGGCGTCACCACATTTCCGGTATTTTCACTGGTTTTTGTCGGCGCAAGCCACGGGAAAATAAGGGGATACTGTGCGACGGTAGGCTTAGCCTCCTGCGGTAAGACGTTGAGCCAGAGTTTTTTCCAGAGTGGGTATTTATCTTCTTCCTGCGGTACCACCAGCGTGGTGAGCGGGCCACCGCCGCGCATTCCGACCCGGTAGCCCGCCCCACCGGCAGGTGAATTGGCTTGAATCGCAAACAGCGCTATCGCCGCACAGTGTAGGCAAATTTGCTCCACATTGCCGCGTTTAACAAAATGATCTTTATTGAGCTTAAGCGTATTGCCGCCAGGCGCATCGACTAACAACCCGGCAATAGATCCATATTCGCTATCCAGAGGATCGAAACTTTGCAGGAAGGAGGGCTTTTGCTCGCCGAACTGTAGAGCCAGAGAGATCGTTGTTAACGTCTTCTCCCATTGTTCGAATTCGATACCGTCATGCCAGATATCAGCCCATTCTTCTTTATCTTCCGGCGCGACGGTACATTGCAAAATACCAATCAGCATTTGCCATGCCGCCCCCTGAAAATCGGCCCGAGGGTATGCAAGATCCTGAATATTGTTATCCAGAAGTTCGCTTAATGATATTCTCTTTTTCTCGCCGCTTGAGAATATGACGGGAAGCCATTTCTCTCTGGTTAAATCCATAGAATTACTCCTGTAAGACTATTTCTCAAGCCAATTGAAATATTACCTACCCACAGGTAAGCTCCGTTCTGAGATTTCCATTTAATACTTCCATTGGAGTTATACTCCATTATTTCAAAAACGAAAACATAAATAAAAAGTAGATACAGTCTTAAATCATACAATGTATTTTTTATTATTATTTGTTATCTTTAATACGTTCCCTTAAGTTATGGGATAAACCGTAGATACAGTCTGAATAGCAAAACGTTCCCCGCGCCAGCGGGGGTAACCTCAGTTTTTCTCAAAAAGCCCAATAATTTACTTACTCTGTATTAAAATGGACATCATTTATCTTCCTCCTTACAGTAAAAAGATGACGCAAATAGAAAACATTGACTACCTCCGATATTGGGGGAAAACCAATAAATCAACTAAAAACATAATTAATAATTATCATTTATTGGCATACCATTGCCTCGATGTTGCCGCATGCGGGTATTACATAATTGAAAACAATATATTTGACTCTAAAAATATATTACAGAAATGCGGCATTACTGGCACGGATGCCGAAAACTGGTTAATCTGGTTTCTTGCCAGTCATGATATTGGAAAATTCGCCAGAGGATTTCAAAGATATGCAGAATTCCCCGACTCCCCTTTATTTCCTCCTGTTAGTGGGATTTCCACATTTGAGAGACATGATTCCTTAGGATTCTATTTGTGGGGGAAATTATTTGAAGCGTGGTGTTCAGGTAGTAATGAAATTATCGCAGGCATTGAATCTGAAAACCGTGCCAGATTTGAAAGCCCCTTAAATACCTGGATGCTCATTAGCACCGGACATCATGGCATCCCACCGGAAACCATGAAGAACAGAAGTTCATTGGCATTCGCTGATGAAGATATTGTTGCAGCAACACATTATCTGGAAGCATTAAGTCAGTTATTCCCCTTTACGATCCCGCAGGAATGGAAGACTAAAGCAGGCAGAAAATGCTTAAAGCAACATAGCTGGTTTTTTGCAGGTCTCGTCACCCTCACTGACTGGATGGGATCTGACGAAACGCAGTTCCCTCTGCTTAGCCAGCCTATGCCATTGGTCGATTATTGGCCTCTTGCTTGTGAAAAAGCGCAGCAGGCCATTCTTAAAATGCCCCCGTTATCGCAGCATAGCCATTATCAGAGCCACCAGGCATTATTTCCGTTCATTCATACGCTGACCCCACTGCAGGAGCGGGCAACCACATTAGATATCTCAGCCCCCGGCCCACAGTTGGTTATTCTGGAAGACGTTACCGGAGCCGGCAAAACAGAGGCTGCGCTGATCCTGACTCATCGTTTAATGTCAGCCAATAAAGGCCACGGTCTCTACGTTGGACTACCGACTATGGCCACTGCAAACGCCATGTATAAACGTCTGGCCGCGGCCTATCACGCGCTTTTTACCGATGATTCCAGACCCTCGCTAATTCTGGCGCACGGTGGGCGAGAAATGACTGACGCCTTCCGACAATCTATCTGGCAACCAGATGGAGATACGGCGAAAGATTATGCTCACAATGATGGTAACGCGAACAGTGAGTGCCACGCATGGTTTGCCGATTCACGCAAAAAAGCGCTGCTGGCAGAAGTTGGCGTCGGAACGCTTGATCAACTCTTAATGGCCGTCATGCCTTTTCGCCACCAGTCGCTCCGCCTGCTGGGAATGCGCGATAAAATTCTGTTGCTGGATGAGGTCCACGCCTACGATGGCTATATGGTGAAATTACTGGAAGGGCTATTGAGATTCCATGCCGCACAGGGGGGCAGCGCCATTATTCTGAGTGCGACGCTTCCTGCCGCCTTACGAGAGAAACTACTCCACGCATTCAATGACGGTGCCGATTTTACGGCTACTGAAACCAACGAGGATGCGGGCTACCCCTGGCTAAGCCATCTATCTTCCAGCGGTCTGCTGGAGCAACCGCTGGATACGCGCCCCGAGGTCCAACGTACCGTAACCATAAAATGGATACAACAACGCCAGCAAGCGTTGGATATTATTTATCGTGTTGTGGCAGCCGGGCAATGTGTTTGCTGGATTCGTAACACGGTGGATGATGCGCGAGACGTTTACCAGCAGTTACTTCACGAAGGAATGCTGCCAGAACAGGATCTGTTACTTTTCCACAGTCGCTTCGCTTTTACCGATCGTATTGATATTGAAAATAAAACGCTCAGTTGGTTCGGTAATAACGCTCCCGTTTCAGAACGACGGGGTAAAGTATTGATCGCCACGCAGGTCGTTGAACAGAGCCTCGATCTGGACTTTGACTGGATGATCTCCGATCTGGCCCCCATTGATTTATTAATCCAGCGCGCTGGTCGTCTGCAACGTCATATTCGCGATGCTGATGGGCAGCGTAAACCCACATTGCCTGATGGTCGCCAGCCGCCGGTATTGCATATTCTGGTGCCGGAATGGCAGGAACAAGCTGAAGAGGGCTGGCTGGGGCAAGAACTAAAAGGAACCGGCTTTGTTTATGCCGATCATGCCTGTTTGTGGCGTACCCAGGCAGTGCTGCGCCAGCACGGAGAAATCCGTATGCCAGAAAACGCCAGAGCATTAGTGGATGGCGTCTACAAGCAGGAGATAGCTGCTCCGGCGGGCTTACAGACACTTTCCGATATTGCCTTCGGTAAAGTACTTAGCCAACGATCAGTTGCCGCACAAAATCTGTTACGTCACGATCTCGGTTATGATCGGGAAGCCAGCGATTTTTTATGGGACAAAGACAGAGAATTTTCGACTCGCCTGGGCGAAGAGAGCGTGGATGTTTACCTCGCATGGCAAAATGAGGAGGGTGAGTTTCATCCCGTCGTCGATGAAGGCGATTTCCGATGGGAAATGAGCCGGTTATCAGTACGCCTGTCGTGGTGGCGTAAACAATCAGGCGACTTTTTACTCCCCAACGATGAACAGCTTGAGCTGTTCCGTAAGAAACAACATCGCCCAGCGGCGCAGATGATTCTGGTTTCGCCAGAAGGTGAAGCGGGTTATTACAATAAACGGACAGGGTTGGGAAACTAACGATAACGCCAGCATTTGTACAATGCTGGCTCATCACGGGTAATTTACCCTTCGTGCAGTCCGCACTCACGCTTCAATCCGAAGAAACGCGTCTCTTCTTCCGCCATACCCGGCTCCCATTTGCGGGTGGTGTGGGTATCGCCTACCGACAGATAGCCCTGATCCCACAACGGATGGTATTTCAAACCGTATTTTTGCAGATACTGGTAAACCGTACGGTTATCCCAGTCGATGATCGGCAGAACTTTAAACACGCCGCGCTGGATAGCCAGCACCGGCAAATGCGCACGACTGCCCGATTGCTCTCGACGCAGACCGGCAAACCAGGTTTGCGCGTTCAGCTCCTGCAGCGCCCGGTTCATCGGCTCGACTTTGTTGATGTCATTGTATTTTTCAATGCCCTCAACGCCCTGCTCCCACAGTTTGCCGTAGCGTGCTTCCTGCCAGGCCGCACATTCCTTTGCCCGGTAGACTTGCAGATTTAGCTTAAGCTTATCCGTTAACTCATCAATGAACTGATAGGTTTCCGGGAACAAATAGCCAGTATCAGTGAGGATCACCGGGATATCCGGGCGAACCTGATTTACCAGATGCAGGCTCACTGCCGCCTGGATACCAAAACTTGATGACAGTACATATTCACCAGGCAGGTTTTCCAGCGCCCACGCTACGCGATCCTCGGCGCTCAATTTTTCCAGTTGGTCGTTGGTTTGTGCCAACGCCATAACGCGTTCAACTTTCGGCAGTTCGTTCAACGCGTTGAGATCGAGTTTGGACATAAGTTCCTCACTGTTTGCCTTGCCTGATGGCGCTGCGCTTATCAGGCCTACCGATTCAGCAGACCCGATAAGTCAATTTCACATTATTCCCAGAAATCCCGGGCGGGATCGAGCACCGGGCGAATAATGCCCGCACGCACCGTAAAGTCACCGAAGCCTTCACCCACTTCGCGCTCTTTCGCCCAGCGCCCAATCAGTTCATCCAGCGATGCCAGAATTTCCGGCTCGGTGATGTTCTCTTTAAACATCCGGGGAATGCGAGTTCCGATACGGTTGCCCCCTAAATGGAGGTTGTAACGCCCGGGTGCTTTACCCACCAGACCAACTTCCGCCAGCATCGCACGACCACAACCGTTCGGGCAGCCGGTCACACGCATGACAATATTTTCATCACTCAGGCTGTGCTTCGCCATCAGCGTGTCGATGTTGTCGATAAACGTTGGCAGGAAGCGCTCGGCTTCCGCCATCGCCAGCGGACAGGTCGGGAACGAGACGCAGGCCATCGAGTTTTCACGCTGCGGAGTGACCGCGTTCATTAAGCCACTCTTCTGCGCAATCTTCTCGATCTTCGCCTTTTCACTCTCAGGAACACCGGCAATGATCAGGTTCTGGTTCGCGGTAATGCGGAACTCACCTTTGTGGATCTTCGCGATCTCAAGCAGACCGGTTTTCAGCGGTCGGCCCGGATAATCGAGGATACGGCCGTTTTCAATAAACAACGTCAGATGCCATTTATTGTCGATCCCTTTCACCCAGCCGATACGATCGCCGCGACCGGTAAACTCGTACGGACGGATCGGCTCAAACTTGATCCCCGCCCGGCGCTCAACTTCAGCTTTAAAGGTCTCAACGCCTACGCGTTCCAGCGTGTATTTGGTTTTGGCGTTTTTACGATCGGTACGGTTACCCCAGTCACGCTGCGTGGTCACCACAGCCTCCGCCACGGCCAGCGTATGCTCTAGCGGCAGATAACCAAACTCGCTTGCTGTGCGGGCGTAAGTTTTCTTGTTGCCATGCTCGATGGACAAACCACCGCCCACCAGCAGGTTAAAACCCACCAGCTTGCCGTTTTCCGCAATCGCCACAAAGTTCATGTCGTTGGCGTGCAGATCGATGTCGTTCTGCGGTGGGATCACGACCGTGGTTTTAAACTTACGCGGCAGATAGGTTTGACCGAGGATCGGCTCTTCGTCGGTAGTCGCGACTTTTTCCTGATCCAGCCAGATCTCTGCATAGGCGCGGGTGCGCGGCAGCAGATGTTCGGAGATCTTTTTCGCCCACTCGTAGGCTTCCGCGTGCAGCTCAGATTCATACGGGTTGGAGGTGCACAGCACGTTACGGTTCATGTCGTTGGCTGTCGCCAGCGCGTCCAGGCCGACGGAGTGCAGCATCTGGTGTACCGGCTTAACGTTCTTCTTCAGAATGCCGTGAAACTGGAAGGTCTGACGGTTGGTCAGACGAATGCTGCCGTAAATGGTGTTGTCATGGGCGAACTTATCGATCGCCTGCCACTGTTTGGTGGTGATCACCCCACCTGGCAGACGACAGCGCAGCAGCATCGCGTGACGCGGCTCCAGCTTTTGCTCGGCACGTTCGGCACGGATATCGCGGTCGTCCTGCTGGTACATACCGTGAAAACGGATCAGCAGGAAGTTGTCGCCTTTAAATCCGCCGGTCAGGCCGTCGTTTAAATCTTCGGCAATGGTACCGCGCAGATAGTTGCTTTCCAGCTTCATACGCTCAGCGTCGGACAGTTTGCCTTCGACCACCAATGGTCCTGGATGTTTTTCGCTCATTAGTAGACATCTCGCTGATAACGGCGCTCAATGCGCAGCTCACTTAAAAATTCATCCGCCGCTTCGATATCCATACCACCGAATTCGGCAATCACTTCCAACAACGCCTGCTCAACGTCTTTCGCCATGCGATTGGCGTCGCCGCAGACATAAATGTGCGCACCGTCGTTAATCCAGCGCCACAGTTCCGCGCCCTGTTGGCGCAGTTTATCTTGTACGTAGACTTTTTCTTTTTGATCGCGGGACCAGGCGAGATCGATACGGCTCAGTACGCCCTCTTTGACGTAACGCTGCCATTCCACCTGATACAGGAAATCTTCGGTAAAGTGTGGGTTACCAAAAAACAGCCAGTTTTTGCCTTCGGCTCCGTCAGCCGCACGTTGCTGCATGAATGCACGGAACGGCGCAATCCCCGTACCCGGTCCAATCATAATTACCGGCGTCTGTGGGTTCGCAGGCAGACGAAAGTTGTCGTTGTGTTCAATGAACACGCGAACTTCACCTTCTTCTTCCACGCGGTCGGCGAGGAAACTGGAAGCACCACCAGCACGGGCGCGACCTTCTATCTCATAACGCACCACGCCCACGGTGACATGCACTTCGCTTTCCACTTCCGCCTGGGAAGAAGCAATGGAGTACAAACGCGGCGTCAGCGGACGCAGAAGATCAACTAACGCCTGAGCATCCAGTTGCGCCGGAGAGAAGCGCACCATATCGACGATGGGCGTGGTTGCGGCGTAATGCTGCAACTGTGCTTTGTCACCCACTAACGGCAGCAAAGTTTCGCTGCGGGTTAAGGTGGCATAGTTCTCTACGATATTGCCGGTGTTAACCGTCAGCTCGAAATGCCACTGCAACGCTTCAGCGAGCGACAGGGTTTTGCCTTCAACCGTGACCGGCTCATCACCTTTCAGCCACAGCAGTTCAACCAGTTCTTTAACCAGAGCCGGGTCATTCTGATACCAGACGCCCAGCGCATCGCCCGGCTGATAACGCAGGCCGGAATCGCCTAAATCAATTTCAATATGGCGCACGTCTTTTTCAGAGTCGCGGCCGGTAATTTTCTGATTCACCGCAAGCGACGCCGTCAGCGGCGCTTCTTTGGTGTATGGGCTGGTGTGTACTTCATTTACTGCACCGCTCGCGGCAACTTGCACAGACGGTGCCGCAGGCGCACGCCCTTTCAGGACATCAACCAGACGAGCACGCCACTGCGCGGCGTCGGCCTGGTATTCGACGTCGGCGTCGACGCGGTCGAGCAGACGTTCACCGCCCAGCTCAGCCAATTTCGCATCGAAGTCTTTTCCTGCCTGGCAGAAAAACTCATAAGAGGTATCGCCAAGACCAAACACGGCAAAAGCGGTGTTATCAAGCTTCGGCGCTTTTTTCGAGAACAGGAATTTATGCAACGCCACGGCTTCTTCCGCCGGTTCACCTTCCCCTTGCGTCGACGCCACCACGATCAGCAGTTTTTCATTGGCGATTTGTTTGAATTTATAGTCGCCAGCGTTGATGAGAGTGACGTTGAGCTTCGCGGCGATCAGATCATCGCGCAGGGCTTCCGCCACACGGCGCGCATTACCGGTTTGCGAGGCGGAGATAAGCGTAATGCCAGGCATTTCAGCGACAGGCGCAGTCGCCACCGCGTTGCTGCCAGGCTGCTGATTCAGCACGCCCCAAAAATAGCCAGAAACCCACGCAAGCTGTGCGGGAGTGAAATCGGTCGTGGCCGCCTGAAGGCGTGCCAGTTGCTCCGGGTTTAGCGGTAGCAAAGCGGAAGGTGGGGCCTGTGTCGTCATGCGTTGTCATGTTCCAGTAAGCAAAGCGGATTTCAGCAATAAAACCCAAACTGAAGATAAGGTTAACGGCGGGGATAGTAACAATTAAAGAAGGGATGGAAATAACAAATAACCAAATGGACTAACCTGTTTTAGTTATAGTTATTAACTGCAAAACAGATTATATAAGCATTTGATATATAAATAATTACCAAATATTAACGTCATGAATAAATCGTTCTGATACTCAGCACCCTTTTATACACTAAATAATTTAAGATGCATCGAGGCGGCAACTGAGCAAGTCCCAGGAGCTTACATGAGTAAGTGACTGGGGCGAGCAAAGGCAGCCAACAAAGAAGCAGCTTAAAGAATGACGTGTATAAATAATGATAAAATTTGCTCTTTACGGTACCCTACCGCGGTTTTTCGCATTCTTGAGAGTAAAAAATGTCCACCACCTTGTTTAAAGATTTCACCTTCGAAGCCGCTCACCACCTGCCGCATGTACCGGAAGGGCATAAGTGTGGCCGCCTGCATGGTCACTCATTTATGGTGCGTCTTGAAATTACCGGTGAAGTCGATCCGCATACCGGTTGGATCATGGATTTTGCTGAGTTAAAAGCCGCGTTTAAGCCGACTTACGACAGACTCGATCACTACTATTTGAACGATATTCCTGGCTTAGAAAATCCAACCAGCGAAGTGCTGGCCAAATGGATTTGGGATCAGGTTAAACCTGTGGTCCCTCTGCTGAGTGCCGTAATGGTGAAAGAGACCTGCACAGCGGGCTGCGTATACCGCGGCGAGTGATTATAGGCTTGCCGGATGGCAATGCGTCTTATCCGGCCTGCAACGAGCAACAAACTCTGGCCGGGTAAGCGAAACGCCCCCGGCACAGTTATCAGGCAATATTCAGATACTTATGGGTCTGCATCGACAGACGCCAGTTACGCGCAATACAGGTATCAATGCACAAACGCGTCGCATCTTCTTTCTGGCTGATTGGCTGTAAGGCGATGATTCGCGGTTTGTCGTCACTCAACGTCGCCAGCAGTTCATCCAGTGCTTCAATATCGCGGACGCGGCCAACCGGATGCTTGATTTCATTCGCGCGCTCCAGCGCCTGTGACAGCACATCATAGCCACCGCGCATATTCACCTTCGGCGATACGGTCACCCAGGTATTCGGCGTACAGCGTACTTCGTGCGTGCCGCTGGTCTCAATCTGGCAGCTAAAGCCGTTCTTTTCCAGCAGGTCAGTCAGCGGCATCAGGTCATGAATGCAGGGCTCGCCACCGGTGATCACCACGTGACGGGCGGTATAGCCCTGACGCGAAATGACCGCCAGCAGATCTTCGCTGCTCGCAGCACCCCATTTATCGCTTTCTTTGGTCTTGGCCAGGATGCTGTACAGGGAGACTTCCCGATCCTCAAGCTTATCCCAGGTGTGTTTGGTATCGCACCAGGCACAGCCAACCGGGCATCCCTGTAAACGAATAAAAATGGCGGGGACGCCGGTAAAGTAACCCTCACCTTGCAGGGTCTGGAACATCTCGTTAATCGGGTACTGCATAGCGCTCTCAATATGGGGATAAACGATAATTATCGCAGATCCCCGCCAAAGTATCATGCCCCATCGATGCTTTACGAGGCGATCGCTGCGACAAAGCGTGCCGTTATCTGCTGCGGACGCGTGATAGCCCCACCAACCACCACGGTATGGGCACCTAATGCCAGGCATCGTGCAGCACGCTCAGGGGTATCAACGTTCCCTTCCGCCACAACCGGTACGCTAACCGCAGCCAACACATCACGTAAAAAACCGCAGTCGTTTTCCGCCAGCACATGCCCGGCAGTGTCAGCGGTATAACCGTAGAGCGTAGTGCCCACACAGTCAAAACCCAGGCGCTCAGCGGTCACCGCTTCGTCTACGGTGGCAATATCCGCCATCAGCAGTACGGACGGATAGCGAGCACGGATCTGCGTGACCAGTTCTTCCAGCGTTTGCCCACCGGGGCGCGGGCGCGCTGTCGCATCCAGAGCAATAATTTCCGGCTCAACGGTCATCAGTTCATCGACTTCCTGTAAAGTGGCCGTGATAAACACATCGCTACCCGGATAATCACGCTTGATAATCCCAATCACCGGCAGGGAGACGCTCTCTTTGATCGCGCGAATGTCCACCACGCTGTTCGCACGAATACCTACCGCACCGCCCTGCGCTGCCGCCAGCGCCATACGTGACATAATAAACGGGCTGTGCAGGGGCTCATTTTCCAGCGCCTGGCAGGAGACGATTAATTTACCTTTCAGGGAATCCAGTACAGTTTTCATTACGATAAGATCTCTTCGACTTCGTTTTTAATGATGGTGACATGCGGGCCATAAATCACCTGAACCCCGTTGCCGCGAATAATTACGCCACGGGCCCCGGTCGCTTTCAGCGCCGCTTCATCGACCTTGCTGCTCTCTTTCACCGTCACGCGCAGGCGTGTGGCACAACAATCCACCTCTTCCAGATTCTCTTTGCCTCCCAGCCCGGCGATCACTGCCGCAGCTCGCTCACTCTGCGGCAGGCCGGATTCAGTCGGTGCTGCGTTTTCACGACCAGGCGTCAACCAGTTAAAGCGGTTAATCAAATAGCGGAAGGTGAAGTAGTAAAGGAAGAACCACGGGATCCCCACCATGGGGACGTACATCCAGTTGGTTTTAGCTTCCCCCTGTAGCACGCCGAAGAGGAGGAAATCGATAAGCCCACCCGAAAAGGTTTGCCCGATGGTGATATGTAAAATATGCGCGATCATAAACGCCAGACCATCGAAGAAGGCGTGAATGACGTATAACACGGGTGCGACAAACAGGAAGGAGAACTCGATAGGCTCAGTGATCCCTGTCAGGAAAGAGGTCAGTGCCGCAGACAACAGCAGACCGGCGACAAGTTTTCTGTTCTCAGGCTTGGCGGTGTGGTACATCGCCAGACATGCGCCAAGCAGGCCAAACATCATGGTAATGAAGCGCCCGGACATAAAGCGCGAGGTGCCCGCATAGAACTGCTGCGTATTCGGATCGGCAAGTTGCGCGAAGAAAATACGCTGCGTACCTTCAACTAACTGGCCGTTGACGATTTCACTACCGCCAAGCGCTGTCGTCCAGAACGGCAAATAAAAGATATGGTGTAAACCCAGTGGGCCAAGCATACGCAGGATGAAGCCGTACAACAGCGTCCCCAGATAGCCTGTCGCATCCACCAGACCTCCCAGTCCAAAAATGAGTTTCTGGAAATGCGGCCAAACCACCGTCATGACCGCACCCACGACAATCGCGGCAAGGGAGCTAATAATCGGTACAAAGCGCGAACCGCTGAAGAAACCAAGGAACTGAGGTAATGAGACTTTATTGAAACGGCTATGCAGCGCGCAGGTGACAAGCCCAATCACCACCCCACCGAACACACCCGTTTCCAGTGTCTGAATACCCAGCGTCATCCCCTGGCCTACGGCACCGGGATTCTCGTGTGCCAGCGTTCCGTTGAGCGTCAATAAAGCGTTGATGGTGGCGTTCATCACCAGAAATGCCAGCAATGCCGCAAGCCCAGCGGTGCCTTTATCCGTTTTAGCCAGTCCTACTGCAACACCCACCGCAAAGAGCACCGACAGGTTGGCAAACACAATAGAACCTGCGCTGGTCATGATCGTGAAGATTGCCTGTAACCAGTCAACGTCCAAAAACGGATAAGCAGTCAATGTGTTTGGATTCGACAGCGCGCCGCCAATCCCTAACAACAGCCCCGCAGCGGGCAGTACCGCAATCGGCAGCATGAACGATTTGCCGAACCGCTGTGCCTTTTCGAACCATGCGCCCGATGAAGCGCCGCTAAACATTTGCATCATTTTTTCATCTCCCCGATTAATGATGAAAATTTTTACCACATTTAATTTATAAAATGAAAATTATCATCAAAATCCAGGAAGCCGATCATACTTTTTTAAAATGACTGGCATCTCTCCCCTGCTTTCCGCCACACTATCAACAGAGAAACGCATTAAGGATTTTGCATGTCAGAAAATGAAAACCTGCTGCTGAGATTGCGCCAGGGCGTTGACGGATATAGCCGAACACAGCAGAAGCTGGGAGAGTTTGTGCTCAGCGATCCGGCAAAAGTTGTCTACCTGACGATTACCGAACTGGCGCGTGAAAGCGACACCAGCGAGGCGAGCGTCACACGTCTGTGCCGCGCACTAGGGTGTAAGGGTTATAACGAATTCAAAATGGCGCTGGCACTCGATCTCCAGCAAGGACAGCCGGTAGAGCACAGCGGAGATGAGATTGACAATGTGGTCAATGAATCCGTACAAGCGCTGCAGGACACAGCAAAATTACTCGACAGGACATTACTGGAATCCGCCGCTTTGGCGCTGCATCAGGCCCAGTCGGTACAGATTTATGGCGTAGCGGCCAGCGCTATTCTGGGTGAGTATTTACATTACAAACTCCTGCGCCTCGGCAAACCTGCACAATTGTTCAGTGACATGCATCGTGCAGCCATGAACGCCGCAACGCTTAACAAAGACACGCTGGTGGTAGCGATTTCCAGTTCAGGTTCGACGCGCGATCTACTGCATGTCGTTAAACTGGCGCGTAAGCAAGGCGTGCGCGTACTGGCGTTAAGTAATACGCCGCGCAGCCCGTTGGCTTCGCTGAGTGATATTCAGCTGGTCGCAGCCAAACCGGAAGGTCCGTTGAGTGCTGGCGCGCTAAATGCCAAGGTGGGAGTGATGCTGTTAGTAGAACTGCTCACCACGTCGCTGATTGCGCTGGATGATCAGTACAGCGATGTGAGTCAGCAAACGGCGAGTGCAACCCTACCGCTACTGCTTTGAAGCCATCGATGTTTTATCGTTAAGAGTCAAAGAACAGGATTACAAACAATAATGATGGGGACGCCGGCAAAGTTCCCCCTCTTCTTGCTAAGTCTGGAACATCTCATGACTGAATGCTGCTAGCATTCTCAGTCTGAAAATAAGCAAAAATTCTCACAGACTCCGGGAACGGGTTATACGCTGCGACCGTTTAAGGTAAGATTCCCCGGTTCTCATTTAAATCCCTCGTAACTTGATATAAACTTTCCATACTTTAAAATAATTTTTATGAAACCGACAGGTTAACTCAATAACAAAAAACGATAAGCCGAATATTAAAAAAAAAAGCCCATAGTTCCCTGGAAGATTCTTGTGCAATCGAAAAGACAAAAAAAGATATAACTAAAAACAGAATAACATCAACTTTAATGATATTTGCATCTGTCAATAAATAGGCTTTTTGTATATTTACTTTATTTTCATTAGCAAAGCGGATAAGTTTCTGTACTTTATATTCACTTAAACCCGCAAGTTTAATACTTTCAATTAAAGCTTTATCATTCTGATCATATGTTTTGAAGAACATTTCCTTATTCCCTCAATTCGGTCCAGTTAGTACTTTCTCCACCAAGAAGTTGATAAATAGTGAATCCGCTAACTGTATCGCCAATTAACTCATTAGTCCCCCCAACAACTCCCAGGTTTCTCCAGCTGCGAATATAATCTTCCTGTATATAGTGGAATAATTTCCATGAATCTGTTCTCAACATCCGCGTTGAAGCTGAACCGAAAGACAGAATAAGATCTCCCGTTGAAAAAGCAATATCACCATCCTTGTCATCCCCACCCAAAAGCTTTGCTGCCTGGCGGTAGGCATACCTCAAAGGCATTCTCTTAGGATCCTCATGATATAATAAATAATAACCATTTTCCCAAACATTCTCACTTCCCTGCATCATTAAAGGGATCCCATAACTTTTACATGCAGCATCAAGGCTTGCTTTACACAAACCAAACCCACCGATAACTTGCATTGCTCCACTAATGAATCCAACTCGCTTTAATGTTATTGTAAGCGAAGAGTGCCGTCCTCTTTCTCGTTCAGCTATTGCATATAATTTAATAGCCCCCATCCTTAATTGCATATGATATTTAGTTAAAGACATATGGTATTCACGTAATCTATCCATCGCCCTACCGAAATCTAATTTCCCATACCGATATTCATCAAGGCAATCTGATGTAAATCTATGTTCCTCAATCATATATTTTGAACCTATAGCCGGATCATGAATATATTGAAAACTGATATCATAGACAAGCCGGTCAATCTTTTCTTTTTCACGTTGCAAATTCATTAATCCATAACTACTCAAAATAACCTCCTGTTATTTCCCGAACAATTTATATTGAATCTTAATGCTCCAGATTAAATTTGTGACAAAGGGCGTAAAGAAGAGTGAAATGAGACCTACACCAATACAGAAGAGAACGTTTACTATGAAGAAATCTATACCCTCAGAAAGTGATGAAAAAATCACAGCCAATAGCAAAGCCGCACACCAGGCATAATATTTCCAGGCATAGAGAAAAAATGCCCGACTTAAGCTGATATTTTTCAGTTTTGCCAACTTTATCAGGATAGCAGCATCCTTTTTTTTCATGCCCGCTTTCGCCAGTATGTCTTCCAATTCGTTATTCATTCAATATTTCTATTATTGTTAATGATAAATATAAAAAATACATACAAAATAACCACATCATTAAATTACTCTTAATAAAATAATAACAAAGTGAGAAAGATCAAATTGTTCATCAAAATTTTCAATTAAGAATAAATTACAGACATAAAAAAACCCGCCGCAGCGGGTTTTTACGTTAAGAGTTAAAGAACAGGATTACGCCTGACCTTTGATCTCTTTACGACCGTTGTACGGTGCTTGTTCACCCAGAGCTTCTTCGATACGAATCAGCTGGTTGTACTTAGCAACGCGGTCAGAACGGCTCATAGAACCAGTTTTGATCTGGCCTGCAGCGGTACCAACAGCCAGGTCAGCGATGGTAGCGTCTTCAGTTTCGCCAGAGCGGTGAGAGATGACAGCGGTGTAGCCAGCGTCTTTCGCCATTTTGATCGCAGCCAGAGTTTCGGTCAGAGAACCGATCTGGTTGAATTTGATCAGGATGGAGTTAACGATGCCTTTTTCGATGCCTTCTTTCAGGATCTTGGTGTTAGTTACGAACAGATCGTCACCAACCAGCTGGATTTTGTCGCCCAGTACTTTAGTCTGGTATGCGAAACCGTCCCAGTCAGACTCGTCCAGACCATCTTCGATGGACACGATCGGGTACTGTTTGGTCAGTTCTTCCAGGAAGTGAGTGAATTCTTCGGAGGTGAATGCTTTGTTGCCTTCGCCAGCCAGAACGTATTTACCGTCTTTGTAGAATTCAGAAGCTGCACAGTCCATCGCCAGGGTGATGTCTTTGCCCAGCTCGTAGCCAGCTGCTTTAACCGCTTCAGCGATTACAGCCAGAGCTTCAGCGTTGGAACCCAGGTTCGGCGCGTAGCCACCTTCGTCACCAACTGCAGTGTTCATACCTTTAGCTTTCAGAACTTTAGCCAGGTTGTGGAACACTTCAGAACCCATACGAACGGCTTCTTTCAGAGTCTTAGCGCCAACCGGCTGAATCATGAATTCCTGGATGTCGACGTTGTTGTCAGCGTGCTCACCACCGTTGATGATGTTCATCATCGGAACCGGCATGGAGTATTTACCCGGAGTACCGTTCAGTTCAGCGATGTGTGCATACAGCGGCAGGCCTTTTGCAGCTGCTGCTGCTTTGGCGTTCGCCAGGGACACAGCCAGGATGGCGTTTGCACCGAAGTTGGATTTGTTTTCAGTACCGTCCAGATCGATCATGATCTTGTCGATGCCAGCCTGATCTTTAGCATCTTTACCCAGCAGAGCCTGAGCAATTGGGCCGTTAACAGCTGCAACAGCTTTCAGTACGCCTTTACCCATGAAACGGGATTTATCGCCATCGCGCAGTTCCAGTGCTTCGCGGGAACCAGTAGAAGCACCTGACGGAGCTGCTGCCATACCAACGAAACCACCTTCCAGGTGTACTTCGGCTTCAACAGTCGGGTTACCACGGGAGTCGATGATTTCACGACCGATGATTTTAACGATTTTGGACATTAGATTTTCCTCAGTACAAGTTAAACTAAAACTCCAGACAAACAATGCACCCTAATGGGTGCATTGCCGTTCTAACTTATTTACTTCTTACTTCGCCTGACGCTTCTGATGTTCACTGGCGGCTTTCACAAAGCCGGCAAACAGCGGGTGCCCATCACGTGGCGTGGAAGTAAATTCCGGGTGGAACTGACAGGCCACGAACCACGGATGATTCGGTACCTCAATGATCTCGACCAACTGATCATCACCGGAACGGCCTGCAATACGCAGACCCGCAGCTTCAATCTGTTTCAACAGCATATTGTTGACTTCGTAACGGTGGCGATGGCGTTCAACAATTGTCGGCGCGCCGTACAGTTGACGAACCAGGCTATCGTCGCTCAACTGACACTGCTGCGCACCAAGGCGCATTGTGCCGCCCAGATCGCTCTTCTCGGTACGGACTTCGACGTTGCCGTCTTCATCGCGCCATTCGGTAATCAGGGCCACCACCGGGTACTTACAGTCTGGCACAAATTCCGTGGAGTTGGCGTTATCCATACCCACTACGTTACGTGCAAACTCAATCAACGCAACCTGCATACCCAGGCAAATGCCCAGATAAGGAATATTGTTCTCACGCGCAAAGCGCGCCGTCGCGATTTTACCTTCAACACCACGGTAGCCGAAGCCGCCTGGGATCAGGATTGCATCAAGACCTTTCAGGATCTCAACGCCACGCGTTTCGACATCTTGCGAATCGATCAGCTTGATGTTGACGGTGACACGATTCTTCAGACCACCGTGCTTCAGCGCTTCGATAACTGACTTATAGGCATCCGGCAGTTCAATGTACTTGCCGACCATACCGATAGTCACTTCGCCTGCCGGATTCGCTTCTTCGTAGATAACCTGTTCCCATTCTGACAGATTAGCTTCCGGACAGTTCAAGCTGAATCGTTTACAAATATAATCGTCAAGGCCCTGAGATTTCAACAGGCCCGGGATTTTATAGATGGAATCGACATCTTTCAGAGAAATCACCGCTTTTTCCGGAACGTTACAGAACAATGCAATTTTTGCACGTTCATTAGCCGGAACTGCGCGATCGGAGCGGCAAATCAGGATATCTGGCTGAATACCGATAGAAAGCAGCTCTTTTACAGAGTGCTGAGTCGGTTTAGTTTTGACTTCACCAGCCGCCGCCATGTACGGAACCAGCGTCAGATGCATAAACAGCGTGTGCTCACGGCCAATTTCTACGGCCATCTGGCGAATCGCTTCAAGGAACGGCAGAGATTCGATATCCCCAACGGTTCCGCCGATTTCGACCAGAACAACATCATGACCTTCACCGCCTTCCAGAACGCGCTCTTTAATGGCATTCGTGATGTGCGGGATAACCTGAACTGTTGCGCCCAGGTAGTCGCCACGGCGCTCTTTACGCAGAACGTCGGAGTAGATACGACCCGTAGTGAAGTTGTTGCGGCGGCTCATTTTGGTACGAATGAAACGCTCATAGTGACCCAGGTCCAGGTCGGTTTCAGCGCCGTCTTCGGTAACGAACACTTCCCCGTGTTGGATTGGGCTCATAGTACCTGGATCGACGTTGATGTACGGATCCAGTTTCATCATGGTTACATTGAGGCCACGGGCTTCAAGAATGGCTGCCAGGGAGGCTGCGGCAATGCCTTTTCCCAGAGAGGATACGACCCCGCCGGTCACAAAAATATAGTTCGTTGTCATGCTGGACCTGAGAAGTTAGGGTGAAACGATGGAATTACCAAGACGGGAAAGTAGTATACCCGAACATGACGAGCGCCACAAACTTTCATTATCCCCTCTCCTTCGTTCTTCAAGCCGCACCGGTGTTGGCTTCCTTCACTCACCCCAGGAACATAGCATTTCTATGTTCCTGGGATTCTTTCAGTCGCCGCCTTGTTGCGACTCGAATAACTCGAAGAGGCAGTATACAAGGTGTTTCATCAACATAACGGGAAGAGAAAATAGCCTCTTTTGGGTAAATGTTTTTGACGTAAATCAAGCGCTTGTTATTTAAAAAATCACACAAATCGCCCTTGACCGACGAAATCCCTTAGAGATCAATTTCCTGCCGTTTTACCTGTTGCCAGACTTCTTCCATAGTTTCCAGATCAACACCAGTCATTTCCAGACCGCGCGAAGCCACAATTCGCTCAACTTCACGAAAACGCCGCTCAAACTTCTCGTTCGCTTTCTGCAATGCGGTCTCTGCTTTAGTGCCTAAATGCCGGGCCATATTAACCGTAGCAAACAGCAGATCGCCCATTTCCTCCTCCAGTTTAGCCTGGTCGACAACAGCCTGCTTAGCCTCAAACATGACTTCGTCGATCTCTTCGTAAACCTTGTCGACAACCGGTCCTAATGTTTTCCAGTCGAAACCAACATTTGAGCAGCGTTTCTGGATTTTTTGGGCGCGCATTAATGCCGGTAAACTGCGGGGAATATCGTCGAGTGCGGAATGCTGTGCCTTCTGGGCACGTTCTTCACTTTTGATTTTTTCCCAACGGGTCAAAACCTCAGTACTGTTACTGGCAGAAACATCAGCAAAAACATGTGGATGACGGCGTTCAAGTTTATCGCTTATCGCAGCACAAATATCATCGAAGTTGAAGCGCCCTTCTTCCTGCGCCATCTGGGCGTAAAACACCACCTGGAACAGCAGGTCGCCCAGCTCTCCGCGCAGGTCGTCAAAATCTTCACGCGCAATCGCGTCCAGCACTTCATAGGTTTCTTCGAGGGTGTATGGGGCAATAGTGGAGAATGTCTGCTCTTTGTCCCACGGACAGCCGTTTTCCGGGTCGCGCAGGCGCTGCATAATACCGAGCAGTCGGTCGATTTGATTCATTGGGATATCCTGAGATTTCAATACAGTAGACCGGATAAGGCGATAGCCGACATCCGGCAACATAGCAATGCCTGATGGCAACGCTAACGCGTCTTATCAGGCCTACAAGGTTATCCGGCCTACAAAATCATTAATTACCGTGCAAGCGACGTGCGTCGATCACATCCGGTACCTGGTTCAGCTTGCCGAGCACGCGCCCGAGCACCTGCAGGTTATAAATTTCGATGGTCATATCGATGGTGGCCAGCTGTTGTTTGGTATCACTTCGGCTGGCAACTCCCAGCACGTTCACCTTCTCGTTGGCGAGAATCGTGGTGATATCACGTAACAAGCCGCTGCGATCGTTGGCCTGGACGCGAACCACCAGCGAATACCCTGCCGAGTAGCTTTCGCCCCAGACTGCATCAACAATACGTTCCGGTGCATGGGAGCGCAGCTCAGCCAGCTGTTCACAATCCGCCCGGTGCACGGAAATACCGCGTCCCTGGGTAATAAATCCGACAATCTCATCGCCCGGAATCGGCTGGCAGCAGCGGGCGATGTGGTGCATCAGGTTACCTACCCCTTCCACCACCACACGACCGTCGTCTTTACGACGACTCTGCGGTGCCTGCGTTTTCTGCTGAAGCTGTTTCAGCGCGGCGGCATCCTGTTCGGCAGCACTGGGCTTATTAAACTGTGCCTGCAGGAAGTTCACCATTTGGTTGAGGCGGATGTCTCCCCCACCAATCGCCGCCAGCAACTCGTCCAGCTCATTGAAGCTGTAGCGCGGCAGCAGGTGTTTTTCCGCCTCTTTCAGGCTGATACCTAAATGCGCCAGCTCATCGTCGAGGATCTGGCGACCAGCAAGGATGTTTTTGTCGCGGTCCTGTTTACGGAACCAGGCGTGGATCTTCGAACGCCCACGACTGGTGGTTACGTAGCCAAGGTTAGGATTCAGCCAGTCGCGGCTTGGGTTTGGCTGTTTCTGGGTGATAATTTCAATTTGATCGCCCATCTGCAGCTGGTAGGTAAACGGTACGATGCGCCCGCCAATTTTCGCGCCAATGCATCGATGCCCCACATCGCTATGAATGTGGTAAGCAAAATCGAGCGGCGTGGAGCCCGCAGGTAAGTCTACAACGTCGCCTTTTGGCGTAAAGACGTACACGCGGTCATCAAAGACCTGGCTACGGACTTCATCCAGCATTTCACCGGAATCCGCCATCTCTTCCTGCCAGGCGATCAGCTTACGCAGCCACGCAATGCGATCTTCATGACCAGAACGCGCCGCGCCTGAAGCGGTGCCCTCTTTGTACTTCCAGTGCGCCGCGACGCCCAGTTCGGCATCTTCGTGCATCTGTTTGGTACGGATCTGAATTTCGATGGTTTTCCCGCCCGGCCCCAGTACAACCGTATGGATTGACTGGTAGCCATTGGGTTTCGGATTTGCAACGTAATCATCGAACTCATCCGGCAGATGGCGATAGTGAGTATGTACTATCCCGAGTGCGGCATAGCAGTCCTGTAAACGCTCTGCCACGATACGCACTGCGCGTACATCGAACAGTTCATCGAAGGCCAACTGCTTTTTCTGCATTTTGCGCCAGATGCTGTAGATATGCTTCGGACGTCCATACACTTCGGCTTTGACGCCTTCCGTTTTCATCTCTGAGCGCAAATGACCGACGAACTCATCAATGTAATGTTCCCTGTCGATACGACGTTCATGCAGCAGCTTGGCAATGCGTTTGTATTCAGCCGGGTGCAGATAACGGAAGCAATAATCTTCCAGCTCCCATTTTAATTGCCCGATTCCCAAACGGTTGGCCAGCGGTGCATAGATATTGGTGCACTCTTTTGCCGCCAGAACGCGTTCATCTTCCGGCGCATCTTTCACTTCACGCAGATGGGCAATCCGCTCTGCCAGCTTGATGACCACACAGCGGAAGTCATCCACCATTGCCAGCAGCATGCGACGGACGTTATCGACCTGCTCGGAAGAAACTGAATCGGTATGCGTGGCTTTAAGCTGGCGTATTGCCGCCATATCACGCACACCGTGGATAAGATGAACAATGGATTTGCCCACGCTCTCGCGCAGGATGTCTTCACTGACCACGTTGGCATCAGCCAGAGGGAACAGCATTGCGGCACGCAGCGTGTCGATATCCATGCTCAACATAGAGAGAATTTCTACCATCTCCACGCCACGCCACAGCAGCAGATCCGCATCCGGATGCCCCTGTGTCTGCTGGAGGCAGTACGCCCAGGTTTCGGCTAAGCGTTCACACGACTGCTGGCTGGAGATCCCCAGACTCGCGATCCATTTCTTTGGATCAAACTCACCAGCTTTATTTATATGTGCACTTCTTACCGCAACCATTGTCCTCTCCTTAAGGGGCCAGGCCTGTCGAAGTCGACAAGCCCTACCCATTGTCTTTCATGCTGCATTACAACCCGAAATCCAATGGGTACAAAATTCATTACAAACGCTCAAACAGGACCATTGATTCCAGGTGTCCAGTGTGCGGAAACATATCGAGCATCGCCAGTCGCCGTATGGCGTATCCAGCGTTGAGCAAAGCATCGCTGTCACGAGCCAGCGTTGCTGGGTTACAGGATACATAAACAACGCGTATAGGTTCTAATTTTATAATATGTTGCATCACACCTGCAGCCCCCGCACGCGCAGGATCGAGCAATACTTTGTCGAATCCGTTTTTCGCCCACGGCTGTCGGGTAACATCTTCCTCAAGGTTTTCATGAAAGAATGTCACATTGTGTAATCCGTTATTCAGCGCGTTTTCTCGGCCTTTTTCCACCAACGCAGGAACACCTTCTACGCCAACCACGCTTGCTGCCCGAGTTGCCAGCGGTAGGGTAAAATTTCCCATGCCACAGAACAGATCGAGTACACGATCTTCAGGTTGCACATCGAGCCATTCCAGCGCACGGGCGACCATTTGTTGGTTTACCCCTTCATTGACCTGAATAAAATCGCGCGGGCTGAAGGTTAACCGTAGTCCATTTGAATCATACCAGGGCGATTCTTCTGATATTGATTCCAGTATCTCGCTTTGCGGGGCCAGAAACAAAGACAGCCCCTGAGAATGCGAAAAGCATTCCAGTTTTTCTTTATCCGCAGCACTCAATGGCGCCGTGTGGCGCAAAATCATCAGGGTTCCGCTTCCCGCCTGTACCAGCTCAACATGGCCTAGATGGCGTAACCCTTGCAGACTTTCCAGACACGCTCTAAGATGGGGCAATAACGCCTCAAGCTGGGGCACCAAAATAGGGCATTGTTTGACATCGATAATGTCGCTGGAACCGGATTTGCGAAACCCCATCTGCAATTTTTGTTCTTTTGGCCGATAGTTCAGACTCAAACGCGCGCGACGACGATAGCCCCACGGGGCATCAGCTATAACATCCGACACCTCACATTTCATTAAACGCGACAACGCCGCGCTTTTGCTACGCTGCTGCAATGAGATGCTGGCATGCTGCTGCTGGCAACCACCGCACACGCCAAAATGCGGGCAACGTGGCACTTCACGCTGTGGGCTGTCGTTTAAACGTCGTTTTACTTGCGCGCGGGCAAACTGTTTTTTATCTTCGGTAATCACCACCTCGGCGCTTTCCTGGGGTAGCAATTCCGGTATAAACAACGCCTTTCCGTTATGGCGAGCGACGCCCTGACCAAAAGGATCGAGGTCATTGACGGTAACGGTTATGATCTGACGCGTCGTCACGCGTCGTTTTGCAGAGTAGAATTGCGCCATCGACGAGATATTTCTCTATTTAACAGTGTGACCCTAATTGTCCCATAACGGAACTCCATGACCAACTACAGCCTGCGCGCACGCATGATGATTCTGATCCTGGCCCCGACCGTCCTGATAGGTTTGTTGCTCAGTATCTTTTTTGTTGTGCATCGCTATAACGACTTGCAGCGTCAACTGGAAGATGCTGGTGCCAGCATCATTGAACCACTCGCGGTCTCCAGCGAATATGGCATGAACCTGCAAAACAGGGAATCCATCGGCCAGCTTATCAGCGTGCTGCATCGTCGCCATTCCGATATCGTGCGGGCTATTTCTGTTTATGACGAAAATAACCGACTGTTCGTCACCTCTAATTTTCATCTCGATCCGTCTGAAATGCAGTTGGCGACAGGTTCACCGTTTCCCCGAAAGCTGAGCGTCACCCGGCACGGGGATATCATGATCCTGCGAACCCCTATTATATCGGAAAGCTATTCACCGGATGAATCCGCCGTAAGCGACGCCAAAAACACCAAAAATATGCTGGGGTATGTGGCGCTTGAGCTGGACCTTAAGTCCGTACGATTGCAGCAGTACAAAGAGATCTTTATCTCCAGCGTAATGATGCTGTTTTGTATTGGTATTGCGTTAATTTTCGGCTGGCGTCTGATGCGCGACGTGACCGGCCCGATTCGCAATATGGTGAATACCGTTGACCGAATACGTAGAGGACAGCTCGACAGCCGCGTGGAAGGTTTCATGCTGGGCGAGCTGGATATGCTTAAAAATGGCATCAACTCGATGGCTATGTCTCTCGCGGCCTACCATGAAGAGATGCAGCACAACATCGATCAGGCCACCTCTGACCTGCGCGAAACGCTGGAGCAGATGGAAATCCAGAACGTCGAGCTGGATCTGGCGAAGAAACGCGCCCAGGAAGCGGCACGTATTAAGTCTGAGTTTCTGGCAAACATGTCCCACGAGCTGCGAACACCGCTGAATGGCGTGATTGGCTTCACCCGTCTGACGCTAAAAACCGAGCTCAACACCACACAGCGCGATCACCTGAATACCATTGAACGCTCGGCTAACAATCTGCTGGCCATCATCAATGATGTACTCGACTTCTCCAAACTTGAGGCGGGCAAGCTGATTCTGGAAAGCATTCCGTTCCCGCTGCGCAGCACGCTGGATGACGTCGTTACACTGTTAGCGCATTCATCCCATGATAAAGGGCTTGAGCTGACGCTGAATATTAAGAATGACGTACCGGACAACGTCATCGGTGACCCGTTGCGTTTACAGCAGGTGATCACCAATCTGGTCGGCAACGCCATCAAATTTACCGAGGGCGGCAACATCGACATTCTGGTCGAGAAGCGAGCCCTTAGTAACACGAAAGTGCAAATTGAAGTACAAATCCGCGATACCGGGATCGGTATTCCTGAGCGCGATCAATCCCGCCTGTTCCAGGCTTTCCGTCAGGCGGATGCCAGTATTTCCCGGCGTCATGGCGGAACCGGGCTAGGTCTGGTCATTACGCAAAAACTGGTCAACGAAATGGGTGGAGATATCTCCTTCCACAGCCAGCCAAACCGGGGTTCCACGTTCTGGTTCCATATCAGCCTCGATCTCAACCCTAACGTTATCGTTGACCGCTCAACCACGCTCTGTCTTGCCGGTAAACGACTGGCCTACGTCGAACCTAACGCCACCGCCGCACAATGCACGTTAGATATCTTGAGTGAAACACCGCTGGAGGTGATTTACAGCCCTTCGTTCTCCGGGTTGCCAGCGGAGCACTACGACATTCTGTTGCTGGGCATTCCGGTCACTTTGCGCGAACCACTCACCATGCAGCATGAGCGGCTGGCGAGCGCAGCAGCGATGACCGACTTCCTGTTGCTAGCCTTGCCTTGTCATGCACAAATTAACGCTGAGAAATTGAAACAGGGCGGCGCGGCGGCGTGTCTGTTGAAACCTCTCACCTCAACCCGCTTACTGCCTGCGCTGACAGAGTATTGTCAGCTAAACCACAGCGCGGATCCGCTGCTGTTAGATGAAAGCAAAATTGCGATGACCGTCATGGCGGTAGACGACAACCCGGCGAACCTCAAGCTGATTGGCGCATTGCTGGAAGATAAGGTACAGCACGTCGTGCTGTGTGACAGCGGGCATCAGGCGGTGGATCGCGCCAGACAAATGCCGTTTGACCTGATCCTGATGGATATTCAGATGCCAGACATGGACGGTATTCGTGCCTGCGAACTGATCCACCAGCTTCCTCATCAACAGCAGACACCGGTCATTGCGGTCACCGCACACGCCATGGCCGGGCAGAAAGAGAAGCTGCTCAGCGCCGGGATGAACGATTACCTGGCGAAGCCTATCGAGGAAGATAAGCTGCATAATCTGCTGTTACGTTACAAACCGGGCGCAAGCACATCGCTGCGGGCACTCACCGCAGAACCTCTTGAGCCGGTCGTCAATCCGAACACGACGCTCGACTGGCAACTGGCATTAAGGCAAGCCGCGGGTAAGAACGATTTGGCGCGGGATATGCTGCAAATGCTGATCGATTTTCTGCCTGAGGTGCGTAACAAAATCGAAGAGCAACTGGTCGGAGAGAACCCCGAAGGGCTGGTGGATATGATTCACAAGCTGCACGGCAGTTGCGGCTATAGTGGTGTCCCCCGCATGAAAAACCTGTGTCAGCTCATTGAACAACAGCTACGCAGTGGAACCAAAGAAGAAGAGCTGGAACCTGAATTTTTAGAGCTTCTGGATGAAATGGACAACGTTGCGCGCGAAGCGAAACGGATATTGGGGTGATATTCGCCGGATGCGGCGTAAACGCCTTATCCGGTCTACAGGTTTCGCTGTTTACCGTAGGCCCGATAAGCGTCGCGCATCGGGCAGTAAACGCCTTATCCGGTCTACAGGCTTCGCTGTTTACCGTAGGCCCGATAAGCGTCGCGCATCGGGCACATCGCCGAATGCGGCGTAAACGCCTTATACGATCTACAACTCAGCGTAATTGCTGCCCTGCTTTGAGCGTTGCGGCTACGTTTCGCGCCGTCATTCGTACGTTGTCGCTCGCGTTCTTCAGCGCCTCATCCAGGGTACAAATGGAGTAGATGACGCTGAAAACCGCATCCAGCCCATGCTCGTGTACGACCCCCACATCGGCCGTCAGGCTACCTGCGATACCGATAACCGGCTTGTTGTAACGCTTTGCGACCTTCGCCACGCCAACCGGAACCTTACCGTGAATAGTCTGACTATCAATGCGCCCTTCACCTGTGACCACTAAATCCGCATCCGCAACGCAGGCATCAAGGTGTAACGCATCGGTCACTATCTCAATACCGCAGCGTAACTGTGCGCCGCAAAACGCATACAGTGCCGCCCCCATACCACCCGCCGCACCACCACCGGCCAGATCCAGCACGTTGACGTCCAGATCGCGGGCAATAAGTCGCGCATAGTGCGTGAGCGCCCGATCCAGGCGGGTAATCATCTCCGGCGTAGCCCCTTTTTGCGGACCAAAAACCGCAGATGCGCCCTCTTTTCCAGTCAACGGGTTGGTCACATCGCAAGCCACTTCAATACGGCACCCGGCAAGACGGCTGTCTAACTGAGAAATATCAATTCGGGACAGAGATTCCAGACCGATCCCGCCTTGCGCAATTTCGTTATTTTGCGCATCCAGCAGTTTTGCTCCCAGCGCTTGCACCATCCCGGCACCGCCATCATTGGTGGCGCTACCGCCAATCCCAATGATGATATGCTCAACGCCAGCGTCCAGCGCATGACGGATTAACTCCCCGGTTCCCCAGGATGTCGTTTTCAGCGGATCGCGTAAACCCACAGGAACCTGTTCCAGTCCGCTGGCGGCCGCCATTTCTATAAACGCCGAGCGCTCATCGCCAGATAAACCATAAAATGCCTGAATTGTGTTGCCCAAAGGGCCGGTAACATCAACATGCACAAGGTGACCTTGCGTTGCGGCAACCATCGCTTCGACCGTTCCTTCACCGCCATCTGCAACCGGGATCTTCATGTAATCCGCATCGGGCCAGATCTCACGAAACCCCAGCTCTATAGCCGTTGCCACCTCAAGCGCACTCAAACTTTCCTTATAGGAATCGGGTGCGATTACTATTTTCATAAAGCATCCTTACGCATGTTGATTATGTTAAGCATACACCAGGAGCAAAACCGCTCACTCTATAGGAGCGGTCCTGGATCACTTAGCGAACCATGCACGGACGCTTATTATCAAACGTCCAGTTCGGGATAAGATACTGCATACCCATCGCATCATCACGCGCACCCAGTCCATGTTGCTGGTACAGCTCATGCGCTTTCATGACCTGATCCATATCCAGCTCCACGCCCAGACCCGGTTTTGCCGGAACCTGCACCATGCCGCCTTTGATTTCAAACGGCTCTTTGGTCAAGCGCTGGTTGCCTTCCTGCCAGATCCAGTGGGTGTCGATAGCGGTTATTTTACCCGGAGCCGCCGCCGCGACATGCGTAAACATCGCCAGCGAAATATCAAAGTGATTGTTAGAGTGCGATCCCCAGGTCAGCCCGAACTCATGGCACATCTGCGCCACACGGACAGAACCCTGCATGGTCCAGAAGTGCGGGTCCGCCAGTGGGATATCCACAGACTGCAACGACAGCGTATGCCCCATCTGACGCCAGTCGGTGGCGATCATGTTGGTGGCGGTCGGCAGACCGGTGGCGCGGCGGAACTCCGCCATCACTTCACGACCAGAGAAGCCCTGCTCGGCACCGCACGGATCTTCCGCATAGGCCAGAGAACCCTTCAGATATTTGCCGATCTTAATCGCTTCATTTAGCGACCACGCACCGTTCGGATCCAGCGTGACGCGGGCCTGCGGGAAACGCTTCGCCAGCGCAACGATAGATTCTGCTTCCTCTTCCCCGGCCAGCACACCGCCTTTCAGTTTAAAGTCGTTGAAACCATACTTCTCATACGCGGCTTCCGCCAGGCGCACTACCGCATCCGGGGTCATCGCTTCTTCATGACGCAGACGATACCAGTCGCATTTATCATCCGGCTGACTCTGGTACGGCAGCGGCGTTGCCTTACGGTTACCCACGAAGAACAGGTAACCCAACATTTCAACTTCGCTACGCTGCTGGCCATCCCCCAGCAAAGAGGCGACGTTTACGCCCAAATGCTGACCTAACAGATCCAACATGGCCGCTTCGATCCCAGTAACCACATGAATAGTGGTACGTAAATCGAAGGTCTGCAAACCGCGACCGCCCGCATCACGATCGGCAAAAGTATTGCGTACTGCATTCAGCACGTTTTTGTATTCACCTAACGTTTTACCTACCACCAACGGGATCGCATCTTCCAGAGTTTTGCGGATTTTTTCGCCGCCGGGAATTTCACCCACGCCGGTATGACCGGAGTTATCTTTAATAATCACAATATTGCGCGTGAAGAACGGAGCATGTGCGCCGCTCAGGTTCATCAACATGCTGTCATGACCCGCAACCGGAATAACCTGCATAGAGGTAACCAATGGGGTAGAAAATTGTGCGCTCATAATTAAGTCCTTATTCAAAATTAGTGGCGGCCGAAAACGGGACGTTTACGGTCAAAAGTCCATCCGGGGATCAGATACTGCATTGGGCCTGCGTCATTACGCGCGCCGCCGGGCAGCGCCTTATAGGCTTCATGCGCTTTCTGTACCTGATCCCAGTCCAGTTCCACGCCCAGACCGGGCGTATCGGGTACCGCAATTTTTCCGTTTTTAATCTCCAGCGGATTTTTGGTCAGGCGGCAATCGCCCTCCTGCCAGATCCAGTGGGTATCAATAGCCGTTGGATTACCCGGTGCAGCCGCACCGACGTGGGTAAACATCGCCAGCGAAATATCAAAATGATTGTTAGAATGGCAGCCCCAGGTCAGGCCCCAGTCATCGCATAACTGTGCCACGCGTACCGCGCCAGAAAGGGTCCAGAAGTGCGGATCGGCCAGCGGAATATCTACTGAATTCAGCATCACCGCATGGCCCATTTCACGCCAGTTGGTAGCTATCATGTTCGTTGCTACCGGCAGACCGGTTGCACGGCGGAACTCGGCCATCACTTCACGGCCAGAAAAACCCTGTTCAGCGCCGCATGGATCTTCGGCGTAGGTCAGAACATCGTTCAGCCCTTTACACAGGGAGATGGCTTCATCCAGCAGCCAGGCACCGTTGGGATCAACCGTAATACGCGCATCCGGGAAGCATTTTTTCAGCGCACGAGCGGTGTCGATTTCCTGCTCGCCAGGCAGTACACCACCTTTGAGTTTGAAATCTTTAAAGCCGTAGCGATCCTGCGAAGCCTGAGCCAGACGTACCACTGCCTCACTGTTCATCGCTTGCTGATGACGCAGGTGATACCACTCATGGTTTCCCGGCGTACTTTCCAGATACGGTAAATCGGTCTTTGTGCGATCGCCCACGTAGAACAGATAGCCGAGTACGGTGACCGCATCGCGCTGCTTGCCCGGCCCTAACAGTTCACAAACCGGCACGTTCAGCGCCTTACCCAGCAGGTCGAGCAATGCGGCTTCCAGCGCCGCTACCGCATTGACCCGTAGTTCAAAGGTCCAGGCGCCTTTGCCAAAGGTGTCAAAATCAGCGGCCTGGTTGCCTTTATGCACCTGCTGCACCACCTTATTCAGGCGCGCCACTTCCTGGCCCAACACCTGCGGAATCGCATCCACCAGCGTCTGATAAATCACTTCGCCACCAGGCGCTTCACCGACACCGGTGTTTCCGGCATTATCGGTGAGCACCACGATATTACGAGTAAAGTATGCGTTATGCGCGCCGCCAATATTGAGCAGCATGCTGTCATGACCGGCCACCGGGATGACCTTCATATCGGTAATAACGGGACTCGATTGTGTTGTCATCATCATTGTCCTGCGACAGGTTTCAGTTCGATACGTTTAATATCGCCCACCAGCACCAGATAGCTCACCACCGCAATCAGCGCATGTACCCCGACGTAAATCAACGCGCCGTTAAACGAGCCGGTAGTCCCGACGATGTAGCCGATAGCAATTGGCGTGACGATGCCGGAGATGTTGCCAAACATGTTGAACAAACCGCCGCTCAGACCGCTGATCTCTTTAGGTGCGGTATCAGCCATCACTGCCCATCCCAGCGCACCGATACCTTTGCCGAAGAAGGCCAGCGCCATAAAGCCGATGATCATCCACTCCACATTGACGTAGTTACAGAACACCATCACCATCGACAGCAGCATACCGAGTACGATTGGCGTTTTACGGGCGATATTCAGCGAACCGGTACGGCGCATCAACCAGTCGGAAATAATGCCGCCGAGCACGCCGCCGGCGAATCCGCAAATGGCCGGAACCGAAGCAACAAAGCCAGCTTTCAAAATCGACATACCGCGAGCCTGCACCAGATAAACCGGGAACCAGGTGATAAAGAAGTAGGTCAGCGCGTTAATGCAGTACTGGCCGATGTAAATCCCGATCATCATCCGTGAACCCAGCAGCTGTTTGATTTGCCCCCACTTCACGCTAAACGGCACTTTTGTTTTGGCTGCCGCCTGATCCATGTTGATCAGCGCCCCACCTTCGGCAATGTACTCCAGCTCTTTTTGGTTTACGCCTGGATGCTGGTTAGGTTCATGAATCACCTTCAGCCAGACGAAGCTGATAACAATCCCAAGACCGCCCATAAAGAAGAACACGTGCGACCAACCCACTTCGTGGGTCAGCCAACCCATGATTGGCGCAAAGATAACAGTGGCAAAGTATTGCGCAGAGTTAAAGATAGCGACCGCTGTGCCCCTTTCCTGTGCCGGGAACCACGCCGCCACAATACGACTGTTGCCGGGGAAAGAGGGCGCTTCAGCTAAACCAACGAGGAAGCGCAAAGTAAACAGCGCAACGATAATGCCGAAACCACTGAAGATATCGACAAAACCCTGCAACAGGGTAAACATGGACCAAATAAAGATGGACCAGAAATAAACGCGTTTTGAACCAAAGCGGTCGAGCAACCAGCCGCCGGGGATCTGGCCGATAACATAGGCCCATGAGAAAGCGGAGAATACATACCCCATCCCTACCGCATCCAGACCAATGTCTTTGGCCATCTCCGAACCGGCAATGGATAAGGTGGCGCGATCGCCGTAGTTGAAGGATGTGACGATAAACAGCATCACCACTATCCAGTAGCGAGCGTTAGTGCGTTTTTCCGCGCTGCTCGCCGCCTGACTTAATGAACTCATTGTTGCACTCCTGAATCCTGGCTTTCGCCAGTTCATTCTGTACAGCACCTGTAGGGTGATCAGAATGAGAGGTTAGTGTGTGGCAGTGTTGGTACAGCTCAGGGCCGTTTTATTCTGACTCGCTGCCATTCCGGGAACTGACGGGAAAAGTATATGAAGGAGTGCCACTTGCCCTCACCGTGCATGAACACAACATTAGGGAGACAGTGAGAAGTTGTTTGGGGCATAAGCCCAAAGTAGTGGAAGTTAGTTCACGTAATTGGGGTTTTATTGCCGGGTGGCGGCTTCGCCTGGCCCGGCTTGCGGTTCAAATGGGGGTTGCATGCCCGTACGGGCGAGGGGGTTATTTAAGCAAGGTTCCCCAGTTTTCTACCCAGGGATTGGATTCGCTTTCCGGTTCAGGATGCTCGCTGGCATCAATCAGCAGCATTTCTCCTACACGGTGGGCGCTTTGTTCCTGCAACAGCGCATCGAACTGCTTGCCGCCATTGCAGAAATTAACGTAGCTACTGTCGCCCAGCCCAATTACCCCGTAATGCAGATTTGGCTGGAAACCGAGATTATCTTTGATCCCCTGAAACAGCGGCACGATGCTATCCGGCAGATCGCCCTGCCCGGTCGTGGAAGTCACTACCAGCACATATTTATCCTGATATGCCTGCCAGTCGCTAAGCTCCGGATCTTCGAACACCGTAGCTTTATGACCCTGCGCCGTCAAAATAGCTTCGGCCTCTTCGGCAACCAGCAGCGCGTTTCCGTACATCGTGCCGACAAAAATTCCAATTTCCGCCATAACCGTAATCTCCTGGGACTTAAGAATCTATCTGCTCATCCTGACCTGACAGCCCGCTGAACTCAACCCTTTCATTCTCAGGGAGAAGTCCACGCCAGCCAAACTGTGATAACGCCTGCATCCAGACGTCATCCAGTCCGGCGCGAATAACCAGCGGTTCGCCGGTGAAAGGATGGGTCAGCGCAAGCTGGCTGGCATGCAGCATCAATCTCTGGCAACCGAAATGCTCTGCGGCGCTGCGGTTTTGCCGCAAATCACCGTGCTTGCTGTCGCCGATAATCGGATGGCGCAAGTGCGCCAGATGGCGTCTGAGCTGGTGCTTGCGACCGGTTTTAGGATCCAGCTCCACCAGCCCGTAACGAGTAGTCGGATAACGCCCGGTCGCTACTGGCATTTCTACCGTTGCCAGGCCACGATAATGGGTGACAGCAGGCTGCGGGCCTTTATCATCGCGGGCAAACTTATCGGCAATCTTATCCAGCTCTTCGACCAGCGGGTAATCCAGCACGGCATCATCCATCAGCCAGCCACGCACAATCGCATGATAGCGTTTCTGAATTTGATGATGTTCAAACTGCTGGGACAGCAAACGCCCGGCTTCGCTGGACAGTCCCATCAGCAGCACGCCGGAGGTTGGTCTGTCGAGTCGATGGGCGGTAAATACGTGCTGACCAATTTGGTCGCGCACCGTTTGCATCACCACCACTTTCTCATCCCGGTCGAGCCAACTGCGGTGAACCAACCAGCCCGAAGGTTTATTGACGGCGACCAGCCATTCGTCCTGATAAAGAATTTCCAGCATCAGGCGTTATCACTTGTAAACAGCGCATCCAGCTCCTGCAATGCCGCCAGAAGAATGTCGCGTTGCGGGTGATCGGCTGCCAGCGCCATTTCGTAATACGGTGCGACGGCAAAAGCCTGCGGAAGCGGCTGCGCGTTATCAATCAACGTATGCATGCGGGGAATCAACACCCACTGCAGCCACTCGACCGGTTCCATGGTATCCATACAAAAAGGCTGCGTACTGGTAAACAGATGCTCTGCTGGCTCATCCATCCGCCAGTGATGATGTTCACGCAGTAGAGCTTCAAGTGCGTGTAACTGCTGGCGCACACGGTCATGAGTCGTCATGAAATTAACCTCAATGATGAAAAAATCTGGCGCGAAGAATAGCACTAGTGAAGGGAAATAAAAAAAGGGAGCACTGTAAAAACAGTGCTCCCGGTTCGTTTCGCAGCATTCCAGCTACTTTTAGTGCTCCCTGCTCATCCTTGACAACTTTTCCTGTGGTCTTGCGACCGTGTTCATCCTGAACTTTTGCATCCTGCTCACATCACCCCGATGTGAAAACTTCATCCTGAAGTATCCTGGCCATCCAGACCCGCCGAACATCCTGACCGGCTCTCATTCTCCATCCTGGAGGTGTCCTTTAACGCATCCAGCGTCTTCCTCTTTGCTTCGTCCTGAAGCCTGTCCTTGCAACACCGTCCTGGTGTGTCCTGGCGAAGAGCCATCATCCTGATGTTCTCTTCGTTGTGCGACTCCTTGTCGACAGATATAGAATCGCCTGTTTCGCTTTGTCTTACAAGATGCTTACAGGCTTACCCTTACGATTATTTTCGTATGAAAGTTGACAATAAAACACTAACCAATTGAATAATAATAAATTATTATTTTATCAATTCATTAAGTCTTTACTTATCACCTGGCAATGTCCTACAGGGTTTGTAAGAGATCTCTCACAAGATTCAGGGCAAACTGGATTACAGAACTGGCTTAAGTTGAGTGAGGAATTCCGCAAGTGAGGCCGCCAGCACCGTTCGTTTACGGGTTCCCAGCGTTTCTTTGCACACTTCACCGGACAGATTGCACACCGAAATGACGTCAAGCTCATTATCTTGTGTGGCAATAAAAAGCGTAGGTGATAGCTTGAGGCGCTTTTGCGTTACCAGATGACCAATCAGGTTTTCCTGAACGCGCCTGAAGTCATCTTCACTCCAGGTTTGCAGCAGCGTGAGCTTTTCATCCGCAAACTGCGCGTGCATATCACCAGCAAACTGGGTGGTGTAAAAAGCGTGAACGGCAGGTTGTACCACAATATCAAAGGCCCGTTCAACCGCATTGAGGTTATTTTCGCCGACAAAAGGTTGAGGCTGCCAAAATACCGCATCGTCTGTGGAAGAAATGATACACGGAGAAGGTACGCCATACAGCTCTTCGCTGAGCGGCCAACTGTTGTTTTTTTCATGCCATGCGTCGCAATAACGCGTCGTAAAGGCTATCAACGCCTGCGCTGTCAATTCGTCCACTGATTTCTCTCTTCACAAAAGCCAGGATACACTTGTCGCATAGTGTATCTGGTTTATGACGGTGAAACATGTCCTCTTATGAAAATCATCAGGCGCTTAACGGCCTGACACTCGGTAAATCAACGGATTACCGAGACAATTACGATGCAAGTCTGTTGCAGGGCGTTCCGCGCAGCCTGAATCGCGACCCGCTGGATTTAAAGGCCGATAACTTGCCTTTTCACGGTGCGGATATCTGGACGCTATATGAACTGTCGTGGCTGAATGCCAACGGCTTACCGCAGGTTGCGGTCGGTCATGTGGAGCTGGATTACACCAGCGTAAATCTGATTGAATCGAAAAGCTTTAAGCTGTACCTGAACAGTTTTAACCAGACGCGTTTTGATTCCTGGGACGCGGTACGCCAGACGCTGGAAAACGATCTGCGCGCCTGCGCTCAGGGCGATGTCAGCGTGGCGCTGTACCGCCTTGACGAACTGGAAGGGCAGCCGATAGCCCACTTTAATGGGACCTGTATCGACAATCAGGATATCGTCATCGACAACTATCAGTTCAGCACTGCGTATCTGGAAAATGCCGTGAGCGGTGAAAAGGCAGTCGAAGAGACGCTGGTCAGCCATCTACTGAAATCCAACTGTCTGATCACCCACCAGCCCGACTGGGGCTCCATACAAATTCAGTATCGTGGACGGAAAATCGACAGAGAGAAGCTGCTGCGTTATCTGGTCTCCTTCCGCCACCATAATGAATTTCATGAGCAGTGCGTGGAACGTATTTTCAATGACATTCTGCGCTTCTGCCAGCCAGAGAAACTGAGCGTCTATGCACGCTACACGCGACGTGGCGGCCTGGACATTAACCCATGGCGCACCAACACCGATTTCACTCCGGCAACCGGTCGTCTGGTACGTCAGTAATCTTTTTTCTCAATTTTGCGTGCCGGATTCCGCGCGCAAGGTTGTGAAAGGTCATAAGCCAGGGCTATTGTAATCAATAGGGAATGACGTGTTGCGTCCCATAAGGAGTTTACTTGATTACACATATTAGCCCGCTTGGCTCAATGGACATGTTGTCGCAGCTGGAAGTCGATATGCTTAAACGCACGGCCAGCAGCGACCTGTATCAACTGTTTCGTAACTGTTCGCTTGCCGTTCTGAACTCCGGCAGTTTGACCGACAACAGTAAAGAACTGCTGTCCCGCTTTGAAAGTTTCGATATTAACGTACTGCGCCGCGAACGGGGCGTGAAGCTGGAACTGATCAACCCACCTGAAGATGCGTTTGTTGATGGACGCATTATTCGTGCGCTACAGGCTAACCTGTTTGCCGTACTGCGCGACATTCTGTTCGTCAATGGCCAGATCCATAACGCCGGTCGTTTTCAGCATCTGGATCTCGAAAGCTCGGTACATATTACCAACCTCGTATTCTCGATCCTGCGTAATGCGCGGGCGCTACACGTTGGTGAAGCGCCGAACATGGTCGTCTGCTGGGGCGGTCACTCAATCAACGAAAATGAGTACCTGTATGCCCGTCGCGTCGGCACCCAACTGGGTCTGCGCGAACTGAACATCTGTACCGGCTGCGGTCCGGGGGCGATGGAAGCGCCAATGAAAGGCGCTGCGGTCGGTCACGCCCAGCAGCGATACAAAGACAGCCGCTTTATTGGCATGACCGAACCGTCAATCATCGCCGCTGAACCGCCTAACCCGCTGGTAAACGAACTGATCATCATGCCGGACATTGAAAAACGTCTGGAAGCGTTCGTGCGTATCGCTCACGGTATTATCATCTTCCCGGGTGGCGTAGGGACAGCAGAAGAGCTGCTGTATCTGCTGGGGATCCTGATGAATCCGGCCAACAAAGATCAGGTTCTACCGCTGATCCTGACCGGACCAAAAGAGAGTGCGGATTACTTCCGCGTGCTGGACGAATTTATCGTGCACACGCTAGGGGAAGATGCGCGTCGCCACTATCGCATTATCATTGACGATGCGGCCGAAGTGGCGCGTCTGATGAAAAAAGCGATGCCGCTGGTGAAAGAAAACCGTCGCGACACAGGAGATGCATACAGCTTTAACTGGTCGATTCGTATCGCGCCCGATCTGCAGATGCCGTTCGAGCCGTCCCATGAAAACATGGCCAACCTGAAGCTGTACCCGGATCAACCCGTTGAAGTATTGGCCGCCGATTTACGTCGTGCATTCTCCGGTATTGTGGCAGGTAACGTGAAGGAAGTCGGGATCCGCGCTATTGAAGAGTTTGGCCCGTACAAAATCCACGGTGACCGCGAAATGATGCGCCGCATGGACGATCTCCTGCAGGGCTTTGTTGCACAACATCGTATGAAGTTACCGGGCACTGCGTATATCCCTTGCTACGAGATCTGCGCCTAACCTTCAACACCCGCTAGCAGCGCTATAGCGGTGACAGTTTTGTCCATATCAAAGCCGGGTTTGGCGCACTTGCCTCCCGGCTTTTTTTAGTGATACCAGTCACATAGCCCCGACAATCATATAAATACCAGTGATGATTCATTAAAAACAGCGCGTCACGCAAACGATTACCTTGAAAAACCAACCGTGATTTATCTTAGAAAATTATTATTAGTCGCCGAAATCATCTAAAAACAACAGTTTTTACAGCTGAACACGCCTATCTTCGCGCCTTCGCTTTCATGAGATATGTCGTTAATGTTAGCCTTCGCGCCCGTAAATTCGCTTTGACTATTTTTTAACAGATTAATGGCCCAAATTTATCCACATAAAAGGTGGATTATTGCATTTGGGATCCCGATCACTGATACATTCATTACTAAAATGTATCTTTCCGCCCGAAAATTATTACGGCGAAAAATTATATAAAAATCGCTCAACGAATTTCGATTTACAGTCGGGTACTTTCTCATTGGATTGACCCCAAACCCGACTTTTTAAGCTTCCTCCAGGAGAAATAGATGGAAAACACTCAAACCAGCACTATCGTTACGGGTCAGACCCGCAGCGCATGGCGCAAAACAGACACCATGTGGATGCTGGGCCTTTACGGCACGGCGATTGGGGCGGGTGTATTGTTCCTGCCGATTAACGCAGGCGTAGGCGGTATGATCCCGCTGATCATCATGGCGATCCTTGCCTTCCCAATGACCTTCTTTGCACACCGCGGTCTGACTCGCTTTGTGCTGTCCGGTAAAAATCCGGGTGAAGACATCACCGAAGTTGTAGAAGAACACTTTGGTGTTGGTGCAGGTAAACTGATTACCCTGCTCTACTTCTTCGCTATCTACCCGATTCTGTTGGTTTACAGCGTAGCAATCACCAACACGGTTGAAAGCTTCCTGACCCACCAGCTGGCGATTACGCCGCCGCCGCGCGCAATCCTGTCACTGATCCTGATTGTCGGCATGATGACCATCGTGCGCTTCGGTGAGCAGATGATCGTTAAGGCGATGAGCATCCTGGTATTCCCGTTTGTTGCGGCTCTGATGCTGCTGGCGCTGTACCTGATCCCTCAGTGGAGCGGTGCGATTCTGGAAACCATGTCATTTGACTCTGCGGCAACCACCGGCAACGGCCTGCTGTTGACCCTGTGGCTGGCAATTCCGGTAATGGTGTTCTCCTTCAACCACTCCCCGATCATCTCCTCCTTCGCCGTGGCGAAGCGTGAAGAGTACGGTGATGAAGCAGAGAAAAAATGCTCCAAGATTCTGGCATTCGCTCACATCATGATGGTACTGACCGTTATGTTCTTCGTCTTCAGCTGCGTGTTCAGCCTGACTCCGGCGGACCTGGCAGCAGCGAAAGAGCAGAACATCTCGATTCTGTCTTACCTGGCGAACCACTTTAACGCGCCGATTATTGCCTGGATGGCACCGATCATCGCGATTATCGCTATCACCAAATCCTTCCTGGGCCACTACCTGGGCGCACGTGAAGGCTTCAATGGTATGGTGATTAAGTCTCTGCGTGGCAAAGGCAAATCCATCGAAATCAACAAACTGAACAAAATCACTGCGCTGTTCATGCTGGTAACCACCTGGATTGTGGCGACGCTGAACCCAAGCATCCTCGGCATGATTGAGACCCTGGGTGGCCCAATCATCGCGATGATTCTGTTCCTGATGCCGATGTATGCCATTCAGAAAGTACCGGCAATGCGTAAGTACAGCGGCCATATCAGCAACGTCTTCGTTGTGATTATGGGCCTGATCGCTATCTCCGCTATTTTCTACTCTCTGTTCAGTTAATTCCCCTGCGCCGCTCCTCGGGGCGGCGCACCTCGATACACAATGGACGCCTCATGATTAGCGTATTCGATATTTTCAAAATCGGCATTGGCCCTTCCAGCTCCCACACTGTTGGCCCGATGAAAGCAGGCAAACAATTCACGGATGACCTGATTGCACGCGGAATTCTCACTGACGTAACCCGCGTAGTGGTTGATGTCTATGGCTCTTTATCTCTGACGGGGAAAGGTCACCATACCGACATCGCGATTATTATGGGCCTGGCGGGTAATCTGCCGGATACCGTAGACATTGATGCCATTCCATCCTTTATCCAGGATGTGAATACTCATGGGCGTTTGCTGCTGGCGGACGGTCAACATGAGGTCGAGTTCCCGGTCGACAAGTGCATGAATTTCCATGCGGACAATCTGTCCCTGCACGAAAACGGGATGCGCATTACCGCACTGGCGGGCGAAAAGGCTATTTACAGCCAGACTTACTATTCCATTGGCGGTGGGTTCATCGTTGATGAAGAACATTTTGGTTTACCGAACAACTCTCCGGTAAACGTGCCATATCCGTATAAATCCGCAGCTGATTTGCAACGTCATTGCCAGGAAACCGGCCTGTCACTTTCCGGTCTGATGATGCAAAACGAACTGGCGCTGCACAGCAAAGAAGAGCTGGAACAGCACTTTGCTAACGTCTGGGAAGTGATGCGTAGCGGGATTGAACGCGGCATCACCACCGAAGGTGTATTGCCGGGCAAACTGCGCGTTCCGCGTCGTGCTGCTGCGCTGCGTCGCATGCTGGTCAGCAGCGACAAAACCACCACCGACCCGATGGCGGTTGTTGACTGGATCAACATGTTCGCGCTGGCCGTGAACGAAGAAAACGCAGCCGGTGGACGCGTGGTGACTGCACCAACCAACGGTGCATGCGGGATTGTTCCTGCCGTACTGGCGTATTACGACAAGTTTATCCGTGAAGTGAACGCTAACTCGCTGGCACGCTACATGCTGGTCGCAAGCGCCATTGGTTCACTGTACAAGATGAACGCCTCTATCTCTGGTGCCGAAGTCGGCTGTCAGGGTGAAGTTGGCGTCGCCTGCTCCATGGCAGCGGCTGGTCTGGCTGAACTGCTGGGTGGTAGCCCAATGCAGGTGTGCATCGCGGCAGAAATCGGCATGGAACACAACCTGGGTCTGACCTGCGACCCGGTTGCCGGCCAGGTTCAGGTACCGTGCATTGAGCGTAATGCCATTGCTTCGGTTAAAGCGGTGAACGCTGCACGTATGGCGCTGCGCCGTACCAGTGAACCACGCGTGTGCCTCGATAAAGTTATCGAGACCATGTACGAAACCGGTAAAGACATGAACGCCAAATACCGCGAAACCTCTCGTGGTGGTCTGGCGATGAAGATTGTCACCTGCGATTAATTCTCAGCACATTTTCGTATCTGTAGGCCGGATAAGGCGCTCGCCGCATCCGGCTTTTATTGCCTGATGGCGCTTCGCTTATCAGGCTTACGGATAGCGCTCTTTCGCAATGCTCGTCTCCACTCGTCGTGAATGTTACCCTACAGACTAATTTGTTAGGGAGAACACCGTGGCCGTCCACCTGCTCATTGTTGATGCACTGAATCTCATCCGCCGTATTCACGCCGTACAGGGCTCCCCCTGCGTGGAGACATGCCAGCACGCGCTCGATCAGCTGATTGTGCACAGTCAGCCCACGCACGCCGTGGCGGTATTTGATGACGAAGCGCGTAACAGCGGCTGGCGTCACCAACGGTTACCTGACTACAAAGCCGGTCGCCCGCCGATGCCTGACGATTTACACCAGGAAATGCCCGCCTTACGCGCCGCTTTTGAACAGCGCGGCGTCTGCTGCTGGGTATCCAGCGGGAATGAAGCCGATGATTTAGCCGCCACTCTGGCGGTGAAAGTTAGCCAGGCGGGACACCAGGCGACTATCGTCTCAACCGATAAAGGCTACTGTCAGCTACTCTCCCCGACGCTGCGTATTCGTGATTATTTCCAGAAACGCTGGCTGGATGCGCCGTTTATCGAGAAAGAGTTTGGCGTACTGCCGCAACTGCTGCCTGATTACTGGGGACTGGCCGGGATCAGCAGTTCTAAAATACCGGGGGTTGCCGGTATTGGTCCTAAAAGCGCCACACAACTGCTGGCACAGTTTCCAACGCTGGAAGCGCTGTATGAACACCTGGATGATGTACCGGAGAAATGGCGCAAGAAACTCGAAGAACATCGGGAGATGGCATTTTTGTGCCGCGATATCGCGCGGCTGCAAACAGACTTACATATCGACGGAAACCTACAGCAGCTACGACTGGCGCGGTAGCCTTATTTCCTGATGGCACTGCGCTTATCCGGCCTACTTATTGTACAACCCTGTAGGCCGGATAAGCGCCAGGTGATTACCAGGCGGTATGGTACAGCTCAACGATATCCCCAAGGCTCGCTTCACGCGGATTTCCCCCGGTACAAACATCGTCAAATGCGGCTTGCGCCAGCGCAGGAATATCCTCTTTACGGACGCCAACATCGCGTAGATGCAGTGGGATACCTACATCGCGATTAAGGGCGAAGACGGCATCCACCGCCGCTTTGCGTGCCTCTGCCAGCGTCAGTCCTTCAACCTTAACCCCCATTACCCGGGCGATATCGCGGAATTTTTCCCCGGTGAATTCGGCGTTATAGTGCATCACGTGTGGCAGCAAAATGGCATTCGCGACGCCGTGCGGCGTGTTGTAGAACGCGCCTAACGGGTGTGCCATGCCATGCACTAATCCCAGACCTACGTTGGAGAAACCCATCCCGGCAACGTACTGGCCCAGAGCCATCGCTTCCCCCGCCTGGCTGTCGCCCGCAACGGAACCGCGTAATGACCCGGCAATAATTTCGATGGCTTTAATGTGCAGCGCATCGGTAAGCGCCCACGCAGCCCGCGTGATGTAGCCTTCAATGGCATGAGTCAGTGCATCTACGCCAGTAGCCGCTTTTAATGCAGCAGGCATGCCGTCCATCATGTCAGCATCAATGAACGCCACCTGCGGGATGTCATGTGGATCGACACAAACAAACTTACGCCGATTCTCTTCGTCAGTGATCACGTAGTTAATGGTCACTTCCGCCGCCGTTCCCGCAGTGGTTGGTATAGCCATAACTGGCACGCTCGGGAAGCGTGTCGGCGATAACCCTTCAAGGCTGCGTACATCCGCAAACTCCGGGTTATTGTTAATAATGCCAATCGCTTTACAGGTATCCTGCGGGGAGCCGCCGCCAATGGCGACCAGATAGTCTGCGCCGCTTTGCTGAAAGACACTCAATCCTTCCTGCACTACCGCAATGGTTGGATTAGGAACAACGCCTGAATAGATTTCCCATGCCAGACCTGCAGCATCCATTCGGGAAGTCACCTTCTCAACAACGCCACACTGCACCAGATTTTTATCAGTCACAATCAACGCTTTGCGATAACCACGACGAATAACTTCATCGGTTAATGCGCCAACAGCTCCCCGGCCAAACCATGCCGTTTCGTTCAGAATCATTCTGTTCGCCATCGTTTTATCTCCTATTCCTCAATACGCAATCCATATGTTTTGAATTTTTCCAGCACAATAGCGATAGCCTCATCGTCCAGTACCGGAACCGGATCGGTAATCGCCAGCGTGCTGAGATAAAGCTGCGCCAGCACTTCCACTTCATGCGCTAACCACAGGGCTTTTTCCAGATTTTCCTCGCAGGCGATCAGCCCATGATGCTGCAACAGCGTTGCTTTTCGGTTTTTCAGCGCTACCGCAACGTGCTCGGAAAGCTCACGCGTGCCAAACGTCGCATATGGCGCACAGGGAATTGAGTTACCGCCAGCCGCCGCAATCATGTAATGGATTGCCGGGATTGGCCGGTTGAGAATAGAAACAGCAGTACAATGCACGGCATGATTATGGACCACTGCCTGAGCATCGGGACGCGTCTGATAAGCGGCCATATGGAACCGCCACTCGCTGGAAGGTAATTTCCCTTCTTCGTGCTGCCCCTCAGCGTTGATGTACACAATGTGGGATTCGGTGAGTTTGTCATACGGAATACCCGTCGGGGTAATTAACATCCCGTCCTGGTAACGCACACTTACATTACCCGCAGTCCCCTGATTCAACCCCAGACGGGTCATTTCCAGGCAGGTATTGATAATCTGCCGTGCCAGCGTATTTCGTTCCATTACT
Source organism: Citrobacter sp. Cpo074 (assembly GCF_030332745.1). Lineage (NCBI taxonomy): Bacteria > Pseudomonadati > Pseudomonadota > Gammaproteobacteria > Enterobacterales > Enterobacteriaceae > Citrobacter > Citrobacter sp. Cpo074. The sequence goes on from NZ_JAOWHG010000034.1 coordinate 85,714, forward strand.
TACCTCTCTCAGTGAGTCAAAATGCGACAACAGAACATTGCTAATACCTCGACGCTCTGTTGATTTAAGCGGGTATTTGCTAACTATCATCATGCTGAATAAAGAGAAGGGAATTTTTAGCACTGGATTTTGTGATGTTCATCAACTAATAACGCTGAATAAAAACATGCAGGCATAATATTACAATTACAAAATGTCCGTTCTTAATAAAACCATTGTAAAACGGTCATTTGCGAATAAATTGTTACCATTGCCCGTTTTCCACTTAACTAATTAATTCGGGCATTATCCCTGTGGCTTTTTAATTTATTTTTCTCAAACGGTCATTGTTTTAAAGAAATTAAAGTGATGATAATCACATAAACCCACACCCTGAGCATAAATGTGACCACCATCATATTAATGGCCGGTTTTTATTTGAAAATGAATTCATGAGTTCATTCATGAAGGCCAATTTTATCTGGCAGGTTACCGGAACTCACCTGGATTAGCAGGTTGGTGAAAATCACCAATCGTACTCTTAAGCTGTTGAACATGCTTATGAACTGATGAGGATGCTATGGGAAACACATCAATACAAACACAAAGTTTTCATGCGGTAGAGCGGGGGCAGACAAAAAATTATGTCATTCCCTTCGCGTTACTCTGTTCACTGTTTTTTCTTTGGGCGGTTGCCAATAATCTTAATGACATTTTATTACCACAATTTCAGCAAGCTTTTACATTAACAAACTTTCAGGCTGGTCTGATTCAATCTGCTTTTTATTTTGGTTATTTCGTCATTCCAATCCCAGCCGGGATCCTGATGAAAAAACTAAGTTATAAAGCAGGCATTATTACCGGATTATTCTTATATGCCATCGGTGCAGCATTATTCTGGCCAGCGGCTGAGGTAATGAATTACACCTTATTCCTGATTGGCCTATTTATTATTGCGGCGGGCTTAGGTTGTCTGGAAACGGCTGCCAACCCCTTTGTAACCGTACTGGGCCCGGAAAGCGGCGGTCATTTCCGATTAAATCTCGCGCAAACTTTTAACTCATTTGGTGCCATTATTGCGGTTGTTTTTGGGCAAAGTCTTATTTTGTCTAATGTGCCACATCAATCTCAAGACGTACTCGATAAGATGGCGCCAGAACAGCTAAGTGCCTACAAGCACAGCCTGGTGTTATCGGTTCAAACCCCTTATATGATCATCGTCGCGGTCGTTTTGCTGGTCGCCCTGCTGATCATGTTTACCAAGTTTCCGACCCTGCAAAGTGACGATCACAGTGACAACGCTCAGAGTTCATTCTCCGCGTCCCTTTCCCGCCTGGTGCGCATTCGCCACTGGCGTTGGGCGGTGCTGGCGCAGTTCTGCTACGTCGGTGCACAAACTGCCTGCTGGAGCTACCTGATTCGCTACGCAATCGAAGAGATCCCAGGCATGACGCCAGGTTTCGCCGCCAACTACCTGACCGGCACCATGGTGTGCTTCTTTATCGGTCGTTTCTCCGGCACCTGGCTTATCAGTCGCTTTGCGCCGCATAAGGTGCTGGCCGCATATGCCCTGCTTGCCATGATTCTGTGCCTGATTTCCGCCTTCACCGGTGGCCAGATCGGCCTGCTGGCCCTGACGTTGTGCAGCGCATTTATGTCGATTCAGTACCCAACCATTTTTTCTCTGGGGATCAAAAATCTGGGACAAGACACCAAATACGGCTCGTCTTTTATCGTCATGACCATCATTGGCGGCGGCATTGTGACCCCGGTGATGGGCTTTGTCAGCGATGCCGCTGGCAATATCCCGACCGCTGAACTGGTCCCGGCGCTTTGCTTCGCCATCATCTTTATTTTTGCCCGCTTCCGTTCACAAACGGCAGCCAACTGAATATTTATCCGAATAACGTGAGGAATCTGTGATGAAAAAAATCAGCTTACCAAAAATTGGTATTCGCCCGGTTATTGACGGACGTCGTATGGGTGTACGTGAGTCGCTCGAAGAGCAAACCATGAATATGGCTAAAGCTACCGCAGCGCTTATCACTGAAAAACTTCGTCATGCCTGCGGCGCACAAATTGAATGTGTGATTGCCGATACCTGTATCGCCGGCATGGCGGAATCCGCAGCCTGTGAAGAAAAATTCAGCAGCCAGAATGTTGGCGTGACGATTACCGTTACCCCATGTTGGTGCTACGGCAGTGAAACCATCGACATGGATCCGATGCGCCCGAAAGCGATCTGGGGCTTCAACGGCACGGAACGTCCGGGGGCGGTTTACCTGGCCGCCGCACTGGCAGCTCACAGCCAAAAAGGCCTTCCTGCCTTCTCCATCTATGGTCATGACGTACAGGATGCAGACGACACATCTATCCCTGCCGATGTTGAAGAAAAACTGCTGCGCTTTGCCCGTGCCGGCTTAGCGGTCGCCAGTATGAAAGGGAAAAGCTACCTGTCTGTCGGTGGTGTATCAATGGGCATCGCCGGTTCTATCGTCGACCATAACTTCTTTGAATCCTGGCTGGGTATGAAGGTGCAGGCGGTTGATATGACCGAGCTGCGTCGTCGCATTGACCAGAAAATCTATGATGAAACCGAGCTGGAAATGGCGCTGGCGTGGGCGGACAAAAACTTCCGCTACGGCGAAGATCAGAACGCACAACAATATAAACGTAACGCAGAACAAAGCCGCGCAGTGCTGAAAGAAAGCCTGCTGATGGCTATGTGCATTCGCGACATGATGCAGGGTAACAAAAAGCTGGCAGACAAAGGTCTGGTCGAAGAATCCCTGGGCTATAACGCGATCGCCGCAGGCTTCCAGGGCCAGCGTCACTGGACCGATCAATACCCAAATGGCGATACCGCCGAAGCGTTGCTCAACAGCTCCTTTGACTGGAATGGCGTTCGTGAACCGTTCGTTGTCGCAACCGAAAACGACAGCCTGAACGGCGTGGCGATGCTGTTCGGCCATCAACTCACCGGCACGGCCCAGGTCTTTGCCGATGTGCGTACCTACTGGTCGCCAGAGGCGGTTGAACGCGTCACGGGTAAACCGCTGACCGGTCTTGCTGAGCACGGCATTATTCACTTGATTAACTCCGGTTCTGCGGCACTGGACGGTTCCTGCAAACAGCGCGACAGCGAAGGTAAACCGACCATGAAACCACACTGGGAAATCTCGCAGAAAGAGGCGGATGAATGCCTGGCGGCAACCGAATGGTGCCCGGCTATTCACGAATACTTCCGCGGGGGCGGTTACTCATCTCGCTTCCTGACTGAAGGCGGTGTGCCGTTCACCATGAGCCGTATCAACATCATCAAAGGGTTGGGGCCGGTGCTGCAAATCGCGGAAGGCTGGAGCGTGGAGTTGCCGAAAGATATGCACGACCAGCTTGATGCGCGTACCAACTCCACATGGCCAACCACCTGGTTTGCTCCGCGCTTAACCGGCAAGGGCCCGTTCAGCGACGTCTATTCCGTCATGGCTAACTGGGGCGCTAACCACGGGGTGCTGACGATTGGTCACGTAGGTGCGGACTTTATCACTCTGGCTGCCATGCTGCGTATCCCGGTGTGCATGCACAACGTGGAAGACGAGAAAATTTATCGTCCTTCCTCCTGGGCCGCCCACGGTATGGATACGGAAGGTCAGGATTACCGCGCTTGTCAGAACTACGGCCCGCTGTATAAGCGTTAAACATCGAGCGATTGCCTGATGGCGGCGCGGCCTACGAAGCACACGGTTTTGTAGGCCGGATAAGGCGAAGCCGCCATCAGGTAATAGGTAATCTCCCAGGAGCAATTATGAAACAAGAGGTTATTCTGGTTCTCGACTGTGGCGCGACCAACGTACGGGCCATTGCCGTTGACCGACAGGGGAAGATTGTCGCCCGCGCAGCGACCCCGAACGCCAGTGATATCGCCGCAGAAAACAGTGCCTGGCACCAATGGTCGCTGGAGGCCATTCTGCAACGCTTTGCCGACTGCTGTCAGCGGCTCTCCTCACAATTGGCCGCCTGCCAAATTCGCGGGATCGCCGTCACCACCTTCGGCGTGGACGGCGCGCTGGTGGATAAGAACGGCAAACAACTGTATCCGGTGATCAGCTGGAAATGCCCACGTACCGCAGCGGTAATGGAGAATATCCATCGCTACATGTCACCGCAGCAACTGCAGGAAATCTCCGGCGTTGGGGCGTTTAGCTTCAATACGCTGTACAAACTGGTGTGGCTGAAAGAGAACCACCCACAATTACTGGAACAGGCGCACGCCTGGCTGTTTATCTCGTCGCTTATCAACCAACGTTTAACCGGCGAGTTCACAACTGACATCACCATGGCGGGAACCAGCCAGATGCTGGATATCCAGCAACGTGATTTCAGCCAGGATATTTTGCAGGCAACAGGCATACCGCGTCGCCTGTTTCCGCGTCTGGTTGAAGCAGGCGAACAAATTGGGGTACTGCAACGCGAGGCCGCCAGCCAGCTCGGACTTCCAGAGGGTATTCCAGTCATCTCTGCCGGACACGACACACAGTTTGCGCTATTTGGCGCAGGAGCCCAACAGGATGAACCGGTACTCTCTTCCGGCACATGGGAAATTCTGATGGTGCGCAGTGCGCAGGTAAATACCTCCCTGCTCAGCCATTATGCGGGCTCCACCTGTGAGCTGGATAGTCAGGCTGGGCTTAACAATCCCGGAATGCAGTGGCTGGCCTCCGGCGTGCTTGAATGGGTTCGAAAGCTGTTATGGACCGCGGACACGCCCTGGCAAACGTTGATTGATGAAGCTCGGGATATTCCCGCTGGTGCCGAAGGGGTGAAGATGCACTGCGACCTGCTGGCCTGTCAGAATGCGGGCTGGCAAGGGGTTACCCTCAATACTACCCGTGGACACTTTTATCGCGCCGCGCTGGAAGGACTGACAGAACAGCTGCAGCGAAATCTGCAAACGCTGGAAAAAATCGGCCATTTCCAGGCCACTGAACTGCTATTAGTTGGCGGGGGCAGCCGCAACATCTTGTGGAACCAAATCAAAGCGAACGTTCTCGGGATCCCTGTCAAAGTGCTGGATGATGCCGAAACCACCGTGGCAGGCGCCGCAATGTTTGCATGGTCAGGCATCGGGGAATTTACCTCCCCGGAGCAGGCGCGCGAACAGGTGCGCTATCAGTACCGTTACTTCTATCCGCAAACCGAATCCGAACTCACAGGAGTCGAGTAACATGCTTAAAACGATATCTCCCTTAATTTCCCCCGACTTACTGAAAGTGCTGGCCGAAATGGGACACGGCGATGAGATTATCTTTTCCGATGCCCACTTCCCGGCCAACAGCATGGGGCCACAGGTCATCCGCGCTGACGGTCTGCTGGTCAGCGATCTGCTGCGGGCGCTTATTCCGCTATTTGAACTGGACAGCTACGCCCCACCGCTGGTGATGATGGCTGCGGTTGAAGGCGACACTCTCGATCCTGACGTTGAGACTCGCTATCGTCAGGCACTTTCATTACAGACCCCCTGCCCGGACATCACGCGTATTGACCGCTATGCCTTTTACGAACGAGCACAAAAGGCGTTTGCGATCGTTATCACAGGAGAGCGGGCAAAGTACGGGAATATTCTTTTAAAAAAAGGGGTAACGCCGTAATCTCTGGTCAGAATGCCCGTCAGGTACGGGCATTCATCATAAGATGAGGATCAGAACATGAAAGCGGCGCGCCAGCAGGCAATCGTAGATCTGCTTACTAACCACAAAAGCCTGACAACCGAAGCCCTGGCTTTGCAGCTTAACGTCAGCAAAGAGACCATCCGCCGCGATCTCAGCGAGTTACAGACCCAGGGAAAAGTGTTACGCAACCACGGTCGGGCCAAAGTTATTCACCGGGAAAATCAGGACAGCGGTGACCCATTTCATATTCGACTCAAAAGCCACTATGCGCACAAAGCGGATATCGCCCGTGAAGCGTTGGCATGGATCGAAGAAGGTATGGTGATTGCCTTAGATGCCAGCTCTACCTGCTGGTATCTTGCGCGACAGTTACCGGACATCAACATTCACGTTTTTACCAACAGCCAGCCCATCTGCCAGGAATTGGCTAAACGTGAACATATTCAGCTTATCAGCTCCGGCGGTCGCCTTGAGCGCAAATACGGTTGCTACGTTAATCCCTCGCTTATCTCGCAGCTAAAACCACTCGAGATTGACCTGTTTATTTTTTCCTGCGAAGGGATCGACAGCGACGGTGCGCTCTGGGACTCAAATGCAACCAACGCAGACTTCAAATCCATTCTGCTTAAGCGTGCATCGCAGTCTTTATTATTGATCGATAAAAGTAAATTTAATCGTTCGGGAGAGGCCAGAATTGGGCATCTGGATGATGTGACGCATATTGTTTCAGATACACAGCTGATTGAAGCAATCCAGGCCGAATAGGGCAATTATGCCGCCATCCGGCCTGGGTTGTAGCCTTATCGCTCGTCGCGACGACCGCCGACGGCAGCCCACAGACGACGTACGTGAACGGTTACTTCTTCACGGTCATGATACAGCTGACGCGCCTGAATCTGGGCATTTACACCATGTTCATCAAGCTGGGCCTGAATGTAAGCCAGGTTCTGTGATACCTCTTCGTAGCGTTTTTTCATCGGCAGCTTGAGGTTGAAGATCGTCTCACGACACCAGCCGTTGACCAGCCATTGTGCCATCAGCGCGGCAACCTTCGCCGGCTTCTCCACCATGTCACAGACCATCCACGAAATGTTATTGCGATTCGGACGGTACTTAAATCCGTCTTCACGTAGCCAGGTGACCTGTCCGGTATCCATCAGGCTTTGCGCCATCGGGCCGTTATCCACGGAATAAACCCACATGTTGCGTTTAACCAGCTGATAGGTCCATCCGCCAGGGCAGGCGCCTAAATCCACCGCATACATTCCGTTCGCCAGACGCTCATCCCATTCATCGGCAGGGATAAACACGTGCAGCGCTTCTTCCAGCTTGAGCGTTGAACGGCTCGGCGCATCGGCTGGAAACTTCAGACGCGGAATCCCCATGTAAAACGGTGAGTTATTGTCAGGCCAGGAATAACCGGTATAACAACAGCCTGGGGCGATAAAGAAGACGTGAACCACCGGACGCTTTGGCGTTTCATACTTTGCCAGTACGCCCGCTTCGCGCAGCGCTGCACGCAACGGTACGGTAAATTTACGGCAAAATTTAACCAGCTCTTTGCTTTCATTGGTGTCGGCAACTTCTACTCGCAGATCGCCACCCTTTTCCACCACGCCCTGCAACATGCCAACGATCGGTGTAATACGATCTTCCGGCGGTAAGTATTGCAGCAGCTCGCCCACCACAAACATTTGACGAGCAAAAATCAGCGAACTAAACGGCAGCTCTTTCACTAACTTTTCAGCATCGTCCTGCTGATAGCATTCGAAGATGACGTAACCCGCATTGTCTTTCACGCGGGCAAAACCGAAGATTTCCCGGCGTCCTGCTTTATCCGTAATTTCTGCGGCGCACTCTTTTTCAAAACCTGGGCGACACAACAATACAACCTTATTCATGGCTAACGCCCTTACGTTTCAATCGAATAGCGCCCACTAACATCAGCGCCCAGCCTACGAGGAAGCTGAAGCCGCCGACAGGGGTAACAAACGCCCACAGGCGTAAATGAGAGAGCGCGAGACAATACAGGCTGCCGCTAAACAGCACTGTACCTAATGCCAGAAACACGCTACTCCAGTAAAACCAAATACTAATGCGCCGTTGCATGGCGACGGCCAGGCCAAAGATAGCCAGCGTATGAAACGCCTGATACTCAAGGCCGGTCTGAATCCACCCCATTTCAACAACACCGAGGGTTTTGCTCAGAACATGTGCCCCAAAGGCGCCCAACGCCACAAAGATAAAGCCACTTACGGCGGCAAAAATCAGCATAAAACGGCTGGTCATTTGAATACCCTACGTAAATTATTGTTCATAACGAAAGCGGAATTTTTCTTGTTCCGTGGCCGCTTTCGCCAGAATCCACTGACGGAAGGCGGCTATTTTACCCAGTTCTGCCTGACTGTCATGACAAACCAGATAAAATGCGTTTTTGCTGACCAGAACATCGTTAAACGGACAGACCAGACGTCCGGCTTCAATTTCGGACTGCGCCATGACGTTGTTAGCCAGCGCGATCCCCTGTCCATGGATTGCAGCCTGTAGCACCATGGCGCTATGGCTGAAGATAGGTCCCTGCTGCACGTTGATATGATTCAGGCCAAGCTGGCGCGTATAGGCTTGCCAGTCTCGCCGCGACGCATCATGCAATAAAGTGTGTTTTGCCAGGTCGTCCGGTGTCTTTAGCGGTTTATCACCGGTAAGCAACAGCGGAGAGCAGACCGGCAATAAATATTCTGCGTACAATTTTTCAACGCGCAGACCCGGCCAGTTGCCGCGTCCGTAGAAAATCGCCACATCAACATCATCAGCCAGTTTGTCTTCCTGACGGTCCACCGCCTGGATCCTGACATCGATTCCCGGATAAGCTGAGTTAAAGCTAGAGAGTCTGGGCACCAGCCATTGGATCGCAAAACTGGGCAATAAACTAACGGTAAGCGCACCTTTTGCACTGCGTGCCTGAAGTTTACGCGTCGCGTCGGTTAATTGCGAAAAAATCTCTTTAATGTCGAGAAAGTAGCTTTGACCTTCTTCCGTTAACAGCAAAGATCGATTGCGTCGACGAAACAGTTTTAGCCCCAAAAAATCCTCAAGTGACTTGATTTGGTGACTTACTGCGGCCTGCGTCACAAAAAGCTCTTCTGCTGCGCGAGTAAAGCTTAAATGACGCGCTGCAGCATCAAAAACACGTAACGCATTTAAGGGTGGTAATCGTTTTGACATGACTTTTAGGCTTTGATGTTAAATGAATTTAACAATTAGCTAACAGGCCGTAACCTATTAGTTTTTTTTATCTGAGCCATTATAAATTGTCCGTTGAGGTTCTACCAGCAAATACCTATAGTGGCGGCACTTCCTGAAGCCGGAACGAAAAGTTTTATCGGAATGCGTGTTCTGGTGGGCTTTTGGCTTACGGTTGTGATGTTGTGTTGTTGTGTTTGCAATTGGTCTGCGATTCAGACCATGGTAGCAAAGCTACCCTTTTTCACTTCCTGTACATTTACCCTGTCTGTCCATAGTGATTAATGTAGCACCGCCAAATTGCGGTGCTTTTTTTTGTCCACATTTCGTCGATGGCCGACCGGCTGTTATTGCTCCAGTTCTACCATCTCTTTCACGTCAGTGCGGTTAATCTGCTGTTTGTTGCCGTTAGCGTCTTTATACGAAATCATCCCCGTCTCATTATCGGTCTGTGGTTTACCATCAGCTACGATTGAGCGGCCATCATTGGTGTGCATCACGTAATTCGAACCAGAACAGGCGCTCAGGGCAAAAGTCAGCATACAGGCAGAAATAATGGCGGCAGTCTTTTTCATCTTCTTCTCCTTAAAGCGATTTATGCTATTAAAAACATACTCCGTAACAGGCAAAATTGTTCGCCTAACGCTATTTAGCATAAGACACTGAACGGGCTTTGCCAGGATATCCAGAGTATTCCGATGGTTAGCACAACCCTTGTATCAATGCCCTTTTTGCGCCACGATCGGTTTACTGAACTGAGGAATACCATGAACGCTTTTAACCCCGCCCACTTTCGCGCACAATTTCCCGCACTCAACGATGCTGGCGTTTATCTCGACAGCGCTGCTACGGCGCTAAAGCCACAGGCGGTCATTGAAGCTACCCATCAGTTTTATAGCCTGAGTGCCGGGAACGTCCATCGCAGCCAGTTTGCTGAAGCCCAGCGCCTGACCGCACGCTATGAAGCCGCGCGGGAAAAAGTCGCACACCTGATTAATGCGTCGGATGACAAAACCATCGTCTGGACCCGCGGCACAACGGAAGCGATCAACATGGTTGCCCAAAGCTATGCGCGTCCACGCCTTCAACCGGGTGATGAGATTATCGTTAGCGCAGCGGAACATCACGCCAACCTCGTTCCCTGGCTGATGGTCGCGGAGCAAACGGGGGCTAAGGTTGTCAAACTCCCACTCACCCCCCATTTATTGCCAGACGTTGAGCGCCTCACGCAGCTCATCACCCCGCGCAGCCGCATTCTGGCGCTCGGGCAAATGTCGAACGTCACCGGTGGCTGCCCGGATCTGGCCCGCGCCATTACGCTCGCCCATGCGGCTGGCATGGTGGTGATGGTTGATGGTGCCCAGGGGATTGTGCATTACCCTGCCGATGTACAGCAGTTAGATATTGATTTCTATGCGTTTTCAGGCCACAAGCTATATGGCCCCACCGGTATTGGCGTGCTGTACGGTAAGCCGGAACTGCTGGAAGCCATGTCTCCCTGGCTTGGGGGCGGTAAGATGATTAGCGAAGTCAGTTTTGACGGTTTCACCACTCAGCCCGCACCATGGAAGCTGGAAGCCGGTACGCCTAACGTTGCAGGCGTTATCGGGCTAAGCGCGGCGCTCGAATGGCTGGCGGACGTCGACGTTGCGCAGGCCGAAAACTGGAGCCGGGGTCTGGCGACGCTGGCAGAAGATGCCCTGGCGAAACGCCCTGGCTTTCGTTCCTTCCGCTGCCAGGACTCCAGTCTGTTAGCCTTTGATTTCGCGGGTGTTCATCACAGCGATATGGTCACTCTATTGGCCGAATATGGCATTGCGCTGCGCGCGGGGCAACACTGCGCACAACCGCTGCTGGCGGAACTTGGCGTATCCGGAACACTACGCGCCTCATTTGCCCCTTATAATACCCAAAGCGATGTGGATGCGTTGGTCGCAGCCGTCGACCGCGCGCTGGAAATATTGGTGGATTAATGACAAGCCCTCAGTTCGCCGGACACCCGTTTGGCACAACCGTAACCGAAGAGACGTTACGCAATACCTTTATCCCGCTTACTCAGTGGGAAGATAAATATCGCCAGCTGATTCTGCTGGGTAAGCAGTTGCCGGCACTCCCGGATGCGCTAAAGGCGCAGGCCAAAGAAATTGCGGGCTGCGAAAACCGCGTCTGGCTGGGGCATACTCTTCATGAGAATGGCACTCTGCATTTCTTCGGCGACAGCGAAGGTCGAATAGTACGTGGACTGTTGGCGGTATTACTCACCGCGGTCGAAGGTAAAACGGCAGCCGAGTTACTGGCGCGTTCTCCGATGGCGTTATTTGACGAACTGGGTTTACGCGCTCAGCTCAGCGCCTCGCGTAGCCAGGGACTACATGCTCTGAACGAGGCGATTCTCGAGGCGGCCCAGAAAGCCGGATGACGACGCAGATACGTCTTATCCGGCCTACAACACTGCACGAACTGTAGGTCGGATAAGCACAGCAACATCCGACACAATCAGGCCTGACGCGCGGCCTTCGCCATCATCTTCTTCAGCGCATGGGAGACAGCAACAAAGCCAAAGGTGGCTGTCACCATGGTGGCCGCGCCAAACCCGGACGCGCAATCCATACGCTTCGGCCCTTCCGCCGTCGCTTTCATCGCACATACCGAGCCATCCGCCTGCGGGTAAACCAGCGCTTCGGTCGAGAACACGCAGTCCACGCCCAGCTTGCCTTTACTGTTTTTCACCACGCCAAAATCGCTTTTCAGCCGCTCACGTAGCTTGGCCGCCAGCGGATCCTGGATGGTTTTTGCCAAATCAACGACCTGAATCTGCGTAGGATCGATCTGTCCGCCCGCACCACCGGTGGTCACCAGCGGAATTTTGTTACGCCGACAGTACGCGATCAGTGCCGCTTTTGGGCGCACGCTATCAATCGCATCGATGACGTACGAAAATCCCGCATTCATATATTCAGCAACGTTATCTGGCGTAACAAAATCATCGACCACGTTCACCCGGCACTCCGGGTTAATCTGTCGGATACGCTCCGCCATCACTTCAGCTTTTGCCAGACCGACGTTATCACGCAGCGCATGGATCTGGCGGTTTGTATTGGTGACGCACACATCATCCATATCGATGAGTGTGATAGCGCCAATACCGGTTCGCGCCAGCGCTTCCGCCGCCCATGACCCTACTCCGCCAATCCCAACCACGCAAACGTGCGATTGGGCAAACAGCTGCAACGCATTTTCGCCATACAGACGTGCCGTACCGCCAAAACGTTGGCGCCAGGCATCGCTAATAACCACAAACATAGAACCTCAAATTCATTAATACCGAGCAGTCTGACTGCCTGATGTCGGCTACGCCTTATCAGGCCTACTCAATAATGTAGGCTTGATAAGCGAAGCGCTATCCGGCAATTAACCGCTGAACACGTTACCCGCACCCGGCGCTGTTTTTAGTACCCATACGCGACCGTAGTGATTATACCACCCGGCACGGTGTCCGGCGTCAGCGCCAATACCCTGATAGATGTCGAAGTGTTGCCCTTTAATAGCCCCACCCACATCTAACGCCACCATCAGGCGCAGTTCGTACTGGCCGGTAAACTTGCCGTTATTGTCCAGTAACGGGACTTCCGCCAGTAACGTTGTGCCCGCAGGAATGATACTACGGTCAGAAGCTACGGACGCGCGGCCAATCAGCGGCACCGCGCTGGCCCCTTTCACCGGAGCAAAAGATTGCGGTTTAAAGAAGACAAACGATGGGTTCTGCTCCAGCAGCTCACGCACTTCGGCTTCGCTGTGCGTTTCACCCCAGTGGCGAATAGCCTGCATCGACATATCTTCTTTTTTCACTTCGCCACGGTCGATAAGCACTTTACCGATACTGCGATAGGCGTGGCCGTTTTTCCCGGCATAGCTAAAGAAGTTGAGCGGGCTGCCATCGCCAAAATCGATGTAACCACTGCCCTGAACATCCATAATGAAGTTATCCATCAGGGAGTTACTGTATGCCAGAATATAATTGTCGCTTAGTGCGCCCGCGTAGATCTCGGCACGAGAGGGTAAGCGCCCACGTTTTGGCGGCATGCGATAGATAGGATACTGAAACTCGCCCTGGCGCGTATGGCGCGCCTGGATAACCGGTGTGTAGTAACCAGTAAACTGGACGTTACCGTAGTTGTCCGCCCCTTCCATTTGCCAGGCATCAATACCAAACTGGCGCATACTGCGCGTATCACCGCCCGCACGTAACCATTGCTGGATAGCGTTGTAGACGTCGCTCTGGTTGCCGTACAAACGTGGCGAAGCGCTGCGAATTTGATTAACCTGCTCGGCGAAATCACCGGCATTGATTGGCGCGCCAACCGCATCAGGCTGGTTCACCAGTGAGAAAGGCTGGGTAAATTTCCCGTCTTTATACTGCTGCCCACGATCGGTGGGTTTTGAGGAACACGCGGCGAGCATCGCGACTACAGCTCCCGCCAGAAGATATTTTGCCCAACGTCCTTTCATTGTTCTCGTCTTATGTTGCCTGAATGCGAGACGAAGATAACAAACCCCCGAACCTAATGAAATGCGTATACATACCCGAACGCAAATTTTGAGCAAAAAATAATCCAGAATGCGTTGTTTTTGTTCATTTTCACCCTAAAAATGTGATCAAGGTGAAAAAAGGGTTGCATGAAAATGCGAGCAGAGTATAGTGCGCATCCACGGACGCGGGGTGGAGCAGCCTGGTAGCTCGTCGGGCTCATAACCCGAAGGTCGTCAGTTCAAATCTGGCCCCCGCAACCAATTAAAATTTGATGTAAGATTTTTGCAAAGTAGTTCGAATCACAGCAAGGCGGCGACGCAGTGAATCCTTAGGAGCTTACTCCAGTAAGTGACTGAGGTGAACGAGGAAAGCCAACGCTGATGTGGTTTGAAATACGAAGCAAAAAGACGGACGCGGGGTGGAGCAGCCTGGTAGCTCGTCGGGCTCATAACCCGAAGGTCGTCAGTTCAAATCTGGCCCCCGCAACCAATCAAATTTGATAAAATATAAGCAGTACGGTGACGCGGGGTGGAGCAGCCTGGTAGCTCGTCGGGCTCATAACCCGAAGGTCGTCGGTTCAAATCCGGCCCCCGCAACCAACACATTAAACACCTTAACGGGTGTTTTTTTGTTTCTGTCGCCCATAAAAAAAGCGCTTTTCAGCGCTTTTTTGTTATCCCCTTCTCGCCAGCGTCGCCCCATCGGCAAAGTAGGCTTTAATCCCTGCCAGAATCGACTCTGCAACTTCCTGCTGGAAGGTCGCCGTTTTGAGTTTGCGCTCTTCCTCAACGTTACTGATAAAAGCCGTTTCGACCAGAATAGACGGGATATCCGGCGCTTTTAGCACCGCAAACCCGGCCTGTTCAACCTGGTTCTTGTGCAGATTGTTGATTTTGCCAAGCTTACTCAATACCGCTTTACCAAACTTCAGGCTGTCGGCGATGGTCAGCGACTGCACCATGTCGAACATGGTGTGGTCGACGTAGCGGTCACCGCTCTTACTGACGCCACCAATGAGATCCGAGGCGTTCTGGGTCTGCGCCAGATATTTCGCGGCGGTACTTGTCGCGCCTTTGGTCGAGAGCGCAAACACCGACGAACCGCTGGGTTGTCGACTGGTAAAGGCATCGGCATGAATAGAGACAAACAGGTCAGCACGCTGCTTCTGCGCTTTCGCCACGCGGACTTTAAGCGGAATGAAGATATCTTCATTTCGTGTCATAAAGACCTTCATGTTGCCCTCTTTCTCTATGAGGGCTCGCAGGCGGCGGGCAATCTGCAGCACCACATCCTTTTCACGCGTCTTGTATTTCCCCACCGCACCGGAGTCTTCTCCGCCGTGGCCTGGATCGAGCATAATGACAATGGGACGATCGCGCCCCGCTTTACCCGGCTGCGGGCCACTTTGTGCAGGTGGCACCTGTTTATCCAGATCGCCCTTGTTGTAATCTTCCAGCAATGCCAGCAGCGGATCCTGAACGTCCTGGGCATTCGCGGGATAGAGATCCATCACCAGACGTTCTTTAAAGCCTGCCACCGGAGCCAGCGCAAAAAGTTGCGGCTTCACATTCTGTTTCAGCTCGAACACCATCCGCACGGTCTTTGGATCAAACTGACCAACGCGCGCCGACTTAATATACGGATCGTCAGGACGAATCTGCGTCCCAATGCCCTTGAGCACCGAGTTCAAATTAACGTCTTCAATATCCACAACCACACGCTCAGGATTACTCAGGGCAAACTGTTTGTATTTCAGCAGACGGTTAGATTCTACCGTGACGCGAGTGTAGCTGGACGCAGGCCAGATACGTACGGCAACGACCTGACTCACGGCCGCCAGACCCACCTGGCTGACGCTCAAAAGCCACATAGCACCCGCACCTTTCAATAAACGGCGGCGACTGATTGCTGAATTGGATCCCGACATGCTTCTCCCGAGCAAAAGAAATCTTTTTTAGAGGTAATACGTAAAACGTCCGAATTGACCGGAAACTTTAGCGAATGACGCATAATCTGTCATCTATAAAAGGGTAAACATTCTTTTTATATTCACGGCATTACTGAGAAAAATCTTCGGCATGGGTAAAAATTACGCTTGCGCACAGCGCAAAAACAGAATAAAAATACACAAATTACGAATAATCATGCAATGAGGGTGTGCCGTGGTGAAGGAGCGTAGAACCGAACTGGTACAGGGATTCCGCCATTCTGTTCCCTATATCAATACCCATCGGGGAAAAACGTTTGTCATTATGCTGGGCGGCGAAGCTATCGAGCATGAAAACTTTTCCAGTATCGTCAATGACATTGGGCTTCTTCATAGCCTCGGCATCCGCCTGGTCGTGGTCTATGGCGCACGACCGCAGATTGATGCCAATCTTGCGGCGCATCATCATGAGCCGGTGTACCACAAAAATACGCGCGTTACCGACGCTAAAACGCTGGAGCTGGTCAAACAGGCTGCGGGTTTACTTCAGCTTGATATTACCGCCCGCCTGTCGATGAGCCTGAATAATACGCCATTGCAGGGTGCTCACATCAATGTGGTCAGCGGTAATTTTATTATCTCTCAGCCGCTGGGCGTTGATGACGGCGTAGATTACTGCCATAGCGGGCGTATTCGTCGTATTGATGAAGAGGCCATTCACCGCCAGTTAGACAGCGGCGCAATTGTGCTGATGGGCCCGGTCGCCGTTTCCGTCACCGGTGAGAGCTTTAACCTGACGTCAGAAGAGGTCGCCACGCAGTTGGCTATCAAACTGAAGGCCGAGAAAATGATCGGCTTTTGCTCCTCTCAGGGTGTCACCAACGATGACGGCGATATTATTTCCGAGCTGTTTCCTAACGAAGCTCAGGCTCGCGTTGAGTTGCAGGAAGAGAAAGGCGATTACAGCTCCGGCACGGTGCGCTTCCTGCGTGGGGCAGTGAAGGCCTGTCGCAGTGGCGTACGTCGCTGTCACCTGATCAGTTATCAGGAAGATGGTGCATTGCTGCAGGAACTGTTCTCCCGCGACGGGATCGGTACGCAGATCGTAATGGAAAGCGCCGAGCAGATCCGTCGCGCTACCATTAACGATATCGGCGGGATTCTGGAGCTTATCCGCCCGCTGGAGCAGCAAGGTATTCTGGTGCGCCGCTCGCGCGAGCAGTTGGAAATGGAGATCGACAAATTCACGATTATTCAGCGTGATAACCTGACCATCGCCTGTGCCGCTCTGTACCCTTTCCCGGAAGAGAGAATTGGCGAAATGGCGTGTGTGGCGGTACATCCGGACTACCGTAGCTCGTCACGCGGGGAAGTGTTGCTGGAACGAATCGCCGCGCAGGCCCGGCAAATGGGGTTGAGCAAGCTGTTTGTGTTAACCACACGCAGCATCCACTGGTTCCAGGAGCGCGGCTTCACGCCAGTGGATATCGACCTGCTGCCGGAAAGCAAGAAAGAGATGTACAACTATCAGCGGCGGTCAAAAGTGCTGATGGCGGATTTGGGGTAAGAGTCGTTGCCGGATGCAGCATAACAGCCTTATCCGGCTTACATCGCTGGCACATCTTTTTTAGGCCGGATGGCGCTGACGCTTATCCGGCCTACATCTACATCATGCCGTCATTAAATAATGCTGACAGTCCGCTGCGGCGTTCAGTGCGGGTGGCAATGGCGCGGCTCAATATCCGCTCATCGGCATACAGCGACAGGCGGCGGCGCGCGCGGGTAACGGCGGTATAGACCAGCTCGCGGGTAACCACGGGTGAATGCTGGCTGGGTAAAATCAACGCCGCGTGGTCAAACTCAGATCCCTGCGATTTGTGCACCGTCATCGCCCAGGTGGTTTCATGTTCAGGCAAGCGGCTGGGCTGCACCGATTTGATAGAACCATCCGGCAACGCAAACCACACCCTCAGGCCCTGTCCACGGTCAAGGGCAATGCCGATATCACCGTTAAATAATCCCAGCGAACTGTCATTGCGCGCGATCATCACCGGCCTTCCCTCATACCAGCGGCTATGCGTCGAACGATGAATTTTACGTTTTTGCGCCATCACCTGCTCAATGCGTTCATTCAAACCACTAACGCCAAACGGACCTTCCCGCAGGGCGCATAGCAGTTGATACTCATTGAAGGCCTGAATGACAGCCCCCGGCTCCGCACCCTCGTGCAACAAATCCAGGTAGTGCCCATATCCCGCCAGCGCCTCATCCAGCATCGCGGCATAATCCTCGCTGCTGTGTAGCGTGCGTTTTTCGATGTCGCTAAATCCCTGCTGGAACACCGTTTTTATCGCAGTTTTGTCGCCGCGATTAATCGCCGCAGCCAACTGACCGATTCCGGAATCGCTGCCGAAACGGTAGCTTTTTTGCAGCAGGCACAGACTGTCGCGCAACGCTGCTGCCTGAATTCCCGAACCGGCAGGAATAGCACTCCCGGTCAGGCGACTGAGCTGGCGGGCGCGTTCCGGGGTAAACCCGTCACCGACGAAAGCACAGATATCCCCCAGCACGGCCCCCGCTTCGACGGAAGCGAGCTGGTCGCGATCGCCCAGAAAAATCACCCGTCCGTGCGGCGGCAGCGCATCGATAAGGCGCGACATCATCGGCAAATCAATCATCGAGGCTTCATCCACCACCAGCACATCCAAATGCAACGGGTTTCCCGCATGATGACGCAGGCGCTGACTGCCAGGCTGAGCGCCTAATAATCGATGCAGCGTACTGGCGTCATCGGGGATGCGTTTCTTTTGCTCATCGGTTAGCGGTAGCTCTCGTAACGCCGCTCCCAGTGAGGCGGTCAGGCGCGCAGCCGCTTTTCCCGTTGGCGCCGCCAGTCGAATACGACAGCGCTCACCGTCGGCCATTTGAATCAACGCCGCCAGCAGCCTTGCGACCGTTGTCGTTTTTCCCGTCCCCGGTCCGCCGGAGATCACCGATATCCGGCGGGTGAGCGCAACAGCAGCGGCTACTTTTTGCCAGTTAACCCCCTCCGATGGCGGAAACAGCGCCGCCAGCGTGTGGGTCAGCCGTTGTTCATCCACTTCAATGGCGTGGTTCACTTCACTGAAAAAGCGAGCCACCGTACGTTCGTTGTGCCACATCCGGTTCAGATACAAGCGATCGCCGTACAGCACCAGCGGCGTGGGTTGCTCGCCACGGCTTACCGCACTGGAAGCCAGCAGACATTCCGCCCAGTCTTCTGGCTCGCCCGTTTCAGCGAGCCAGGCGCTTAACAGAGGATGCGCGTCCTCGCTCAGAGATAACCGTGAAAGCGGTAAGCAGACGTGCCCTTCTCCCGCTTCACGACTGAGCAACGCCGCAGCCAGCGCAACGGCAGGGTTGTTATTTCCGGCAACCGCCAGCGCGAACTGAGCATCCAGAGGCCGGAGCTGTTTTTGCTCAACAGCCTCCAGAAATCGTTTCTGGATTGTCATAGCATCGTCTCCTGCACCGCACCGGCAAACATCTCGTCCATCAACGCAATCAACTCTCCGTCAGGTCGGGTCGCGTAAATTCCCTGCTGCGGATTTTCACTGTCAACGCCGCGCAGGAAGAGATAGATAACGCCGCCAAAATGGCGTTCATAATCGTAATCAGCAATGCGATGGCGTAAGTAGCGATGCAGCGCGAGGGTATAAAGTTGGTATTGAAGGTCGTAGCGATGCGCCTGCATGGCAGAGGCCATTGCCTGCTGCGTATAGGCGGAGCTGTCTTCACCCAGCCAGTTCGATTTGTAATCGAGCAGGTAATAACGCCCCTGGTGGCGAAATACCAGGTCAATAAAGCCTTTCAGCATGCCGCGAACCTGCATAAAGTCCAACGCAGGGCACCCCGCCGAGAGCGGATCGTATTGGCGAATTAACGCATCAAGCTGGTTGGCCATCAACGGCTGCGAAATCGGCAGATAAAACTCCATCTCCACCTGTTTTTCACGCGCGGATAGCTGGCTCAAACTCACGCCAGTCTCGTTGAGAGGCGCCTGCAAAATGGCGTCCAGCCATTCGGTCAAAACCGGCGTCCAGTGTGCGTCATAACCGCCCAACGCCAGTTGCTCCTCGACCCAATGCGGATCCACCGGTTGCGTAAAATCGAGGTCTTCAAACAGGCTATGCAAGAATGTACCCGGCGAAGCGCCGCGCGGAAACTGATGCGGTGTAAGCCCTGACTCTTCAATAACCTCGCCGACGCCTGTGGCATCGATATCCAGTCGTGGGATCAGATCCTGCGCGATACCCTGTCCACGCTGTTGCAGACCGGAATAACTGGTCACGCGCCAGCTATCGCCGGGCTTACGCTGCAGTATTTTAGCACTCAGTTCGCTGCTAACAGCCTGCGCAACCTGCCAGGGTTCACCGTCAGGCTGCGCGGGTGTCTGGCAAGCAATATCATTGCTGCAAAGCGCTTCAATCGCGCTACGCAGACCCACGGCATCCATCGGCTCACCTTTTTGCAACAGGCGACCAAGGGCACTCTGATGCACATCGGTATCCCCTTTTTTATCGCCCCGACGTCGTACCAACGGCGCAACGCCAAGGCTGCAATGCCATACCGAACGGGTTAGCGCGACATACAGCAAACGCAGATCTTCCGCCAGACGCTCTGCTTCGGCTAGCTCAACGCTCTCCTCAGCATCGCTGAGATCCAGCACGGCTTCAAAAGAGCTACGATCGTGGTAGAAAGCCTGATCCTGAACGCGGAAATTGGTGATAAACGGCAGCCAGACCAGCGGATACTCCAGCCCTTTCGATTTATGGATGGTGACGATTTTGACCAGATGCTTGTCGCTTTCAAGCCTGAGCTGCTGGCTGGACGCGTTGCTGTCGGGTTCAAGAATATGCTGGGACAACCAGCGCACCAGCGCATGCTCGCTTTCCAGCTGCGAGCCCGCTTCCTGCAACAGTTCGCTGATATGTAAAATGTCGGTCAGTCGACGTTCGCCTCCCGCCGTCGCCAGCAGGTTCTCTGCAATCTGTCGAGCCGTCATCAGCGCACGTAGCATCGGCATCACGCCGCGTTTATGCCAGATCTGACGATAGCCGTCGAATTCTTCGACCACCGCATCCCAAGCATTCTCGTCGGTATTTAACGCTTCAATATCCTGCGCATTCAGCCCCATCATTGAGGTCGCCAGCGCGCTACGCAACGTGTTCTCACGTTCCGGCGTCATCACCGCCTGCAGCACCCATAGCAACTCCTGCGCTTCCAGTGTTTCAAATACGCTGTCACGGTTGGAGAGGTAGACAGAGGGAATGGCCAGTTGCGTCAGCGCATCACGGACCAGCGCCGCCTCCTGGCGGCTTCGCACCAGTACGCTGATATCTGACGCGCGTACCGGGCTGGATGCTTTGCCACTGACCAGTTGCGCTGCGCCAGAATGCCCGGCCTTAAGCCAGTCGCGAATTTGTGTGGCGCACACCTGGGCCATGTAGCTCTGATAATCGCCTACGCCGCAACTTTCTCCTTCCATCAGCCACATACTCATAGCTGGCTGCGTTTCGCCGTGCAAAACAAACCGTAACGCCTGGTTTTTTTCTGCGGATTTTACCGGGCTGAAAGGGATTTCGCGGAACATAAAGGCGTCGTCCATCTGGCTGAAAAGCGTATTCACGCTATTGACCATGCCGGGGGCCGAACGCCAGTTGGTATCAAGCGTATAGTGTGCGCTGACTTCGCTGCGCGCCTTCATATAGGTGAAGATATCCGCGCCGCGAAACGCGTAAATTGCCTGTTTCGGATCACCAATTAGCAGCAGTGCGGTATCCGGCTGATGCTGCCAGATCCGACGAAAAATACGGTACTGCTGCGGATCGGTATCCTGGAATTCATCGATCATGGCGACCGGAAAACGAGTACGAATAGCCGTCGCCAGCGCATCGCCGCTTTCACTGCGCAACGCCGCATCCAGACGGCTGAGCATATCGTCAAAACCCAGCTCGCCGCGGCGACGTTTTTCCTCGGCAACTGCCGAGCGGATCTCCGCCAGCGCCCGGGTGATCACCAGATCGCGGAGAGTTAACGGTTCGCTAAGCAGTTCATCAATAGCGACAAACAGCGGGTGCTGAGGGGTTATCCCGCCCGCTTTGGTTCGCTCTTCCAGAAAACGCTGTGAGAATTTCTCCAGCGCGTCAGGAAGCTGGTAACTTTGTGTTTCTTCCTGCGCCCACGCGCTGATCTTTTCGAACCACTTGCCCTGATTACCGCGATTAAATTTACGCCGGTCAATTCCGGAGGCTTCCATCAGGCCATCCAGCTCATCAACAGAATCACGCCATTGCTGCTTGATCTGGTTAATGCGCGCGAGAATTTGTTCATGCCGGGAGGCCAGCGTTTCGTCATCAGACGGTGGCGCCTTGATAACCGGCGCTTCCCCCTGCAGATAGCGATCGATATCTCTCAGCAGCGCTTGCGGTCCTTTCCACGTTTCAAAAACCACCTGCGCAATGTCGCGGGGCAGCGGGTAGCAGTGCCGACGCCAGAAGTCCGCGCAGGCCTGATAGCGCAGCAGCGATTCATCTTCTATCAGCTGCTGTTCGAACAGCATGCCTGACTCAAAGGCATTGAGACTGAGCATACGCTGACAAAAGCCGTGGATGGTAAACACCGCCGCTTCATCCATCTGTCTTTCAGCCAATAGCAGCCACTGCGCGGCCTGTTTTTTATCGGCAATTTCATCTAACAAACGGGCATATAGCGGGTTGTCGGTGGTTTCACGCAGGCAGGCAATTCGCAGTTCATGAATATTGCTACGAATTCGACCGCGCAACTCTTCGGTAGCCGCCTCGGTGAAGGTGACCACCAGCAGTTCTTCGACGGTCAGAGGACGAGGAAAGGCGGCAGAGCCGCCCAGTCCAAGCAGTAAACGTAAATACAGGGCGGCGATGGTAAAGGTTTTACCGGTGCCCGCAGAGGCTTCAATCAGGCGCTCGCCCGTCAGGGGCAAGCGCAGTGGATCAAGGGACTCAGCGGCATCATTCATTCTTATCACTCATCAGGGGTAAGGTTTGCTGCAACGCGCTGACGGTCTGCCACACTTTCCAGCCTTCCGGGTGCACATATTCTGCTTTCCCATTCTGACTGCCGGAAACCTGTGACAATATCGCCATGCCTTGCGGCTCAACCACCGCCTGATGGAAGAAGTCGGCAAGTTTTTGCGGCGTCAGCAGTTTAATCTGAGCCACTATTTTATCACGTGAATCGAAGCGCATATTGCCGCGATCAAAATCTTTGCTTAACTGTGAGGCTTCTGCCCCCAGCGTTTGCGGCGCCTGCAGCATTTGCGCAATAATCGCCTGCTGAATTTGCGCGAACTCTTCAGGTTTCATCGCCCGCAGCTTCGCTTCCGCCGTCGGGAAGAACGCTTTATAACGCTCCCAGAGGTAAGACGGCTGCTTATCACTGCTTTGCAGCAGGAACCCCATTCCCCACTGACGGCCAACGCTCATCGGGAAAGCAAATACGGCGTAGCCTAACTGTTCTTCAGTACGCAGCTGATTGTAGAACCACGGCTGAACAATCTGACCTAACATAGCGCTGTAGGCTGAACTGGCGTATTCATCGTATCCGGTTGGTACAAATACCGCGGCCAGCGCTGAATCCGTGCTGCTGCCTGCTTTTTCAAAGATGACGGACTGCTTCTTGTACACAACCACATCTTTGTTGCGACACCACTGTGACCCGTTCGCACCAAGCTGTTTTTGGATATCCCGCGCCATGCTCGTCGTCTGAGCTTCGCTCATATTGCCAATGACCAGGAATTCAGGTCGCGCACCGGTTTTTAAGGCGTCGCGGTAGGTCATCACCTCTTTCAGGGTGATGGAAGGCAGCAGCTTACGTCGCTCGTCGCGGGAGAAGTACGGCACCTGAGAAAGCATCTGCACCGGCATAATAGCCTGATCGTAAGCTTTACCCTTTTCTGCGGAATCCATCATCTGGGCATACCAGGATTTCGCCTGTTCCAGCTGTTCGTCCGTTGAGGTATAGCTGAAATAGCCGCTCAGCAGCGCCTGAAAAAGCTGCGGCAAACGTTGGGTGTAGCCGTTGGCGTTAAGCATCAACCCATTGTTAGCGTTGGTAGAGAAACCAATTCCACCTACCGATGCCTGGTTACTTAACTGATCAAGCGCAATCCCTGCCAGGTAATCGTTAAGTGCGAATAAGACCTGGTTGCGGGCGCTGTCCATGGCTTTCGGGTTACGCAGGATCACGCTGACGTCAGCCTTCGGCTCGCTGGCAAAATACTGGCTCGGGGCATACACCACGCGTAAATCCGGCTCATCAACGATCAGCTCTGGGTGAGCGTATTTTTTATCCGTCTTAATCAGCGTGAAATCATCCGGAATGTAGGGGTTCAACTCCGGTAACGACAGCGCAATGCCCTGCGCTTTTTGCTGCCAGTCGGCAAAGGTTTTGTCGCTGATTTTATCCACCTGGTAAGGCGCATCGACAAAATAAGCGGTTTTATTATGTGGCTCTTTCGCGCTGATATACCAGATACGCGCATTCTGCGGCGTCATCATTGCCAGACGTTGCTCAACGGCTTTCGCATCGTACTGATCAGCAATATTCACCGCATCCAGCGTATGCTCGACAGGAACGCGGATCATGGTATCAGCCAGCCATTCCACATAGTCCATATCACGGGTGATGGAGGGATAACGGAAATCGAGATCCAGCACGTGCGCCAGCTCGTCAAAATAGCGTTTATCGACACCTTTCTCGCGTAACAAATTGAGGTAGCTAAAGATTGCCGCGACAACTTCATCGCGGTTCGCCAGCCCCTTGTCGGTTAACGTCGCGGAAATGGCTAATACGCCGCTGTTCCCGTTGACCACCGGATCGGAGTCTGCGCGAATACCTTCAACCAGGCCCTGCTTTTGCAGCCAGTCAGACAAAGTGCCCGGGCTACGATTGCCAATCAGGTAGGTCACCAGTTCATCGGTTTTACTGCGGAACTGCGCGCTGTTGTTATCGATACGAAACTCGACGCGCAATACTTTACGCGGCATTGCCGGAACATAGTGGATGATGATGCCCTTTTGCGCATCAGTGACGACCGGGACGGTAATCTCAGGCTTTGCGATATTCCTGTTCGGTACGCGCCCAAAGGTGTCAGCCGCTATCCGCGCCAGCTCTGGCAGCGGTTTATTGCTATAAATCACCGCCTTCATCAGGTTCGCAGAGTAGTACTTTTCATGAAATTTTTGTAATGCTTGCAGCACCGGGTTGCCCGGTTTATCGCTTAATGTCTCAAGATTCCCGCCAGAGAAACGCGAACCTGGGTGCGCCGGGTTGATCGTCTCAGCGCTCACCTGCGCCATACGCATCCCGTCTCGGGTACGCGCCAGCGTCAGCTCGGAGTTAACCGCGTTACGCTCGCGGTCGGCATATTTTTTATCCAGCAATGGATCGGCAATAGCATCCGCCAGGCGATCCACCGCCCCCACCAGTGCGTCGTTTTCGACTTCAAGATAGAAGGCCGTACGATAAGGCGCTGTGCTGGCATTGTGGCTACCGCCGTGCATTTTCAGGAATTCAGCCAGGCTGTCCGGCTGTGGGTATTTTTTCGAGCCCATCAGACACATGTGTTCGAGATAGTGCGCCAGTCCCTGATGATCGTCCGGATCTTCCAGCGAGCCCACGGGGACTACCAGTGCAGAAAGGGATTTCACGGCCTGAGGATCGGATACCAGCAGCACAACCATGCCGTTATCAAGGCGCACGGCCTGATACTGACGGGTGTCTTTATCGCTTTTACGGATGGTTTCAGCTAAAGGCTGCCAACCGGTATCTGCCTGACTTACGGGAACCCAAAGGGCGACGAACAACAGTAATGCGCTGAACCAGGTGCTGCGGGGCATTCACAAACCTCATCATTAACGAATTCACCTGTTCACTACAAACCACGCATAAATACATGATCTGAACAGGGCAAGACTATGTGCTGAACGAGCCAGCATCTTCTCTTTGTAAGAATCAGTCCGTGACAGAATGCGCATCATAGTGGAAGCCATCGAATTGCGCAATTTTTATACAATCATCATGACTGATTAAAGCGAAAAATCGGTAACAGGTAGCGCTGAGACTGTAAAACAATAGCCTCCAGCGTATCAGCATCTAGTTGACGCCAAAGACGCTGATACCAGATATCATCACCTTCGCCACGTACCATCATGTTGCCTTCATAGGCTTGCAGAAACTTACTGCGCGCTTTTTGCAACGTTGCATCGTCATCTAACATGGCATCATTTGCGGCGTCATAACAGGTTTTTATCCATGCACCACCGCTTTCGGGTAATACCAGCAACGGTGACGACATGCCTTCCCGATACCCCTCAATGAGTTGCGACAGGTACAGCAGCGCCTGTTCTGCATCCAGCGGCGGAAAACGCCATTCTCCGTCTTTACGCAGGAACAATCGGCTCTCTCCCCTACCGCCACTGGCACAATAGACAAGATGTTCCAGCCAAAGTTGCACACCCTGCGCAATGCTTATCAAAGATGGGCGCCAGCGCAACAAACCGTCCTCTTGCACCTGCGACAGCCAACCGGTGATTTGCACGCCGTGACAGTTAAGATCGATTTCCATGCTCTGACAGGGCTGACGACAGGCGATAATGCGTTCAGCCAGCGACTGCATTTCCTGACGCTGCGTATCCCACAGAATTTCGCCAAACGGCCCATAGGGTAGCGCGCCCGCCGCACGAAAACGGCGGAACAGTCGTTCAGCATCGTTCTCTTCAACCAGCGTATTAAGCAATTGCTGATTAAGCTGGTAGCGGGTCAACCCTTCAAGAGTGAAAGGTTCCGTATCCGGGATCTCACTCTCTTCAGAGCGGAAGTTGACCCTTAAACGCATCTGGAAAAAAGCGCGTACCGGATGTGCCCAAAATCGCTGCAGCGTTTCCAGCGTTAGCGTTTCTGGCATTTCAAAGGGCAGAGGCTGCACAAAATCCGTGTGCGCTTTTCCTGACAGACTCGCCGCAGGCAGCCATTCCCGGGCATAGCTTTGCTGTTCGCCCGGCAAATAGTTTTGTGCATCAAAGGGCATACGGGTATGCAAACGGGTTATATGCGCTTTTACCCTTGCCTCGCTTTGATCGCAGGTCAACGATTCATCGCCCGGCAGATAATGGCTTTGTCCAATGTAGTCCATCAGTTCTTGCACCAGCACCGACGGGAAGCGCTCGCTGTTATCCTGAATAGAGCGGCCAATGTAGCTGATGTAGAGCGTCTGCTGTGCCGAGATTAATGCTTCGAGGAACAGATAGCGGTCATCATCGCGACGACTGCGGTCACCCCGCATCGGTTTTTGGCTCATTAAATCAAAGCCCAGCGGCGCAAGCTGACGCGGATAAACCCCATCGTTCATACCCAGCAGGCACACCACTTTGAACGGAATGGAGCGCATCGGCATCAGCGTACAAATGTTAACGGGCCCCGCCAGGAAGCGCTGGCTGATGCGTTCCTGGTCAAGGCGCTGGGCTAGCTCATCACGCAACAGAGAGAGCGGTATAGCATCGCCGTACTCGGCCCCTAAACCTTCGGTAATAATGGCCTGCCACTGCTGTTCAATCAGCGTCATTGCCGCTTCGGTGTCCGCGTCCGGTAGGAAGAAATCATTAAGCATTTCCCGACAAACGGGTAGCCACTCTTCCAGCGGACGTTCCTGCGCTAACCCTCTACGCCAGAGATTAAGCTGCATCAGCAACGAGGCCAGATGCCCTACCAGCTCGGCAATCAGGCCGCTGGACTCATCGTAAGGCAATACCGATTGCCACTCGCCCTGCGAGCTTTCCATCGCGTAGCCGAGCAGCATACGCGTTAAACCAAATTGCCATGTATGCTGACCTGTAGGTGGAAGTTCCAGTTCACGCACGTTATCGTCGTCAATTCCCCAACGAATCCCGGATTCATTGACCCATAAGCGAAGATAGCGCAACCCTTCTTCATCAATGTTGAAACGCGCCGCCAGCACGGGAACATCCAGTAACGCCAGGACATCCTCTGAGACAAAACGGCTATCCGGCAGCGACAGCAGGCTGATAAAGGCCTGTAAGACGGGATGAGACTGGCGTGCCCGACGGTCAGATATTGCATAAGGTAAGTAACGCTCGGCTGGCGCGCTACCAAAGACCGACTGAATGAATGGGCTGTAGCTGTCGATGTCCGCCACCATCACAATAATATCGCGCGGCGTCAGCGTTGGGTCCGCTTCCAGCATGGCCAACAGCCGGTCATGAAGAATTTCCACCTCGCGCTGTGGGCTATGGCAGACATGGAAAGTCACACTGGTGTCGTTCAGCTCAAGCCGGCGTTTATTGTCGCTACGGGAATATTCTTCCAGCGTAACGCCCGCCACGGCATTACTTTCAAGTTCCAGAATATCCGATTGAATATTATGCAAAAGGTTGTCAGGCGTAATATCGACAAACGCATCCAGTTCCTGACTGTTTTCCAGCTCCGAAAGCAAATAAATGTAATCACGCCCCAGCTTGCCCCACGAGGCCAGCATCGGGTTGCCCACATCCTGTTCGCCATCGCTGTTAAATAATCCTTCGGCTTTCTGATTATCACGAAACAGCGGCAGATGCCGTTCTTCAAAGCTGTGCCGACGCTGACGTGCCATCAGCTTCGCCAGCCAGGCCGGATCTTTAATATCCCCCCAGTAGTAGCGACAAGGGTTGGTAAACAGCAGATGAATATCAATGTGCTTACCCAGCGCCTGCAAGGCCTGCAGGTAAACCGGCGGTAGCGCCGAAATACCGCAAATAAAGACCCGAGAAGGCAGTCCCTGTGGGCACTCGGACGCGTTTTCCAACGTCTGAATAAATCGTTGGTATAAATTGGCACGATGCCAGCGCGGTTGGCCCAATTCCGCGGTGTATTCCACCAGCGCTTTCCACAACGGTGCCTGCCAGGCCTGAGACTCGCCAAGTCCCTCAACCTGTCGCCCCGCTTCCCACTGGGTCAACCAGTCAGGGCGGTAGACTAAATACTGGTCGAAAAGGTCAGCCGCGCGCGAGGAAAGCTGAAAAAGCTTACGTTTATCAGTGTCGTCCGTCAGATAGTGGCGTAGCAATGCGAAGTCATCGCTATCCAGCAATTGTGGCAACAGCGTCATCAACTTCCAGCTCATGCTCTGTTTGCTGAACGCACTCTCTTTCGGGATATCCGGCAGCACGCGCACAAACATATCCCAGATAAAACTCGCGGGCAGCGGAAAATCGATATTGGCGGCAATACTAAACTTCTGTGCAAGAGTCATTTGTAGCCACTGCGCCATACCGGTACTTTGAACCAGGATCATCTCAGGCTCAAAGGGGTCGTCCAGCCGCTCGCGCTCAACGATAAATTCCATTAACGCTTCCAGCACATCCAGACGGTTGGAGTGATAGACCCTTAACATAGCGACTCCTGACTACTGACGATTCGGGCAATGCAGACGCGTCATCTGACCCTGCCTGCCGAGGGGTGAAGAAATTATAACGTTGATGCTGACACATCCCGCTCTCGTTGTCTGCATTCGGTTAACCTGCCAGTTCACAGGCGATGAAAACGGGTACAGCTGGGTTTGCTGCCAGGCGTGGCGCCAGAGTTGCTGATACTGGTTTCTGATGATAAAGCTGTTCATTAGCACCCGCTGGTATCCTGACAGCGCGGTCACAATCATGATCATCAGTACCATTGCCAGCATCACTTCCGGCAGACTAAAGCCACGCTGTCTGTTCAGGGGATCTGGCATAACGTCTGCTCCTTTAGCGGACAAAAATCGCTCCAGCCATGCGGCGAATATTTGATATTGCCATCGATAACCTCTCCCTGACGCCATAACGATATCCCTTCATAGTGGGCAATAAGCAGAACAAAATTATTGGTAAGCCGACGCAGGCAAACCGCGGCATCCTGCGTGGGATCGCGCCGACACTGTACGGCGGGTTGTAAGCGCCAGGGCTGCGTACGCCCCCATTCCATCGCGGATTGCACTACCGCCTGACGCTGCAGCGCCTGACTTTGTGTAGCCACACGCGCAGCAAAACTGGCCTCCTGTCTGCTAACGCCTTGCAGCAGCAGACTACCGAGCACCAGCAGCAACAGGACCATTGCCAGAGAAGATACGCCTCGCTCACGGTTCAAAGGTTGAATCCCGTAACGCTGTAGACCGCTTCAACAACTTTTTGTGGTTGGTCATTGCTCACTCCACGCAAACGTAGCGTAAGAAGCGGGGAATATCCGCTGAAATTCAGCCTTTCAACCTGGAATGCCTCAATCTGCATCGTGGCCGGATCGGTCATTTTGTCCCATCCTTTGCCAGTGCAGCCGGTGGCTCCACGCACGGTTTCCAACACCTTGTCCTGTAAACGAAACCCAATAGAATCAGCCTCTTTCACGGGACCGCTTTCCCAAACGCCATTGCTGTTGGCATCCCAGCGGGCAATAACACAGTCTCCCTTAGCCGATATCACCAGTCCCTCTCCGACACAGTTTCCCCGGCAATACCCCGCCCGCTGAAGATGCTTCGCCACGGTGTAGACCCGCTGCCATATTTCATCTTCCAGTACTAACTGGCACGTGTTACGCAGAATCTCTCGCTGTAGCGCCGGTAAAAATCGTGCTGAGCTAAGCAATAAAATACTGCTAATCGCCATGGCAATGAGCATCTCCAGCAGTGAAAATCCCCGTTCGTTTACTGACATAATCTGGCCTCATCGCGCTCGCAAAGCCTGATTCGCCCCCAGCCAGACACCACCACGCGCCATTCCCCAGTCGCATTTTTCAGGCGTATATGTCCGGCCCATGCCGTATTGCGCTGTCCAAAAAAGGCCAGTGAAGGTGTTATCTCTGCCATTTCGACGTCGTCCCAGGGCGATGTAAAAACCAAAGACGAAGCGGGTCGACACGTGGTTTGCGAAGCCGCAGAGCTGACAAAACACCATGATGTGCCATCCCGAATCACGCTTATCACATGATCGCGGTTACGCCAGTTAGCATCTTCACGCAGTTGCACCAGGTAGTCCCGCACCTGGCAGGCGGTCTGCCACAGCCGCTGTTGCTGCTGCCAGCGCTGCCAACCATACAGCCCAGATGCACCAAGCGCCGCGACAATCAGCATCGCAATCAGGGTTTCGAGAAGCGTGTAACCTTGTTGTTTTTTCATGTCGCCAGTATGGCGTGAGGAAAATGAATAACGAGCGGGAAATTCGGTTTCTACGGCGAGCTATGGGGAATATTTAGCGCGTTACAGGCCGTTGCAATATTTCAGGAATCCGCGCCGAAGAACGCGATTTGAGACAAAAAAAACCGACGCACATGGGCGTCGGTTGTGACAGCATGAAACAGGTTAGATAGCTACCGGTGCTTTAATACCCGGGTGCGGATCGTAGCCTTCAATTTCGAAGTCTTCGAAGCGATAGTCAAAGATTGATTCAGGCTTACGTTTGATAACCAGTTTCGGCAGCGCGCGCGGTTCACGGCTAAGCTGCAGATGCGTTTGATCCATATGGTTGCTGTACAGGTGCGTGTCGCCGCCGGTCCAGACAAAATCACCCACTTCCAGATCGCACTGCTGCGCCATCATGTGTACCAGCAAAGCGTAGCTGGCAATGTTAAACGGCAGGCCGAGGAACACATCGCACGAACGCTGATACAGCTGGCAGGAGAGCTTGCCATCCGCCACGTAGAACTGGAAGAACGCATGGCACGGTGCCAGCGCCATTTTATCCAGCTCACCGACGTTCCATGCGGAAACGATGATGCGGCGAGAGTCCGGATCATTTTTCAGTTGGTTTAGCACGGTGGTGATCTGGTCAATATGGCGACCATCTGGCGTAGGCCAAGCGCGCCATTGTTTGCCATAAACCGGGCCTAAATTACCGTTTTCATCCGCCCATTCGTCCCAGATTGAGACGTTGTTTTCATGCAGGTAGGCAACGTTAGTATCGCCCTGCAAGAACCACAGCAGCTCATGAATGATCGAGCGTAAATGGCAGCGTTTAGTCGTAACCAGCGGGAACCCTTCCTGCAGATTAAAACGCATCTGATGACCAAAAATGGAAAGCGTTCCGGTTCCGGTACGGTCGTTTTTCTGTGTGCCTTCATCCAGCACTTTTTGCATCAGTTCTAAATACTGTTTCATGGTTCCTCAGGAAACGTGTTGCTGTGGGCTGCGGCGGTACGCCCAAACCATCATAATAATGCCTGCGACAATCATCGGGATAGAGAGGATCTGCCCCATGCTGATGTACTGTACCCAGGTGCCGGTAAACTGCGCATCCGGCTGGCGGAAGAATTCAACAATAATACGAAACGCGCCATAACCAATCAGGAACAGACCGGATACCGAACCCATCGGGCGCGGTTTGCGAATGTACAAGTTCAGAATGATAAACAGCACAACGCCTTCCAACGCCATCTCATAAAGCTGTGAGGCGTGGCGTGGCAGCGAGCCGTAGGTATCAAAAATAGACTGCCATTGCGGGTTAGTTTGCAGCAGTAAAATATCTTCGGTACGGGAGCCCGGGAACAGCATGGCGTACTTGAAGTTCGGGTCAACGCGTCCCCACAGCTCACCGTTGATAAAGTTGCCCAGACGCCCTGCACCCAGGCCAAACGGAATCAGCGGGGCAATGAAATCAGAAACCTGGAAGAACGAACGCTTAGTGCGTTTGGCGAAGATGATCATCACCAGGATCACACCGATAAGTCCACCGTGGAAGGACATACCGCCGTCCCAGACGCGGAACAGATACAGGGGATTATCGAGGAATAACGAGAAGTTATAGAACAGTACGTAACCAATACGCCCACCGAGGAAAACCCCGAGGAAGCCCGCATACAGTAAGTTTTCTACTTCATTTTTGGTCCAGCCACTGCCCGGACGATTCGCGCGGCGCGTCGCCAGCCACATCGCGAAAATAAACCCCACCAAATACATTAAGCCGTACCAGTGAAGCGCGACGGGTCCGATTGAGAAAATGACCGGATCGAAATCCGGAAAATGCAGATAGCTACTGGTCATCTGTCACCACAAGTTCTTGTTATTTCGCTGAAGTCAGACAGCAATTGATAAGCGCGCCTGCATAATGCAGGCGCTCCAAAGGTGCGAATGATAGCACAAGGGGTTAGAAGCGGATGCCGGGAAGATGTAAAAGATCTGTATAGGTAATCTCTATCCCCCGTAATACCTGATAGCGCTACGCTTATCAGACCTACAATCCCCCGCGAATCAAGCCCCCCATGCCACGACGCTCCATGAAGGCCGCTACCTGATGGCGTACTTCTGTTGCCATCTGTGCCTCCAGGCTGCGCTGCGCCAGCGTTTGCGCCTCATCAAAATCGATATGACGCAGCAGATATTTTACGCGAGCGACAGAACGACCGTTCATCGACAAATGACGGAAACCGAGACCGATCAGAATAGCCACACACATCGGGTCGCCCGCCATTTCACCACACAGGCGCAAATCGATACCGCTTCTTTCGGCTTCCTGCGCAATCATCGCCAGCGCACGCAACATCCCCGGATGCAGGCTGTCATAAATGCTGGCTACCCGTGTGTTGTTACGATCGACGGCCAGTATGTACTGGGTAAGGTCGTTGGTTCCGACCGAGATAAAGTCTATCCGGTTTGTCAGATGCGGCAGCATGAACACCATCGACGGAACTTCCAGCATGATGCCAATGCGCGGTTTCGGGATCTCGTAACCGATCATCTCCTCCACTTCGCGTCCGGCGCGTTCAATCAAACGTCGCGCTTCGTCCACTTCATCGATGCTGGTTACCATCGGCAGCAAAATGCTCAAGTTTCCGGTTGCCGCATTCGCACGCAGCATAGCGCGAACCTGGATCAAAAAGATCTCCGGCTGATCGAGCGTTATGCGGATCCCTCGCCAGCCAAGGCACGGGTTCTCTTCACTGATCGGCATGTAGGGCAGCTGTTTATCGGCGCCGACATCCAGCGTACGCAGGGTCACCGGCTTGTCGTTAAACATTTGCAGCATACCCTGATACTGCGCAACCTGTTCTTCTTCCGAAGGAAATCCGCTTTGCAGCATGAACGGGATTTCGGTGCGATAGAGGCCAATGCCGTCGATTCGGCTACCCAGCTTTTCTTCATGTTCCGGGCTGAGGCCCGCATTGAGCATCACCTTCACGCGCTCGCCGCTTTTCAGCTGTGCTGGCTGGTTGACGTCGTCTTCCGCCAGGCGGCTCAGCTCAATTTCTTCACTGATAAGACGCTGGTATTCCTGGATTAATACCGGTTCCGGATCGACCAGCAGTTCACCGCGATAACCGTCCACCACCAGCGTACGGCGATGCAGCACCGACGGCTGGATATCGGCCCCCATGACGGTAGGGATACCCAGCGCACGCACCATAATTGCCGCATGAGAGTTGGCTGCGCCGTCCCGGACAACCACGCCAACTAACCGGTCCTGAGGAAGCTCCGCCAGCGTGGTTGCTGAAAGTTCATCCGCCACCAGCACAAAGCGTTCCGGCCAGGCATTCGGCCCCTGGATAGAGTCATCAAGGTGGAACAGCAGACGCTGGCCCAGCGCGCGTAAATCTCCGGCCCGCTCTTTGAGGTAGTTATCGCTCAGCGCGGCGAACTGTTCGGCAAACTTTTCAATGATCGTTTTAACCGCCCACTCGGCCACCGAACCGTTATCCACTTCCGCAAACAGCTCGCGGCGCAGACGGGTATCGGAAAGCAAGTGCGAGTAAAGATCAAAGATCGCCGCCGTTTCTTTCTGCGCCCCAGCGGTAAAACGCTTGCTGTAGCGGCGGAATTCGTTCGCCGCCTCTTCCAGCGCACCGGTCAGTCGCTCGCGTTCAAGCACAGGATCCAGCGTTGAAGCCTGGTAGACCTGTTCCATCAACGGCAGCGTCGCATCCTGCCAACCTTCGGCTATTGCCACACCGGGAGCGGCAGGCAGCGCACGGATGCGCGTTTGACGGTACTGGCCGAACAGCGCGTTTAGCTGCGACTGCGAAAGTATGGCCGCCATTTGCGTGGCGAGCGTGACGAGGAAAGACTCTTCACTTTCATCGTACTGACGCAGTTCACGCTGCTGCACCACCAGCACACCTAAAAGCTGGCGACGCTGAATGATCGGTACGCCTAAGAATGCACGAAAACGCTCTTCTTTTACCGAAGGAATGTATTTGAAGCTGGGATGTTTTTGCGCATCGGCGAGGTTGATAGGTTCCGCCAGCCTGCCAACCAGGCCAACGATACCTTCATCAAACGCGAGTGCGACAGTGCGACCACGTGGTTTTTTTAGTCCCCGGGTCGCCATGAGGTAATAACAACGTCGATCGTGATCGGCCAGATAAACCGAACAGACCTCTGTATCCATCGCAAGACAGATGTCGGTAACCAGTATATTCAGCGCTTCGTTCAGACGCGGAGCACTGGCCACCTTTTCGACTATTTCGCGCAGGCGGGTGAGCATAATTTGCGTAGCTTAACCTCTTTTACGTCTGTACGCAGGTGCGCTTTGCGGTTTAGGAGTGCTCTCCTGAAGCGCCATGACAACACTTGCGAATTCTTTCATCACCCTGCGATAGACATCGCGTTTAAATGACACCACTTGTCGAACCGGATACCAGTAACTCACCCAGCGCCAGCCGTCGAACTCAGGTGTACTGCTGGTTTGCATATTGATTTCAGCATCGCTGCTGACCAATTGCAGAAGAAACCATTTTTGTTTCTGGCCGATACAAACCGGCTTCGTGTCCCAACGCACCAAACGTTTCGGTAACTTGTAACGCAACCAGTTACGAGTAG
This sequence comes from Citrobacter sp. Cpo074, assembly GCF_030332745.1. Classification (NCBI taxonomy): domain Bacteria; kingdom Pseudomonadati; phylum Pseudomonadota; class Gammaproteobacteria; order Enterobacterales; family Enterobacteriaceae; genus Citrobacter; species Citrobacter sp. Cpo074. Next base: position 120,909 of record NZ_JAOWHG010000034.1, read on the forward strand.
AAGCAAGGATCCGTACATCTTTACGACTGAGACCCACTTCTTCAAAGAGTTCCCGGTACATCGCCTGCTCTGCTGTCTCTCCTGCGTTGATCCCACCTTGTGGGAATTGCCAGGAGTGCTGACCAAATCGCCGGGCCCACATGACCTGCCCCTGGCGGTTACAAATTACTATCCCTACATTCGGGCGGTAGCCATCGTCATCAATCACCGGACTACCTCAACATAAACCTTATATACAAACGATTGTTTCACACTCCTGAGGGGCGGTAAACCACTCTGTTAAGGGTGCGATATTCTAATAACAATTGAATAACTCACAGTTAAAGGCCGAGTTATAAACAGAAGAAGGGCAAGCAAGGCGATTTTATTCACCTTTTCTGTGGATATAGTTGTGAAGAAGTACGGAATTACTATGGGAAAACCCAGAACAGTCCGAATAAGACATTCGTCACATATCAAAAATACTCTTATACATTCATAAAGTTAAAACCGATCCACGCAGATAAACACACAGAAATGTGATGTGCATCACGCATACGATCTTCACGCTGATGAAAGATCGACCAGCGTTGGTTTTATCCACAGATTATGCCAATAAGTTAGGCACAATTTGTGTGAAAATTCGATTTTCGTCGCACGTCAAGGCTGTAAATTGAAACAGTAGTGGGGGTTTTTCACAGTTATCCCATCTTTCTGTGGATAACATGGTGTAAGATCCTGTTCATTGTCAGTGACCAGAATTGGAAAACCCGCTTCGCTGTTGCGCAACTCTGCGAACGTAAATCTAAAAACCAATATAAATCATAGAATTGAATAAAGCATGTGGAAAAAGATAAACTCTGTCCACACGGTATAAAATCATTGCTCATTTTTTCACCTAAGGGTTAACCCGATGCCAGAACTCCGTCCGTTACTTTCTCCCCCTGAATCTGAAGCCCAGTTGCTGAGCCAGGCACGGCAGCTTTCGGGCTACGCGTTAGGAGAATTAGCGGCAATGGCGGGAATCGTTACGCCGAAGGATCTTAAGCGCGATAAAGGCTGGATTGGCGTCCTGCTGGAAATCTGGCTCGGTGCCAGCGCGGGCAGTAAACCAGAGCAGGATTTTGCGGCGCTGGGCGTGGAGCTGAAAACGATCCCTGTGGACAGTCTTGGCAGACCGCTGGAAACCACCTTTGTGTGTGTGGCGCCGTTAACCGGCAATACCGGCGTCACCTGGGAAACCAGCCATGTACGGCACAAACTCAAACGTGTTCTGTGGATCCCGGTAGAAGGCGAACGCAGCATCCCTCTGGCTGAGCGCCGCGTCGGCTCTCCCCTGCTGTGGAGCCCGAATGAAGAAGAAGACCGGCAATTGCGTCTGGACTGGGAAGAGTTAATGGACATGATTGTGTTAGGACATGTCGAACGCATCACCGCTCGCCATGGGGAAGTACTGCAACTGCGTCCTAAAGCCGCCAACGCCCGCGCGCTTACCGAGGCCATTGGCGCCAACGGCGAACCCATCCTGACCCTGCCACGCGGCTTTTACCTGAAAAAGAACTTCACCCGCGCATTGCTTGAGCGACATTTCTTGTTCCAGGCGCAATAGGCACCGTCCGGCCTTTCACCCGCCGCGTTACGGGCCTATAATTACCGCTTCTTTTTTTTGGCAGGACTTTGTTCGATGTTATTTGCATGGATAACCGATCCTAACGCCTGGCTTGCGCTCGGTACGCTGACGCTGCTGGAGATCGTTCTTGGGATCGACAATATTATTTTCCTTTCTCTGGTTGTAGCCAAACTCCCGACAGCGCAACGCAATCATGCCCGACGTATTGGGCTGGCGGCGGCGATGATCATGCGTCTGGCACTGCTGGCTTCTATCGCCTGGGTAACGCGGCTGACAAACCCGTTATTCGAGCTGTTTGGCGAGGCGATATCAGCACGCGACCTGATCCTTCTGCTGGGGGGATTGTTTCTGATCTGGAAAGCCAGTAAAGAGATCCACGAATCCATTGAAGGTGAGGAAGAGGGGTTAAAAACCCGCGTATCTTCTTTCCTGGGCGCGATTGTACAGATCATGTTGTTAGACATTATCTTCAGTCTGGATTCCGTGATTACTGCGGTTGGTTTGTCCGATCATCTGTTTATCATGATGGCGGCGGTGGTGATTGCCGTAGGCGTGATGATGTTTGCTGCTCGCCCGATTGGTGAGTTTGTCGATCGCCACCCTTCGGTAAAAATGCTGGCGCTCTCGTTTCTGATTCTGGTCGGTTTTACGCTGATTCTGGAAAGTTTCGACGTCCACGTTCCAAAAGGATATATCTATTTCGCCATGTTCTTCTCTATCGCGGTAGAGACCCTGAACCTGTGGCGTAATAAAAAAAATCCGCTCTGATGAAATCCATCGCTCCCCGCAAGGGGAGCGAATGCCAGCCACACCTACCCCTTCTCACAGTTTAAGATTTTACTGCTTTCACCCTGCACAACTTCGCGTTATTACTAAACTATTGTCAGACGCAGGCCATGTGAGGATAAGCAGATGAAAAAATGGGCAGTTTTGATTTCCGCCGTAGGACTGGCTTTTGCCGTTTCCGGATGCAGCAGCGATTATGTTATGGCGACAAAAGATGGTCGAATGATCCTGACCGATGGAAAACCAGAAATTGACGATGATACTGGTCTGGTGAGCTATCACGACCAGCAGGGCAATGCGATGCAGATTAACCGCGATGATGTGTCTCAAATCATTGAACGCTGATGGTTGAGGTCAGCAGCGCGCTGGCCTTAACAATTTTACTTCCCTTTTTCTCTTCCCTCAGCCATTTTTATAATCCTTATGTCGTGATTATAAAAAGGAAACGGCTATGCAATATCACCGTATACCCCACAGCTCGCTGGAAGTCAGTACACTGGGGCTGGGCACAATGACGTTTGGTGAACAAAACAGCGAAGCCGACGCACATGCACAGCTCGATTATGCCGTAGCACAGGGCATTAATTTGATCGACGTTGCCGAGATGTATCCGGTACCGCCGCGTCCTGAAACCCAGGGTCTCACCGAAACCTACGTAGGTAACTGGCTCGCCAAACACGGCAGCCGCGAAAAGCTGCTCGTTGCGTCTAAGGTCAGCGGACCATCACGTAACAACGACAGCGGCATTCGACCGAATCAGGCGCTGGACCGTAAAAATATCCGTGAAGCGCTGCACGACAGCCTGAAAAGACTGAAAACCGATTATCTGGATCTGTATCAGGTTCACTGGCCACAACGCCCGACCAACTGTTTTGGTAAGTTAGGCTACAGCTGGACAGACTCCGCGCCGGTCGTTTCCCTTCTCGATACGCTGGACGCACTGGCCGAGTTTCAGCGCGCCGGGAAAATTCGCTACATCGGCGTTTCTAATGAAACCGCGTTTGGCGTGATGCGCTATCTACACCTGGCGGACAAACACGATCTGCCACGCATCGCCACCATCCAGAACCCCTACAGCCTGCTGAACCGCAGCTTTGAGGTTGGACTGGCTGAAGTGAGCCAGTATGAAGGCGTTGAGCTGCTGGCTTACTCTTGCCTGGGCTTCGGTACGTTAACCGGGAAATACCTGAACGGCGCGAAACCTGCCGGTGCACGCAATACGTTGTTTAGCCGTTTCACGCGCTACAGCGGCGAGCAGACGCAGAAAGCCGTTGCGGCCTATGTGGATATCGCGAAACGCCATAATCTGGATCCTGCGCAAATGGCGCTGGCGTTCGTGCGTCGTCAGCCGTTTGTCGCCAGCACTTTGCTGGGCGCCACGACGATGGAGCAGCTAAAAACCAACGTTGAAAGCCTGCATCTGGAGTTGAGCGAAGAAGTACTGGCAGAGATTGAAGCGGTGCATCAGGTGTATACCTATCCTGCACCGTAACGGTTAGCGCCTGATGGCGCTACGCTTATCAGGCCTACAAAGTGAACGCCCTGTAGGCCGTATACGGTAACGCCGCCATCCGGCACATTCATAGCATGCTCATCTCGAACCGTGACGATTAGCGCCTGATGGCGCTGCGCTTATCAGGCCTACAAAGTGAGCATCCTGTAGGCCGGATAAGGCAACGCCGCCATCCGGCAACAGCATACAACAGACTAATGGCGGCGCTGCCAAATCCACAATGCCGCAATCGCCAGCGCAAACAGCGCACCAAATCCAATACCAATCGCAACAGCCGGGATCCCCACCAGCACCGCCAGTGAGTAAATACCGAGCATCAACAGCATCGCGCTGTTTTCGCCCAGGTTTTGCACCGCTATCGCATTACCCGCGCCGACGCTTTTCTTACCCCGTTCCTGCAGCAACGCATTCAGCGGCACCACAAAGAAGCCACCCGACACGCCGATAAGCATCAGCAATGCGTAGGCCGGAAGCAGCGAATGTTGAAGAGAGAAAATCAGCACCACGACGCCAATCAGGATCCCCGCAGGCATACAGCGCGACACGGTTTCCAGCGTTACCAGCTTCGCTGCCGCACCCGCACCGACCACAATCCCGATCGCTACCATGGCATTGAGGTAGGTCGGTGTGGCGTTATCGGTGATGCCGAGCGCCACCGGGACCCACAGCACCAGCAGAAAACGCAGCGTAACGCCCGCGCCCCAAAAAAGGCTGGTTCCCACCAGCGAGAAACGCGTCTCGCCATTACGCCACAACGATGAAGCCGCACAGAAGAAACTGCGCGTCATTTTCCCCAGATGCCAGGACTGGCCAGGACGAGCCGCGGCCAGTTTCGGGATATACAGGTTAGCCACCACCGCGCCAGCATAGGCCAGGGCACAGGCAGAAAGCGCGGCAATCACGTGCCAGTCGGCCAGAACGCCGCCGGCGACAGAACCGAGCAAAATCGCGGCAATGGTGGAGGCTTCCATCAGGCCGTTAGCCTTCACCAGTTTGTCGCCGGTAGTCAGTTCACCGAGAATGCCGTACTTGGCCGGTGAATATGCCGCCGCGCCGATCCCCACCAGCGTATACCCAAGAAACGGATTAATGCCGAAGCAAATACTCGCCGCGCCCAGCAGTTTCAGAGCGTTCGCGAACATCATCACTCTGCCTTTGGCAAAGCTATCCGCCACCTGTCCCACAAAGGGAGCAAACAGAATGTAAGCGCCCACAAACACCATTTGCAGGATTGGCTGACTCCAGTCCGGATAGAATTGTTCTTTCAGCAACGCCAGCGTAGCAAACAGCAACGCATTATCGCCAAACGCCGACAGAAACTGCGCGGCGATAACGGACATCATCCCTTTGGACCAGATTGAAGTGTTAGTGTGCACTGACTCACTCATGTTGTTTTTCCGGCTCATCGACCCAGCTTTTCAGCGTAACAAAATCCGGCTTACCGCTGCCGAGTAAGGGGAGTTGCTTCAGATGGCGAATATCACGCGGTACGGCGAGTTCAGGTACACCGTGCGCCCGCGCATACTGCTGTAGTTTTTCACGTGTCAGCTCGCTGTCGGTAGTGAACAGCACCAGCGCCTCACCTTTGCTGGCATCACTCTTGATCGCTGTGGCGTGCATTTTGTCTGCGGATACCGCCAACGCCAGTTGCTCAACCATTTCCAGCGAAACCATCTCTCCGGCAATTTTAGCGAAACGCTTAGCGCGCCCCTGAATCTGTACAAAGCCGTTTTCATCAAAGCGCACGATGTCTCCGGTGTCATACCAGCCGCGCTCAATCTCACCTTGCGCATTCTCTGCTGTCGGCACTTCCAGCACGCCAGGTTTTTCGACGCGCAAATAGCCGCTCATAATATTAGGACCTTTCAGCTGTAAACGCCCACCGTCCTCAATTCCCGGAACGGCCAACAGTCGAGCATCCATACCAGGCAAGATGCGCCCTACCGTTCTCGATTTTGCCGCCATTGGTACGTTAATCGACACAACCGGCGCACATTCCGTCACGCCATAGCCTTCAAGAACGCGCAGGCCAAATTTCTCCTGCCACAGCTGCTTTGTGCTGTCCTGAAGTTTTTCCGCTCCCGCCACCACATAGCGCAGGCGGTGGAAATCGTACGGATGCGCAAAACGCGCATAGTTGCCGAGGAACGTTGAAGTACCAAACAACACGGTGCAGTTCCGGTCGTATACCAGCTCTGGCACAATGCGGTAATGCAGCGGGCTGGGATAAAGAAACACTTCTGCGCCAGTCAGTAGCGGCGTGAATAATCCCACCGTCAGGCCAAAGGAGTGGAACAGCGGCAGCGCCGACATAAAACGGTCATCGGCGGTGAAATCGGCAATCGTTTTGATCTGCTCAACGTTCGCCAGAATGCTTTTATGACTGTGAACCACACCTTTCGGATGGCCTTCTGAACCAGAAGTAAAGAGGATCACCGCAGCGTCTTCCGGCTGCTGCTTCACCTGCGCCAGATGAGGTGCCAGCAGATGTGAGAAAATCCACAGCTTATCGCTGAAGGTCACATCAGCTTTTAAGTCTTCCAGATAAACCCAACGCACCTGGGTGAGCTGTTCCGGTAAATGCCAGAGTTTGCCTTTATCGAGAAACTGTCGGGATGTGAAGATCGTTTTAATTTCAGACGCAGTAATGGCGCTGGTTAATCCTTTCACGCCCGCGGTGTAGTTCATCATGGCCGGAATGCGTCGACGCGCAATGGCGCCAAAAATAACCGCCGCGCTGATCCCCGCGTTTGGCAGCATCAGGCCGATTTTTTCACCTTCGACGCTGTATTTTTCCAGAATACGGGCCACAAAGAGCGTCTTTGTCAGCAGTTTGCGGTAGCTGTCCGGGGTAAAGTTAACATCTTCAATGCAGTTTTTGCCTGCGCCAAAACGGTATTTCGCCGCCAGCAGCGACTCGTATAGCGTTTCACGCGGACGAACCGCCATGCGTGCTTCCATCATAATTTGATGCAGCATCTCTCCGGCAATTTTGCGGCGATCGCGAGCACGCGGTGCTTCCGGCATCGGCAGTTGTGTCGGCGGTAGGATATGTAAGCGGATGCGCGGGAAGAATCGCTGTTTAACCAAACCTTTCAGGCGGCTAAAGCGGGAAAGCTCCGCGCCTTCAATGCGCACAGGAACGACCGTCGCCCCAGACTTTGCGGCAACAAACCCCGCGCCATCATAAATTTTCATTAACGAACCGGACGTCGAAATACGTCCTTCCGGGAAAATAACCACCGGACGGCCCTGTTCGACCAGACGAACCAGATGTTTAATCGACATCGGTTTGGTTGGATCTAACGGTACGAAATCAATCAGCGGGGTTAGCCAGCGCATATACCATTGCTGGCTGATCGAGGTGTAAACAGCGAAGACGGGACGAATCGGTAAAAAGAGCGCCAACAGGATGCCGTCTATAAATGAGACATGGTTGGGAGTGATTAGAACGCGTTCTCCCTGTAGCGCGCTGACATCGCCCGTGACGCGAACGCGGAAAAGCACGCGAAACAGATTACGAAAAAAGCCAAATAGCATCTCAACTCCCTGTGCCATTAATTATATAAACATCAATGGTGGGAGAGTATACGAGTTGGGGAATGGGCGCGACAGGTAACTGGTAAATACAATCCGAAAAAAAACCTGCGCATCCGCGCAGGTTGGTGCAAGAGACAGGTACGAAGTGCGTACCGAATAATCTCACCAATCAATACCTCTGGGATCTTGATTGTGGTCGTCAGCAGCCAGATACGCCAGTGCGAAAACGCAAAGGAATGAACCCAAATGCAACGAGTTGTGTAAATTATCGGTTACTGTTACAGATAGGCTGAAGGTAAAAAAAAACCTGCGCATCTGCGCAGGCTGGTGTAATTCTAGTGATCAACCCGAAAGTTGATTTCACCTATCAATACCTCTGGGATCTCAACTCTAGCAATCTGCTCAGTTCTCTCACCAGCGAACAATCGCAACAGCACATCGCAAAGTGTAAGCAAAAATTAGCATTTTCTATTTTCTGTCTTACTTCGCTCGTGTGCGCTCACATTTGCGACGTTCTGACGGGCAATCTGCTTGAACAGCCAGCCATTTTCCGTAACACTGACGGAATGTAAGCGTTTACCCACAACAGGTACTATCATGGCGACCATAAAGGATGTAGCCCGACTAGCTGGTGTATCAGTCGCCACCGTTTCTCGAGTGATTAATGATTCCCCTAAAGCCAGCGAAGCATCGCGCCTGGCCGTAACGAGTGCAATGGAATCACTCAGCTACCACCCCAACGCCAATGCACGTGCGCTGGCACAACAATCCACTGAAACCATCGGTCTGGTGGTAGGTGATGTGTCCGATCCATTTTTTGGGGCAATGGTTAAAGCTGTCGAGCAGGTGGCGTATAACACCGGTAATTTTTTACTGATTGGTAACGGCTACCATAATGAACAGAAGGAACGACAGGCGATTGAACAGCTCATTCGCCACCGCTGCGCAGCCCTTGTTGTCCACGCAAAAATTATCCCGGATGCTGAGCTGGCATCACTCATGAAGCAAATCCCCGGCATGGTATTGATTAACCGAATTCTGCCGGGATTCGAACAACGTTGCGTTGCCCTTGATGACCGTTTCGGCGCCTGGCTCGCGACCCGACACCTCATTCAGCAGGGCCATACGCGCATTGGCTATCTGTGCTCCAATCACACGATTTCAGATGCGGAAGATCGTCTGCAAGGCTATTACGACGCGCTGGCAGAGAGCAATATTCCTGTCAGCGATCGACTGGTAACGTTTGGTGAACCGGATGAAAGCGGCGGTGAGCAGGCCATGACAGAGTTACTTGGCCGTGGCAAAAACTTCACTGCGGTAGCCTGCTACAACGACTCAATGGCGGCTGGTGCCATGGGCGTATTGAATGATAACGGCATTGATGTGCCGGGAGAAATCTCGCTGATTGGTTTTGATGATGTGCTGGTTTCCCGCTACGTGCGCCCGCGTCTGACCACGGTGCGCTACCCGATCGTGACGATGGCAACCCAGGCTGCCGAACTGGCGCTCGCGCTGGCGGAGAAGCGTCCCGTGCCTGAAATTACCCACGTTTTTAACCCAACTCTGGTGCGTCGCCATTCCGTTTCGACGCTGACAGAGCCGGGGAATTCATCGTCAAACGAATAACCAGGATAGCGTTATGACTACGATGTTGGACGTTTCACGACACGCAGGCGTCTCAAAAGCGACCGTTTCGCGCGTACTGAATGGCACGGGTCAGGTAAAAGAGAGCACGCGCCAGAAAGTGTTTAAGGCCATGCAGGCACTTGATTATCGGCCTAATTTTTTAGCGCGCTCTTTGGCAAACCGCACCAGCAACAGCATTGGTCTGGTAGTTTCCACATTTGATGGATTCTACTTTGGCCGCCTGCTGCAACAGGCTTCACGCCAGACGGAATCTCACGGCAAGCAGTTGATCGTCACCGACGGCCACGACACACCAGAGCGTGAGCAGGAAGCCGTGCAAATGCTGGCGGACAGGCAGTGCGACGCCATTATTCTCTATACCCGCTATATGAGTGAAAAGGCGATTATGTCGTTGATGAACAGCATTGCTATGCCCTTGCTGGTCATCAACCGTGATGTCAGCCAGGCTCGCGATCGCGCAATTTTCTTTGAACAGGAAGACGCGGCCTATCAGGCGGTCAATTACCTGATCTCCCAGGGCCATAGCGATATTGCTTGTATCACTGTGCCAGGCCATACGCCTACCGGTAAATCCCGCCTGATGGGGTATCGTAAAGCGCTGGAAAAAAACGGTATTCCCTGGGATCCCGATAAGGTCAAATACGGCGACTCCACGATGACGCGAGGCTATGAGGCCTGCCGTGAACTGCTGGAGGAAGGGGTGAAATTTAGCGCCCTGTTCGCCTGTAACGATGACATGGCATTAGGCGCATCAAAAGCGTTACATCAGGCCGGGCTGAGGATCCCAACGGATGTCTCACTGTTTGGTTTTGATGATGCGCCCAGCGCCAAATGGCTGGAGCCGGGGCTGTCTACCGTTTATCTACCGATTGATACCATGATAACCACGGCAATCGACCAGGCTATCCGGCTGGCCAACGGCGAGAGCGTCGAGCCAATCCCACCGTTCACCGGCAAACTGGTACTACGTGACTCAGTAACGCTCGGGCCATACTTTAAGTAATCAAATGCCGGATGGCGGCGCAAGCGCCTTATCCGGCCTACAGGCCCCGCAGTTAATCTCGTAGGCCGGATAAGCGTAGCGTCATCCGGCATTTCACAACGCTGTAATCAGATTAATTCCAGCGCTAACAGCTCATCAATGGTCTGGCGACGGCGAATTAGCCGCGCCACGCCGTTATCGAACAAAACCTCCGGCAGCAGCGGACGGCTATTGTAGTTTGACGACATTGACGCGCCGTACGCCCCAGTATCATGCAGCACCAGATAATCGCCCGGCACCACCGCAGGCAACAGACGGGTTTCCACATTTCCGCCTTCCTGCTGGGTAAACACGTCGCCGGATTCGCACAGCGGCCCGGCTACCACGGTTTCCCGTTGTGGGGTGTGTTCCAGAGAGCGACCATCCCCTGCCAGCGCGGAGATATGGTGATAACTACCGTACATGGCCGGGCGCATTAGATCGTTGAAGCCCGCATCGATCAGCACAAAGTGGCGGCTACCCATCTCTTTTACGCTACGCACCTGCGCCACTAACACACCGGCTTCCGCGACCAGAAAACGACCTGGCTCTATCTCAAGCGCGACCGGGTGACCCAGGTGTTTAGCAATCTGTTCACGCGCAGCGTTCCACAATCCAAAGTAGTGATCGGTATCGATCGCCTCTTCGCCTTCGCGATACGGGATTGATAAACCGCCACCCGCGGAGATCGCCTCCAGATCCTGGCCAAATTCAACCACCTGGCGCACCATCGCACCGCACACCTGCTCCAGATGCGCATAGTCCACGCCGGAGCCGATATGCATATGAATCCCCACCAGCTTCAGCTTATAGCGCTGAATCACCTCCAGCGCCGCGGGAAGATCGCTATACCAGATCCCGTGCTTGCTGTTTTCGCCGCCGGTATTGGTTTTCTGGCTGTGCCCATGCCCAAAGCCAGGGTTTACGCGTAGCCACACGCGATGGCCCGGCGAGACCTGGCCCAGTTGTTCCAGCATATCCACCGACCCGGCATTTACCGGAATGCGCAATTCATGCACCCGCGCGAGCGTCGCTTCATCAATCATATCGGCGGTAAAGACGATTTCATCTTTCCCCGGTACGAAGCCTGCCGCCAGCGCACGTTCAATTTCGCCAAGCGAGACGGAATCAACCTTCACGCCCTGCTCGCGCATCAGGCGCAAAATATGAATATTCGAACATGCCTTTTGGGCGAAACGCACCACGTCAAACTGACTCAATTTGGCAATCTGCCCGCGGATAATCTGAGCATCATAGACCCACACCGGGCAGCCGAATTCGGCAGGCAGGCGCAGCAGGTTGTCGGCGTTCAGGTCAGTGTCAGTACTATTGAGTGGGCGTGGCATAGTGTGCTCCGATATTGGCTTTTTTATGATTACGCCACAGCCCGAAAAGAATAAAAAATATCGTTTTATCGTGAGTCTATGCAAAAATGATATGGATTGATTCATTCGAGGATTGCCCATGCCCGCCGTTAACCTGCGACACATCGAAATTTTTCACGCCATCATGACGGCAGGTAATCTGACAGAAGCTGCGCGCATGCTACATACCTCGCAGCCCACCGTCAGCCGGGAACTGGCCCGATTCGAGAAAGTGCTGGGATTAACGCTGTTTGAACGTACGCGTGGCCGACTGCATCCAACCGTGCAAGGGTTACGTCTGTTTGAAGAGGTGCAACGTTCGTGGTATGGCCTGGACAGAATTGTGAGCGCCGCCGAAAGCCTGCGCGAGTTTCGCCAGGGCGAATTGTCGATTGTTTGCCTGCCGGTATTCTCACAGTCTTTTTTACCGCCGCTGCTGCAGCCATTCCTCGCTCGCTATCCACAGGTCAATATTCAGATAGTGCCGCAGGAGTCACCGCTGCTGGAAGAGTGGCTGTCGGCGCAGCGCCACGATCTGGGGTTAACGGAAACGCTGCATACGCCTGCCGGAACGAAACGCACCGAATTGCTGGCGCTGGATGAAGTGTGCGTGCTGCCGCAGGGCCATCCGCTGACTAAGAAAGCGGTGTTAACGCCGCAGGATTTTCAGGGAGAAAACTACATCAGCCTGTCGCGCACCGACAGCTACCGTCAGCTACTGGATACTCTGTTTAATGAGCACCAGGTGAAGCGCCGCATGGTGATTGAAACCCATAGCGCCGCTTCAATTTGTGCAATGGTACGGGCAGGTGTGGGGATCTCGGTGGTGAACCCACTGACCGCGCTGGATTACGCCAGCAGCGGAGTCGTTATCCGCCGCTTCAGTATTTCGGTCCCCTTTACAGTCAGCCTGATTCACCCGCTTCATCGCCCCGCCTCGGCGCTGGTTGATGCTTTTACGGCGCATCTGCAGGCCCATCTACCGAGGCTTATTGACCCACTGGAGGCTATTTTGCATCCGCAGCCGAAAGCATAAACGCCACCGCATCTTGCGCATGGATTGCCGCAGTGTCGAAAACCGGTAGTGGGCTTAGCTCGGTGGGAACCAGCAGACCAATCTCGGTACAGCCAAAGATAACCCCTTGCGCCCCCTGTTTCGCCAGTTGGTCGATGACGCTCAGGTAATAATCGCGGGAAGCCTCGCTGAATTCACCGAGACACAGCTCATCGAAAATAATCTGGTTTATTTTCTGACGATCATCAGCTTCAGGGATCAGCGTGCTAATGCCGAATTCAGTCTGTAAACGCCCGCGGTAAAAATCCTGCTCCATGGTGTAACGCGTACCCAGTAGCGCCACGTTGTTCATCTGCTGCTTTTGTATCGCCCGCCCCGTCGCGTCGGCAATATGCAGAAACGGCACATCACAGGCGCTTTCAATCGCCTCAGCAACTTTGTGCATGGTGTTGGTACACAGCACAATTCCTTGCGCCCCGGCTTGCTGTAGCCCTGTGGCGGCCTGCGCGAGGATCTCACCGGCTCGCTGCCAGTCACCGCTTGACTGGCAGACTTCAATCTCGTGAAAATCCACGCTGTGCAACAGAATCTGCGCAGAATGCAGGCCGCCCAGACGCTGTTTTATGCCTTCATTAATGAGTCGATAATAAGGAATGGTAGATTCCCAGCTCATACCGCCTAACAGACCGATCGTTTTCATCATTTCCCCTGACTCGTTGTTGTCTCTCCAGTGAACCAAAGATGTGATCAACTTTCCACATCTGTTGGCGTGCATTTCTTTTTTTAATTTTCTGATATAGGTTTAATGAAACATTGTTTTAATTAATTACAGGAAGGTCGGATGTTTATTTTTCATAAAGAGACCACGCTTGACGATCTGGGCAATGGCGTTACCCGGCGCATTCTTGCTCACGGCGGTAACATGATGGCGGTTGAGGTGAACTTCGAGCAAGGCGCAATCGGCCCGATGCACAATCATCCGCACGAGCAGCTGACTTACGTGTTGTCCGGTGAGTTTGAATTTACCATCGGCGAAGAGAAACATATCGTTAGGGCGGGCGATACTCTGTATAAACAGCCCAACATTATGCATGGCTGCGTCTGCTTAAAACCGGGAACGCTGCTGGATACCTTTACCCCAATTCGCGAAGATTTTCTGCACGGGTAAGGTGCTAAATAAAAAAACCGGGTCGCGTTGACGCTTTCCCGGCCTATAAGAGACTCCACTCGCAGGCCGGATAAGGCTGAACCGCCATCCGGCATGCTTGTCTGACTTACACCCCAATATCTCTTAACTTCTCGCCTGCCATCAGCTTACGTTCGATATGCTCCAGCGTGACGTTTTTGGTTTCTGGAATCAGCCAGAACGTGATGCCAATAAACACGACGTTCAGCGCAGTATAGAGCCAGAACGTACCGGCGGCGCCAATGCTGTCGAGCAGCGTCAGGAACGTTGCGCCAATGATCATGTTCGACACCCAGTTGGTGGTGGTGGAGCAGGTAATACCAAAATCACGGCATTTCAGTGGCTGAATTTCCGAACACAGGATCCACACCACCGGCGCGGCGCTCATCGCATAGCCTGCAATACACATCATCGTCATACCAACTGACAGCCAGGATAGCCCACTGGAAGCCGTGCCGTTATCAAACTGCATCAGACAATAACCAAGCACCAGCGTCCCGATGGCCATTACGCTGAAACCAATTTTCAGCGCCGGTTTACGTCCTGCTTTGTCGACCGTGAAGACGGCAATAAAGGTGGCGAACATAAACGTTAAGCCAACTACCAGCGTGGCAATCATCTGCTGCTCTGTGGTGGTAAAACCCGCCATTTTAAAAATGCGCGGCGCGTAGTACATGATGATGTTCATCCCGGTGAACTGCTGCATCGCCTGCAGTAACATTCCGAGGAAAACCGCACGACGCACGTTACGGTTAATTTTAAACAGCGCCCAACCACCTTGCTTCAGCTTCAGGCTTTCACGGATTTCGTTCAGCTCATCGCGGGCTTTTTCTGACGTATCGCGCAACATGCGCAGTACTTCTTCAGCTTCGATGTGGCGACCTTTCTCCGCCAGCCAGCGCGGGCTGTTGGGCAAGAAAACAACCAGAATAATCAGCAATACAGCCGGAAGCGCCAGCACGCCAAGCATAGCGCGCCAGTTACCGCTGTAGCTGAACGCGGTATCGGACAAAAAGGCCAGAACGATGCCCAGCGTCACCATCAGCTGATACATACTGATCATCTTGCCACGCACGTTTTCGCTGGCCATTTCGGAGAGATAGAGCGGTGCGGTGTAAGACGCGATCCCCACCGCTACGCCCAGCACCACGCGGGCAAAAATGAGCATTTCTACGCTGGAGGCAAACGCCGAGCCCAGAGATCCGACGACGAAAAGGATCGCGCCCGCCATCAGGCTGTATTTGCGCCCCAGGCGGAATGACAACCAACCGTTAAACAGCGCACCAATTGCCGCACCCAGCATCATGCTGCTTACCACCCACTCCTGCAGGCGGCTGGTCAACACAAAGTGATCGGTGATAAAAGGCAACGCGCCAGCAATCACGCCAATATCCAGGCCGAATAACAACCCTGCGACAGCCGCAGAGATAGAAACAAACATATTCATACGTCGCGTATCGCGCACTGGGCGCGGCGCTAAAGCAGCATCATTATTTATTGAGACCATTTTTTCCTGCCAGATACAGAGTAACCATGCCATTGAAAGTAAGGGATCCCTTGCAGGAAGCGTCAGGCGGGAAACGGCAAAAACATGGATTAAATAGCTACACCACATGGTTATGTGATGGATATTCCAATTTTAAAATTTACCGACAATCACTCAATTAAATTTAATTCGTTGATATTAAAGAATATTAAAAACAAAAAATTTATACGTATGAAATTTAATATGGAATAATTTATAACCACAATATGGATTATTGTGATCCGAATATAAAAAAACCCTGCCAGAGGGCAGGGTTTAACGGTTCTGGAAAGCGAATTAACGTGCCAGCCAGCCGCCATCTACTGCAACGGTATAGCCGTTGATATAGTCAGATGCGCTGGACGCCAGGAACACGACAGGCCCCATCAGATCGCTCGGCAGACCCCAACGACCCGCCGGGATACGATCGAGGATCTCTGCGCTACGCTGCTCATCAGCACGCAGCTGTTGAGTGTTATTCGTCGCCATGTAACCCGGTGCAATCGCGTTGACGTTGATGTTATGTTTTGCCCACTCGTTCGCCATCAGACGGGTAACACCCATTACGCCGCTTTTAGATGCGGTGTAAGACGGCACGCGGATCCCGCCCTGGAAGGAAAGCATAGAGGCGATATTGATAATTTTGCCGCCGTTACCCTGAGCGATAAAGTGCTTCGCCGCGGCCTGAGACATAAAGAACACGCTCTTAATGTTCAGGTTCATCACGTCATCCCAGTCTTTTTCGCTGAAGTCGATCGCATCGTCACGACGGATAAGACCCGCGTTGTTGACCAGAATATCGATATGGCCGAATTCTGCCACTGCGCGCTCCAGCAGTGCCGGAATACCATCGATTTGACGCAGATCGGCGGTCAGGCTTAAAAAACGGCGGCCCAGTGCGGTCACGCGTTCGATGGTTTCTGTCGGTTCAACAATGTTGATACCGACGATATCGCAGCCCGCTTCAGCCAGGCCCAGCGCCATACCCTGACCCAAACCTGTGTCACAACCGGTCACAACGGCGACTTTACCTTCAAGAGAGAATGCATTCAAAATCATTGTAAATCCTTAATTTTTTTATAATGCCCGCCGCAGCAGGCACGGCTGTCGCCCGCAACTAGCGCAGATCTTTTACTGCAACATGGTCCATATCATCAAAGACCTGGTTTTCGCCGACCATGCCCCAAATGAACGTATAAGCTTTTGTGCCGACACCGGAGTGAATAGACCAGCTTGGAGAAATCACCGCCTGCTCGTTGTGCATCACAATATGACGCGTTTCCTGAGGCTGACCCATCATGTGGAAGACGCAGGTGTCTTCTTCCATATTGAAGTAGAAATAGACTTCCATACGACGTTCATGGGTATGACACGGCATGGTGTTCCACAGGTTACCCGGTGCCAGTTCAGTCAGACCCATGCTCAACTGGCAGGTTTCCAGAACATCCGGCACAAAGTATTTGTTGATGGTACGACGGTTACTGGTGAGGTCATCACCCAGCGTCACTGGCGCAACGTCTGCAGGCGTGACTTTCTTAGTTGGGTAAGTCGTGTGTGCCGGCGCGCAGTTGTAGTAAAACTTCGCCGGTTTCGCCGTATCAATACTGGCGAATACCACTTCTTTTGCCCCTTTTCCGACGTACAGCGCGTCGCGATGACCAATTTCATAGCACTGGCCGTCAACGGTAATCGTGCCCGGGCCGCCGATATTGATCACACCCAGCTCACGACGTTCGAGGAAATAGGTTACGCCCAGCTGTTTGCCGACTTCGCCACCCACAGAGACGGTTTTGGCCACTGGCATAATGCCGCCAACAATGATGCGGTCGATGTGGCTGTAGACCATGGTGTATTCATCTGCGACAAACACTTCTTCGACCAAAAACTCATTACGCAGCCCCTGAGTGTCCAGGGTTTTCGCATGCGCACTATGGATGCTTTGTCTTACGTCCACATTTACCTCCAGTGATAAATTGACCGTGAATGCTTAAACGAATAGCAAAACGCTGTTCCGTTTTATCTTATGCGCTCATGATATCCCTCCCTGAATGTGTTTTCAATTATAACTAAAACGATGTTTCACTTTTTCCGCATCTTATTATCAAAAGTGTAAGTGCGATCACGCTAGCGCATATAAATCGCAAAATCTGTTTCAATAAAATCATTTAAAACAATTAGATAGATAAAAACACAAAAAAGTAGATCAATAGTGGCAGGGATAAGATATTGAAAATACAGCCAGGCTCATACGTCATTCACACACCTTTTCTAACAAAGTGCGCTATCAATCACATGAAATGAAACAACGTTTTGATATGTTGACAGGGTTTAGAGTGTATGTTTCTGTAACTGGCCTTGCCCTCCTGTTGGAGGGCTTTTTTATAGATGCAGGAGAAAGTCATCAGAAAAGGCGTTAAAGCAGAGAAATCGAAGGGAAATTAGTCTCGTTCGATAGCGAGCGCCACCCCCTGACCACCACCAATACACAGCGTTGCCAGGCCCTTGTGCGCCCGACGTTTCACCATTTCATGTACCAGCGAAACCAGAATACGACAGCCAGAAGCGCCAATCGGATGGCCGAGCGCAATGGCCCCGCCGTTCACATTCACCCGCCGTTCATCCCACTCCAGCATTTTCCCAACGGATAATGCCTGCGCGGCGAAGGCTTCATTAGCTTCGATAAGATCAACATCAGCCAGTTGCCAGCCCACACGCTCAAGGCAGCGGCGTGTTGCATACACTGGCGCAATCCCCATGAGCGCAGGGTCGACTCCGACGCTGGCAAAGGCGCGAATACGGGCCAACACAGGTAAGTTAAGTTCCTGCGCCTTGGCCTCGCTCATCATCATTACCGCAGCGGCACCGTCGTTGATGGATGACGCGTTACCCGCCGTTACCGAACCAAGTCTGTCAAAGGTAGGATCCAGACGCGCCAGCCCTTCGGCGCTGGCATCGGTACGCGGTTGTTCGTCGGTGTCCACCACGAACGATTGCCCATTACGCTGTGTTACCACCGGCACGATTTCATCTTTAAAGCGTCCGGCATCAATTGCCATCCGCGCTTTGTGCTGCGAGTGTAGCGCGTAGGCATCCTGCAATTCGCGGCTGATTCCGTATTCTCGCGCCAGGTTTTCCGCGGTAACGCCCATGTGATAATCGTTGAAGGCATCCCACAGACCGTCATGTACCAGGCTGTCGACCAGTTGGCTGTTCCCCAGCTGTGCGCCAGTGCGGCTATCAGTAAGGACATGCGGTGCACGGCTCATATTCTCTTGCCCGCCCGCAATCACAATGTCGGCTTCGCCACACTGGATAGCCTGGGTCGCCAGATGCAGCGCTTTCAGACCCGAGCCACAGACATCGTTAATGGTGATGGCGGAAACGGTATTGGGTAGCCCACCATTGATGGCAGACTGACGCGCAGGGTTCTGCCCGGCACCTGCGGTAAGCACCTGTCCGAGGATCACTTCATCCACAGCGTGAACGTCCACGCCCGTGCGTTCCAGTAACGCCTTGACCACCATGCTGCCTAACTCAACGGCAGAGTGGTGCGCCAGCGTCCCCTGGAAGCAGCCAATCGGTGTCCTTAATGCCCCGACGATCACAACCTCTTTCATCACTACCTCAGCGCAAAATAACACCGCAATAGTAGATGATTGTTAAAAATAGTTATCAAGGTTGTTTAAAAACGGTGATTTTTATCACAAAGGAAATTCGTATCACTTATTGGTCATCTGAACGCCACTCTGCTGTAAATGGTCACGCAGCCAACTTCCTGCCACACCAGGCGGTGATTTCTTATTCCACAACAGATCGATAGAGATAGCCTTTGGCCAGCCAGGCATCTTTAATTGCACCAGTGGTTTTTCTGCCGCAAACTCCTCCACCAGCGCACAAGGGAGCGCGCACCAGCCGAATCCCTGAACAGCCATACTTAGCAATAACAGATAGTTAGGAGCAGACCAGACGGGGCCGCGCGCCACGTTGGTGCCGCTTTCCAGATAGGTATTCAAACGCAGCTCGCGCCAGGTGTGTAGCTGCTCCCACTGCAGTTTTTCTTGAGCCGCGAGCGGATGCGACGCTGCAACGTATAATCCCATCCAGGTTTGCATCGGCAGACGCGTAACGCCCATGTCGGTCGGGTAATCTTCCCGCGCCTCGATCAACCCCACCTGAGCACGTCCTTTTTGCAGCAGATCGATCACGTCTTCATCTTCGCCAATCAGGCATTCAAACTCGGTATGGGGAAACTTGCGATCAAACTGCACCATCAACTCTTCCAGCACATCCGGATGCAGCGTGTCAGACAGCACAAAGGTCAGACGCGCCTCAGTTTCACCCGACAGCGAGATCGCCGCCTCATCGAGACGTTCGCTGGCCGTCAGAATAGCCTGCACATAGCCCAACACCCGCTTACCTTCCTCGGTCAGCGTTGGCTGGCGGGATGAGCGGTCAAACAGCGCAAAACCAAGATCGGCTTCCAGATGCGCAATGGCCGTACTGATAGTGGACTGGCTTTTACGCAGCCGCCGGGCCGCCGCAGAAAATGAACCGCAGGAAACGGTCTCCACAAACGCCGTTAATGCTTCAGGAGAATAACGCATGATCTATCTACTTTATCGATGGATACTATCTTTTAGATATCACATAAAACGATAAAATTGCCACCATTCCGTTATCCGGGCATCAAAGAAGGTTTTAGGTTATGCAACACGATACTGTCCAACGCCGCTCGTTAGTGGAGCGTATTTTTCATGCCGTCTGCTTTGAAGGCATTGCCACCGCGATCCTCGCACCAACCACCGCATGGTTGATGCAGCGCTCGGTGCTGGAAATGGGCGGACTGACCATTCTTCTCGCCACCACAGCGATGATCTGGAATATCATTTATAACGCCCTGTTTGACCGTTTGTGGCCGTCGCACCTGGTAAAACGTACGGCGAAAGTGCGAGCATTTCACGCCTTAGGCTTCGAGAGCGGTTTTATTGTGATTGGGGTGAGCATCGTGGCGTATGTGCTGAACGTCAGCCTGGTTCAGGCATTCACGCTGGAAATAGGTTTCTTCCTGTTCTTCCTGCCGTACACCATGTTCTATAACTGGGCTTATGACACGTTACGCGAGCGCGTTATGAAGCGCCGCCAGCAGCGCGTTACTGCCTGATAATTAAAATAATAGTCGGAATCTTCTCGGTTCCGGCTATTGTCCCATTCACTCGCCCGCTTGTTCACACCTCCCCCAGCCCCTGCCATTTGTGGTAAATTGCGCTTCTTTTTGTTTATTTTATAGTTGATACGTTCAAATAATGTCGAAATTTTGGTCAAAAGAAGAGACTCTCTGGAGCTTCGCACTATATGGGACTGCCGTCGGCGCAGGAACCCTATTCCTACCCATACAGCTGGGTTCTGCAGGCGCGGTGGTATTGTTTATCACCGCACTCGTCGCCTGGCCTTTAACCTACTGGCCGCACAAGGCGCTGTGTCAGTTTATCCTGTCCTCAAAAACGTCGGCTGGTGAAGGGATCACTGGCGCGGTTACCCACTACTACGGCAAGAAGATTGGCAGCCTGATCACCACCCTCTATTTTATTGCCTTCTTTGTGGTGGTGCTGATCTACGCCGTAGCGATAACCAATTCACTCACTGAACAGCTGGCAAAACATATCACTATCGATCTGCGGATCCGCATGTTGGTCAGCCTTGGCGTGGTGCTGGTGCTGAACCTGATTTTTCTGATGGGCCGACAAGCCACTATTCGGGTCATGGGCTTTTTGGTGTTCCCGCTCATCGCGTACTTTTTGTTCCTTTCGCTCTACCTGACCGGAAGCTGGCAGCCAACGCTACTCACCGGCCAGATGTCTTTCGATCAGCACACGCTTCATCAGGTTTGGATATCTATTCCCGTGATGGTTTTCGCTTTTAGCCATACGCCAATTATCTCTACGTTCGCCATCGACAGACGAGAGAAATACGGCGAGCAGGCCATGGGTAAATGCAAAAAAATCATGAAGGTAGCCTACGTCATCATCTGCCTGAGCGTACTGTTTTTCGTCTTCAGCTGCTTGCTTTCGATTCCGACAAACTATATCGAAGACGCGAAAAATGAAGGCGTGACGATTCTTTCCGCGCTGTCGATGATGCCAAACGCACCGGCATGGCTGTCGATTTCCGGGATCATCGTTGCCGTTGTCGCGATGTCAAAATCGTTCCTCGGCACCTACTTTGGCGTGATTGAAGGGGCAACGGAGGTAGTAAAAACGTCGTTGCATCAGGTGGGTGTGAAGAAAAGCCGGGCCTTTAACCGCGCTCTGTCCATCATGCTTGTCTCGGCTATCACGTTTATCATCTGCTGCATTAATCCTAATGCCATTTCAATGATTTACGCGATAAGCGGCCCGCTGATTGCCATGATTCTGTTTATCATGCCGACATTGTCTACCTATCTGATCCCGGCGCTGAAGCCGTACCGTTCAGTGGGTAATCTGATCACCCTGATTGTCGGTCTGCTGTGCGTATCTGTGATGTTTTTTGGCTAGAACGTGTTGTTTAACGGCTCATTCTCCTGAAAGTGGGTGCGATGTCGTTCAGTTAACGACTCAATTTCAGAAAGTTTCAACCTGTGTTGGCGGAAGTAATGAACATGCTATCTCAGAGAAGGGTTCCGTTCACCTCATGTTCATCGTTTCTCTGAAGCACCGATTCCTGTGAACGTGCAAGGGAGGCTCACCGCCGCCTCCCTTGCAACCCAGGCTCCCGGCGGGAAAATCGTCGCTACGCGATTCATTCGTCTTATGCCGTCTGCCTGTCGGGTCGGGGCCGAGCCTGCGTCCATGCAGCCCGTCCCCTCTGTCCGCATCCCTGCGGACAGCCCCGGTCAGACGTCAACTCCTCATCGATTTTCAGCCGGACCCGAGTCATCGCTTCAACGCTCTGATTTCCAGTTAAATCTGTTTTGCTGTTCAGACCAAAAACGCAGATGGTGAGGTGTGGGCTGGTCCGGCTGAAAATTGCCGACGTGTTTCCGTAAGCCCGGGAGAGCCAGCATGGATGCTGGCTCAGGGCGCGCTTTGCAGGGATGCTTCCTCGCGCCCGACCCGGTAGCCTGGAGGAATAAGCGGAGGGGACCGCGGAGCGGCAATTTTCCCGCCGGGAGCCGGGATTGTAAAGGGCGTGGCGAAGAACGCCCTTTACACGTTCACGGGTATCAATGCTTCAGAAAAATAACACTGCTGAGGTGAACGGAACCCTGAGAAAGAATCACATGTTCACCCTACATGCTTAACTGGACGGTATTGAACGTGGATGAGCCGTTAAACTGACTTATTTGATGTACGAATCCAGCACTTTCAGGACCACATCCAAATCCTCTTCGCGCTTAATTTCATCGCCTTGATGCACAATGTGCTCGGTCAGATGACCTTTAATCACTTCACGCATTAATCCGTTTACTGCCCCGCGGATCGCCGCTATTTGCTGCAATACTGCCGCGCATTCATGCGGTTCATCCAGCATGGTTTTCAACGCCGCTACCTGCCCCTGAATCTTGCTGGTTCGGGCTTTCAGCTTTTGTTTGTCGCGGATCGTATGTGACATAACTTTACCTTTTTAACGTCTGGCTGTAGGGACAATACCATCGACATTCTACTGGGGGGTAGTATTTGATACTGGGGGGGAGTAGAATCAGGCGAAATTAAACAACTAAGAATCATTCTCATGGGTGAGTTTTCTACGCTTCTTCAGCAAGGTAACGCCTGGTTTTTCATTCCCAGCGCGATTCTATTGGGTGTGTTGCACGGTCTGGAACCGGGGCATTCCAAGACGATGATGGCGGCCTTTATTATTGCCATTAAGGGGACCATCAAACAGGCGGTGATGCTGGGGCTGGCAGCAACGCTGTCGCATACCGCCGTGGTATGGCTGATTGCGCTCGGTGGGATGTATATCAGCAAAGCGTTTACTGCCCAGGCCGTTGAGCCATGGCTGCAGTTTGTCTCGGCGATTATTATTCTCGGAACCGCATTCTGGATGTTCTGGCGAACCTGGCAGGGAGAGCAGAACTGGCTGGCCCAGACGCATCACGACCACAATCACGAGCATCACCACCACCATGATCATGATGACCATCATCATGACCACGATGACGATCATCATCATCATCACGAACACGAGCATAATCACGACCATGCCGCACTGGTAGGATTCACCGAAGGCTCGAAAGAGTATCAGGATGCCCACGAACGGGCGCATGCCACCGATATTCAGCGCCGCTTTGCGGGCAAAGAGGTCACCAACGGCCAAATATTACTGTTCGGTCTGACCGGCGGGCTTATCCCGTGCCCAGCCGCCATTACGGTGCTGCTGATTTGCATCCAGCTCAAAGCCTTCACGCTGGGTGCGACCATGGTGCTGTGCTTCAGCCTCGGGCTGGCGCTGACGCTGGTAACGGTGGGCGTGGGAGCGGCAATCAGCGTGCAGCAGGCGGCCAAACGCTGGAGCGGATTTAACACGATGGCACGCAAAGCCCCCTATTTTTCCAGTGTGCTCATTGCGATGGTCGGTTTATATATGGGGATTCACGGCTATATGGGGATCGTCGGTTAACACTAAGAGAGCGCAGCAGCGCTTGCCGCTGCGCGTAAAACCAGGCTAGCTTGCGACATTCCCCCACACCAGTTGCCCTTTATGGAAGGTCGCGGTGCGTGGGGAAATTCGCGCGACCGCTTCCGCCGAACAGGAGGCATCCACCAGCACAAAGCTGGCTTCATCCTGCGCTTTCGGCCAGACGCGCTCGCCTTTATCGTTAAGCGGCAACACATCGCCGGTGGCGAGGAACAACGCCCGCGACAGGTTCAGTTCGTTGGGGCGAATATAGAGCTGGGCGTACAGATTCGCCTTCTCCAGCATGTCTCCCAGCCCGTACGGCGACCAGTGGTCAATCACGCTGTCGGTGCCGGTAATCACCTCCACGCCTTTGTCTCTCAGCTGCTTGAGCGGCATGTGCAAGGTGCCGATCGGCACCGTCGAGGCAATTGTAATCTGCTGCGCCGCCATACGGGTCGCCAGCGCGTCAACCTGCTGCTCGTTCAGCGTTGCCAGCGCAAACGCGTGGCTGATGGTCAGTTTGCCCTTTAGCTGCGGCGTTTTCTCCACCGTTTCCACCATGTAATTCACCGCCGCCACACCCGCCGGACTGGTTTCATGCAGATGGATATCTACGCCTTTATCGTAATCCAGCGCAATCTGGAACATGGTGTCGAGGGATTTTTCCATCGCTCCATCGACGCTGGTTGGGTCCAGACCGCCGACGTAATGCGCTCCCGCCTGCATCGCTTCGCGCATCAGCGGTTCAGATTTTGATAACAGCAGGCCATGCTGCGGAAATGCCACGATTTCACAGGCAAAACCCGGTTGACGACGCGCCAGTACCGCCTGCAGGTTTTCGAGATTTTTCAGCCCGGAAACCGGTTCGATATTACAGTGGCTGCGCGCGATCGAGGTGCCTTTTGACTGCAGTAGATCGATCAGCTTTTCCGCGCGCTCCTGTGTGTAAGGCTGGAGTTCAGGCAGCAGCTTTTGTTCCAGGCGGATCATATCCTGAATAGTGGTGCCAGCCGGACGGTTCAGTGAACGCCAGGGACCGCCGTAAAAGGTTTTATCCAGATGGATGTGCATGTCGCGCATGGCGGGCAGCATCAGCTTTCCTCCCGCATCATAGTGCGGCAGCGTCGCATCCGGATGCTGCTTATTCTCGCGCAGCGCAACAATTTTCCCGTCCTGGATTTCAACGGTTTGTAGCGCGGTACGGGTATGCACCACCACCGAGTTTTCGTAATCAAACCCGGCTTCCAGCAGGACGTTATCCAGGTAATAGTGCTTATCGTTAATCGTCATTGTGCTCTTCGACCCGCAGGTGTTCCCGACAGGATTAGCAGCATACGCGACCGGAGCCACTGCGCCAAACAGCGCGGCAGCTGTCACCATTTTTCCACTCTGACTTAAAAAGTCACGGCGGCTGTTACTTTCCTTCATTCACGTTTCCTCTCAGGAATGGACAATATGGGTGCCCGTTTCGCCACGCAGTGCGGCAGGCAGGCATTCCGGCGTGGTGATGATCACTCGTTTACCGCCACGCTCCAGAAACGCCAGGCTGGCAACGATCTTGGGTAACATGCTGCCAGGCGGGAAATGTCCCTCCTGCATGTAACGGGTCATCGTTGCGACATCCACCGTATCCAGCGCCTGCTGGTTGGGTTTGCCAAAATGAATACAGACCTGCTCGACGCCGGTGGTGATCACCAAAATGTCGGCGCGGATCTCCTGCGCCAGTAGCGCCGTGGAGAGATCTTTATCAATCACCGCGTCCACGCTCTGGTAATCCCCTTGATCGCTACGCACCACCGGGATCCCGCCGCCGCCCGCACCAATAACCACAAAGCCTTGCTGGGTCAGCGTTTTGATCGCCTCCGCCTCGACAATGCGCTTCGGTTGTGGAGAGGCGACTACCCGACGGTAGCCGCGCCCCGAATCCTCAACAAAGCGCCAGCCCGGATTGACCCGCTGCAGTTCATCACGCTGCACTTCGCTAAAGAACGCGCCAATGGGCTTGGTCGGATTAGCGAAGCCCGGATCGTTTTTGTCGACCTCCACCTGCGTGACCACCGTAACTGCCCTCTGCTCACCGCGCCGCGCCAGACGGTTATTCAGCGCCTGTTGGATCAGGTAACCGATACCGCCCTGCGTATCAGCAACGCAGTTTGCCAGCGGGGTAAGCGGCAGCCCTTCACGCTCGTGCGCGATTTCCGCACGCCGCAGATCCAGCCCTACCTGTGGCCCGTTACCGTGCGTCAGCACAATGTTGTAGTCCGATGCCAGCATCTCCAGCACCGTATCCGCTACCGCTTTCACCGCTTCAGCCTGGTGTTCAATCGACTGGCTGGCGTTATCTTTGATAATGCTGTTGCCGCCAATGGCAACGACCACAAGTTCTTTCATAGTGTTATCTTCCGCTTGCAGGCAATTCAGGTCGTTTTCGTCGGTTCCTGCTCAGGCGCAGTCACCGCTTCACGGCTATCAAGAAGATGCTTGAGGACAAACATGCCGCTCATCATCAGGTAGGCCACAACAAACATCATCGAGCTGCCTTCCGCAAAGCCAACCGCCGGGGAGTGGATCACGCCAAACAGTGATAACAGCGCACCAAAGGCTGCGGCAATCGCCCCGCGTAACGGCTTGTTCATAATGGCGAAGATAGCGACGCAGCCCCACAGCATGCTGGCCAGCGGTGCGCCGCTTCCCAGATGCACCAGTCCGTCGTAATAGACACCTTTGCTGTGCAGCAAGTCACTACCCAGTTTCCCCGCGGATGTTCCGGCGGCCCCCATCACGCTGTTGACGATGGTCAATGCCCAGTTGGCGATCCACGGGAACAGACAGATGAAGATAACGGGAACCTCGACTTTGGGCGTTTCTCGCACCACCTGGTTGGCGGTCACCACGCCGATAAACACCAGAATCGGCACTATCGCGGTCATCGGAATAATGGCGAGCATAAACGCGCCCAGCCCAAACAGCGGCACCAGGAACATGGTGATGCCTGAAGCGAGGGTATAGCCGATGCTGGCGCCCATCGCTTTCCAGCCCGCATGCCCAACATATACGGTCACCGGGAACGGGTTACCCAGCATGCAGCCGAGCATGGAGGCAAAGCCGTTCGCCATCATGACCTTACGGGTGTTGTACTCATCGCCCGCCGCGTGCGCACTTTCAATGTTCTCAAGGTCAAAAATATAGTTCGCCAGGCCCAAAGGAACTGCAGAAGCCAGATACGGCAGTGCGTGCGGTAAACCTTGCAAGAAGCTGTCGACATGAATTTCCGGCGGGTTGAAGCCAAAGGAAGACATCGACGCTTTAATGGCTTCCGGGCTTTGTAAACCGGAGATCCACGCCAGGGCCGTACCGGCAATCAGCAGCAGCAAACCGGTAGGAATACGGGCAAAAATCGGCTTCTTACCGAACCAGTTAATGAAGATCAGCAACAGGACGATGAAAGAAACCGTCGGCGCTTCGAATGCCTGCAGCATCGGGTTCATCGCCAGCAGCAACAGCCCCAGGCCGGACAGACAAGAAAGCAGTACCGTACGCGGGATCATCTTGCGGATGGTCTCGCCCAGGAAGGAGCCGCCGACCAGGATCAACGCTTCGACAAAGCACCACACCAGGGCTATCTGGATAGCGAAGTTGGCATCTTTGGTTTGCTGATAAACCGGCATCAGCACCAGGAAGGTCACGGTGAAGATTGACGGTGCACTCGGTCCGGACGGCAGCGCCGTTACGTCGTTACGCCCGGTGTGCTTTGCCATCTGCAGGCCAAACCAGGCGTAGCAGACGCTGGCCACCAGCACCGCCAGACCAAAGGCAGGCGCAATGCGACCATAGACAATTTCGGTAGGGATCCCGACGACAAAAATGAGCAGCCCCATCATTGTCAGCAGGTTAGTCAGGTTGTTGGTCATCAGCCCAAAGTAAGCCGCCCAGTCACCACGTTTCCATTCTAGTTTTATGCTGTTCATGGAATATCCTTAACAGGTTAAGCATCATTTGCGATCGCGGAGATCGCCCAGCCCTGCAGGTAAGCAACGTTTTTCGCTTCGCTACTGTGGGGCTAACCGCGTTAGCCCCGGTTATTGTTATTGGCAGTAGCGGTCGCGCCAGTTGAGGATCGCCTTTTCAAAACAGGCGAACGGCGGGTGAACTATTCCGGCGCCGATCATGCCGATCCCCGCGTCTTTGTGCGCAATAGCGGTGTTGATCACCGGCAGAATGCCAGTGCTGCCTACGCGCGTAATATCGATAGCGGTCGGTACGCCCATAAAACCAAGCAGTGGAATGGTGACGTTGGGGTTTTCGCCGAGAGTGATTTCTCGCATCTGGCGAGAGAAATCAACGGCCTCTTCGACCGTACCGCCCACCAGCGCTACGATGGCCGGTGCCGTCGCCATCGCGAAACCGCCAATGCCGTAGGTTTCTGTTATCGCGCTATCGCCGATATCACGTCCGGAATCTTCCGGCTTGTAGCCCGCAAACATCGGCCCAATCACCTGCTGCGCCGGACCGGTAAACCACTGGCCCGGTAAGCCGCTAATGCGCAGACCGAACTCAACGCCGTTGCGCGCCATCGTCGTCACCACGGTGCTGTATTCAATACCGTGTGCAGCGTCCATTGCGGCTTTACACATCGCCATCCAGGTCGGTCCGGAGAAGTAATCACTACTAAGGACGAACTCGAACACCTCACGTTGCTGTTCAACCGGATAGCCGGTCTGAATAATCCACGGCGTCAGCGCCTGAATCAGCAGCGCCGTCCCGGCGTTGTTGCGGTTATGGCACTCATCACCCATGTGCAATGCCTGCGCCAGCATCAGGCGCAGATCGATTTCGCCCGCCAGTTTCATAGCGTCGCGCAGCATCGGTCCCAGCACATCGCGCATCCAGTTCAAACGATCGATAACGCTCTGATCGTTCGCGCCCATGCGCAGGATCTTCGCCATCTGCTCGCTCATATTGGTATATGCGCGGTTGCCATAGGTTTTGTTCTCGACGATGTGCATAAACATCGATGCCGATGTCACGCCCGCCATCGAGCCGACACAGTCATGCTCGTGGCACGGAGAGAAGATGATTTCACCCGAGGCGGCCAGTTCGGCGGCTTCATCCAGATCTTTCGCCAGCCCTTCAAAGACCAGCGCCCCGGTTACCGCCCCCTTCATTGCGCCGCACATTTTTTCCCAGCGGATTGGCGGCCCGGCGTGCAGGATGGTGTTACGGGTCATGCCCGGCACGACGTTGATCGCCTGGTCATAGCCAATCAGCACCGGATGCGACTGGATAATGCGTTCCAGCGCCTGCTGGTTAGCGGCCGCGATTTTGTCTGCCAGCGGCGAATCGGCAATGTCGTCCAGCGCAGCCACGACCTGCATGTTGCCCTGCCCCGGCGGCGTCCAGTCGAGCTGGGTCACCGGTACGTTCTGCTTTTTCAGGTCATCGCTGAACATCGCGATGCCAACGTTAATCACGTTCAGCGGCTGGTTAAACAGTGTCTGGCTCATCAGGCTTCCTCCCCTTTACAGATAAATTCACGCGCCAGCAATCCGGTGTTGGTGCTACTGCTCGCCCAGATAACCCCGGCGTCGGTCAGCATCTGACACTGTTTTTCCAGCGACGGCGTATCAAGATCGGTTCCCAGCACATAGCCGAGGATCTCAAGCGGACGACCGTCTGCGGCGGCGATCGCTTTGGCTTCAACGATCGCATCGAGCATCACGCCAACCGGATCTTCATGCGATCCAAATCCAAGGACGAAGTCCATCACGATCACGCCAACTTCAGGATCGCGCGCTTCCTGTAACAGACGACTAATGCGGTTGGTGGGATCGATCATCGGGTGCGGTTTGCCGTTGGTAAAATCGTCATCACCGAAATCGAGGAAGGTATGCGCCACGCTGCGGTTGAGATCTTTCAGGCGGAATGCCGGATCCGGATGAATGTTGCTGTAAACTTCGGCATGTTTTTCCATGGCAGCAAACATCGCCTCATCGCACAACGTGCCGCCACAGAACAAGCCACGGATGTACTTTTGCTGTGGAGTCAGACGGGCGCGAACCTCTTCAATCAGCGGCCAGTTGAGCGGATGCAGATCCAGACTCTCTTTTTTCACGCCGGTCAGCAGTACCGCTTTCAACGCCGCCTCTTTAGTACCGCGGGCAAACTGCAGGCCTTTTTCATCCGCAGGCGCGGCTTCACGTCCGAGGAAACACACCACCACGGGCTTATGACAGGCGCGCGCACGTTCCAGCACCTTGCGCGCCACCGCTGACGCAGGCGGTTTGGAGATAAGTGCGATGATCTCAGTTTGCGGATCGGCCTCCAGCATGCCAATCGCGTCAAGCATCATCAGGCCGCCAATCTTTTCGCTAAGATCGCGTCCACCTGTGCCAATCAACTGGGAAATTCCGCCGCCAAATTCGTGAATGCGTACGCTCAGCTCCTGGCTGCCGGTACCGGAGGCACCAATAATTCCGATGTTGCCGCGACGCACCGCGTTGCCAAAACACAGCGCCGCGCCGTTAATGATGGCGGTTCCGCAATCTGGCCCCATCATCAACAGTCCTTTTTCATGCGCCAGCTGCTTAAGCGCCAGCTCGTCCTCAAGAGAGACGTTGTCAGAGAACAGCATCACATTGAGGTTATTTTGCAGCGCCTGGCGCGCTTCACGCGCGGCAAACAGGCCATTGACCGAGATCACCGCCAGATTGCTCTCAGGAACATGCTTCTTCGCGCTGGCAAGCGTGGCATATCGCGCTTCATGCTGGCCACCCTGCTCTTTATGCGTAAACAGATCGTCAATCGCCACCAGCGTTTGGTCGTTCGCCGCCTCGCTGGCACCTTTAATGACAATCATCAGATCGCCACTTTTCGCCTCTTCCAGCTCAGGCGTCAGCAGGCCGAGATTCTTCAGCACGCCCTTATTCATCTCTGTCGCCATAGCCACAAACGCCTGCTCAACGCCATCGAGCTTATTTGCGCGCGTGGAGATAGACATCAGTGAGACAGAATCAAAATACGTGTTCTTTTTAACAACTATCCTGATCGACATAATTCCCTCCGGACCTGTGGCTCAGGGCGCAGGCATCCGCCATGCCATACAGCATGTCGCAGCCAGAACTTGAACCGATATTTTTAATGTCAGTAATATATTGCGTAGAAACGAGTTGTTGCTCAGTAATAAATTGGTTCAGCAGCCGTCCGATGCTTTCCCGATAACGCTGATTAAATGCTTCCTCTAGCGTTATTTTGCTAAGTAGCGTCGTATTATTTCCTGCACGTTGCAATGCCGCTAAAAAATCATCTCTATATTTCCTCAGCGGATGTCCGGGAATAAATAAAATGGTGCTTAAGCCTACTAAATAATCATCCGATGAGGGCGTCAGCCCTATCCCCAAACCAATTAAATGGCTGACCGCCGTAGTAATATTTTCTCCTGTACGCAACGCCGTCAGTAATGTTTGTCGGCGGTTGAGTAATTGACGGGTGATTTCCTGATAAAACGGATTGTCACCCCGGTACAGAAATAATGTGTCGTCGCTTCTTAGCTGTTGGCGGATAACCTCTTCCCAGTGCTGCCAGCCGACTGCGGCAAGGCTTGCTGCATCAGATGTCCACCGTGGTATTCGCCACAGCAGGCAACCGGCGGTTTCTATCCATTTATCATTGCCAACAACTATTCCCGACCCGCTAAAATTGACCCGCTCACCGGGGTGAAACAGGTCTTCACAATGCGTCAACGCCAACCGACAGCTGTTAGGTGCGTTATCACAATCTTCACTCAGTAACGTCAGCAGCCGCTGCTGTTCGGGTATCAACAGGTTTACCGCGTGAGAAAAAACCTGTTCAACCCGTCCCGTTCCCCGGAAAGTGAGAAACGCGCTGTCTGCGGTTAGCGCCCGTACGCATCGCCGTGATGGCGTAGCGATAATGGCGCTCCTGTGTCAGGCTCCGGCCGCAATCAGCAGCTCGGCAATTTCGTGGTACCCTTTCTCTCGCGCCAGTTCCAGCGGGGTTTTACCGTATTTATCCGTCATGTGTGGGTTTGCGCCATGGTCGAGCAGCAGCTTAACGATCTCCTGCTGCTTCGCACCGCCGTCATTTAGCACGATGGCTTCCAGGAGTGGCGTCCAGCCAACAAAATTAGTATGGTTGACATTGATATCGGTACGCAGCAGCAGCTCGCGCACGATCTCGACATGACCTTTTTCGCTGGCAGGTGTAATACCAACGCCGCCAAAACGGCTCAGGCAATTGAGGTCGGGGTTAGCGGGTAATACCGTACGCAACAGCGTTAAATCATTCGTCAGGCAGCTAATCAGGAAGGGGTTAAAACAAGTTTGATCTTGTTTATTAATATCGGCACCCGCAGCAATCAATAAAGAAACACAGTCATAATGTTTATTCAGGCTGGCAATAATAATGGCAGTACGCCCCTGGCGGTTAGTGGCGT
Organism: Citrobacter sp. Cpo074; assembly: GCF_030332745.1. Lineage (NCBI taxonomy): Bacteria > Pseudomonadati > Pseudomonadota > Gammaproteobacteria > Enterobacterales > Enterobacteriaceae > Citrobacter > Citrobacter sp. Cpo074. The sequence continues at coordinate 153,165 of NZ_JAOWHG010000034.1, forward strand.
TAATATCCACATTTTTTGCCAGACAGGATTTTAATCCATCGGCATTGCCCTGTTCTGCCGCCAGCAGAAATTCAGTAATGAGTTCTTTCTCTGACATAATCGCTCTCCTGCAGTTTTTTAGACTTTTTAAATATCCGATAACCTGAGAATAGCAATAGAGTGCAGAGAATAACATCCGCTTAAATTTCATTCATCGTTAGCGCATCGATTATTGAATCAATTTTAACAATGAGGACAAAACGTGCTGTAGTGCAATCTTTCCCTTATGGCTGGGCCCCTTTTAGCCACTAATCAGTAGTCCGGGAAATCAGGCGGTATGCTGCACGGATAGCGGCCTGCAATTAAAATACAGAAGTGTGATTGCCTTCAAATCAAATGTAAAACTGGTGTTAAATTCTGTTCAAAACTGATTGCTCTGTATAAGGATTACAAATACATTCAACAATCATCGTGTTGCGGATGCGCATTGTCGCCGGAGGGGAGAAAGATGAATTCAATATTTACCGAGGAAAACCTACTGGCATTTACGATGGCTGCCCGCTATAGCAGTTTCAGCAAGGCAGCGGAGGAGCTTGGCTTAACCACATCGGCAATTAGTTACACCATTAAGCGCATGGAAATGGGTCTCGACGTGGTGCTGTTTACCCGCAGTACTCGCAGCATTGAGCTGACCGAGTCCGGACGCTATCTGTTTCGCAAGGCGACCGACCTGCTCAACGATTTCCACGCCATCAAGCGCAGCATTGATACCATCGCTCAGGGAATTGAGGCTCGGGTGCGCATCTGCATTAACCAGCTGTTGTATACCCCTCAACATACGGCGAGGCTGCTGCAGGTACTCAAGAAACAGTTTCCAACCTGCCAGATAACCGTCACTACAGAGGTGTATAACGGCGTCTGGGATTCGATCATCAATAACCTGGCCAATATCGCGATTGGCGCGCCCGATACATTACTGGACGGCGGCGGAATTGATTACACCGAGATCGGCGCGATCCGTTGGTCGTTCGCGATTGCCCCGGATCATCCGCTGGCGTTTATGCCTGAACCCATCTCTGAGAGCCAACTGCGCCTGTACCCGAACATCATGGTGGAAGACACCGCGCACACCATCAACAAAAAAGTCGGTTGGCTGTTACACGGTCAAGAGTCGATTCTGGTTCCCGATTTTAATACCAAGTGCCAGTGCCAGATCCTGGGGGAGGGCATCGGTTTTCTGCCAGACTATATGGTGCGCGAGGCGATGGAAAAGTCATTGCTGGTGACACGGCAGATCCACAACCCACGTCAGGATTCACGAATGCTATTGGCAACCCAGCACTCGGCAACCGGTCGTGTCACTCAGTGGATTAAAAAAGAGTTTGGCCCACAAGGGATACTGACGGGGATTTATCAGGATTTACTGCATCGGGCGTGATGCACCGGATGGCTGTTATACCTTCCGGTGCATATAAGATAATCAGGCGCGGATATCGTCGTACTCGCGGGTTTTATCAAATTCATGTTTGGCAAACGGGCACAGCGGAATCACTTTGCGGTTTTCAGCGCGCATCTTCTCTACCACTTTCGCCACCAGCTGTTTGCCGACGCCCTGACCTTTCAGGCTGGGATCAACATCGGTATGTTCAATGATGCTCAGATGCTCGCCCGTCGGCACGAAAACAATCTCGGCAACCTGGTTGCCCTCAGCATCATTGACATAAAACTTGTTATGGCCTGCAAGAATCTCCATGCTTCCCTCACTCATTTTTGGCGATATTTCAGCGCACCGCTCGGACAGGTATCGATGACCTTGATGACCGTGGCAACGTCCACTTCATCCGGAATAATCCACGGTTTACGTTTCAGGTTAAACAGCTTCGCGCTTCCCCGCACGCAATTGCCCGAATGCTGACACATCGCCGTGTTGAAGTAGACGTCAATCTTCTCGCCGGTATAGGCCCGGTAACCTGCATCCAGTAGTTCCTTATCCACGACATTGCCTCGCATTTTTTTATTGTCTGGGTCTAATCATAGACCTATGCGAGGCTGAAGGAAGCGGCTGAAAGCAGAAATATCATTCAGGCTTTTTCTGTATCGACGGCTGCGGCTCTGGCGGCAAATACTCCAGCATCGCAGGCGTCGGCGGCGGGAGGCGGTTATCGGCAATATCCCTGTCCACATCGATATGACTGATTTCGCCATTCTCATGATGGTGGACCGTCAGCACCCTCGCCTTGTTCAGTTCCGTAACCAGCTCCCGGGTAATACGCAAACTTTCTGCCAGCTCATGGTCTTCAAGCCCGGGTCTGCGACTGCGACGCTCCACCCGAAAACGAAACTGGTTGTACTTCGCCCAGCCAATCAGCACCAGGCCGTTGACCAGGGCGACAAGGATATAAAACGTGACCGTATCCAGCGTGGTGAAAAAGGGTCGCACCCCCATATACGGTGAATGCGCCAGGGCTGTGATCAGCCCTTTATAGATCAAATAGATAAATCCAACCCATGCGATGGCCGTCAACAACACATCGATGATGCGCGGCAGCAAACGCCGCTCCGTGAAGATCAGTGGCTGGTTCATGATTCGATCCTCCCAATACCGCGGTCAGGACTCACCCAACGCGCTCTGCCACGTTTGCGTTTGAGCATCACTTTCGGGAATGACACCAGCGTGGTGAACAGGCTTAGCATCCAGTACACCACCGGGAACCAGATAATCCAGAACAATGAAGCGCCAATATTTTTTTCATAGCGTCGTTCAATCATCAGGCTCACCGCAAACTGCAGCAAGCACACCACGCCGAGGATAAGCCCGGTAAAGGCTGGTGGGAACAGATGCTGTACATACAGCGAGTCCGGCATCGGGATCATCAGCCCTAACAGGAACAGCACGATACTGATCGCATAGGCAAATGCCCAGGCGGTAGAAAAACAGAACTCAAGAAACAGCGGCCACATGCGGCGGAACTCCCACGACCACAGACGACGCATGTTAACGATAAACACCTCTGCACCACCCTGCGCCCAGCGCAAACGCTGCTTCCACAGCCCTCTTAAGGTTTCAGGCATCAGGATCCAGCACAGTGCGCGCGGCTCAAAGAATACCGACCAGTGGCGCAATTGCAGCTTCCAACTGATATCGATATCTTCGGTGATCATGTCCGGGCTCCAGTAACCGACCTCGGCCAGCGCGCGACGACGAAACGCCGCAACCACACCTGAGACACTAAAGATCTGCCCATAGACTCGCTGAGTACGCTTAATCAAGCCGATAATGGAAGTGAACTCACCGACCTGCACACGACCGATTAACGTAGAGCGGGTTCGAATTCGCGGGTTCCCCGTCACTGCACCAACGCGCGGGAACTGGATCAGCGGAGCCACCATATAAGCGACGGCATCGCGTTCCAGTAACGCATCGCCATCAATACACACCAGATAATCGCTGCGCGCCGCGGCCGCACCGGTCTTGAGCGCCAGCGCTTTGCCCTGGTTTTCAGCCAGATGAATCACCCGCAGGCTGGGGTATTCCACTGCCAGTTGTTCCAGCACGTCGTGAGTGTCATCCGTCGAACCATCGTTGATGGCGATCACTTCGATATTCTTATATCGCTGGGCCAGTGCTGCCTCAATGGTTTCACGCGCATTGATCCCTTCGTTAAAACAGGGGATCAGAATGGAAACCAGTGGATTCCCCTGCAATGTCGGTGGTGGAGTGTCATCTCCCCATTTCCAGTGACGTTCACGGTAAAACCAGAAATAGACTCCGCCGCTTATCCATAAGCCAGACATGAATAAAGGCCAGAAGAAGACGAAGTTCAACATCACTTCACCTGTAAAGATGACAGCCACACCAAACGGCAGGCTGAACATCAGGCAAAGTATCAGGAAAGCAATAATGCGATCGGTCATTTTTGCGGATACCAGTATGAGGAGAACGTCGAGCGAATCTCTGACATCTCAGGTTTGTCGCTGATGAAATCATCCGGGTAATAGCCGTAGTTACCTGCACCGCTTAATTTCAGCTGGCGCATCCATTCGGCTATTTGTTTTCCGCTGATTTCAGCCTGATCCCCGGATTTACGCCAGTCTCGTGCCTGCAGTTCAAACACGGTTTTATCCAGCGCCCCAGGGGTTTGTGCAACGGCATTCACCAGTCGGTCAAGCCATGCGTTGGCATCATTGGCCGGGATCTGTTCCATGAATGGCATCGCCATCGGCGCCGTCCAGTCATAGGTATTGAGGAAATCATTCAGGTTTTGTGCAAACCAGGCTTCACTTTCAGGCTCCAGTACCGGCATGGCGTAAATATTGCGCGCGGTTTGCACCTGTGGACCGCGAATATTACGCACCGTCCGGGTCAGTTGTTTGGTGAAGTCAATCAGCATCTTACTTTTCAGGCGAGTCCAGCGCTCGAACGCCTGAGGATTATTACGTATTTGCTCGATACTGCCCGGAAGCCCTGCGGCACGGTAGGCGGCTAACGCCTCCGGTGACGCATCTTCAAAATCCGTCAGGAAAGCATCGTCATGGAACAAAATACCTTTGAAGCTGGCGTGCTTCGCCAGGTCTTCATAGATTTCAGTGATGCGTTTGCGCGCTTCGCTGTCCCAGGGCGAGAGACGAACATAGTTCTCATGATTGATAGCAGTGCGTCCCGTTTTCGGATCCCATGCGGTTACGCGTGGAATGGACGCGTCGAGATCGAAAGCCAGAACCGGCATCCAGGCATACACCGTCACCCCGGCCCGCGTTTGTAACTGCCAGGAGATATAGTTAAAGAGATCGGCACGCATCGGCAGCCAACGGTTAGGGAAATAGAGTTCGCGAATATTCCCGTCGCCCTGCGGATCGGCGTACGCCTGCAGGAAGACATGAGAAATACGCATGTCATAAACGCGCTGGATCAGCTTATCGATATTTCGCTTCTGCTGAGCAGGGTCTTTGTCATACACGTAATCCAGATCGACATGCATCACGCGCATCGTCTGTGGTTCACGGACCTGAGCGACCTGACTGGCAAAGCGCTTAAGGGATGGGTTATCAGAAATCAGCACGCGCGGAATATCATCGAGAAACGCGGCATTCGCCAACCCTTCATTAAGCGTAAAGGCCATCTTATAGCCATGCTCTTTGGCCAGGTTTAACGTTGTACCGTTGGCTGCGCCGTAAGGCCATACCCACGCGCGCGGCGATTTGCCGGTCACCGCTTTGATCTTGTTAGTGATCAGAGAGATATCCGTGTTTATACGTCGCGTGTACTGTTCGTCCGTTTCGTAAGTGCCGGTTTTCTTATCATACAGGCGGTTCGCCACAGCGGGCTCTTTACTCCCCTGCGGGTTGGCCTCAGCGCCAAAGTGCGAGTTCCAGGTGTGCGCACCGACTTCCACCAACGGCGACTTGCCCATTTCTTCGACCATTTTCCAGGTGGCGAATTTGTCTCGCGCGGTCATTAAGCCACCAAAATCGACTTTTTTGTTGGCTGGCGCATCAACCCAACTGCCTACTGGCGCCCAGAGCGCAGGCCAGTTGTAGGCTTTCAGTAGCGGCCAGACGCGGGTATAAAAACTGCTATATCCATCGTCAAAGGTGAGCAGTACCGCTTTTTCCGGCAGTACAATTTTACCGTCATGGGCGTCCAGAATTTGCTGCACGCTGATCGGCTGATAGCCATTATCACGCAGCCAGGCCATTTGGTCGCTCAACGCGCTGGTACGCACAGAGAGGTAGCGCTGGTCGGCTGCACCATCCTCCACATCATGGTAGCCGAGCACCAGAAAGCTATTTTTCGGCCACGGATGATCCGCCGTCAGCGGCGTTCTCTCTGCGGGAGGAACATAGCGAGGCGTTGTATTGTGCGCGCTGCTGCACGCGGTAATCATCAACCAGCCAGCGATTAATGCGCTAAGCCACAGGCATCTTTTCAGCATGAACAATCCTTAAAACCTGACATTTAAATCGAAAGCGAGGGAGATATTCCGCTCACGTTTACCGTCATAGGGGCGTTTATCCCAAATCAGCATCACCCCGCCATCTACGACGTTGTTCCATTTAAGCCGTTGTCCGTATCCCACCTGGACGATAGCGCCTGCATCTTCACCTTGCTGCCAGTAGCCACCTACGCCAGCCAGACCTTGCTGTGTCCAGACGGTATCATAGTGGCGGTAAAGAACCTGCTCTGCGCTCAGGCCAGGGACAACCGAAAAATCACTCTTCGGGTTGTAATACGGAACATTTTCTTTGGTGTTGGTGCTCCCGCCGATACCCGGCGTAAAGTCCAGCGTGAAGCGCGGCGTGGTCCACATGCGCTCTTTTCCGCTGAGTCCATATTCGATGCGATCGTTACCGTCCGAGAAATGTGATGCGGCAAACGACAGTTGATATTCACGTCGTTCGTTTTGATACCAGCGAACAAACATATCGCCGCCGTTGGCATACACGCCACTACGCAGCGCGCGCAACGGGGTATTGCGAGAGAGGCGTTCGGCCGACCCACCAACGCGCCAGTTGTCATTAAAGTCATGCCAGCCGGATAGACGCCCGCCAATCTTCTGACCATCGCCATAATTTCGGCCTGACACTTCCATTTCCGCCCAGTAATCACGGGAAGTCCATTCTGCCCCCGCCGCCAGATCGCGGCTGATGCCCTTCCCTTCCTCAAATTCACCGGTAGCAAAGTTGAATCCGGTAAACAGTCGCCAGTTGTCATTAATCGGCGGACTGTAAATAGCCGTGTTGATGTTGAAGTCATTCTTACCGCTGACCGGGCTATCGGACGAGATCCCCTGCGTTCCGCTAATACGCACTTCCGACATTTTGTGGACATCACGAATACGCGCGAGGCGCAGCGTCGCTTCATCATCCGGGCTACGGGCAATAACGTCATCCGTCAGTTCATCTGCCTGTTTCCACTCCTGAAGATCCAGTGCAACGTAAGCCTGCTGACGTTCCAGCTCCAGGTTACTTGGCTCAATGACTTCCGCCAGCTTAAGCTCTTTCTCCGCCGCATGCGGCAATCCACGCGCTTCAAGCACAGAGGCATAAGATATGCGCAATCCCTGGTTACCAGAGCCTGTTCGTGCCAGATGCTCTGCGAGCTTTTCTGCCTCTGGCAGTTCATTGGCAGCGATATGATATTGCGTCAGTAGCGACTGTCCGAGCAGCCAGTTATCGTTAGGCTGCGGCGTTGGCGAGCCATAGATACGCCGCAGATACGGACTCTCTTTGATCAAATCATCGACTTGTTTTTTGGCAGCATCGAAGTTTTCATTATCAATGTGCGCGTAGAACAGATCTTGTTGATCCTCAGGACTGAGCGGCGTCACCGGGATAGGTCCATTCGGGTAGTAGATGCTCGCCAGCATCGCTTCGGTTTTTTCCGGCTGACGTTCGCTTAACCATGCTGATGCCACCCAGCGTTTTGCATAGTTTGGTACTTCGCCGCTTGCAGAAAGGGACTCATACTCATCAATCACTTCGGCAGTACGCTTACGCACCAACAGGGCACCCATACGGTCAATTCTCGCCCGACGGACATCATTCTGCGCAGACGGCTCATCTTTCCAGGCCGCCAGCAACTGGTCATAACGGGCCAGCGCTTTATCGGCCACGATAAACCGTTCTTCTTCATTACGTGCGGACGTATAGGAGGAGCGTACCATTTCAGCCGCCGCATCAAGCTCAAGACGGCGCTTCACTGGATCAGCCGTGGGAACGACCTCCGCCATATTTAAAGCGGGTCCGGAAACGCGGTTCGCCGACAGCGCAGATAGCAGCGTGGATTTTGCATTTTTGTTGCCTGGATCAACATCATCCGCCTGGCTGGCAACCAACAGTGCATCCCAGTTTTTCCCCTGAGAATGATATACGTAGGCAAGCAGTGCGTCGGAGTCTGCGCCCGGATGCGCCTGCGCCCATTTATTCGCTTCAGTAAGGGCTTGCTGATTGTAGCGCGCATCCGCCAACGTCATTATCCAGCCGGTGCGTACATCCACGTTATCAGGCTCTTCCTGTAAAACGCTTTCCCACACCGCCAATGAATCATTCCAGTTTTTCTGGTTACGGTACGCACGTGCAGCGGCGACTTTGCCGCGCGCAGGCACATCCATCTGCCCACGATACCGCTGCCAGATTTGAATGGTTGTTTTATCGTTGTTCTCAACCCAACCAGAAACTTGCAGCCAGTCGGCAACCTGATTTGGCGTTAACGCACTTTTCTTTCCCTGATCCTCAAGGTAGCGCAATAGTGGCGCACTATTCCCCCCCCGCGCTTCAATAACCAAAGCATCATAATCTGATACCGCAGCAGAGATTTGCATAGGGAAAAGAATGCTTGCCGTAAATAAACAGCTTACAGACTTAAAACGTTTAATGAAGTTGGCATGTCGACGCATACTGAACATATCTGCCCTTATATCTTACATCAGAGTAAAAATAAGCGTTTTCAATAAGTTACGGTCAATCCCTGACAGTTGCCGACCATGTAAGATGCACTGCCGCTTATTTCGTAATAGGGTTATGAAGCAATTAATTCTTTCGTCTTATTGACTACCCGCACCGCGTCCTCTAATCGTTGGACAGGAGGCATAAACTCGGGAATTTTATCACTCCATGTAGTTCGTGGCTACGCAATAAGAAAAGTCTTAGGCAAAAAAGTATTTTAGACTAAATAATCCTAATACTCTTGGGATTGAATTCTGGATTTAAACAAAGTTTGCCCGGTGACATCATGTGACGATGCTTACTATTGCTGGTTAGCATAGCTACACCGCGCAACTGTTTGCATGGTAACTATTTTGAGAGGTGAATAGAGAAAAATCTGATAATAGGCTCTCTGCTAACAACAAAATATAACTTAATTTTTAGGGCTCAAACAGGGCCAATGAAATGAAAATAAGGGTACAGGCGCAAGAAGAATTAGATACAGTAACAATGCGTTGAAATCAAACAACTTTATTTATCATTTTTCGAAACCTACCATAATTGGTATTTGGAAACTCAATCAAATACGTGCGTGAATAATTGTGTATTACTCTACCTGTTAATATATTTACCAACCTTGCGTACTATTGACAATATCAACCACAATCAATTATTTCCCCTTACAATATGAAAGCCTATTTGCATTACAAGCAACTGATAGAAGCATAATTTTTTGCACTTACCTTCCCCTCAGACTTTCAGGTAATCTGGGCAAAGACGCCAATGGGAGCCGGTCAATGAAAATCGTTAACGCAGAAGAAAAGCACATCCTCGCCATACGCGATATCTATGCACATCATGTTCTTCACGGTACCGGCAGCTTTGAAACCGACCCGCCGGATGCACACGAGATGCTTGCTCGTCTGGAAAAAATCCGCAGCCTCGGGCTGCCGTGGGTCGTCGCTCTGCAGGAAGATAAGGTCATCGGGTATTGCTACCTCACCCGCTACCGCGAGCGCTATGCCTACCGCTATACCCTTGAGGATTCGATTTATATTGCTCCAACGGCTCAGCGTCAGGGTGTAGGAAAAGCCTTACTGCGTCATGTGATTGGCTGGGCTGAAGCACAGGGTTATCGGCAACTGATTGCCATCGTCGGCGACAGCAATAATCAGGGATCGTTAAAAGTCCATCAGCAGGCCGGATTTACGCAAATCGGCACACTGAAAAACATTGGCTTCAAACATGGGCTATGGCTCGACACGGTATTGCTACAACGTAATCTGGGTGAAGGTAACAGCACGCTGCCACCGGATTCCGGTGTCGCTATCTAACGTTTTTAAGGATTAACTACAGGGAGAGAATTTTTGGAGCGGGCGAAGGGAATCGAACCCTCGTATAGAGCTTGGGAAGCTCTCGTTCTACCATTGAACTACGCCCGCATCGAAGTGCGTAAGGGATTATAAACCTTACGCTCTTCTTGGCAAGGGACTAACCGACTGACTGGCGATTAAATCACCGTCAGCATTTTGGCTTACTGCCCTGCGGCGGCAAATAACGCAGCGGATCGATAGCCGTCGCCCGGTAGCGGATTTGGAAATGCAGCCGCACCGTAGTCGCATCCGAGCTGCCCATCGTCGCGATTTTCTGCCCGGCCTTCACGTTTTGACCGTTGTTCACCAGCATGGTGTCATTATGCGCATACGCAGTGATGTAGTCCTCACTGTGCTTAATCATGATGAGATTACCATAGCCCCGCAGCTGATTACCGACGTAAACCACCTTCCCGGCGCCGGCGGCATAAATCGGTGTACCGCGCGCAGCCGAGATATCAATGCCCTTGTTGCCGCCGTCCGCGGTTGAATAAGGCAGGATCACCTTACCGCTGGCAGGCCACTGCCAGCAACGTTGCCCTACCGGAGGCCAGGAAGACTGCGGTACGGACGAAGACGGTCTGGCCGCTGCCGTTTTGGTTGAGGATTTCTTGGTTGTTTTGCCAGAGTTAGAACTGGTTTTCGCGCCACCGCTGACCTTCAGTTTTTGCCCTACTTCAATGGTATAGGGCGGTGAAATATTATTCAGGCGGGCGATCTCTTTCACGCTGGTCCCGGTAGCGCGCGAAATACGGTATAGCGTATCCCCCCGCTTCACGGTATACACGGAGCCGGAATAACTTCCTGTATCAGACGACTTGCTCCCGGAACACCCTGCTAACAGCAGACCGACGCACAGCAACATCACGATACCCAGGCCATTTTTCTTCAGGCGTCCTGCACTCAAAACAATACCTCGCAACATTTTCAGACGCTTTATCATAGCAGCCAGAAACCGGATGCCAAATCATATCGCGCAACGAACCGTCGGCCCTGGCATTTCACACCCTCTGTTAATCAATCTGACTTAATTAAGCATATAATATGGATGCTTAAGATTGATGGTGGACGCTATGCGACAGGAACATGTCATTTTATTGAATGAGCAGGACCAACCCTGCGGAACGCTGGAAAAATATGCGGCGCATACCGCCACAACCCCCCTGCATTCCGCTTTCTCGTGCTGGATATTTAACGAGCAGGGCCAACTGCTGGTCACCCGCCGCTCGCTGCACAAAAAAGCCTGGCCTGGCGTCTGGACCAACTCTGTCTGTGGTCACCCGCAGTTGGGTGAAACCCACGAAGCCGCTATTGTCCGCCGGGCTCGCTTCGAACTGGGTGCAGACATCGACTCGCTCAGCCCCGTGTATGCTGACTTTCGTTATCGCGCTACAGACCCGAGTGGAATTGTGGAAAACGAAGTGTGCCCGGTTTATGCCGCACATATCGTGAGTCCGCTACAGCTAAACCCAGATGAAGTGATGGATTGCCAGTGGAGCAGTCTTGAGGATGTCTTAAGCGGGATTGACGCGACGCCGTGGGCTTTTAGCCCGTGGATGGTAATGCAGGTTGCAGACAAAGAAGCGCGTGCGCTGTTGCGGAATTACTGCCAACAAATTATTGCCTGATGGCGCTACGCTTATCTGGCCTACATAACGAATCGTAGGCCGGATAAGGCGTCAGCCGCCATCCGGCATTTCACATCTTACTTAACCGGGCGCATCGCCGGGAACAGGATCACGTCGCGGATAGTGTGGCTGTTGGTGAACAGCATAACCATACGGTCGATACCAATGCCCAGACCCGCAGTCGGCGGCAGACCGTGTTCCAGAGCGGTAACGTAGTCTTCGTCATAGAACATTGCTTCGTCATCACCCGCATCTTTAGCGTTAACCTGATCCTGGAAACGCTGCGCCTGATCTTCCGCATCGTTCAGCTCGCTGAAACCGTTACCGATTTCACGTCCGCCGATGAAGAATTCGAAGCGGTCAGTGATTTCCGGGTTTTCGTCATTACGACGCGCCAGCGGAGAAACTTCTGCCGGGTACTCGGTAATGAAGGTCGGTTGAATCAGGTGCGCTTCCGCAACTTCTTCAAAGATCTCGGTCACGATACGGCCCAGACCCCAGCTCTTCTCAACTTTGATGCCGATAGATTCAGCAATCGCTTTTGCAGAGTCGAAGTTATCCAGATCGGCCATGTTGGTTTCCGGACGGTATTTCTGAATCGCTTCGCGCATGGTCAGTTTTTCGAACGGCTTACCGAAGTCGAAGACTTCTTCACCGTAAGGCACTTCAGTCGTTCCCAGAACGTTCTGCGCCAGCGTACGGAACAGCGATTCGGTCAGTTCGATCAGATCTTTGTAGTCCGCATAAGCCATGTAGAGTTCCATCATGGTGAACTCTGGGTTATGGCGAACAGAGATGCCTTCGTTACGGAAGTTACGGTTAATTTCGAATACGCGTTCGAAGCCGCCAACCACCAGACGCTTGAGGTACAGTTCCGGCGCGATACGCAGGTACATGTCCAGATCCAGCGCGTTATGATGAGTGATAAACGGACGCGCTGCCGCACCGCCAGGGATCACCTGCATCATCGGGGTTTCTACTTCCATAAAGCCACGAGCAACCATGAACTGACGGATGCCAGCCATAATCTGTGAACGCACTTTAAAGGTATTGCGGGATTCATCGTTAGAGATGAGATCCAGGTAACGTTGACGATAGCGCGCTTCCTGATCCTGCAGACCGTGGAATTTGTCCGGCAGCGGGCGCAGCGCTTTGGTCAGCAGACGCAGTTCGGTGCAGTGAATAGACAACTCACCGGTCTTAGTCTTGAACAACTTACCTTTCGCGCCGAGGATATCGCCAAGATCCCATTTTTTGAACTGCTCGTTGTAGACGCCTTCCGGCAGGTCATCGCGAGCTACGTACAGCTGAATACGGCCGCCAACGTCCTGCAGCGTAACGAATGATGCTTTACCCATAATACGACGAGTCATCATACGGCCAGCAACGGATACCTCAATGTTCAGCGCTTCCAGCTCTTCGTTTTCTTTCGCGTCGAAGTCAGCATGCAGTTGGTCTGAGGTATGATCGCGACGGAAATCGTTCGGGAACGGGATCCCCTGCTCACGCAGGCTCGCCAGCTTCTCACGGCGCGTTTTCAGTTCATTGTTAAGGTCGGCTACCGCGTCAGCGCCCTGTACGTGTTGTTCAGACATGTTGGTTCCTCATAACCCTGCTTTCAAACTTGCTTCGATAAATTGATCCAGGCTGCCATCCAGCACCGCCTGCGTGTTACGGGTTTCAACCCCGGTACGCAGATCTTTGATGCGGGAGTCATCAAGGACATAAGAACGAATCTGGCTACCCCAGCCGATATCTGACTTGTTGTCTTCCATCGCCTGTTTCTCGGCATTCTTCTTCTGCATTTCCAGTTCATAAAGCTTCGCTTTCATCTGCTTCATGGCCTGGTCTTTGTTCTTGTGCTGGGAACGGTCGTTCTGACACTGCGTCACAATCCCAGTCGGGATGTGGGTAATACGCACCGCAGATTCCGTACGGTTAACGTGCTGACCACCCGCACCGGAGGCACGGTAAACGTCAATACGCAGATCCGCCGGGTTGATATCGATATCAATATCATCATCAACTTCCGGATAAACAAACGCAGAACTGAACGACGTATGGCGACGTCCGCCGGAGTCGAACGGACTCTTACGAACCAGACGGTGTACGCCGGTTTCAGTACGCAGCCAACCGTACGCATATTCGCCAGCAATTCTGATGGTTACGGATTTAATACCCGCCACTTCACCTTCAGACTCTTCAATAATTTCAGTCTTAAAGCCGCGCGCTTCAGCCCAACGCAGATACATGCGCATCAGCATGCTTGCCCAGTCCTGCGCTTCCGTACCGCCAGAACCTGCCTGAATATCGAGATAGCAATCTGCGCTGTCATATTCACCGGAGAACATACGACGGAATTCCAGCTGGGCCAGCTTATCTTCCAGCGTGTCGAGTTCTGCTACGGCTTCGTTAAAGGTTTCTTCGTCGTCGGCTTCTACAGCCAGTTCCAGCAGGCCGGAGACATCTTCCAGGCCCTGGCTCATCTGATCGAGCGTATCAACGATGGCTTCAAGAGAAGAACGCTCTTTACCCAGCGCCTGCGCGCGTTCGGGTTCGTTCCATACGTCCGGCTGTTCCAGCTCGGCGTTTACTTCTTCCAGACGCTCTTTCTTGGCATCATAGTCAAAGATACCCCCTAAGAACGTCAGAGCGCTCCGTGAGGTCCTGAATGCGGTTATTTACCGGATTAATTTCAAACATTGTCTGATTTCTTTTATTGGACTAGTCAAAATGCGGTGATAAGAGCGGGATTGTAACTAATCCACGCCCTTTTTTATAGCGATTAGTGACGCTAAAGTGGCCAGATATTGTCGATTATAATCTGCAAACTACGGTTGCCGCGAAACTCATTAATATCCAGTTTGTAGGCAAGCTGAACTTCGCGCACGCCGTTGTCCGGCCAGCAGGTGGTATCGATGTTAAACGCAATGCCGTCCAGCAGCGGACCACCGCCTACGGGCTCGACCATTACCTTCAGATGACGCTCACCGACCAGACGCTGCTGGAGCAAACGGAAATGCCCGTCAAACAGCGGTTCCGGGAACATTTGTCCCCACGGTCCGGCATCGCGTAGCATTTGTGCGACCTCCATGGTCATCTCCGCTGCGCTCAGTGGGCCATCCGACACCACTTCACCTTGCAGTAAGGCGGGATCCAGCCACTCGGTAACCAGTTCGCCAAAACGCTGCTGGAAACGCTCAAACTGCGCCTCTTCAAGCGATAACCCCGCCGCCATGGCGTGACCGCCAAACTTGATGATCATGCCCGGATGAAGGGTGTCCAGGCGCTCCAGCGCATCACGCATGTGCAGCCCCTGAATCGAACGCCCGGAGCCTTTGAGAGTACCATCACCTGCCGGGGCAAACGCTATCACCGGACGATGGAATCGCTCTTTAATGCGCGATGCCAGAATCCCCACAACGCCCTGATGCCACTCGGGATGATACATTGCCAGGCCGCCCGGAAGCGTATCGCTACTGCGTTCCAGCTTTTCACACAGGGTCAGCGCTTCTGCCTGCATACCCTGCTCAATTTCTTTGCGCGTCTGGTTGAGTGCGTCCAGCTCATTGGCCAGCACGCGCGCTTCACCAATGTTGTCGCACAGCAACAGCGCTACGCCAACGGACATATCGTCCAGACGCCCCGCCGCATTCAGCCGTGGCCCGAGGGCAAAACCTAAATCACTGGCTGCCAGCTTTAGGGGGTCGCGATTGGAAATCTCCAGCAGAGCTTTAATACCAGGGCGGCATTTTCCAGCACGGATACGGCTTAAGCCTTGCCACGTCAGAATGCGGTTATTGGCATCCAGCGGTACCACGTCCGCCACCGTGCCAAGCGCAACCAGATCGAGCAAATCCGCCAGGTTCGGCGGTGCAATGCCTCGCTCATCAAACCAGCCTTTGTCACGCAGGAAAGTGCGCAGCGCCAGCATCAGATAGAAGGCTACACCAACGCCTGCCAGCGATTTCGACGGGAACTCACAGTCGTGCAGGTTAGGATTGATGATCGCCTCCGCGCCCGGCAGCGTATCCCCTGGCAGGTGGTGATCGGTCACAACGACCGGGATCCCCAACGTTCTGGCATGTTCGACACCCGCGTGAGACGAGATGCCGTTGTCTACGGTGACAATCAGCTGAGCACCACGGGCATGGGCCTGATCAACGACTTCCGGGCTTAAACCATAACCGTCCTCAAAACGATTTGGCACCAGGTAGTCAACGTTACTACAGCCCAACGCGCGCATCGCCAGGATGCTTAGCGCCGTGCTGGTCGCGCCATCGGCATCGAAATCGCCAACAACGATGATGCGAGTTCCCGCACGAAAGGCGTTGTAGAGGATCTCAACCGCCTTTTCGACACCGTTTAAATGCTGCCAAGGCAGCATTCCTTTGACGCTACGCTCAAGTTCCTGCGCGCTACGTACACCGCGACTGGCGTATAAACGGCGCAGCAGCGGCGGTAAGTCGGCAGGTAGCTCGGCTGTCTCGTCGGCTTCACGCCGACGAAGTTGTATCTGTTGTTTCACGCGAATTATTTACCGCTGGTCTGTTTTGCATGTGCGTCGAGGAATTCTTTCATCTCTTTCGGGCCCTGATAACCAGGTACGACATAGCCATTGCTCAGCACAATCGCCGGTGTACCGCTGACGCCAAACTGTACGCCCAGCGCATAGTGGTTAGCGATATCCACATCACAGGTCGCCGCTTTCACACCCTTGCCAGTCATCGCGTCGTCAAAGGCTTTGTTTTTGTCCTTAGCACACCAGATAGACTTCATGTCTTGCTCAGCCTGGCTGTCCAGCCCCTGACGTGGGAAGGCCAGATAACGTACGGTGATCCCCAACGCATTGTAATCTTTCATCTCTTCATGCAGCTTGTGGCAGTAACCACAAGTGATGTCGGTGAAAACGGTAATGACGTGTTTTTCCTGCGGCGCTTTGTAGATGATCATCTCTTTTTCCAGCGCGTTCAGATGCTTCATCAGCAGTTGGTTGGTGACATTCACCGGACTTGCGCCGCTCACGTCGTACATCGGTCCCTGGATAATATGTTTACCGTCTTCAGTTACGTACAGCACGCCGCTATTGGTCAGTACGGTTTTCATGCCCGCAACCGGAGCAGGTTGAATCTCGGTGCTCTGCACACCCAGCTTTGCTAATGACTGACGAATTGCCGCGTCGTCTGCATGTACCATGCCGGAAAACGCCGTCGCCAGAAGGGTGAACATCATAAAACGTTTTTTCATAGCCTATCCTATCCTGTCAGCACTCACGCTCGCGGGTGATGCTGTTGATGTAGTTGCCGCAAGCGCTCCGTTGCGACATGAGTATAAATCTGCGTTGTCGAGAGATCGCTATGCCCCAGTAGCATCTGCACCACGCGCAGGTCTGCTCCATGGTTGAGCAGATGCGTGGCAAACGCGTGCCGCAGGACGTGCGGTGACAGCTTTTCGCTGTCGATTCCCGCCAACACAGCATAGTGTTTGATACGATGCCAGAAGGTCTGACGGGTCATCTGTTGCGCCCGCTGACTAGGAAACAGCACATCAATCGATACGCCGTTGAGCAACCATGGACGCCCATGCTCCAGGTAAGTTTCCAGCCAGTACACAGCCTCCTCACCCAACGGGACAAGGCGCTCTTTGTTACCTTTACCGATCACCCGTACCACACCCTGACGCAGGCTGACGTCACTCATCGTCAGTCCTACCAGTTCAGACACGCGCAGGCCTGTTGCATACAGCACTTCCAGCATGGCTTTGTCGCGTAGCTCCAGCGGTTGCTCAATAAGCGGCGCTTGTAGCAGCCGCTCAACCTGCGCTTCGCTGAGATCTTTAGGCAGGCGCTGCGGAAGTTTAGGTGATGCAAGCGAGGCGCTGGGGTCATCTTCGCGATATTTTTCGCGGTACAGATGCTGAAAAAAACGTCGCGTCGCACTGAGCAAACGTGCGGAACTGGTGGCTTTATACCCTCCATCCATCCGCTCAGCCAGCAAGGCTTGCAGATCATCACTTTGCGCGGTCGCAAGCGAAGCGCCGCGGTGATGTAACCATTCCACAAGCATGGTCAGATCGCGACGATACGCACTTAATGTGTTTTCCGCCAGATTTCGTTCCAGCCACAGGGCATCAAGAAACTGCTCGATGCGCGCCAGATCCTGTTCCACTCGCGCCCCTTATTCCACTCTCATTTTTGATGCATTATGCCTCATTGTGCCGAGAATGCGGCGATTCTGTTACACTACCCGCAACGCTACAGCAGAATTGAGATGTTTACGTCATGAACATGGGTCTTTTTTACGGTTCCAGCACCTGCTACACCGAAATGGCAGCAGAAAAAATCCGCGATATCCTGGGTCCCGAACTGGTGACACTGCACAACCTCAAAGACGATTCTCCGACCCTAATGGAGCAATATGACGTGCTCATTTTGGGCATCCCAACCTGGGATTTCGGTGAAATTCAGGAGGACTGGGAAGCGGTCTGGGAGCAACTGGACGACCTCAACCTGGAAGGCAAGATTGTCGCACTTTACGGTATGGGCGATCAGTTGGGATACGGCGAATGGTTCCTGGATGCGTTGGGTATGCTGCACGATAAACTGATCACCAAAGGTGTAAAGTTTGTCGGCTACTGGCCCACCGAAGGCTACGAATTCACCAGCGATAAACCCGTCATTGCTGATGGACAACTGTTTGTTGGCCTGGCGCTGGATGAGACAAACCAGTACGATCTCAGCGATGAACGCATTCAGGCCTGGTGCGAGCAAATTCTTGGGGAAATGGCCGAGCACTGGTCCTGATAACCGATTTGCCGGATGACGGCGTAAATGCGTTATCCGGCCTGCATGACGCACCTAACTGTAGGCCTTCAAGCTGCGCGCCATCAGGCATGTGTCATGCGTTACCCTTGCTTCGCCTTTTGCAGCATCAACCGCCGTAAATCCCGCCACTCTGCATCATCCATACTGTCTGCTGCCAGCCACAAATGTTGACGTTTTCCGGCATCAGATCGCAAACGCAGCATCATGCCTGTTTTAACCATCCAGGGGGCGTTAACGATAGACCACTCTTGCCCTTGCCAGCGCAGACGGCCATCCATCAATAGCCGAATCTCACCCTGACAGGCGTTGATTCGACGCTGACTGCGAACGCTATCGAACACCACCAGAGAGAGCAAAACCAGCCATAATGGGGTGTAGCTCAATGGCCAGGGCATCAATAAAATAAACACCGCGACCAGCCCATGAATTAGCAGTGAAAGCCACTGCGCGCGCCATGATACGCGTAAATCAGATTGCCACTGGACCACGTTCCCGATTCCGTGTCTGGATAAGTCGCACCATCTGTTCCAGCTGCTCATCAGCTGGTTTCCCATGATTCATCAACCAGTTAAATAAATCTGGATCATCACATTCTAGCAGACGGATGAAGATACGTTTTTCTTCGTCACTTAAGCTGTCATATTCATGTTCAAAAAACGGCATGATCGAGATGTCCAGCTCGCGCATACCGCGGCGGCATGCCCAATGAATACGTGCTTTGTTGTTAATATCCATGTTCTTCTCCCTGTCTCGCGAAAACGAAGTATCCCGCTATTGTAACGTGTTTTTCCCGCTCTTTTTACGGGAATATCAGTAAACTGAAGCTCGCTCGCTAAATAAAACCTTATTAAGCCAAAGGATTCACCAATTTTGGATGTCTCCTCGCAAAGCACAATATATGGCACAAATAGCCTGTTTAAACCGCTTGCAATGGGCCATAGCTCTTTTACCATTAGTCATCATCACTGCGTTAAGCAAATCAGGACATTATTATGGCTTTTACATCTTTTCCTCCTCGCCAGCCTTTTGCGTCAACGCGTTTACCTCTGACGCTAATGACGCTCGATGACTGGGCGCTCGCCACCATCACCGGTGTCGACAGTGAGAAGTATATTCAGGGTCAGGTCACGGCGGATGTCAGCCAGATGACCGAGCATCAGCACCTGTTGGCTGCACATTGTGACGCCAAAGGTAAAATGTGGAGCAACCTGCGTCTGTTCCGCCGGGGTGACGGTTTTGCATGGCTTGAGCGCCGTAGCCTGCGTGATGCGCAGCTCACTGAGCTGAAAAAATACGCGGTCTTCTCGAAGGTGGCGATCGCCCCAGACGACGAGCGCGTCCTGTTGGGCGTAGCGGGATTCCAGGCACGTGCAGCGCTGGCCAATATCTTCAGCGAATTACCGAACAGTGATAAGCAGGTCATTACCGAAGGTGCCTCCACGGTATTGTGGTTCGAACACCCTGCCGAACGTTTTCTGCTGATCGTTGATGCCACCACCGCAGAAACCTTGGTTGAAAAGCTGCGTGGCGAAGCTGAGTTAAATAACAGCCAGCAGTGGCTGGCGCTGGATATCGAAGCGGGTATCCCCGTGATTGATACAGCCAACAGTGCACAGTTTATTCCACAGGCTACCAATCTGCAGGCTCTGGGCGGGATCAGCTTTAAAAAAGGCTGCTACACCGGTCAGGAAATGGTGGCTCGTGCAAAATTCCGCGGAGCCAACAAACGCGCCATGTGGACTTTGGCGGGTGCCGCCGGTCGAGTACCGGAAGCTGGCGAAGACCTTGAATTAAAAATGGGCGAGAACTGGCGTCGTACTGGTACCGTACTTGCTGCAGTACAACTGGCCGATGGTCAGGTACTGGTGCAGGTTGTGATGAATAACGACATGGAGGCCGACAGCGTGTTCCGCGTCCGTGACGACGCAAAAACGCTGCGTATCGTACCGCTGCCATATTCGTTAGACGAAGAGTAATTGGTAGGCCTGATAAGCGCAGCGCCATTAGGCAATTCGGCACAGGCCGCCGGATTGCGGCATTGCCTCGTCCGGCCAACAAAATACAGCCCGGGCGAGGCGTTTACGCCGCCCCCGGGGTTGCACTGAATCTATGCGTGTTGCCCCACGTACAGATAGATCGCCAGGAAGTGGCAAACGCTGCCGCCCAGCACAAAACCGTGCCAGATCGCATGGTTATAAGGAATACGCTTACAGACGTAGAAAATTACGCCCAGCGAATACACCACACCGCCAACAGCCAGCAACGTCACGCCTCCCGTCGCCAACTTCACCGCCAGTTGATACACCACAATCAGCGAAAGCCAGCCCATTGTCAGGTAAGTCACCAGCGACAGAATTTTAAACCGGTGTGCGATGGTCAGTTTGAATAAAATACCGATCAGCGCCAGGCTCCAGATAACAATCATAAGTCCACGTGCCAGCGGCGAATCAAGCCCCACCAGCAGAAATGGCGTGTAGGTCCCGGCAATCAGCAGATAAATCGCACAGTGGTCGAACTTTTTCAGCCAGACTTTCGCTCTCTGATGGGGGATCGCGTGATACAAGGTTGAGGCGAGGAACAGCAGGATCATGCTGCCGCCGTACAGGCTATAGCTGGTAATCGCCATAGCGCTGGCATTGGTATCCACTGCCTGAACCAGCAACAACACCAGTCCGACAATCCCAAACACCAGCCCGATACCGTGACTGATGCTGTTGGCTATTTCCTCTGCCAGCGAATATCCCTGCGCGATTAATGGCTTCTGAACCATAACTTACTCCCGAGAAACGAACCCTATCGTGATTGCTCCTCTAGCGTAACTGAGAATGGTTCCAGTGAACACCTGTTAGCTAAAATAATTACCAGATAAATATTTACCATTAAAAATCATGGTGTTAGTTTTTAAATTTCAGCTAACATGCGTACCATTAAAATCAAAGACATTTAAAATCAATCACATAAAATTGCGTCTGATCCGGGTAAATCTCGGCAATGACATGTTTAAGTTCTTCAAGCGTCATATTTTCCTGCTGGGCATGTTTATCCGTCAGCGTATCCAGCGTGACGGTTGAGGTGCCAACAACCTCAATCGTGCAGAAGTAACCGTCATCTTCGAAGCGCCCAACCCGTAAAATGTCCCCGGCTTTGAAGTGTGATTCAGACTCGTCACGAATAGTGATGGTCTTGCGTCCGGCCAGAATGTCATCCTGGAAACGCTGAAAAAAAGTGATGTCATTTGGCTGCATGTTATTATTCCCTGTAGATGAAGTCTGATGAGTGAGTTTTGCCATTGTGAGTATGTTCTCCCACGCTGCCATCGCCAGTCTCAACAATCTTGAGATGCTGGTCTACAACTATGTCATCAAAAACCGTGACAAAGTCATGTACATGACCATTCGCGAACTGGCCGATGCCGTGGGTGTTTCCACTACCACCGTACTGCGCTTTTGCCGCAAGCTTAAGTGTGAAGGTTACTCAGAATTTCGCGTGCGCTTCAAATTATATTTAGAGCAGAATGAACCGCAACAGGCTAATTTCGGTGCCAGCGAAATTATCAGCTTCTTTAAAGGCGTTAATAATGATGAGTTCGATAACCTGCTCGATCAGGCTGTTGATATTATATTATCTTCCGAACGTATTATATTCGTCGGAGCGGGAACATCCGGAGCCTTAGCCAAATATGGCGCACGTTTTTTCTCAAACGTTGGAAAATTCAGTAATCACATTGATGATCCTTATTTCCCGGTAACGAATGACATGGCCAGAAACGCGCTGGCGATCGTGCTTTCCGTTTCCGGTGAAACAGAAGAGATCCTGCGTTTTGCCAGCCAGTTCAGCCTGCATAACTGTAGGGTCCTGTCTGTCACCAGTCATGAACATTCGCGGCTGGCCAAATTGGCTGACTTTAATCTCTCCTGGCACGTTCCACAGACGCGCATTGCCGGGGTATACGATATAACCACACAGATCCCTGTTATTTATATTCTGGAGTCACTCGGCCGCAAGCTGGCGAAAAGAATAGCGTAAAAAAACAATCTGTTTTTTGGATGTAACAAATCACATTAGCGCTATTTTGTTATATCGTGACATTTATCTTTCCTTTGTTAGACTCAAAATCAGATGGTATTAATTTGAGACTGAGCGCAGATGAAAAAACTTACCTTACCAAAAGATTTTTTATGGGGTGGCGCGGTTGCGGCGCACCAGGTTGAAGGCGGCTGGAACAAAGGTGGCAAAGGCCCCAGTATTTGCGATGTACTGACCGGTGGTGCGCACGGCGTTCCGCGAGAAATCACTCAGGAAGTTGTGCCCGGTAAGTACTACCCCAACCACGAAGCCGTCGATTTTTACGGTCATTACAAAGAAGACATTAAGCTGTTTGCCGAGATGGGCTTCAAATGCTTCCGTACCTCAATCGCCTGGACGCGTATCTTCCCCAAAGGGGATGAAAGCCAGCCGAATGAAGAAGGGCTAAAGTTCTACGACGACATGTTCGATGAACTGCTGAAGTACAACATCGAACCGGTCATCACCCTTTCCCACTTTGAAATGCCGCTGCACCTGGTTCAACAATACGGTAGCTGGACCAATCGTAAAGTCGTCGATTTCTTTGTCCGATTTGCTGAAGTCGTTTTTGAGCGCTACAAGCACAAGGTCAAATACTGGATGACCTTTAACGAGATCAACAACCAGCGCAACTGGCGCGCACCGCTGTTTGGTTATTGCTGCTCCGGCGTGGTGTATACCGAGCATGAAAACCCGGAAGAAACCATGTACCAGGTGCTGCATCACCAGTTCGTGGCCAGCGCTCTGGCAGTGAAAGCCGCACGCCGCATCAACCCGGAAATGAAAGTCGGCTGCATGCTGGCGATGGTGCCGCTGTACCCGTTCTCCTGTAAGCCTGAAGATGTGATGTTCGCGCAGGAATCGATGCGTGAGCGCTACGTTTTCACCGACGTTCAACTGCGCGGCTACTATCCATCATATGTACTGAACGAGTGGGAACGCCGCGAATTCAACATCCGAATG
This sequence comes from Citrobacter sp. Cpo074, assembly GCF_030332745.1. Taxonomy (NCBI): domain Bacteria; kingdom Pseudomonadati; phylum Pseudomonadota; class Gammaproteobacteria; order Enterobacterales; family Enterobacteriaceae; genus Citrobacter; species Citrobacter sp. Cpo074. The sequence continues at coordinate 176,420 of NZ_JAOWHG010000034.1, forward strand.
GAAGCCGGAGATGAGCAAATCCTGCGTGAAGGCACCTGTGACTATCTCGGATTCAGTTACTACATGACCAACGCGGTAAAAGCGGAAGGCGGCAGCGGCGATGCCATTTCTGGTTTTGAGGGCAGCGTACCGAACCCGCACGTAAAAGCGTCCGACTGGGGTTGGCAGATTGATCCGGTCGGTCTGCGTTACGCCTTATGTGAACTGTATGAGCGCTATCAGAAACCGCTATTTATCGTAGAAAACGGATTTGGTGCCTACGACAGAGTGGAAGAAGACGGCAGCATCAACGACGACTATCGCATCGACTATTTGCGCGCCCACGTTGAAGAGATGATGAAAGCGGTAACGTATGATGGCGTAGACCTGATGGGCTACACGCCGTGGGGCTGCATCGACTGTGTCTCGTTCACCACCGGTCAGTACAGCAAGCGCTACGGCTTTATCTACGTGAACAAACACGACGACGGCACCGGCGATATGTCGCGTTCACGCAAGAAAAGTTTTAACTGGTACAAAGCGGTGATTGCCAGCAACGGCGAGAAACTTTGATTTTTTGCCGGATGGCGGCGTAAACGCCTTATACAGCCTACAGATTAAATTCCCGTAGGCCGGATAAGCGTAGCGCCATCCGGCGATTAAATCCTACTTCCCGCCAGCCAGTTCCAGAAAACTGCCCGTTACGTACGACGCCTTCTCGCTCAGCAGCCAGGTAATCGCCTGCGCGACCTCCTCCGGTTGTCCGCCGCGCTGCATAGGCAACATCGATTTCACGCGATCGACCCTTCCCGGCTCGCCGCCTGAAGCGTGCATTTCAGTGTAGATAAGACCAGGTCGCACGCAGTTTACGCGGATCCCTTGCGCTGCAACCTCCAGCGCAAGGCCGGTGGTGAGCGTGTCCACAGCGCCTTTTGAGGCCGCGTAATCAACATATTCGAATGGCGCACCAAGCCGCGATGCCGCCGAAGAGACATTCACAATCGCCCCGCCTGGCCCTCCGTGTTTGAACGACATGCGCTTTACCGCTTCCCGACAACACAAAAAATAGCCGGTAACATTGGTCGCCAGCACGCGGTTAATTCTTTCGGCGGTTAGGCTTTCCACCGTGCTCTGTTCAAACAAAATCCCGGCATTATTCACTAACGCAGTCAGTGGTTCACCTTCACGGTCAATAGATTCAAACATTGCCACAACCTGGCTTTCATCGCTGATATCAGCCCGTAGAGCAAACGCCTTTCCCCCGGCAGCGACAATAGTATTCACCACCTCCGTTGCCGCACGGATATTGTGATGAAAGTTAACCGCAACCGTGTAACCCTCTTGCGCTAACTGCAGCGCGGTTGCCCGCCCGATGCCGCGACTGCCGCCAGTAACCAGTGCGATTCCCATGGATACCTCCAGATATGAAAAAGCCGGGAGGCGACTTCGCCTTACCCGGCCTACAAAAGCTTTACTGCGCGGAAAAGTTACTGATATTCGCTCATCGGTACGCAGGAGCAGAACAGGTTACGGTCACCGTAAACATCATCAAGGCGTTTCACGGTCGGCCAGTATTTGTTCGCCACACCAGCCGGGAAGACGGCGATTTCGCGGCTATAACCGTGATTCCACTCCGCGACCAGCTCGTTTTGCGTGTGCGGTGAGTTAACCAGCGGGTTATCTTCCAGTGACCATTCACCGGCTTTCACGCGATCGATTTCAGCGCGGATTGCCAGCATCGCATTGATAAAGCGATCAAGTTCCACTTTGCTTTCAGATTCAGTCGGTTCAACCATCAGGGTACCCGCGACCGGGAATGACATGGTCGGCGCATGGAAACCGTAATCGATCAGACGCTTGGCAATATCCAGTTCGCTGATGCCGGTCTCTTCTTTCAGTGGGCGAATGTCGAGAATGCATTCATGCGCCACGCGACCGTCGCGACCGGTATACAGCACCGGATAAGCATCTTTCAGACGGCTGGCAATGTAGTTAGCGTTAAGGATAGCCACCTGGCTTGCCTGCTTCAGACCTTCTGCACCCATCATACGGATATACATCCAGCTGATTGGCAGAATGGATGCACTACCGAACGGCGCCGCTGAAACTGCGCCCTGACGGGTGAGCATTCCTTCAATCTGCACTACGCTGTGACCCGGTACAAACGGTGCCAGATGTGATTTGACGCCAATCGGTCCCATACCTGGGCCGCCGCCGCCGTGCGGAATGCAGAATGTTTTATGCAGGTTGAGGTGCGAGACATCTGCGCCGATAAAGCCCGGCGTGGTGATCCCAACCTGAGCGTTCATGTTCGCACCATCAAGGTAAACCTGGCCGCCAAACTGGTGTACAACGTCGCACACTTCACGGATCGTTTCTTCATACACGCCGTGAGTAGACGGATAGGTCACCATGATGCAGGAGAGATTTGCAGCATGTTGTTCTGCTTTTGCTCGCAGATCGTCCAGGTCGATGTTGCCGTTCTTATCACAAGCGACAACCACAACCTGCATCCCCGCCATCTGTGCGGATGCCGGGTTAGTGCCGTGGGCAGAAGCCGGGATCAGACAGATATCGCGATGGCCTTCGTTACGGCTTTCGTGATAGTGACGAATCGCCAGCAGACCCGCATACTCGCCCTGCGCGCCGGAGTTCGGCTGCATGCAGACGGCGTCATAACCGGTCAGTTTTACCAGCCACTCGGAAAGCTGGCCGATCATCTGGTGATAACCTTCTGCCTGCTCTGGCGGGCAGAACGGGTGAAGTTCAGCGAATTCCGGCCAGGTGATAGGGATCATCTCGGCGGCAGCGTTCAGCTTCATGGTGCAAGAACCCAGCGGGATCATTGCCTGGTTCAGCGCCAGATCTTTGCGCTCCAGCGAGTGCATGTAGCGCATCATCTCGGTTTCGCTGTGATAGCGATTAAACACCGGATGGCTGAGGATCGCATCGTCACGCAGCATGCTGTCCTGAATGGAACGGCTGTCGAGCGCCACATCTTTATCCAGCGTATCGATATTCAAACCGTGGTTGTCGCCCAGCAGAACATTGAACAACTGCACCACGTTTTCACGGGTGGTGGTTTCATCGAGCGTAATACCTACCGCGTTATGGATATCGCTACGCAGGTTGATTTCTGCCGCTTCGGCACGCGCCAGAACAGCCGCTTTGTCGGCCACTTCAACACACAGAGTGTCGAAGTAGTGCGCATGGCGCAGCTTCAGCCCTTTCTGCTGCAGACCGGCCGCCAGAATATCAGTCAGGCGGTGGATGCGATTAGCGATACGTTTCAGGCCAACCGGACCATGATAAACGGCATACAGGCTGGCGATGTTGGCCAGCAGAACCTGCGAGGTACAAATGTTGGAGTTCGCTTTCTCACGGCGGATATGCTGCTCGCGAGTCTGCATCGCCATGCGCAGTGCGGTATTGCCCGCCGCATCTTTCGATACGCCGATAATACGGCCTGGCATGGAGCGTTTGAATTCGTCTTTAGCGGCGAAGAATGCCGCGTGTGGGCCGCCGTAACCCATCGGTACGCCGAAGCGTTGCGCAGAGCCGAAAACAATATCCGCGCCCTGTTTGCCCGGTGCAGTCAGCAGTACCAGCGCCATAAAGTCGGCAGCGACACTGACCACAACTTTACGGGATTTCAGCTCGGCAATCAGTTTGCTGTAGTCATGCACTTCACCGGTGGTGCCAACCTGCTGCAACAGCACGCCAAACACATCCTGGTGATCCAGTGCTTTCGCCGCGTCATCAACAATGACATCAAAGCCAAAGGTTTCTGCACGGGTGCGAACCACGTCCAGCGTTTGCGGGTGAACATCAGCCGCCACAAAGAAACGGTTGGCATTTTTCAGTTTGCTGACACGTTTGGCCATCGCCATGGCTTCAGCAGCCGCAGTGGCTTCATCCAGCAGAGAAGCAGAAGCCATATCCAGGCCCGTCAGGTCCAGCGTGACCTGTTGGAAGTTCAGCAGAGCTTCCAGTCGTCCCTGGGATACTTCCGGCTGATACGGCGTATATGCGGTGTACCAACCTGGGTTTTCCAGCATGTTACGCAGAATAACCGGTGGCAACTGCACGGCGGTGTAGCCCATGCCAATGTAGGACGTGAAGCGCTTGTTACGCCCGGCGATGGCTTTTAATTCAGCCAGCGCAGCGTATTCGGTCGCCGCCTCGCCCACCTGTGGCGGGGTTGCGAGCTGAATGTCTTTCGGCACAATCTGGCCGATCAGCGCGTTTAACGACTCGGCGCCAACCGCATTCAGCATCTCTTGCTGCTGCGCGGCGTCCGGTCCGATGTGGCGTTCAATGAAAGCGCCGCTGTTTTCAAGCTGGCTTAACGTCTGTGTCATGGGCGATGGTTCCTGAAACGTGCAGTGAATCGTGATTGTCTCTAACTCAATTGCCCGGTGGCGCTGACGCTTACCGGGCCTACATAAAACCGTAGGCCGGATAAACGCAGTGCCATCCGGCACAATCTTATTCGTCTTCCAGTAATGCCTCGTACGCAGTGGCATCCAACAGCGATTCAATTTCGCTTTCATCGCTGGCTTTGATTTTGAAAATCCAGCCGCCCGCATACGGTTCGCTGTTGACCAGTTCCGGGGAGTCGCTGAGCGCATCGTTAACCGCAACAATCTCACCGCCTACTGGCGCATAGATATCGGATGCCGCTTTTACGGACTCCGCAACGGCGCAATCATCGCCCGCGCTGACGGTGGCGCCAACTTCTGGCAGGTCAACGAAAACCATGTCACCTAACAGCTCCTGAGCGTGTTCGGTGATACCAACGGTGTAAGAGCCGTCAGCTTCTTTGCGCAGCCATTCGTGTTCTTTGCTGTATTTCAGTTCTGCAGGTACGTTGCTCATCAATCAATCTCCAAAAAAGGATGAATTACGCGACGGCTTTGCCGTTACGCACAAAAACAGGTTTAGTCACTTTTACCGGCATTTCACGGTTACGGATCTGTACGATCGCAGTCTCACCGATACCCGCAGGCACGCGCGCCAACGCGATGCTGTAACCCAGGGTTGGGGAGAATGTGCCACTGGTGATAATGCCTTCATGCTGGTTGCCAGAAGCATCGGTGAAACGCACCGGCAGTTCATTACGCAGCACGCCCTTCTCAGTCATCACCAGCCCGACCAGCTGTTCGTGGCCTTTTTCGCGCTGCATTTCCAGTGCTTCACGACCAATAAAGTCGCGGTCGGCAGGTTCCCACGCAATGGTCCAACCCATATTGGCTTCCAGCGGAGAAATCCCTTCGTCCATCTCCTGACCATACAGGTTCATACCCGCTTCCAGACGCAGGGTGTCGCGCGCGCCGAGACCACAAGGTTTGACGCCTGCTTGTACCAGCGCACGCCAGAAATCAGCCGCTTTTTCATTCGGCATGGCGATTTCATAGCCTGCTTCGCCGGTATAACCGGTGGTTGCGATAAACAAATCACCCGCCTGAACGCCAAAGAACGGCTTCATACCTTCTACCGCATGGCGCTGTTCGTCAGTAAACAACGTGGCTGCTTTTTCCTGCGCGTTTGGCCCCTGCACCGCAATCAGCGACAGGTCGTCACGAACGGTGATGTCGATGGCGTAAGGTTCAGCGTGTTGGGTAATCCAGGATAGGTCTTTTTCGCGGGTGGCGGAGTTTACAACGAGGCGGAAGAAATCTTCAGTGAAGTAGTAGACAATCAGGTCATCTATCACGCCGCCCGAAGCGTTGAGCATCCCGGAGTAGAGGGCTTTACCCGTCTTCGTTAGCTTCGCGACGTCGTTTGCCAGCAGATAACGCAAGAACTCCCGGGTGCGGCTACCGCGCAGGTCGACGATGGTCATATGCGACACATCAAACATTCCGGCGTCGGTGCGAACAGCATGGTGTTCATCGAGCTGAGAACCGTAATGCAGTGGCATCATCCAGCCATGGAAATCGACCATGCGCGCGCCACATAGCGTGTGTTGTTCGTACAAAGGAGTCTGTTGAGCCATCTTTTCCTCGTTGAATAAGCGGGGCTACCAACTCTTTCGCGGTGAAATTTTCGCCACGAAACCCAGCACCGCAGCCGCTCCAGGGGCTACGACGCAAACGTTCTCTTTGTCCTGAACTTACCACCGAAACAGACGCTAAACCATAAGTCAAAATTAACCATCACATTAGCTTATGGCGAAAAACAGCCAGATCGCCAACAGAATAAAACTCCATACATATAGCAATAAATCAGAACAACAAACAAAGATAAGCGCAAAATTACAGCACCAATCCACATTAAATGTGGAAAAAATGTAAAAAATGGCGTTATGAAAAAAACGTAATATTAGAAAAACTAATGCGAAAAAAGGCGTGGAATTAGATTATTTCAAATGAGAGAAGCACCCCGGCGCGAAGGCCGGGAGAGGAAAGTGTGACGGGTCTCAAACTCTTAAGATTGTCCTTATGGACACTAACGTAACCACTCGGGAAGATCGTTCAGTCCCATCGCCTGACGGATGAGTTGTGGTTTTACGCCCGGGAGGGTATCGGCCAGTTTCAGCCCAATATCGCGTAGCAGTTTTTTCGCCGGATTCTCGCCTGCAAACAGTTCACGGAAACCCTGCATCCCCGCCAGCATCAGCGCTGCGCTGTGCTTACGGCTGCGCTCGTAGCGGCGTAAATAGAGATACTGCCCAATATCTTTGCCCTGACGCTGTAGCCGCTTAAGTTCATCGATCAGCTCTGCCGCATCCATAAAGCCCAGGTTAACCCCCTGACCCGCCAGCGGGTGGATAGTATGCGCCGCATCCCCCACCAGCGCCAGACGATGGGCCGCGAACTGGCGAGCATAACGTCCCGTCAGCGGAAACGCCTGACGTTCGCTTTCAAGGCTGCACAGCCCCAGACGATTATCAAAGGCGATATTCAGCGCCTGATTAAACTCGTCAACGCTTGCCTGCTGCATACGTTCTGCTTCCTGCGGCGAGAGCGACCAGACAATAGAACACAGGTGTGGATCGCTGAGTGGCAGGAATGCCAGGATCCCCTCACCATGAAACGCCTGACGCGCAACCGCACCGTGAGCTTCCTGCGTGCGGATAGTCGCCACCAGCGCATGATGACGGTAGTCCCAGAAGGTGAGCGGAATGTCCGCTTTATTGCGCAGCCAGGAATTAGCACCATCGGCACCGACGACCAGACGCGCCGTCAGCATTGCGCCATCTTTGAGGCTCAGAAATGCCTCGTTCTCGCCCCAGGCCACCTGCTGTATTTCAGCTGGCGCCATCAGCGTAATATCCGCTGAACGCTGCGCCTTTTGCCACAGCGCATAATGGATTTCTGAGTTTTCAACGATGTGGCCCAAATGGCTGTAACCCATGCTCTGGTCATCAAATTCAATGCGTCCAAAGCTGTCTTTGTCCCAGACTTCCATGCCGTGGTAGCAGCAAGCGCGACGGGCAACAATATCGGACCAGACGCCAAGACGGGTAAGCAGTTTTTCGCTGGCTGCATTAATGGCCGAAACGCGAAGCTGAGGAGGTGCATCCGCCGCCAACGGCTGCGGAACATGTTGTTCTAATACAGCAACGCGCAACCCACTGCCCTGCAGGCCGCAGGCAACCGCCAGCCCCACCATGCCGCCACCAACAATTGCTACATCAACACTTTGCACTGTTTGTACCTCGAAACCTGTAATCCGTAGGCCTGATAAGCGCAGCGCCATCAGGCATTTTTGCGGGGACCCTTGCCGGATGTCGGCGTTGCCTTATCCAGCCTACAGGTCATATTTATCGTGCAACCCAACCCAGGGTCCGCTCCGCCAGCGCATCGCGCGCAGGGGTGAATAATTCCATCGCCATCAACCCGACATTGCGCCCAACAACCAGCGGGGCCCAGTGATTGGCAAACAAATACACTAAATTGTTGGTCACACCAATCGTCGTCTCGCGATCGCGCTCGCGGCGCTGCTGATAACGTGCCAGCACCGCATAATCACCCACATCTTCCGCGCCGTTTTGCGCCTGCGTCAACGTCTCAGCAAGGCTCATTACATCGCGCAGGCCAAGGTTGAAACCTTGCCCGGCAATGGGGTGCAGCGTCTGGGCGGCGTTCCCTACCAGCACGGTACGATGGGTAATCGCTTTCAGCGCCGTAGTTAACGAAAGCGGATAAGCGCTGCGTTTACCAGCCTGGGTAATACGTCCCAGTCGCCAGCCAAAAGCGGTTTGCAGTTCACGGCAAAACTGTTCGTCGGACAAGGCCATGATCTCATCACGCTGCTCCAGCGGATGGCACCACACCAGCGAGCAGCGACCGTCAGACATTGGCAGCATTGCCAGCGGGCCATATTGCGTGAAGCGTTCAAACGCTCGCCCATCGTGCGGTACAGAGGTCGTGACGTTGGCAATCACCGCCAGTTGCTCATAAGGCTGTTGCAGCCAGTCAACACCGCAGGCAGTCGCCAGTGCGGAACGCGTGCCGTCAGCAGCCACCAGCAGGCGACCGGTAATCATCTCGCCATTCTCCAGCGTCACTTCAACGCGCTCCTGCGTGCGCGACACGCTGGCTACGCGGTCGGGGCAGTGCAATGTGACGCCAGGTGCTTTGCGCAGCAGCGCAAACAGACGCAGCCCGACGTCGTGCAGTTCTACCACCTGGCCCAGAGCCGGAATACGGTATTCCTGCGCATCCAGCGTCACAAATCCGGCATGGCCGCGATCGCTGACGTGAACCGTTTTAATGGCCGTTGCGCAATCGGCAATCGCCTGCCATACACCAATTCGCGCCAGCTGTTGGCAGGTTCCTGCCGCCAGCGCGATCGCCCGGGCGTCAAACCCAGGATGACGGTCAGTTTCAGGTTCGCTCGCTTCTATCAGATGAACTGGCAGCGTCCCATGACTGAGCTGGGAAATGGCCAGCGCCAGCGTCGCACCGACCATACCACCACCAATGATAATCACGCTCATTGCAGTCGCGCCGCAGCCATTAAGGCTTCAATGTCATCAGCTTTCTTCACTACGCTGGCGGTCAGGTTTTCATTGCCGTCCTCGGTGATGAGGATGTCATCCTCAATACGAATGCCGATACCACGATAAGCCGGCGGTACATCGGCGTCCGGCGCGATATACAGTCCCGGTTCGACGGTGAGTACCATTCCCGGCTCAAGAATACGTGAGCGGTCCTGACCATAAACGCCGACGTCGTGCACATCCAGACCCAGCCAGTGACTTAGGCCATGCATAAAGAATGGGCGGTGAGCATTTTCGGTAATCAACTGATCGACATCACCGTGCAGAATGCCAAGCTTCACCAGGCCCGTAATCATGATGCGCACCACTTCGCCAGTGACTTCCTGAATGGACGTTCCGGGACGATAAAGACGCAGGCTGGTCTCTAAGGATTCCAGTACGATATCGTAGATTTCACGCTGTGCTGGGGTAAATTTACCGTTTATCGGGAAGGTACGCGTAATGTCACCCGCATAGCCTTTGTATTCACAGCCAGCGTCAATCAGCACCAAATCGCCATCGCGCATTTCACTTTCATTTTCGGTGTAATGCAGGATACAGCCGTTTTCACCGCTGCCGACAATCGTGTTATAGGACGGATAACGCGCGCCATGACGGGTAAATTCATGGTGAATCTCCCCTTCTAACTGGTATTCAAACATTCCCGGACGGCATTTTTCCATCGCGCGGGTATGCGCCAGTGCGGTGATTTCTCCGGCACGACGCATGACCGCAATTTCTTCCGGTGATTTAAACAGGCGCATTTCATGCACCATCGGACGCCAGTCGATAATCGCGGCAGGCGCGTGCAGATTTTGTCTGGAGCCTTTGCGCAGTTTATCCAGCGCCGTGCACACAATCTCGTCGGCCCAGGCATACTCGCCCTGAGCGTGGTATACCGCGTCCAGACCATTGAGCAGCAAATACAGCTGTTGATTGATTTCACTGAAGGCCAGCGCCCGGTCAACGCCAAGTTTTTCCGGGGCAGCATCCTGGCCCAGACGGCGGCCAAACCAGATTTCCGCTGTCAGATCGCGAACCCGATTGAACAAAACGCTGTGGTTATGAGTGTCATCACTTTTAATCAGCACCAGCACGGCTTCAGGTTCGTTAAAACCGGTGAAGTACCAGAAATCACTGCTTTGGCGGTAGGGGTATTCACTGTCCGCGCTACGCGTCGCTTCCGGTGCGGCAAAAATCAGCGCGGCGCTGCCGGGCTGCATTTGTGCCAGTAAAGCCTGGCGACGACGCTGGAATTCTTGCTGAGATATCTCGCTCATCACACTCTCCTTTGCGTTTCGTTCTTAGTGCAGAGTCGGTTTACGGACTTCCGGCGCGGTCGGCTGCTGACGCGTAAACGTGTCATGGCACAGCAAGGCGGCTACGCGCACGTATTCGATGATCTCTTCGAGCGACATTTCCAGCTCTTCCTGATCTTCGTCTTCGTCATATCCCAATTGAGCGATATTGCGCAGGTCGTCAATCGCTTCCCCGGTTTCGCCGGTCACTTTGTCGAGCTTCGGCTGCGTGACGCCAAGGCCCAGTAAAAAGTGGTTTACCCATCCCGCCAGTGCATCGGCGCGATCGAACACGCTGACGTCATCCCCTTCAGGCAGATAAAGCTGAAAAAGGAAGCCATCGTCTTCGAGGGCATCACTGGTGGCTGAGTGCATTTTCAGCAGCGCCTGAGCCAGCTCGTGACCAAAGGCCAGACCTTCGTTCGTCAGGTCGTGCAGCAGCGGCTGCCATGAGCTGTCGTTGTTTCCGCCGCAAATCATTCCGCTTATCAAGCCGTGCATTTCGGCCGGGGTTAATCCAGCCCCTTGTTGGTTCAAAAACTGGCTAACTTCGTTGTAACCAGGCATTTCGTTCTGTATAGACATAAGCATTCGTCATCAAAGGGAGGAATATTCATGGTATGCTACCACTTTGGACCCTGGTGGACCAGAAAAGGGCTTGTATCTTGATACCAGGGTAGCTATAGTGTCGCCCCTTCGCGGACCCACGGTCTGGAGACGAAGGCAGCGCAGTCAATCAGCAGGAAGGTGGCATGTCTGCACAACCCGTCGATATCCAAATATTTGGCCGTTCACTGCGAGTGAATTGCCCGCCTGAACAAAGGGATGCGTTGAATCAGGCTGCGGACGATCTCAATCAGCGATTGCAAGATCTGAAAGTTCGCACTAGAGTCACAAATACTGAGCAGTTGGTTTTCATCGCCGCGTTGAACATCAGCTATGAATTAACTCAGGAAAAAGCGAAGACGCGTGAGTACGCGGCGAGCATGGAACAACGTATTCGGATGCTACAACAGACCATCGAACAGGCGTTGCTTGATCAGGGTCGCATAACCGAAAAAACGGGCCAAAACTTTGAATAACACTTTTCGGTTTACTGTGGTAGAGTGACCGTGAAGACAAAATTTCTCTGAGATGTTTGCAAGCGGGCCAGTCCCCTGAGCCGATATTTCATACCACAAGAATGTGGCGCTCCACGGTTGGTGAGCATGCTCGGCCCGTCCGAGAAGCCTTAAAACTGTGACGACGCATTCACCTTGAACCAAGGGTTCAAGGGTTACAGCCTGCGGCGGCATCTCGGAGATTCCCTTCTACCTGGCAACAGCCATGACATTACTTTCTGAACTCCCTTTATCCCGGCAAGAAATCCGTCAACTAATTCGGCAGCGTCGTCGCGCGCTTACTTCCGAACAGCAACGACAATACGGTCAGCAAGCCGCGACCCGAATGCTCAGTTATCCCCCTGTTGTACTCGCTCATACCGTGGCGGTATTCCTCTCGTTCGATGGCGAACTCGATACCCAGCCGCTAATAGATCAGCTGTGGCGAGCGGGCAAGCGCGTCTATCTTCCGGTTCTTCATCCCTTCAGCCCTGGCAACCTGCTGTTCCTGCATTATCATCCGCACAGCGACCTGGTAACCAATCGCTTAAAGATCCAGGAACCACGACTTGATGTACGTGACGTATTGCCGCTCTCACAGCTGGATGTACTGATTACGCCGTTAGTGGCGTTTGATGAGGTCGGGCAACGCCTGGGTATGGGCGGCGGATTTTACGATCGGACGCTTCAAAACTGGCAGCAGCATAAGATCCAGCCCGTAGGCTACGCGCACGATTGTCAGCGAGTGGAAAAGCTGCCTGTCGAAGAATGGGATATCCCGCTGCCTGCGGTGGTGACGCCGTCCAAAATCTGGGAGTGGTAGCCGTTTTTTGCCGATTGCGGCAAGGCTCGAAAACAGAATGTATGCGTTACAGGAAGAGATTTTGAGGCCGGGAAATCAGAGGAAAGATGGGCAGGTCAACCGCCTGCCCATGTAGAGGAAATCAGTACAGCAGACGAGCACGAATGGTTCCCGGAAGGGCTTTCATCGCCAGCAGCGCTTTCTCTGCCACATCTTCATCCGCTTCAATATCAATAACCACGTAACCTACCTGTGCGGAAGTCTGCAGATACTGCGCGGCAATGTTGACGCCCTGCTCGGCAAAAATCTGGTTCAGCGCAGTCAGTACGCCCGGACGGTTTTCGTGAATGTGCATCAGACGACGGCCGCCGTGCAGCGGCAGCGAAACTTCCGGGAAGTTAACAGCAGACAGCGTAGAGCCGTTGTCGGAATACTTGGTCAGTTTCCCAGCCACTTCCAGACCGATGTTTTCCTGTGCTTCCAGCGTTGAACCACCAATGTGCGGCGTCAGGATCACGTTGTCGAAATCACACAGCGGCGAAGTGAAAGGATCGCTGTTGGTTGCCGGCTCGGTTGGGAATACGTCGATTGCTGCCCCTGCCAGGTGCTTGGTCGCTAACGCGTCGCACAGCGCAGGAATATCAACAACTGTACCGCGTGCGGCGTTAATCAGCAGCGCTCCTGGTTTCATCAACGCAATCTCACGCGCGCCCATCAGATTTTTGGTGGAGGCATTTTCCGGTACGTGCAAACTGACCACGTCGCTCATATTGAGCAGGTCGGAAAGATGCTGCACCTGCGTGGCGTTGCCGAGCGGGAGTTTATTTTCAATATCATAGAAATAGACGTGCATCCCCAGCGATTCCGCCAGAATGCCCAACTGAGTACCAATGTGGCCGTAGCCGATGATCCCCAGTTTTTTGCCACGTGCTTCAAACGAGCCGGTAGCCAGTTTATTCCACACGCCGCGGTGTGCTTTGGCGTTTGCTTCGGGTACGCCGCGTAGCAGCAGCAGCAGTTCGCCAATCACCAGTTCCGCAACGGAACGTGTGTTAGAGAATGGTGCGTTAAACACGGGGATACCGCGCTTTGCCGCAGCGCTGAGATCAACCTGGTTGGTGCCGATACAGAAGCAGCCAATCGCGACCAGTTTCTCTGCGGCGTCAATCACATCTTCAGTCAGATGGGTACGGGATCGCAGGCCAATGAAGTGGGCATCACGGATGGACTCTTTCAGTTGTTCAGTGTCCAGAGCGCCTTTATGAAACTCGATGTTGGTATAACCTGCTGCACGAAGGCTTTCGAGCGCTTTTTGATGCACGCCTTCAACCAGCAGAAATTTAATCTTATCTTTCTCCAGTGATACCTTTGCCATTTCCCCGACCCTGTCTTTTTTTGTTCAAACTGATGTGTTGTGTGTGGGATTTTCATCCGTCTCTTCAACATATCAAAAAATAATATTGCGGCAATATGAACGTTTGCGTCGCCGTGCTGAAGAAATGTCATTCAGAGAGAAATGTCAGAGGAAAATACTGGCGATAACTTTTTCTTTGGAGAGATCGGCAGGACAATATTATAAACGTGACACAAGTCACCAAATTTGCCCTGCCAAAATTTTTTTAACGGGAGAAGACACTCCCGTCAGATCATTTTACGATAGTTTTCACGCCGTCTGGCGTACCGATCAGCGCAACATCCGCACCACGGTTGGCAAACAGACCGACGGTTACCACGCCCGGAATTGCATTGATGGCGTTTTCCATCGCGATGGCATCGAGGATCTCCAGACCGTGTACATCAAGGATCACGTTACCATTGTCCGTCACTACGCCCTGACGGTATTCAGGACGACCGCCCAGCTTCACCAACTGGCGAGCCACAGCGCTGCGCGCCATTGGGATCACTTCAACCGGCAGCGGGAAGTTACCGAGAATATCGACTTCTTTGGACGCGTCGGCAATGCAGATAAATTTCTTCGCCACGGAAGCAATAATTTTTTCACGGGTCAACGCTGCGCCGCCGCCCTTGATCATCTGCATGTGGCCGTTGATTTCATCCGCGCCGTCAACGTATACGCCGAGGCTGTCCACTTCGTTAAGATCGAACACGTGGATACCGAGGCTTTTGAGTTTTTCGGTTGAAGCGTCCGAACTGGATACCGCACCTTCAATCTGACCTTTCATTGTGCCCAGCGCATCAATAAAGTGTGCGGCTGTTGAACCTGTACCTACGCCCACAATGGTACCGGGCTGTACATACTGAAGTGCCGCCCATCCTACTGCTTTTTTCAGTTCATCCTGCGTCATGATCGTTTCGCCTGTGGTGTGAATATGGTGGGAAAATTCACGCGCATTATAGAACATTGTGCAGAAAAATGTTCCCACACCCGCTCGCAAGCGGCGGATTTCGTCTTTACCCAACCTAAATTTGTGTCATAGTGCAGAACAAGCAAAATTTTCAGGAGTGCGTCAAAGCAATGAAACGTCCGGACTACAGAACACTACAAGCACTGGATGCGGTTATTCGTGAACGAGGATTTGAGCGCGCGGCGCAAAAGCTGTGCATCACGCAATCCGCGGTTTCACAGCGCATAAAACAGCTTGAGAATATGTTCGGACAACCGCTGCTGGTGCGTACCGTACCACCACGCCCAACCGAACAGGGGCAGAAACTACTGGCGCTTTTGCGCCAGGTTGAACTGCTGGAAGACGAGTGGCTGGGTGATGAACAAACCGGCTCGACGCCGCTGCTGCTCTCACTGGCGGTGAACGCCGACAGTCTGGCGACCTGGTTGCTTCCGGCGCTAGCTCCGGTACTGGCAAATTCGCCGATTCGGCTGAACCTGCAGGTTGAGGATGAAACCCGAACTCAGGAACGTCTGCGTCGTGGTGAAGTGGTCGGTGCGGTGAGTATTCAACATCAGGCGCTGCCAAGCTGTCTGGTGGATAAACTCGGCGCGCTGGACTACCTGTTTGTTGGATCCAAACCTTTCGCCGAGCGTTATTTCCCTAACGGCGTCACCCGCTCTGCCCTGCTGAAAGCCCCGGCGGTAGCGTTTGACCATCTTGATGATATGCACCAGGCGTTCCTGCAACAAAACTTCGACCTGCCGCCAGGCAGCGTGCCGTGCCATATCGTTAACTCGTCTGAAGCCTTCGTTCAACTGGCGCGCCAGGGAACGACCTGCTGCATGATCCCCCACTTGCAGATTGAGAAAGAACTGGAAAGCGGTGAGCTTATCGACTTAACGCCAGGTCTGTTCCAGCGCCGGATGCTGTACTGGCACCGTTTTGCACCGGAAAGCCGCATGATGCGCAACGTCACCGATGCGCTGCTGGCCTATGGTCACAACGTACTGCGTCAGGATTAAACCGCTCATAACCTCTGAGTGCCGGATGGTGGCGTAACGCCCTATCCGGCCGACAAGCCTTTTACCCTCTTTTCATGCTATTCCCGCCACGTCTTTGAAATAAATCACAAAATCAAACACGCCACGCGGCAAAAAACGACGCCCTGTTGGCTATTTTTTGCTGGCGACAAGCCAAATGAAAAAGCTCACCGTATTCGCAAAGATTCAACTTATTGCGTAATACGGAGCAAAAAATGGCAAACGTGCAGGAGTGGCAAACACTCGCCAATAAAGAACTCAGTCGACGGGAAAAAACCGTCGAGTCGCTGGAAAGACAGACGGCGGAAGGGATTGCCATCAAGCCGCTGTACACCGAAGCGGACCTCGATAATCTGGAAGTCACGGGCACCCTTCCCGGCCTGCCGCCTTACGTGCGTGGCCCGCGCGCCACCATGTATACCGCGCAGCCGTGGACCATTCGTCAGTACGCCGGTTTCTCTACCGCCAAAGAGTCCAACGCCTTTTACCGCCGCAACCTCGCCGCCGGGCAAAAAGGGCTTTCCGTCGCCTTTGACCTTGCCACCCATCGTGGCTATGACTCTGACAACCCGCGCGTGGCGGGTGACGTCGGCAAAGCGGGCGTGGCGATCGATACCGTCGAAGATATGAAGATACTGTTCGACCAGATCCCGCTGGATAAGATGTCAGTATCGATGACCATGAACGGCGCGGTTCTGCCGGTGCTGGCGTTTTATATCGTCGCTGCAGAAGAACAAGGCGTAACGCCGGAACAACTCACCGGGACCATTCAGAACGATATTCTGAAAGAGTACCTGTGCCGCAACACCTACATTTATCCACCAAAACCGTCCATGCGCATTATCGCCGACATCATCGCCTGGTGCTCCGGCAACATGCCGCGCTTTAACACCATCAGCATCAGCGGCTATCACATGGGTGAAGCCGGAGCGAACTGCGTGCAGCAGGTAGCGTTTACGCTGGCAGACGGTATTGAATACATCAAAGCCGCACTCTCCGCCGGACTGAAAATTGATGACTTCGCCCCGCGCCTGTCGTTCTTCTTCGGCATCGGCATGGATCTGTTTATGAACGTCGCCATGCTGCGCGCGGCGCGCTATTTGTGGAGTGAAGCGGTCAGCAGCTTTGGTGCGACCAACCCGAAATCTCTCGCTCTGCGTACCCACTGCCAGACGTCCGGCTGGAGCCTGACCGAGCAGGACCCGTACAACAACGTGGTGCGTACTACCATTGAAGCACTCGGCGCTACGCTTGGCGGTACCCAGTCGCTGCATACCAACGCCTTTGATGAAGCGCTCGGTCTGCCCACCGATTTCTCCGCCCGTATTGCGCGTAATACGCAAATCATCATTCAGGAAGAATCAGAGATCTGCCGCACCGTTGATCCGCTGGCCGGATCGTATTACGTCGAGTCACTCACCGATCAAATTGTGAAGCAGGCACGCACGATCATCAAACAGATTGACGAGGCAGGCGGCATGGCGAAAGCGATCGAAGCCGGGCTCCCTAAACGGATGATCGAAGAAGCTTCCGCGCGTGAACAGTCGCTGATCGACCAGGGTAAGCGCGTTATCGTCGGCGTCAATAAGTACAAGCTGGATAAAGAAGACGAGACGTCGGTACTGGAGATCGACAACGTGAAGGTGCGCAACGAGCAGATTGCCTCGCTGAAACATATCCGCACCACCCGCGACAACGATGCCGTTAAAGCCGCGCTCACGGCACTGACCCACGCCGCGCAGCATAATGAAAACCTGCTGGCTGCTGCCGTCAACGCCGCTCGCGTTCGCGCCACGCTCGGTGAAATCTCCGACGCGCTGGAAGTCGCTTTTGATCGGTATCTGGTTCCCAGCCACTGCGTCACCGGCGTGATTGCGCAAAGCTATCATCAGTCAGACAAATCCGCCGATGAGTTTGACGCTATCGTTGCGCAAACCGAGCAGTTCCTCGCGGAAAATGGCCGCCGCCCGCGTATTCTGATCGCCAAGATGGGTCAGGACGGCCACGATCGCGGCGCGAAGGTGATCGCCAGCGCCTATTCCGATCTCGGTTTCGATGTCGATCTCAGCCCGATGTTCTCCACTCCGGAAGAGATCGCCCGTCTGGCGGTAGAAAACGATGTGCATGTAATAGGCGCATCGTCACTGGCGGCTGGCCATAAAACGCTGATTCCTGAGTTGGTTACCGCACTCAAAAAATGGGGGCGTGAAGATATCTGCGTGGTAGCAGGAGGCGTTATTCCGCCACAGGATTACGCCTTCCTGCACGAACATGGCGTGGCAGCCATTTATGGTCCCGGCACGCCAATGCTCGACAGCGTCCGCGATGTGTTAACCCGTATCAGTCAGCATCATGATTAACGCCGCCACGCTTGAAGATACCGTCCGCCGTTTGCGACTCGGCGAACGGGCTACGCTCGCCCAGGCGATGACGCTGGTCGAAAGCAACCACCCGCGCCACCAGCCACTGAGTACGCAATTGCTGGACGCGATAATGCCGTTCACCGGTAACGCCCTGCGTTTGGGGATCACCGGTACGCCGGGCGCGGGCAAAAGCACTTTCCTGGAAGCATTCGGCATGTTGCTCATCCACCACGGATTACGGGTGGCGGTGATCGCCGTCGATCCCAGCAGCCCGGTCAGCGGCGGCAGCATTCTTGGCGATAAAACCCGCATGACGGAGCTGGCCCGCGCCGAATCTGCGTTTATTCGCCCGGTCCCTTCCTGCGGTCATTTAGGCGGTGCCAGCCACCGTGCCCGCGAATTAATGCTGCTGTGCGAAGCGGCTGGCTTTGACGTGGTGATTGTAGAAACCGTCGGCGTAGGACAGTCAGAAACCGAAGTCGCAGGCATGGTGGATTGCTTTATCTCACTGCAAATCGCTGGCGGTGGCGACGATTTACAGGGCATCAAAAAAGGACTGATGGAAATGGCGGATCTGGTCGTCATCAATAAGGACGACGGTGATAACCATACCAGCGTTGCCATTGCCCGCCATATGTACGAATCCGCCCTGCATATTCTGCGCCGCAAATATGACGAGTGGCAGCCGCGGGTTCTGACCTGTAGCGCCCTGGAAAAACGCGGTATCGAGGAGGTTTGGCAGGCGATTAGCGACTTTAAAACGTGCCTGACCGCCAGCGGCCGACTGGAAAAAGTTCGCCAGCAGCAGGCGGTGGACTGGTTACACCAACAGGCTGAAGAAGAAGCCCTGCATCTGTTGTTTGCCCGCACTGATTTCGACCGCTATTTCCAGCAGACGCTTCAGGCCGTCAAAAACAATGATCTTTCGCCGCGCACCGGTCTGCGGCACATCAGCGAATTTATTCAGCATCATTACTTTCAATAAAGAGAACATTATGTCTTATCAATACGTCAACGTGGTCATCATCCAGAAAGTCGCGGTTATTGAGTTCAATTACGCCCGCAAGCTCAATGCCCTGAGTAAAGTGTTTATTGACGATCTGATGCAGGCGCTGAGCGATCTCAATCGTGCAGACATTCGCTGCATCATTCTGCGCGCTCCAAGCGGGGCCAAAGTGTTTTCTGCCGGGCATGATATTCATGAACTCCCGACCGGACGTCGCGATCCGCTCTCTTATGACGATCCGCTGCGTCAGATAACCCGTATGATCCAAAAATACCCGAAGCCGGTGATCTCCATGGTCGAAGGCAGCGTCTGGGGCGGCGCGTTTGAGATGATCATGAGTTCCGATCTGATCATTGCAGCCAATACCTCCACTTTCTCGATGACCCCGGTCAACCTCGGTGTGCCATATAACCTGGTGGGCATCCACAACCTGACCCGCGACGCTGGTTTTCACATAGTAAAAGAGCTGATTTTTACCGCTTCGCCCATCACCGCTCAACGCGCCATGGCGGTCGGGATCCTTAACCATGTCGTGCCCGTCGAGGAACTGGAAGATTTCACTCTGCAAATGGCGCACCACATCTCGGAAAAAGCGCCGCTGGCCATCGCCGTCATCAAAGAAGAACTGCGCGTGCTGGGTGAAGCGCACACCATGAATTCTGATGAGTTCGAGCGTATTCAGGGCATGCGCCGCGCGGTGTACGACAGCGAGGATTATCAGGAAGGGATGAACGCGTTTATGGAAAAACGTAAACCAAATTTTGTTGGCCATTAATCACGTCCGAGGAAGGAGACGGCCATGAAACGGATGAGCGCCGAACAGGCGGCAGAAATTATCCAGCACGATGATATGGTGGCGTTTAGCGGCTTTACCCCTGCGGGTTCACCCAAAGCGTTACCCAGCGCAATTGCCCAACGCGCCTGCGAACGGCATCAGAACGGGCAGCCTTTTCAGATCCGCCTGCTGACCGGAGCATCAATTGGCGCCGCCGCTGATGATGTTCTATCCGCGGCGGATGCCGTTTCCTGGCGTGCGCCTTATCAAACGTCAACGGGCCTGCGCGAGAAAATTAATCAGGGCCAGGTGAGGTTTGTCGATCTCCATTTGAGTGAAGTGGCGCAAATGGTTAATTACGGTTTTTTTGGCGAAATCGATGTTGCCGTCATTGAAGCCTCCGCCATCGCGCCAGATGGCCGGATTTGGCTTTCCAGCGGTATTGGCAATGCCCCCACCTGGCTGCTGCGGGCGAAAAAGGTGATAATCGAGCTGAATCATTACCATAATCCGCGTGTGGCGGAGTTTGCCGACATCGTGATACCCGGTGCGCCACCACGGCGTAACAGCGTACCCATTTTTCATACCATGGATCGCGTAGGCAGCCAGTGCGTGCAGATAGATCCCAAAAAGGTGGTTGCGGTGGTGGATACCGAGCTGCCCGATGCCGGAAATGCGGCGGATAAAACCAATCCGGTCAGCCAGCAAATTGCCGATAACGTAGTCACTTTCCTGCTGGCAGAAATGGCCCACAAACGTATTCCAGCTGAGTTTCTGCCCTTACAAAGCGGCGTGGGCAATATCAACAACGCGGTAATGGCGCGACTGGGCGAGAACCCGGATATCCCGCCCTTTATGATGTATTCGGAGGTGTTGCAAGAGTCGGTGGTGCATCTGCTGGAAACGGGCAAGATAACAGGTGCCAGCGCCTCCAGCCTGACCATTTCAGCCCCGTCGCTACAGAAGATTTACGACAACATGGACTTCTTCGCCAGCCGGATAGTGCTACGCCCGCAGGAGATCTCCAATAACCCGGAAATCATCCGTCGGCTGGGGGTTATTGCGCTCAACGTCGGTCTGGAGTTTGATATCTACGGCCATGCCAATTCCACGCACGTTGCGGGGGTGAACCTGATGAATGGCATCGGCGGCAGCGGGGATTTCGAGCGCAACGCCTACCTGTCTATCTTTATGGCGCCGTCGATTGCCAAAGGCGGGAAAATCTCCACCATCGTACCGATGTGCAGCCATGTCGACCACAGCGAACATAGCGTTAAAGTGATCGTGACCGAACAAGGGATTGCCGATCTGCGTGGGCTATCTCCGATGCAGCGGGCGCACACGATTATCGATAACTGTGCGCACCCTCTTTACCGGGATTATCTGCACCGCTATCTGGAGAAAGCGCCCGGCGGGCATATTCATCACGATCTCAGCCATGCGTTCGATCTGCATCGCAACCTTCTCGAGACTGGATCGATGCTCGGCTAACTTGCGCTACCGTCACGATCTTCAGCAATATGCTGGAGCATAGTGGCGGTATAGCGATGATTTTTCAGCGAATAGAGAAACTCCTGCATATACATGGGGCTGCCGGGCGCATCGAAATACTTTAGCGTCGACGGGTTCACCAGCCGCCAGGCGAAGTGAGGGATCACCGTCAAAAACTGCCCGCGCTCTACCGCGCTGATCTTGGCCATAAAGCTGTACGGACGGTAGATAATCGTCGGGTTGATCCCACAGGGCCGCATGTATGCATCCAGCATCGCCTCAAAGTTGGCGCGATTCTGGAAGCGCATTTGCAGCCAGGGCAGCTCGCGCAGCAGATCCTGCGGCTGTTTTTCTTCGTAGCGCCGGGAAACGAGAAACCCCAGACGCAGCGGGGGCAGCTCGCTAATCGCCAGATTCTCCAGTTCCTGGACGCGGGGGGAAACGTGCTGCGGCGAGATAATAAAATCCAGTTTGCGATCGAACAGGTTATCAATCACCCCATTCTCGCTGAATTCAACGGCCTGAGCCGTCACGCCGTCATACTTATCACCAAGGCTAATCAACTGGTCAAAAATAATCGTTGGGTAGGTATTGTCGATCCCGATGACGATTTCCCGCGAACGGCGAGAGGCGTTATGGATTTCGTTATCAATGGCAGAAAGGCGCTGATAAACGGGAAACAGTTTCTGATACAGCTCCTGTCCGGCTTTATTCAGGCTGATGTTGTTATCTTTGCGGGTAAACAGCGTATAGCCGATTTGATCTTCCAGTGCGGCAATGCTTTTACCGAAAGGCGATGCGGTCATATGTATTTTTTCTGCCGCTCTGGCGATGTTATTGGTTTGCGCCAGCAGAATGAAATTACGCATCTTTTTCGAGATAAAAATATCCATAGCGTCCCCTTAAAAATCGCTATGGCCTATCCTCATTACGGCGAAAAAAAAGACTGGATGTAGGGTCTCATTTTTACAGTTGCTCACAGAAAAAACCCGGCTGGAAAGCCGGGTCTGCAATGATTACTGGGTTTTGGCTGGCGTTGCTGCTGGTTGCCCCGCCGTCGGCTCAATCTGGAAGACCACATCAACCTGATCGTCAAACTGAATAACCGGCTGTTCGTAGGTTTCCTGAGCGGATGTCGCAGGTGCTGCATCTGCTTTCATCATCCGTACCATCGGGCTCGGTTGATAATTGGAAACGTGGTAACGCACGCTGTAAACGGGCCCCAGTTTGCTGTTAAAGCCCGCAGCTAACTGCTCAGCCTGATGAATAGCATCATCAATTGCTGCTTTACGCGCTTTATCTTTGTAAGTATCCGGCTGGGCAACGCCAAGCGATACCGAACGGATCTCATTCAGACCGGCCTTCAGTGCACCATCGAGCAGCGCATTGAGTTTGTCCAACTGACGCAGCGTGACCTCAACGGTACGTACCGCACGATAGCCTTTAAGGACGCTTTTACCATTCTGGTAGTCGTAGTCCGGCTGGGTGCGCAGGTTTGCCGCGCTAATATCTTTCTTCGCTATCTGGTTCTGTTCAAGGAAGGACAGATATTGCGCCACGCGCTCATCAGCCTGCTTCTTCGCTGAAGCCGCATCCTTTGCAGCTACATTCACTTCAATCGCCAGAGTAGCGATGTCTGGTGTCGCATCCACGCTTGCCGTTCCGGAAGTCACGATGTGCGGTCCATTTGGCAACTCATTTGCCTGTACCGATAGTGCGCTGAATCCGACTAATGCCGCCAGGGCCATTATTTTGAACTTCACGGTCGTTCCTCCATGTTTCATTAATTACCCCGAAACTCAGGGCACATGCAGGCAAGCTTAGCCGATCTCGCTGCGTTGTCCATCAGACAACACTTAGTTGAACAACGCATGAACGTGCGCAACACCTTCTTTTGCCAACTGAAAAGCGATAAACCACATCACCAATCCTACCAGGGTATTGATGATCCGCTGTGCTTTAGCAGTGCGCAAACGCGGAGCGAGCCAGGCCGCCAGCAATGCCAGGCCGAAGAACCACAGGAACGAAGCGCTGACAGTACCCAGCGCAAACCAGCGCTTAGGCTCAACGTCCAGTTGGCCTCCCAGACTCCCAAGCACCACAAAGGTATCCAGGTAAACATGGGGATTGAGCCATGTCACCGCCAGCATAGTAGCGATAATTTTCCAGCGTCCCTGCTTCATCACCTCGGCGCTGGCCAGTTCCAGGTTACTGCTCATCGCCGTTTTTAACGCCCCGAAACCGTACCAGAGTAAAAATGCCACCCCACCCCAGGTGACAAGCGCCATCAGCCATGGTGACTGCATCAGCAAGGCGCTACCGCCAAAGATCCCCGCGCAAATCAGCACTAAGTCGCTGATAGCGCAGAGTAAAGCAATCATGATGTGATACTGGCGACGGATCCCCTGATTCATCACGAAGGCGTTTTGTGGACCGAGCGGAAGTATCATAGCCGCACCAAGTGCAAGCCCTTGAAAATAATACGATAACACGTTAATCATCCCGAACTGTTTCTCTTAGGAGCAGACTATAGCGCGGGGAAAACATTAGCGGAAATGGATAATTTTAATCAGGGATAAGAAGAATTAATACCAAGGGGGGGGAAATGCCGGATGACGGCTGACGCCTTATCCGGCCTACAAAACCTGCGGGCCCGGTAAGCGATAGCGCCACCGGGCACGCGATTACTCTGCCGCGCTCTCTTTCACACGCTTGAAGTTCACATCCATCTGCGGGTACGGGAAGCTGATACCGTTGGCGTCAAACTCGCGTTTAATACGCTCCAGTACGTCCCAGTAGACGCTTTGCAGATCGCTACTGTTGCTCCAGACGCGTACCACAAAATTAATCGAGGAAGCGCCCAGCTCATTCAGGCGCACCGTCATTTCACGATCTTTAAGGATACGCTCGTCAGACTGAATGATATCGGTGAGGATTTTTTTCACCTGATCGATATCGGAGTCGTAAGCCACGCCGATGATAAATTCGTTACGACGAACCGGCTCACGAGAGAAGTTAATGATGTTCCCGGCAATGATTTTACCGTTTGGGATCACAACAATCTTACCGTCTACGGTACGCATAGTCGTGGAGAAAATCTGCACGTTGAGTACGGTTCCCGCTACGCCGCCGAGGTCTACATACTCACCTGCGCGGAACGGACGGAACATCACCAGCAGCACGCCAGCGGCGAGGTTGGACAGCGAACCTTGCAGCGCCAGACCAACGGCTAAACCTGCGGCACCGAGAACGGCAATCACAGAAGCGGTTTGTACCCCAACGCGACCCAGAGCGGCAATCAGCGTGAACGCGATAATACCGTAGCGCACCAGTGCGGAGAGGAAGTCAGCAACGGTTGCATCAATTTTACGTGCCACCATCAGGCGGTTAACGGTGTTTGATACGATGCGCGCCACAATCATACCGATAATGACAATGGCGATGGCCGCAACGATGTTGACGGCATAGCTTAACAGCAGCTCCTGATTGCGGACCAGCCAGGTGCCCGCACCATTTATGCTGTCGACAACATTCAAATCTTCCATTCAATATTCCTTTTTTGCTTACCCAAATGGGAAAAATAAAGCCGTCCCAACGGGACTGGCAATCTGACAAGGGTAAACAATAAACCTGGATTTTGCCAAACAGATCACAGAATTCTCTGCCAGCAGCATATTGAAATGGCAATAAAAAAGGCCCGCATTTGCGGGCCTCATGTCACGTAGAACGGCGTAAATTACAGAACGTCAACCGCGTTCAGTTCTTTGAAAGCCTGTTCCAGACGGGTGATCATGGTTGCCTGACCAGCACGCAGCCATACGCGCGGATCGTAGTATTTCTTGTTCGGCTGATCTTCGCCTTTCGGGTTGCCCAGCTGGCCCTGCAGGTAAGCTTCGTTCGCTTTGTAGTAGTTCAGAACACCTTCCCAGGTAGCCCATTGGGTATCGGTGTCGATGTTCATTTTCACTACGCCATAGCTTACGGAGTCTT
This sequence comes from Citrobacter sp. Cpo074, assembly GCF_030332745.1. Taxonomy (NCBI): domain Bacteria; kingdom Pseudomonadati; phylum Pseudomonadota; class Gammaproteobacteria; order Enterobacterales; family Enterobacteriaceae; genus Citrobacter; species Citrobacter sp. Cpo074. The sequence goes on from NZ_JAOWHG010000034.1 coordinate 201,601, forward strand.
TGATTTCCTGAGCAGTAGAACCGGAACCGCCGTGGAAGACGAAGTTCAGGCTGTTGTGCGGCAGGTTATGTTTCTTAGAAACATAGTCCTGAGAGTCGCGCAGGATGGTCGGGGTCAGAACAACGTTACCCGGCTTGTAAACGCCGTGTACGTTACCGAAGGAAGCTGCGATGGTGAAACGCGGGCTGATTTTGCTCAGCTCGGTGTATGCGTAATCAACGTCTTCCGGCTGGGTGTACAGTGCAGAAGCGTCCATATGGCTGTTGTCCACGCCGTCTTCTTCGCCACCGGTGCAACCCAGTTCGATTTCCAGGGTCATGCCCATTTTGGACATGCGCGCCAGGTATTTGGAGCAGATTTCGATGTTCTCTTCCAGAGACTCTTCAGACAGGTCGATCATGTGAGAAGAGAACAGCGGTTTGCCGGTTGCTGCGAAGTGTTTTTCACCCGCGTCCAGCAGACCGTCGATCCACGGCAGCAGTTTCTTCGCGCAGTGGTCAGTGTGCAGGATAACCGGAACACCGTAGTGTTCAGCCATCTGGTGAACGTGATGCGCGCCAGAGATAGCACCCAGGATTGCAGCGCCCTGAGGAACGTCAGACTTCACGCCTTTACCCGCGATGAAAGAAGCACCACCGTTGGAGAACTGTACGATTACCGGCGCTTTAACTTTTGCAGCGGTTTCCAGAACGGCGTTGATGGAGTCGGTACCAACGCAGTTAACAGCTGGCAGGGCAAAGTTGTTTTCTTTTGCTACCTGGAAAACTTTCTGTACGTCATCACCAGTGATTACGCCTGGTTTTACGAAATCAAAAATTTTAGACATATTACGAATCCTGTATCTTCGGCCTTGGAAAGGGCGCGCGCTCTAAAGCGCGCTAATAATTGGGCAGGTTTCCCTGCCCATTAAATGCTTACTTTTTAGCGCGCTCTTCGAGCATCGCTACTGCTGGCAATACTTTACCTTCCACGAATTCGAGGAAAGCGCCGCCGCCAGTGGAGATGTAGGAGATTTTGTCAGCAATGCCGAACAGGTCGATTGCTGCCAGGGTGTCACCGCCGCCTGCGATAGAGAACGCTTCGCTGTCTGCGATAGCGTTAGCAACGATTTCAGTACCTTTGCGGAAGTTCGGGAATTCGAACACGCCAACCGGGCCATTCCACAGAATGGTTTTCGCATTTTTCAGGATGTCAGCCAGCTGCTGTGCAGAAGCGTCGCCGATGTCCAGGATCTGCTCGTCTTCTTTCACATCGCTAACGGACTTCAGAGTAGCCGGTGCAGTTTCAGAGAATTCAGTCGCTACGCGAACGTCAGTCGGGACCGGGATGTCGCAAGTGGTCAGCAGACGCTTAGCTTCGTCAACCAGGTCAGCTTCGTACAGGGATTTACCCACGTTGTGGCCTTGAGCGGCAACGAAGGTGTTCGCGATACCACCGCCAACGATCAGCTGGTCAGCGATTTTTGACAGAGAATCCAGAACGGTCAGTTTGGTGGAAACTTTAGAACCGCCAACGATAGCAACCATCGGACGAGCAGGTTCTTTCAGTGCTTTACCCAGCGCATCCAGCTCAGCAGCCAGCAGCGGACCTGCGCAAGCTACATCAGCGAATTTACCGATACCGTGAGTAGAAGCCTGTGCACGGTGAGCTGTACCGAAAGCGTCCATTACGAATACGTCGCACAGCGCAGCATATTTTTTGGACAGTGCTTCGTCGTCTTTCTTCTCGCCTTTGTTGAAGCGAACGTTTTCCAGAACCACCAGTTCACCGGCAGCGACTTCAACGCCGTCCAGGTAATCTTTTACCAGGCGAACCGGAGCAGACAGTTTGTCTTTCAGGTAGTTAACAACCGGCAGCAGAGAGAATTCTTCGTTGTACTCGCCTTCGGTAGGACGACCCAGGTGGGAAGTTACCATCACTTTCGCACCCTGTTTCAGGGCCAGTTCGATGGTCGGCAGAGAAGCACGGATACGCGCATCGCTGGTTACTTTCCCTTCTTTAACTGGTACGTTCAGGTCCGCACGGATAAAAACGCGTTTACCAGCCAGATCCAGATCGGTCATCTTAATTACAGACATGGTGAATCCTCTCGTTGATTCATAAAGTTTTGTCGACGCTCAAGCGTCGAGCCTGAAACCAATAGCAGCCATCGCTAACGTAGTGTCGAGCATACGGTTAGCAAAGCCCCATTCATTATCACACCAGACCAGCGTTTTGATCAGGTGAGCGCCACTCACACGCGTTTGCGTACCATCAACGATGGCGCTGTGCGGGTCGTGGTTAAAATCTACAGAGACCAACGGTAATTCCGTATAGTCAACTATACCATGAAATGCACCTTGTGCTGCTTTTTGCAGCAACTGGTTGACTTCACTGGCTTTTACTGGTTTTTTCACCGTCACGCTTAAGTCGATCGCCGTCACATTTATGGTCGGTACACGCACCGCTATCGCTTCAAAACGATCGTTAAACTGCGGGAAAATTCGCGTGATGCCCGCCGCCAGTTTGGTATCAACCGGAATAATCGACTGGCTGGCCGCTCGCGTGCGACGTAGGTCAGGATGATAAGCATCAATAACCTGCTGATCGTGCATCGCGGAGTGGATCGTGGTGACGGTACCAGACTCAATGCCGTAAGCATCATCCAGCAATTTAATGACGGGTATTATGCAATTCGTGGTGCAGGAAGCGTTGGAAACGATCCGGTGCTCAGCGCGCAGCTGATCCTGATTAACGCCATACACAACGGTTGCGTCGATGTCGTGACTACCAGGATGTGAAAAGAGCACTTTTTTTGCACCAGCGGCAATATGCGCCTCGCCGTGTTCGCGATTGCCGAAGACCCCCGTACAATCCAGCACGATGTCGACACCCAGTTCGCGCCATGGAAGTGCATCGAGTGTTCGCTCATGCAGAATGCGGATAGCGTCATCGCCAACGATGAGCTGGTCACGTTCCTGACGAACATCCCAGGCAAAACGTCCATGGCTGGTGTCATATTTCAACAAATGCGCCATGCCTGCAGCATCCGCAAGTTCGTTGATTGCCACCACGGTGATTTCCGCCCGACGCCCGGATTCATACAAAGCACGAACCACGTTGCGTCCGATGCGACCGAAACCATTAATCGCTACGCGTACGGTCATAGGTCTCCTGCAAGGATTTCTCAGAAACGATGTGGCAGACAGAGTAATGCAGCAAATCGCTCAGGGAAACCTTACCTGTCGCAAACTGCGACTAATTGGTTAATTGTCGAACATTTAATCGACTGAAACGCTTCAGCTAGAATAAGCGAAACGCGGAATAAAAGGAATGATTGTCCAGCAACAGAACACAGTTATCTGACTTACGTCACATTTTAACGCCCTTCAACGCTAAATTTATTCCATATTCCAGAATGACGAATAACCGTAGCAAAATTATTTCATTGTCGTGTTACACACCCTGATTTAAATCAGAAAGCCCCCTAACCTGCATCTAATCACCAGCGCGAGGTCCGAGTCCCGGAGCCCTTCAATGATGCCGCAGACGGTCTGGATAGCAGACTGAGCCGTGCGATTGCGCAACGCGCGGCGCGTTGCGGAAAAGCAAAAAAAAACGGGCCGCCTGAGCGACCCGTTTTCACCTGTAATCGAAATTACAGCAGTTCTTTAGCTTTCGCGACAACGTTATCTACGGTGAAGCCGAACTCTTCAAACAGCAGCTCTGCCGGAGCAGACTCACCAAAGGTGGTCATACCGACGATTGCGCCGTTCAGGCCCACATATTTGAACCAGTAGTCAGCGATACCTGCTTCCACTGCAACGCGAGCGGAAACCGCTTTCGGCAGCACAGACTCACGGTAAGCGGCATCCTGTTTGTCGAACGCGTCGGTAGACGGCATGGAAACCACGCGAGCCTTCACGCCTTCGGCAGTCAGTTTGTCCCACGCAGCCACAGCCAGCTCAACTTCAGAACCGGTAGCGATGAAAATCAGTTCCGGCTGACCGTCGCAGTCTTTCAGCACGTAACCACCGCGAGCGATGTTTGCCAGCTGTTCTTCGGTACGCTCCTGCTGTGCCAGGTTCTGGCGGGAGAGGATCAGCGCGGTCGGGCCGTCCTGACGCTCAACACCGTATTTCCACGCAACGGCGGATTCAACCTGGTCACACGGACGCCATGTGCTCATGTTCGGGGTCACACGCAGAGAAGCAACCTGCTCTACCGGCTGGTGAGTCGGGCCGTCTTCGCCCAGACCGATGGAGTCGTGGGTGTAGACCATGACCTGACGCTGTTTCATCAGCGCAGCCATACGCACCGCGTTACGGGCATATTCCACAAACATCAGGAAGGTGGAGGTGTACGGCAGGAAACCACCGTGCAGGGAGATACCGTTCGCGATAGCGGTCATACCGAATTCACGCACACCGTAATGGATGTAGTTACCGGCAGTATCTTCGTTAATCGCTTTCGAACCAGACCACAGCGTCAGGTTAGACGGTGCCAGGTCAGCGGAGCCGCCGAGGAATTCAGGCAGCAGAGGACCGAAGGCTTCAATCGCGTTCTGAGAAGCTTTACGGCTGGCGATTTTCGCCGGATTAGCCTGCAACTTAGCAATGAACTCGTTCGCTTTGGCGTCGAAGTCAGACGGCATTTCACCTTTCATACGACGGGTGAATTCAGCCGCTTCCTGCGGGTAGGCTTTCGCATAAGCAGCGAACTTCTCGTTCCATGCAGCTTCTTTTGCCTGACCGGCTTCTTTCGCATCCCACTGCGCGTAGATTTCAGACGGGATTTCGAACGGCGCGTATTTCCAGCCCAGCTGTTCACGGGTCAGTGCGATTTCAGCATCGCCCAGCGGCGCACCGTGAGAGTCGTGAGTACCCGCTTTGTTCGGAGAACCGAAACCGATGATGGTTTTGCACATCAGCAGGGACGGTTTGTCGGTTACTGCGCGTGCTTCTTCAACTGCGCGTTTAATGGCGTCAGCATCGTGGCCATCAACGCCACGGACCACATGCCAGCCGTAAGCTTCAAAACGCTTCGCGGTGTCATCGGTGAACCAGCCTTCAACGTGGCCATCGATAGAGATGCCGTTGTCATCGTAGAACGCAACCAGTTTACCCAGCTTCAGCGTACCGGCCAGGGAACATACCTCGTGAGAGATACCTTCCATCATGCAGCCGTCGCCCATGAAAGCATAGGTGAAGTGGTCAACGATGTCGTGACCTGGACGGTTAAACTGCGCCGCCAGCGTTTTTTCAGCGATAGCCATACCCACTGCATTCGCAATACCCTGACCCAGAGGACCTGTAGTGGTTTCAACACCCGCGGTGTAACCCACTTCCGGGTGACCCGGAGTTTTGGAGTGCAGCTGACGGAAGTTCTGCAGCTCGGACATCGGCAGATCGTAGCCGGTGAGGTGCAGCAGGCTATAAATCAGCATGGAGCCGTGACCGTTGGACAGCACGAAGCGGTCACGGTCAGCCCAGGACGGGTTAGTCGGGTTGTGGTTCAGGAAATCACGCCACAGGACTTCGGCAATGTCAGCCATACCCATCGGGGCACCCGGGTGACCGGATTTGGCTTTCTGTACTGCGTCCATGCTCAGCGCACGAATAGCATTGGCAAGCTCTTTACGTGAGGACATTTTGACTCCAGATCGGATAATGAAGGCTGAGCCCTTAACGACTTGACGACAGCGCGTTTTGGGCTACGCCGGAAAAAAGTGCCAACAATGTAACCCAAGCCGCGTGTCATGTACATGGAGCATCCTTTTGCCGCTTCAGAAATCTCTGGATCATGCGCGCAAGTTGCGCAATCTTCTCGCCCGCGTATTGTTCTTTTCTTTATACTTAGGCCGAGCGTCGGTTCACCTGCAAACGACGTAATTTTTAGAATAATCCTGACTTTGTGCGGAAGAGAAAAAATGAAAATTCGCGCTTTACTGCTTGCTACGAGCATGGCTGCGGCATTGACCGGCTGCCAGAACATGGACTCCAACGGACTGCTTTCTTCTGGCGCGGAGGCTTTTCAGGCCTACAGTCTGAGCGATGCTCAGGTAAAAGCGCTGAGCGATCAGGCCTGTAAAGATATGGACAGCAAGGCTACTATCGCCCCGGCCAGCAGCGAGTACGCAACGCGTCTTGGCAAAATCGCCGCCGCGCTTGGCGATAACATTAACGGCCAGCCGGTGAACTACAAAGTCTATATGGCGAAAGATGTGAATGCCTTTGCCATGGCAAACGGCTGTATCCGCGTGTACAGCGGCCTGATGGATATGATGACCGACAACGAAGTCGAAGCGGTGATCGGCCATGAAATGGGCCACGTCGCGCTGGGTCACGTGAAAAAAGGTATGCAGGTTGCGCTGGGTACCAACGCCGTACGTGCAGCGGCGGCATCCGCTGGCGGCATTGTCGGCAGCCTGTCGCAGTCGCAATTGGGCGATCTTGGCGAGAAACTGGTGAACTCGCAGTTCTCCCAGCGTCAGGAATCCGAGGCGGATGATTACTCGTATGATTTGTTGCGCAAACGCGGGATCAATCCGGCAGGTTTAGCCACCAGCTTTGAGAAACTGGCCAAACTGGAAGCTGGACGTCAAAGCTCAATGTTTGACGATCACCCGGCATCCGCAGAACGTGCGCAACATATTCGCGATCGCATGAGCGCAGACGGGATCAAATAACCGTTAATCGTGCCGGATGCGGCGTGAACGCCTTATCCGGCCTACAAACATCAACCAGCTGTAGGCCGGATAAGCGTTAGCGCCATCCGGCAAAACAACTTACTCGCCTTTTTTCGCTGCCTGGATGTACAGCATTTCCAGAGCCAGCGTAGCCGCCGCCAGCGCGGTGATCTCTGACTGATCGTAGGCCGGAGCCACTTCAACAACATCCATCCCGACGATGTTCAGATCTTTCAGACCACGAACCAGCTTGATCGCGCGATCGGAAGTCAGACCGCCAATCACTGGCGTACCGGTACCCGGCGCAAACGCAGGATCCAGGCAGTCGATATCAAAGGTCAGATACACCGGCATATCACCGACAATCTGCTTAACCTGGGCGATGATGTCATCTACGCTGCGATCGTTCACCTGGCAGGCATCCAGCACGGTAAAGCCGTTGTCTTTGTCGAATTCGGTACGAATACCAATCTGCACAGAGTGATTCGGATCGATCAGCCCTTCGTTCGGCGCAGTGTAGAACATGGTGCCGTGGTCGAATTCGCAGCCGTTCGCGTAGGTGTCGGTGTGGGCATCAAAGTGCACCAGCGCCATTTTACCAAAGTGTTTTGCGTGCGCGCGCAGCAGCGGCAACGTGACGAAGTGGTCGCCGCCGAAGGAGAGCATGCGCTTACCGGCAGAAAGCAGCTTCTCAGCATGAGCCTGCAGTTTTTCACTCATTTCACGCGCATCACCGAAGGCATAAACCAGATCGCCGCAGTCCACCACGTTCAGGCGCTCGCGCATATCGAAGTTCCACGGGAAGCGGTTATGCTCCCACGCCAGGTTAGTGGAAACCTGACGGATCGCCGCCGGACCATGACGCCCGCCCGCACGACCAGACGTTGCCATATCAAACGGTACGCCGGTGATCACCCAATCGGCGTCGCTGTCGTATGGCATGAAGTTCATCGGCAGACGTAAAAAACCAAAGGCGTTAGAAACCAGGGAGTTGTCGTATTGATGACCTAAGGTGCTCATGTACTGACCTCTTTAAAAATCGATGAAAAAAAATCCCCTCCGCGTCGTTAAGCCCGACGAGGAAGGGATTGATTTGGTAACTGCATATTTACGGCAAATTATCGCCGTTATTTTGTACGGATTCAAGTAAGTGCCACAAATGCGGCTTCGCTTTATCCGGCCTACTTTCGTAGGCCCGGTAAGCGTAGCGCCAGCAGGCATTTATCGTTACTCATCTTCCAGATAAGTATAACCGTACAGACCGGCCTCAAACTCTTCGAGGAACTGTTGCTGCAGCTCGGTATCCAGATCGGTGTTTTTCACCTGGTCACGGAACTGCGTCAGCAGGGTATTCGGATCCAACTGCACGTACTGCAGCATATCCGCCACGGTATCCCCTTCGTCGGACAATTCCACTTCTACGCTGCCGTCAGGGAAGACGAACACGTCAACCGCTTCGGTATCACCAAACAGGTTGTGCATGTTGCCGAGGATCTCCTGGTACGCCCCCACCATAAAGAAGCCCAGCATCGGCGGGTTCTCCGGGTCATATTCCGGCATCGGCATCGTGGTCGCGATGCCATCACCGTCAACGTAGTGGTCGATAGCACCATCAGAGTCGCAGGTGATATCCAACAGCACCGCACGGCGTTCAGGCACCTGGTTCAACCCTTCCAGCGGCATTACCGGGAACAGCTGATCAATCCCCCACGCATCCGGCATCGACTGGAACAGCGAGAAGTTGACGTAAATCTTATCCGCCATTCGCTCCTGCAGCTCGTCGATAATCGGACGGTGCGCACGGTTGCTCGGGTCGAGTTGTTTCTGCACTTCATGGCACATGTTCAGATAAAGCTGCTCAGCCCACGCGCGCTCTTGCAGGCTAAAAGTACCTGAAGAGTAACCAACGTGAATATCGTGCAGATCCATCTGGCTGTCGTGCAGCCATTCACGCAGCGAACGGCGAGTTCCCGGTTCATGCATTTCTTGCCAGGTTTCCCACATGCTTTGCAGAGCACGCGGCGCATCGTCAGCCGGAGGCGTTGCTTCTGTGTGTTCACTACGCTCAACGCCGATAATGTTAGATACCAGCACGGTATGGTGCGCGGTAACCGCGCGGCCAGACTCGGTGATTACCGTCGGATGCGGCAGACCGTGTTCTTCACAGGCGTCGCCAATTGCCCAGATGATGTTGTTGGCGTATTCGTTCAGGCCGTAGTTTACGGAACAGTCAGACTGCGAACGGGTACCTTCGTAATCCACGCCCAGACCACCGCCCACGTCGAAGCACTGGATATTGACGCCAAGCTTGTGCAGCTCAACGTAGAAACGCGCCGATTCACGTACGCCGGTGGCGATATCACGAATGTTCGCCATCTGCGAGCCAAGGTGGAAGTGCAGCAACTGAATGCTGTCCAGACGACCGCGCTCGCGCAGAATTTCGACCAGCTGCAGCACCTGGTTTGCCGCCAGGCCGAATTTTGATTTTTCCCCGCCGGAGGACTGCCACTTGCCAGAGCCCTGCGACGCCAGACGCGCACGCACGCCCAGACGCGGAACGACATTCAGGCGTTCAGCTTCATCCAGCACGATTGCAATTTCAGACATCTTCTCGATGACCAGATAGACCTTATGGCCCATCTTCTCGCCAATCAGCGCCAGACGGATATATTCGCGGTCTTTATAACCGTTACACACGATCACGCTACGGGTCATTCCGGCATGAGCCAGAACGGCCATCAGTTCAGCTTTGGAACCCGCTTCCAGTCCCAGCGGTTCGCCGGAGTGGATCAGCGATTCAATCACGCGGCGGTGCTGGTTGACCTTGATCGGGTAAACGAGGAAATAGTCACCGTTGTAACCGTAAGATTCACGGGCACGTTTAAACGCGGCGTTAATCGAACGCAGACGGTGTTGCAGGATCTGCGGGAAGCAGAACAATGCAGGCAAACGCTGGCCCTGCGCTTCACGGGCTTTCACCAACTCAGCAAGGTCAACGCGCGCTTCGGGTACGTCCGGATCCGGGCACACGCTGATGTGACCCAGTTCATTGACGTCGTAGTAGTTATTACCCCACCAGGCAATATTGTAAGTACGCAGCATCTTGCTGGCTTCCTGGGAACTCATTGCAACCTCCTGCATGGAGCGTAGTACACCGTGTTCGCCTGCTGACGAAGGCGAACCCAAAGAAATGTCGTCAGACATAGCGAACCTCAATTTTATTAACAAGTGTAAAACAGTTGACTACTATCGCAATCCGAAGACGCGATAACAACCCAAATACAGGCAGAATTTGCAGCAGATAGTGCTGACGCTCCGACTGTGCGACCGGTTTCTTTTTCATATCAATGTAAACACGTAACCGAACTTAATGCTGACGGTTCGGCGAAACCACGAGAAAACTCTTGTTTACCAAGAGCGCCCTTGTTCAGTTCTTAGTGACCGTTACCGGCTCTTGAGTCCTGAGATACGCCGAGATGGGTATACACTTCATCCTTCATGCAGCCTCTTTGTTGGCTACGCTCATTCGCCCCAGTCACGTACTACTCGTACGTTCAGGGGACTCATTCACTTGCCGCCTCGACGCAGCATAAATGATTTTGTGTATATAACATCGACAGGTATGCAAAGCAGAGATGCAGATTGCGGGGGACATATGTACACCAGAACGGTGCGACAGATTCTGCAGAATACAACGGTTCATTATCTCGTATCACCTCCACGGTTGCTCCTTACGGAACGAACCCACAAGCCAAAGCTAAAGTTTTAACCCGGCTGGAAGTGGCAACACGATGAAAACGTCGTGTGCTTTTGTATGAGCCGCGCGCCGCGTTTTATACCGATAAGAAAGTCAAAAAGCAAAAGATAAATATGCACATTGCCAGCACCGTCAGGAAAAATTTCCAGTTACATTTTCAGTACAATGCGACCTCAATCAAAAAAAGCTGGAAATCAGGCGAAGAACTGTCCTAAAATAGCCGTCCAGATGTTAATCCATCTATACCGATTAACACTCAGACTGCCAGTGTCCGTCATCTGCAGACTCATGGTAGAATCTTCTACACATGGCTATTCCACTCGACAGTTTGAGCTAACCAAATTCTCCTTAGGTGAAATTAAATATGGCAAAACACCTTTTTACGTCCGAGTCCGTATCAGAAGGGCATCCTGACAAAATCGCTGACCAAATCTCTGATGCTGTGCTGGATGCAATCCTGGAACAGGATCCAAAAGCACGCGTTGCCTGCGAAACCTACGTCAAAACCGGTATGGTTTTAGTTGGCGGTGAGATCACCACCAGCGCATGGGTCGATATCGAAGAGATCACCCGTAACACGGTTCGCGAAATTGGCTATGTGCATTCCGACATGGGCTTTGACGCCAACTCTTGCGCGGTACTGAGCGCGATTGGTAAACAGTCTCCGGACATCAACCAGGGTGTTGACCGTGCCGATCCGCTGGAACAGGGCGCAGGCGACCAGGGCCTGATGTTTGGTTATGCAACCAACGAAACCGACGTGCTGATGCCAGCACCTATTACCTATGCTCACCGTCTGGTGCAGCGTCAGGCTGAAGTGCGTAAAAACGGCACCTTATCCTGGCTGCGTCCGGATGCCAAAAGCCAGGTAACCTTCCAGTATGACGACGGCAAAATCGTCGGTATTGATGCGGTTGTTCTGTCTACTCAGCACTCTGAAGATATCGACCAGAAATCGCTGCAAGAAGCCGTTATGGAAGAGATCATCAAGCCGGTACTGCCGACTGAATGGCTGACCGCTTCGACCAAATTCTTCATCAACCCAACTGGTCGTTTCGTTATCGGCGGCCCGATGGGCGACTGCGGTCTGACCGGTCGTAAAATCATCGTTGATACCTACGGCGGCATGGCGCGTCACGGCGGCGGTGCATTCTCTGGTAAAGACCCGTCTAAAGTTGACCGTTCCGCAGCCTATGCAGCCCGTTACGTAGCGAAAAACATCGTTGCCGCAGGCCTGGCTGACCGTTGTGAGATTCAGGTTTCCTACGCAATCGGCGTGGCAGAACCGACATCTATCATGGTGGAAACGTTCGGTACTGAAAAAGTGCCTTCAGAGCAGTTGACTCTTCTGGTGCGTGAGTTCTTCGACCTGCGCCCGTATGGCCTGATTCAGATGCTGGATCTGCTGCACCCGATTTACAAAGAAACCGCTGCTTACGGTCACTTTGGTCGCGAACATTTCCCATGGGAAAAAACCGACAAAGCACAGTTGCTGCGCGACGCTGCCGGTCTGAAGTAATTTAAACCAGACTTAACGCTTATGAAGACCAGCCTCGCGCTGGTCTTTTTTTATACCTATTTCCTCTCCCACATCCATCACCAAACCGCGCTGATTACTATTGCTTTAAATGAAAATGAAAGCGATTACATCACACCATATTTCCCTCTATCTTGAATTAACATCTCTTATCCAGCACACTTGCATCACTGTTACATTATATTTCATCATTGTCTTAAATTCAGACGACCAACATTATTTAATCCCAATAAATAATGTTAACTTTCAATGAATTAACCAATAATCCGCATGAATGACAGTGTAAGCGATTACACTAATGTGATGTGATTCGCATTTTTTTACCCCGTACTCACCTACCCTTAACATCAACAAAACTAGCTACCCAACCGGAGGGCATCATGCCTGACAATAAAAAAACGGGGCGTTCCAACAAAGCCATGACATTTTTTGTCTGCTTTCTGGCAGCCCTGGCTGGATTACTTTTTGGCCTGGATATTGGTGTTATTGCCGGTGCTTTACCGTTCATCACCGACGAGTTTCAAATTACCCCGCACACTCAGGAATGGGTGGTGAGTTCCATGATGTTTGGTGCGGCGGTAGGTGCTGTCGGCAGCGGTTGGCTCTCCTTCAAACTGGGACGCAAAAAAAGCCTGATGATCGGTGCGATCTTGTTTGTTGCGGGTTCACTGTTCTCCGCCGCTGCACCAAACGTTGAAGTCCTGCTGGTTTCCCGCGTGCTGCTCGGCCTGGCTGTAGGCGTTGCGTCTTATACCGCGCCACTGTACCTGTCTGAAATTGCCCCGGAAAAGATTCGTGGCAGCATGATCTCTATGTATCAGCTGATGATCACCATCGGTATTTTGGGCGCGTATCTTTCCGATACAGCCTTTAGCTACAGCGGCGCATGGCGCTGGATGCTGGGTGTAATCATCATCCCTGCCCTGCTGCTTCTGGTCGGCGTTATCTTCCTGCCGGACAGCCCACGTTGGTTTGCAGCTAAACGTCGTTTTGTTGATGCCGAACGCGTCCTGTTGCGTCTGCGTGACACCAGCGCAGAAGCCAAACGCGAGCTGGATGAAATCCGTGAAAGTCTGCAGGTGAAGCAGAGCGGCTGGGCGCTGTTTAAAGAAAACAGCAACTTCCGTCGCGCGGTATTCCTTGGCGTTCTGTTACAGGTGATGCAGCAGTTCACCGGGATGAACGTCATCATGTATTACGCACCGAAAATCTTTGAGCTGGCGGGCTACACCAACACCACCGAGCAGATGTGGGGGACTGTTATCGTCGGTCTGACCAACGTGCTGGCAACCTTTATCGCCATTGGCCTGGTTGACCGTTGGGGCCGCAAGCCTACGCTGATCCTTGGCTTTATCGTGATGGCTGTTGGTATGGGCGTGCTGGGTACAATGATGCACGTGGGTATTCACTCGGCATCCGCACAATACTTCGCAGTACTGATGCTGCTGATGTTTATCGTTGGCTTTGCGATGAGCGCCGGTCCGCTGATTTGGGTACTGTGCTCTGAAATCCAGCCGCTGAAAGGCCGCGATTTCGGCATCACCTGCTCTACTGCAACCAACTGGATTGCCAACATGATCGTCGGCGCAACCTTCCTGACGATGCTGAACTCACTGGGCAGCGCCAACACCTTCTGGGTATACGGCGGCCTGAACGTACTGTTCATCTTCCTGACTCTGTGGCTGATCCCTGAAACTAAAAACGTCTCTCTGGAACACATTGAGCGTAACCTGATGAAGGGTCGTAAACTGCGCGAAATTGGCGCACACGACTAATCACCAAAGGCTTCCTCCCCAGCGGAGGAAGCCTTCCTCTTGCAGTCCCTTCCCTGTCGCACTATCCTCTGGCGTTATGAAAACCTCCCGTCTCCCTATCGCCATCCAGCAAGCCGTTATGCGTAGCCTGCGGGAAAAACTCGCCCAGGCCAATCTCAAGCTCGAACGCCAATATCCGGAGCCAAAGCTGGTTTACCAACAGCGCGGCACCGCCGCCGGCACTGCGTGGCTACAAACCTATGAAATTCGCCTTAATCCCGTCCTGCTGATGGAAAACGTCGACGCATTCATTAACGAAGTTGTGCCCCATGAACTGGCGCATTTACTGGTGTGGAAACACTTTGGGCGCGTGCCGCCACACGGGAAAGAATGGAAATGGATGATGGAAAGCGTTCTGGGCGTACCGGCCCGGCGCACGCATCAGTTTGAACTGCAATCGGTGCAGCGCAAGACTTTTACTTACCGCTGTAAGTGTCAGGAGCACCAACTGACCGTCCGCCGCCATAACCGCGTTGTGCGCGGTGAGGCCACCTACCGCTGTGTTCACTGCGGCGAACCGCTGGTTGCAGAATAATCTTCAGAATTATCAGGAACTTTTCTGACCTAACTGATTGCATACTGGAATAACTTTCGCTACGTTGCGGGCTCGTTTTGACACGGAGTTTGTGATGTACCGTCATTTTTCTTTTGCTGCGGCCCTGTTAGCCGCTGCGTTTTCAGGCCCGGTTTTAGCCGAAGGCATCAACAGTTTTTCTCAGGCAAAAGCAGCAGGCGTCAAGGTTAACGCCGATGCACCGGGCGATTTCTACTGCGGTTGTAAAATTAACTGGCAAGGTAAAAAAGGGGTCGTTGACCTCGAATCCTGCGGCTATAAAGTGCGAAAAAATGAAAACCGCGCCAGTCGAATTGAATGGGAGCACGTTGTCCCCGCCTGGCAATTTGGTCATCAGCGTCAGTGCTGGCAGGACGGAGGGCGTAAAAACTGCGCCAAAGATCCGGTCTATCGTAAGATGGAAAGCGACATGCATAACCTGCAACCTGCTGTGGGTGAGGTAAATGGCGATCGCGCTAACTTCATGTACAGCCAGTGGAACGGTGGCGAGGGTCAGTATGGGCAATGCGCCATGAAGGTCGACTTCAAAGAGAAAGTTGCCGAGCCGCCAGCCCGCGCCCGCGGTGCCATTGCTCGTACCTATTTTTACATGCGCGACCAGTACGATCTAACGCTCTCCCGCCAGCAAACTCAGCTTTTTAACGCCTGGAATAAGCAATATCCGGTCACCGACTGGGAGTGTGAGCGCGACGAACGCATTGCAAAGGTACAGGGGAACCATAACCCATATGTGCAACGCGCTTGCCAGGCGCAAAAGAGCTAACCTACACTAGCGTCAATATTTTTAACCATGCCCTGGCCTTTCGTAGCCCAGGGCCATGACGCGGATGTTTAACTATGCGCATTCCTCGTATTTATCACCCTGAGCCAATCACTTCCGGCAGCCAAATTTCACTGTGTGAAGATGCAGCCAACCATATCGGCCGCGTGCTGCGTATGGGACCGGGCCAGGCGCTACAGCTGTTTGATGGCAGCAATCAGGTATTCGACGCTGAAATCACCCACGCCAGTAAAAAAAGCGTGGATGTGAAGGTACTTAACGCTGAACTCGACGATCGTGAGTCGCCGTTGCACATCCACCTGGGTCAGGTGATGTCGCGCGGTGAAAAAATGGAATTCACTATCCAGAAATCGATCGAACTGGGTGTAAGCCTCATTACGCCACTTTTTTCTGAGCGCTGCGGCGTTAAACTGGACAGTGAACGCCTGAACAAGAAGCTCCAGCAGTGGCAGAAAATCGCCATTGCCGCCTGCGAACAGTGCGGTCGTAACCGGGTGCCCGAAATTCGCCCGGCAATGGATTTGGAAGCATGGTGCGCGGAACAGGACGAAGGTCTGAAACTGAACCTGCATCCGCGCGCCAGCGCCAGCATCAATACGCTGCCGCTGCCGGTGGAGCGCATCCGCTTGCTGATTGGCCCGGAAGGCGGGTTGTCGGCAGATGAAATTGCCATGACCGCACGTTATCAGTTTACTGATATTCTGTTAGGACCTCGCGTTCTGCGTACTGAGACAACCGCGCTCACCGCCATTACTGCGCTACAGGTGCGTTTTGGCGATCTGGGCTAAGGCATAAACGGAGAAGAAAATGATCAAGCTCGGCATCGTGATGGATCCCATCGCAAGCATCAACATCAAGAAAGATTCCAGCTTCGCTATGCTGCTGGAAGCGCAACGTCGCGGTTACGAAATTCATTATATGGAGATGGCCGATCTTTATCTGATCAACGGTGAAGCCCGCGCCCATACGCGCACCCTGAGCGTAGAGCAGAACTACGACAAATGGTATGAGTTCAAGAGCGAGCAGGATCTCCCGCTGGCAGACCTGGACGTTATTCTGATGCGTAAGGATCCGCCATTTGATACCGAGTTCATCTACGCAACCTATATTCTGGAACGTGCAGAAGAAAAAGGGACGCTGATCGTCAACAAACCGCAGAGCCTGCGCGACTGCAACGAAAAGCTGTTCACCGCATGGTTTGCCGACCTGACGCCGGAAACGCTGGTCACGCGTAACAAAGCGCAGCTGAAAGCCTTCTGGCAAAAACACAGCGACATCATTCTCAAACCGCTGGATGGTATGGGCGGCGCATCTATTTTCCGTGTGAAGGAAGGCGACCCGAACCTTGGCGTCATTGCTGAAACGCTGACCGAGCACGGTACCCGCTACTGCATGGCGCAGAACTATCTGCCAGCAATTAAAGATGGCGATAAACGCGTCCTGGTGGTCGATGGCGAACCCGTTCCTTATTGCCTGGCACGTATTCCGCAGGGCGGCGAAACCCGTGGCAACCTGGCCGCTGGCGGTCGTGGCGAGCCGCGTCCATTGACCGACAGCGACTGGGAAATTGCACGTCGCATTGGGCCAACGCTGAAAGCGAAAGGTTTGATTTTTGTCGGTCTGGATATCATTGGCGATCGTCTGACGGAAATTAACGTTACCAGCCCAACCTGTATTCGTGAAATCGAAGCGGAGTTCCCGGTTTCGATTACCGGTATGCTGATGGATGCCATTGAGGCGCGTTTGCAGAAGTAAATACGTTGCCGGATAGCGACGCCATCGCGTCTTATCCGGCCTGAAATTGCACCCCGCAGACCGGATTAGGCGAAGCCGTCATCCGGCAATGCTATCTTCAGAGGGTGACATCTTCGAGCTTTGCCCACATACTGGGCTCTGTTGCTTTTTTGAACCAGGAAACAGAACCTCTGACAATGAATTTACAGCATCACTTTCTGATTGCCATGCCTGCTCTCCAGGATCCGATTTTCCGCCGTTCCGTGGTGTACATCTGTGAACATAATGAGAACGGAGCAATGGGGATTATCGTTAATAAGCCTCTGGAAAACTTACAAATTGAAGGGATTCTGGAAAAGCTGAAGATTACCCCAGAAGAACGCGATCCGGCCATTCGTCTGGATAAACCAGTGATGCTCGGCGGCCCGCTGGCGGAAGACCGTGGATTTATTCTCCACACTCCACCGTCACGCTTTGCATCCAGTATCCGCATTTCAGATAACACCATCATCACCACCTCCCGCGATGTACTAGAAACCCTGGGCACACAAGAACAACCGTCCGAAGTGCTGGTTGCGCTGGGTTATTCATCATGGGAAAAAGGTCAACTGGAACAAGAGCTACTGGATAACGCCTGGCTCACGGCGCCCGCAGACCTCAACATCTTATTCAAAACGCCGATTGCCGACCGCTGGCGCGATGCGGCGAAGCTTATCGGGATAGATATTCAGACCATGCCTGGCGTGGCGGGACATGCCTGATGAGCGGAACATTACTCTCTTTTGATTTTGGTACGAAAAGTATTGGTGTTGCTGTTGGTCAGCGCATTACCGGTACGGCCAGACCGTTGCCCGCCATTAAGGCGCAGGACGGTACGCCAGACTGGAGTTTGATTGAACGCCTGCTGAAAGAATGGCAGCCGGATGAAATTATCGTAGGCCTGCCGCTCAACATGGATGGCACAGAACAACCCCTTACCGCGCGCGCGCGTAAGTTCGCTAACCGTATTCACGGTCGCTTTGGCGTAACCGTAACGCTGCACGATGAACGCTTGAGCACCGTCGAGGCCCGCTCCGGCCTGTTCGAACAAGGCGGATACCGGGCGTTGAATAAAGGCAAAGTAGATTCCGCTTCTGCCGTGGTCATCCTCGAAAGCTATTTCGAGCAGGGTTACTAAATCCGTCCCTACGCCTGACGCTGCTGCTGACTTTGTGCAAATGTCTGCATACCTGTCTGTTGCCCGGTTTGAATTACGCCGGGCAGCTGATGCGTTTTCCCTTCACGAATCAAATTGCCCACGGCTGGCGTGTTGACGAGCAGCTCAAATAGCGCCACGCGTCCTCCCAGCTTATCTTCCTCCAGCTTTTGCGAAAGTACCGCCCGCAGGCTGTCTGCTAACTGGTTACGCACCGGCTCTTTCTCTGTTGCCGAAAAGGTGTCCACCAGCCGCGCGATAGCCTGTGCCGCCCCTCGCGTATGTAACGTTGCCAGCACCAGATGCCCGGTTTCCGCTGCCGTTAATGCCAGACGAATGGTTTCCGCATCGCGCAGTTCGCCCAGCAAAATGACGTCGGGATCTTCACGCAGCGCGCCGCGTAAACCGGCGGCAAAAGAAGCGCAGTGTACGCCCACCTCCCGTTGTTGAATAAGACAACGCTGGCTGGTGTAACGATATTCAATCGGGTCTTCCAGCGTCAGAATATGCCCCGCAACATGCTGATTAAGGTACTCTACCATCGCCGCCAGGGTCGTTGATTTACCGCTACCGGTAGCGCCTGTCACCAGAATTAACCCATTTTCACTGCGCAGCAGTTCAGGTATGACGTCAGGGGTCTGGAGATCGTCTAAACATGGACAATCAAGCGGGAGCAATCTTAGCGCCAGTGAGGTTCCCTGTTGATGAACAAAAGCACTGGCGCGCAGCCGCTGGGAACCTGCCAGCGCAATAGCAAAATCAATCTGCCCCTGTTCCTGCCACTGTACCTGTTGTTGCTCACTGAGCCAGCACATCAGCAGATTCTCCACGTCAGGCGTAGTAAATGGTGCGATTTCGACTTTTCCACGTATGCGCCAGCGCGCAGGCCATGCATTGCACAGGTGTAGATCCGACACGTTATGCTTTACACTAAGGGCCACTATTTCTTCCATATTCATATGAACATCCTCGGAAAATGAACGATATCGCGCATAACCTGGCACATGTCCGGGACAAAATCTCAGCCGCCGCGACGCGTTGCGGGCGGTCTTCAGAAGAAGTTACGTTGCTTGCAGTCAGTAAAACCAAACCTGCGAGCGCCATCGAAGAAGCCATTACCGCAGGGCAGCGTGCCTTCGGTGAAAACTATGTGCAGGAAGGGGTGGATAAAATCCGCTACTTCCAGGAAAAAGGCGTCAACGATCTGCAGTGGCACTTTATCGGCCCGCTGCAGTCCAACAAAAGTCGTCTGGTCGCTGAGCACTTTGACTGGTGCCATACGATCGACCGTCTGCGTATCGCTGCCCGTCTGAGCGAACAGCGCCCGGCGGAACTGCCGCCGCTCAATGTACTGATCCAAATTAATATCAGCGATGAGAACAGTAAGTCAGGAATTCCGCTGGCAGAGCTTGATGCACTGGCCGCTGAAGTCGCTGCACTACCGCGCATTACCCTGCGTGGTCTGATGGCGATTCCGGCTCCAGAGTCAGATTATGTAAGGCAGTTTGAAGTTGCACAGCAAATGGCGGTAGCATTTGCCGGGTTGAAAACACGCTACCCAGGCATCGACACTCTCTCACTGGGAATGTCTGATGATATGGATGCCGCCATCGCGGCGGGTAGCACGATGGTGCGCATTGGCACTGCCATTTTTGGTGCTCGTGATTACACTAAAAAATAAGGAAAACTAAGGAACACCATGAATACGTTGACCTTCCTGCTCTCAACGGTAATTGAGCTGTATACCATGGCGCTGCTGCTGCGCGTGTGGATGCAATGGTCTCGCTGCGATTTTTACAACCCGTTCTCGCAGTTTATAGTGAAAATCACTCAGCCCATTATTGGGCCGTTACGCCGCATTATTCCCCCTATGGGACCGATCGACAGCGCATCGGCATTAGTTGCGCTCGTTCTCAGCTTTATCAAAGCAATCGTGCTGTTTAAGGTGGTCACGTTCCAGCCGATCATCTGGATCGCCGCCGTACTGATTGTCCTGAAGACTATCGGGCTGTTGATTTTCTGGGTGCTGCTTGTGATGGCGATTATGAGCTGGGTCAGCCAGGGCCGCAGTCCTGTAGAGTACGTGCTGATTCAACTGGCAGATCCGCTGCTGCGTCCTATCCGTCGCATACTTCCAGGCATGGGCGGGATCGATTTCTCCCCAATGATTCTGGTTCTGCTGCTCTACGTTATTAACATGGGCATCGCGGAAGTGTTACAGGCGACAGGCAACATGCTGCTGCCGGGGCTGTGGATGGCGCTATGAGTGCCGTTACACCCTGCGACGACGGTCTGGTTTTACGGCTCTACATTCAGCCTAAAGCCAGCCGTGACAGTATTGTGGGTTTACATGGCGACGAAGTTAAAGTCGCCATTACCGCCCCGCCAGTAGATGGCCAGGCCAATAGCCATCTGGTGAAGTTTCTCGGCAAACAGTTCCGTGTGGCAAAAAGCCAGGTCGTCATTGAGAAGGGCGAGCTTGGTCGTCACAAACAGGTTAAAATCATTCATCCGCAACAGATCCCGCCCGAAATTGCGGCGTTAACTGATTAGGTATCCCATGCAAAAAGTTGTCCTCGCGACCGGCAATGCCGGTAAAGTGCGTGAACTCGCCTCTCTTCTGAGTGATTTCGGTCTTGATGTTGTTGCCCAAACGGATCTGGGTGTTGATTCTGCAGACGAGACCGGGCTGACGTTTATTGAGAACGCCATTCTGAAGGCGCGTCATGCCGCGCAAATTACCGGCTTACCGGCCATAGCTGATGACTCAGGTCTGGCAGTAAATGCCCTTGGCGGCGCTCCGGGTATCTATTCAGCCCGCTATTCCGGCGAAGATGCGACCGATCAGCAGAACCTGGAAAAACTGCTTCACACCCTGCAGGATATTCCTGATGACAAGCGCCAGGCGCAGTTCCATTGTGTGCTGGTGTATATGCGCCATGCAGACGATCCAACGCCTGTTGTGTGCCACGGAAGCTGGCCGGGCGTGATTACCCGTGAACCTGCCGGAAACGGTGGTTTTGGCTACGACCCGATCTTCTTTGTGCCGTCTGAAGGGAAAACCGCAGCCGAACTGACCCGTGAAGAAAAGAGTGCAATTTCTCACCGCGGCCAGGCGCTGAAGCTGCTGCTGGATGCCCTGCGTAATGGTTAAGCTTCCGCCGCTAAGTCTTTATATTCACATCCCGTGGTGCGTGCAGAAATGCCCGTACTGCGACTTCAACTCGCATGCGCTAAAGGGCGAAGTCCCTCATGACGACTATGTGCAGCATCTGCTGAGCGATCTGGATACTGAGGTGGCCCATGCCCAGGGCCGTGAAGTAAAGACGATTTTTATCGGTGGTGGCACGCCGAGCCTGCTTTCTGGCCCGGCGATGCAAACGCTGCTCGACGGCGTGCGAGCACGGCTGAATCTGGCCGAAGATGCAGAAATCACGATGGAGGCGAATCCCGGGACGGTGGAAGCCGATCGCTTTGTGGATTATCAACGCGCTGGCGTCAACCGTATCTCGATTGGCGTACAGAGCTTTAGCTCCGCCAAACTCGAACGTCTGGGACGTATTCACGGGCCGGAAGAAGCCAAACGAGCAGCACACCTGGCGAGCGGTCTGGGGCTACGCAGCTTTAACCTCGACCTGATGCATGGTTTGCCGGATCAGACGCTGGAAGAGGCGCTGGGTGATTTACAGCAGGCCATCGCGCTCAACCCACCGCATCTTTCCTGGTATCAGTTGACCATCGAACCCAACACGCTGTTCGGTTCCCGACCGCCGGTTTTACCGGACGATGACGCGCTGTGGGATATTTTTGAGCAAGGCCACCAGCTACTGACCGCCGCGGGATATCAGCAGTACGAAACCTCAGCCTACGCCAGACCGGGTTATCAGTGTCAGCACAACCTTAACTACTGGCGTTTTGGCGACTATCTTGGCATTGGCTGCGGCGCACACGGTAAGATCACATTCCCTGACGGACGCATCCTGCGCACCACCAAAACACGGCATCCGCGTGGGTATATGCAAGGGCGTTATCTCGAAAGCCAGCGCGATGTTGCCGAAGCCGATAAGCCGTTCGAGTTCTTCATGAATCGTTTCCGGCTGCTGGAAGCCGCGCCTCGCGCGGAGTTTACGCAATATACCGGTCTTACCGAAGACGTTATTCGTCGACAGATCGATGAGGCTATTTCCCAGGGCTACCTGAGTGAATGCGATGAGTACTGGCAGATTACCCAACACGGTAAGCTGTTCTTGAATTCGCTGCTGGAGCTGTTTCTGGCGGAGTGATGGCTGGTGAACGTAGGCCTGATAAGCGTAGCGCCATCAGGAAAATTGCCGGATGGCGGCTGCGTCTTATCCGGCCTACAGGGTTAGGGCGGTAAGCGCAGCCACCTTCATCGATTAATACTGATTAAACATTTCCTGGATCTGCTTAGGATCCTTGGTTTGAGTCAGCGCAAGCTGCAGCAGAACACGTGCTTTTTGCGGGTTCAGGGAACCTGAAGCCACAAATCCGTATTTTGCATCATCAACTTCTGCATCCTGTGTAGTGGCGCCCGTTGGTACACGGGATGAACGCACTACAACGGTACCTTTATGCGCGGCGGTTGCCAGCGTATCGAAAATGGTTTTATACAGGTTACCGTTACCTACACCCGCACTGACGATCCCGGCGTAACCCGCATCCACCAGCGCTTTTGCCGGCAGATCGGAGGCATTAGCGTAGTTATAAACAATCCCAACTTTCGGCAGCTCGGTCAGCTTAGACACATCGAACGGAGTAGACGTGGTGTGCTTACGCGCAGGCGTACGCTGGTAGTCGATTTTACCGTTATGGATGTAACCCAGCGGGCCGTAGTTAACGGATTTGAAGGTAGCGACGTCGGTAGTGTTGGTTTTAGTCACGTCACGACCATCCATAACGGTGTCGTTCATCACCACCAGCACTCCGCGGTTGGCAGAGGCTTTGTCTGCGGCAGTTACTACCGCGTTATACAAGTTGAACGGGCCATCAGCGCTCATCCCCGTAGACGGACGCATTGCACCGACCAGCACCACCGGCTTGTTGCACTTGACGGTCAGGTCGAGGAAATAGGCGGTTTCTTCCATGGTATCCGTACCATGTGTTACCACGAAGCCGTCGGTTTTATCACACTCGGTATTAATCTTTTTCGCCAGCGTTAACCAGACTTCGTCATTCATATCCTGGGAGCCGATATTCACCACCTGCTCGCCTTTAACGACAGCGATATCTTTCAATTGAGGTACGGCCTCAACCAGATTTTCTACGCCAACCTTGCCTGCCGTGTAGTTAGATTTTGTCGCGGAATCACCACCGCCGGCAATCGTTCCGCCAGTAGCTAAAATGGTGATGTTTGGCAGTGCAAGCGCCGCGCCGCTGAAACCCATAACCAGTGCGGCAAGTGCCGTTTTCTTGAAAAACTCCATGTTATTTCTCCAGTTACTTGAATTTGCAGCATTATGTCTATCCTACAGATGAATAATGTGACGAGTTCCAATTAACCAGATTTATATCTCCACCAAATTGCCGTTCTTAGAGATGGATATCAAAAAAACAGAAATATACAAAATAAAACGGCACAGAATGTTTCTGTGCCGTTAATAAGAGGTGAAGATTATTTCAGAGTGCTAACCAGCGTTTTACGATCGTTTTCCAGCGTCACAACGCGGGAACAAACATCTTTGCCAAACTGCTGGAAGTCTTGTTCCTGATTCTTCCATTCGTTCTGAATTGAGGTCTGCAAACCACCGAGGCTTCCGAGTACGCCCTGCAGTGGATTACCACCGCCTTTGAGCACGGCTTTCGCTCCCATCTCGTTGATGCTGTCCTGCAAAATGCCGCCCATCGCCTGATTCACCAGCTGTTGTCCGTCCGCGCGGACCTGATCAATCGCCTTATAATGGAAAGTCAGGCCATCAGTTCGATGCTCGATGATGCGGTTCATCTGCTCTTTCAATTGCGCATCCAGCTTGGTTAAGCGGCCACGCATGTTGCTGCTTTCACCGACCTCTTTGGCGATGATTTTGTCCAGCGCCACGCGACCTTTCTCTACGCGCGCTCTGGCACCTTCGTCGATCCACGGCAGGCTGCTACGCAACGCCGCCTGATAATCTTTGGCCTGCTCACGCTGTGCGGCGTTCAGGTTGTACTGTTTACCGTTGAAGGTGACATCGCCAGCCTGGGTAATAACCAGGTCGCCATTCTCGCCCTTCACCTGCACCGTTTGTGGGCTCAAAATCACATCGTCACGCGGGGTGACGCTGCACTGGTAATCTGCATGTGCGGCCATCGCCGTGAACGTTAGGACTGCCGCCAGCAGCGTTTTGCGCATCATATCTTTCCCTCAATACAAATCGGGTCGGCATTTGCCGACCCTGTGCTACTTAGTCCCACCAAATATCGAAAAGTTCGCTGGTACGCACTTCTTCGAGTTTGTGCTCTTCCAGCCACTTACGCACGATTGCCTGGTGTTCTTCGGTGCATTTGCCGATTTCCTGCAGACAGATCAGACCTTCCCAGGCCAGATAGCCGCTGCCGTCAAAAGCCAGTTTGTTCGGTTCGATGACTTCATTGATAAAGTCATCAACGATTTGATCGACCTGCTCTCCAGATGTACCTTCCGGGAAACGCCATGCAACCGAAAATCCTACTTCCTGGAATTCTTCGATGTGCATCTTTTTACGCAGACGACGGCTACGGTTCTTTGCCATTATTTCACCCTCTCGAACATTAAGTCCCATACGCCGTGGCCAAGACGATGACCACGTTGTTCAAATTTGGTTACCGGGCGCGATTCCGGGCGCGGTACATAATCGTTACTCTCTGACTGGTTTTTATACCCGTCAATCGAGGACATCACTTCAAGCATGTGCTCCGCATACGCTTCCCAGTCGGTCGCCATATGGAACACGCCGCCCAGCTTCAGCTTACTTAAGATATGCTCAGCAAACGGTACCTGAACGATACGGCGTTTATTATGACGTGCTTTATGCCACGGGTCAGGGAAAAACAGCTGAACCATAGATAAAGAATTGTCAGGAATCATTTTATGCAGGACTTCAACGGCATCATGGCACATGACGCGCAGGTTCTCGACACCCTCTTCATGGGCTGAAGCCAGACACGCACCAACGCCAGGTGAGTGAACCTCAATGCCGAGGAAATTCTGTTCCGGACGCGCTTTCGCCATTGCAACCAGCGACGCTCCCATACCAAAACCGATTTCCAGCGTGACTGGCGCGTCACGGCCAAACAGTTCTGCGAAATCTACAGGCTCTTCGCTGAACTCAACGCCCATCACCGGCCAGTAGTTTTCCAGCGCGTGTTCCTGCCCTTTCGTCAGTCGCCCCTGGCGACGAACAAAACTACGAATCCGGCGCAGAGGGCGGCCGTTTTCATCAAATTCCGGTGAAATGACGTCGTTCTTCATAAAAGTTTAGTCTGCTGTGTTTGAGTTCTGAAAACGGGCATTATCCAAAGTTAGTTGCCGGATGCAAGTAAAGGAAGAAAGTGAGCAGCGGAAAGTTCCGGTTTACACCCCGTTGCCGCTGTGCTGCAATCTTGCCCCCGGCAATAATGAAACGGTAATCATGCAAGCGTCTCAATTTTCGGCTCAGGTTTTGAGCTGGTACGACAAATACGGGCGGAAAACGCTGCCCTGGCAAATTGACAAGACGCCTTACAAAGTATGGCTCTCTGAGGTAATGCTGCAACAAACTCAGGTTGCGACCGTTATCCCCTATTTTGAGCGCTTTATGGCGCGCTTCCCAACGGTAACGGATTTGGCCCATGCGCCGCTGGATGAAGTTCT
Organism: Citrobacter sp. Cpo074; assembly: GCF_030332745.1. Lineage (NCBI taxonomy): Bacteria > Pseudomonadati > Pseudomonadota > Gammaproteobacteria > Enterobacterales > Enterobacteriaceae > Citrobacter > Citrobacter sp. Cpo074. The sequence continues at coordinate 227,488 of NZ_JAOWHG010000034.1, forward strand.
GCATTTGTGGACCGGGCTGGGTTATTACGCCCGTGCGCGTAATCTGCATAAAGCCGCGCAGCAGGTTGGGACGCTGCATAGCGGTATATTTCCGCAAACCTTTGATGAAGTAGCCGCCCTACCTGGCGTCGGACGTTCAACCGCAGGCGCGATCCTTTCTCTCTCTCTGGGTCAGCATTTTCCGATTCTCGACGGTAACGTCAAACGCGTGCTGGCTCGCTGTTATGCTGTAAGCGGCTGGCCGGGTAAAAAAGAGGTCGAAAAGAAGCTGTGGGAGCTGAGCGAGCAAGTTACGCCGGCCCAGGGTGTTGAGCGTTTTAATCAGGCGATGATGGATTTAGGCGCCATGGTCTGTACGCGCTCAAAACCTAAATGTTCCCTGTGTCCGTTGGAAAATGGCTGTGTGGCGAGCGCCAATGCAAGTTGGGCGTTGTATCCCGGTAAAAAGCCCAAACAGACGTTACCGGAACGAACGGGCTATTTTTTACTGATGCAGCATGATGACGAAGTGCTGCTCTCACAGCGACCGCCCAGCGGCTTGTGGGGTGGTTTATACTGTTTTCCGCAGTTTGACGACGAAGATGGACTGCGCAACTGGCTGGCGCAACGACAAATTAACGCAGATAATCTGACCCAACTTAATGCGTTTCGCCATACCTTTAGCCATTTCCACTTAGATATTGTGCCTATGTGGCTTCCCGTGTCTTCATTCACCTCATGCATGGATGAAGGCAACGCGCTCTGGTATAACTTAGCGCAACCGCCGTCGGTCGGACTGGCGGCTCCCGTGGAGCGTTTGTTACAGCAATTACGTGCCGGTACACACGTTTAACGTACCGGACGATAGAGAGGACTTTTTATGAGCAGAACGATTTTTTGCACTTTCCTGCAACGCGAAGCAGAAGGCCAGGATTTTCAGCTGTACCCGGGCGATCTGGGCAAACGCATTTATAACGAGATTTCTAAAGAAGCATGGGCGCAATGGCAGCATAAACAGACCATGCTGATTAACGAGAAAAAACTCAATATGATGAACGTCGAACACCGTAAGTTACTGGAACAGGAGATGATTAACTTCCTGTTTGAAGGTAAGGATGTGCATATTGAAGGCTATACGCCAGAGTCATAAGAACCGTTGCCGGATGGCGCTGCGCTTATCCGGCCTACGTTTTAATCTGGTCCTTGCAAACAACAAACACAACACGCACTCCCGGAATGATGAAAAAATTTCTCGCGCTTGCCGTTATTGCGCCGTTGCTCATCTCCTGTTCCAGTTCGACCAAAAAAGGCGATTCCTATAACGAAGCCTGGGTCAAGGATACCAACGGTTTTGATATTCTGATGGGGCAATTTGCCCATAATATTGAGAATTTGTGGGGATTTAAGGAAGTGCTGATTGCGGGTCCGAAGGACTACGTCAAGTATACCGATCAGTATCAAACCCGCAGCCATATCAACTTTGATGACGGTACGATAACCGTCGAGACCATTGCCGGGACAGATCCCGCCGGACACCTGCGTCGGGCGATTATCAAGACATTGCTGATGGGCGATGATCCGGGTTCTATCGACCTCTATTCCGATGTCGACGACATTAAGATTTCCAAAGAGCCATTCCTGTACGGACAGGTGGTTGATAATACCGGCCAGCCCATTCGTTGGGAGGGGCGTGCCACCAACTTTGCCAACTACCTGCTGCAAACACGACTTAAAAGCCGCAGCAATGGCCTGCGTATCATCTATAGCGTGACGATCAATCTGGTGCCGAACCACCTTGATAAGCGCGCGCATAAATACGTCGGTATGGTGCGTCAGGCTTCACGTAAGTATGGCGTCGACGAGTCGCTGATTCTGGCTATCATGCAAACCGAATCCTCGTTTAACCCGTATGCGGTGAGCCATGCCGATGCGCTGGGACTGATGCAGGTGGTACAGCACAGCGCCGGGAAAGATGTGTTCCGCTCGCAAGGGCGCTCAGGCACACCAAGCCGTAGCTTCTTGTTTGATCCGGCCAGCAACATTGATACCGGCACGGCCTATCTGGCAATGCTCAACAATGTCTATTTAGGTGGTATCGATAATCCGACCTCACGCCGCTATGCGGTAATCACCGCGTACAACGGCGGTGCGGGCAGCGTGCTGCGCGTGTTCTCGAACGATAAAATTCAGGCCGCGAATATCATTAACAGCATGTCTCCAGGTGACGTTTATCAAACGCTGACCACCCGACATCCATCTGCTGAATCACGCCGATACCTTTACAAGGTCAATTCCGCACAAAAATCCTATCGACGCCGCTAATGTATTCCTCTTCAGCCCCCTAAAACGGGGGCCTGAAGCACCAAAAATGTTAACTCCATCACTCTTTTGCTTTGCAATCAGAAATTGTTTGCAAATATTTGTCACAGGTAACAAAAAAAGAGTGCCTCTCATTGATAGAATCACATCATATAGCCACGGCAAATGTGCCTTTTAAAACATTCATCCGCATTACGGTGTGAGGAAATTAACATGAATCTTAAGCTGCAGCTGAAAGTTCTCTCGTTTCTGCAGTTCTGCTTATGGGGTAGTTGGCTCACTACCCTCGGCTCCTATATGTTTGTCACCCTTAAATTCGATGGTGCATCCATTGGTGCGGTGTATAGCTCGCTGGGGATCGCCGCCGTGCTTATGCCAACGCTGTTAGGGATCGTGGCCGATAAATGGATCAGTGCGAAGTGGGTTTACGCCCTTTGCCACCTGGTCGGCGCAGGAACGCTGTTTGCCGCAGCCGAAGTCACCACGCCAGGGGCCATGTTCTTTGTGATCCTGCTTAACTCCCTGGCCTATATGCCAACACTGGGGCTAATCAACACCATCTCCTACTATCGCCTGCAATCTGCCGGGATGGATATCGTTACCGACTTCCCGCCAATTCGTATCTGGGGCACCATCGGCTTTATTCTGGCGATGTGGGCAGTGAGCTTCTCCGGCTTTGAACTGAGCCATATGCAGCTGTACATCGGTGCGACATTGTCCCTGGTACTGGTACTGTTCACCCTGACGCTGCCGCATATTCCGGTTGCCAATCAGCAGAAAAACCAGAGCTGGACATCAATGCTCGGTCTGGATGCTTTCGCGCTGTTTAAAAACAAGCGTATGGCGATTTTCTTCATCTTCTCAATGATGCTAGGCGCAGAGCTGCAGATTACCAATATGTTTGGTAACACCTTCCTGCACAGCTTCGATAACAACCCACTGTTCTCCGGTAGCTTTATCGTGGAACACGCATCAGTGATGATGTCGATTTCACAGATTTCCGAGACGCTGTTTATCCTGACCATCCCGTTCTTCTTAAGCCGTTACGGTATTAAGAACGTGATGCTTATCAGTATTGTGGCGTGGATGCTGCGCTTCGGCCTGTTTGCCTACGGCGATCCAACGCCGTTCGGTACCGTGCTGCTGGTTCTGTCGATGATTGTTTACGGCTGCGCCTTCGACTTCTTCAACATCTCTGGTTCCGTGTTCGTGGAGAAAGAAGTACGCCCTGAAATCCGCGCCAGCGCACAGGGTATGTTCCTGATGATGACCAACGGTTTCGGTTGTATTCTGGGCGGACTGGTGAGCGGTAAAGTCGTTGAACACTATACGCTGAACGGTATTACCGACTGGCAGACCGTGTGGTTGATCTTCGCAGGTTACTCGCTGGTTCTGGCTTTTGCCTTCGTTGCGCTGTTTAAATACAAACACGTACGCGTTCCAGCAGGCACCCAGACTATCGCGCACTAACGTTTACGCAGAGAAAAGCGGGTTGCCAAAAGGTAACCCGCTTTTTTTGCGCTTACTTCACCACATATCCATACAGACGCTTAATACCGTCTGCATCCGTTTCACTGTAAACTCCTTGCAGCTCCGGCGAGAAGCCTGGCAGCAGGTTTACGCCCTCTTCCAGCGCCAGGAAATATTGCTGTACCGCCCCACCCCATACTTCGCCCGGTACCACGCACAGCACGCCCGGAGGATAAGGCAGCGCACCTTCCGCCGCAATGCGGCCAGCTGCTTCACTAATCCGCACCAGTTCAACATCACCACGGATAAAAGCGCTGTTCGCATCCTGTGGGTTCATCGCCACGGCAGGTAAACTTTCCTGACGGAACATCGCTTTTTGCAGATCTTTCACATCAAAGCTGACGTACAGTGAGTGCATCTCCTGGCACAGTTCACGCAGCGTGTAATCCCGATAGCGTACCGGATACTTGTTGAAGATAGTGGGCAGCACATCTGCCAGCGGCGTATCGTCTTCAATATGCTGCTCAAACTGCGCCAGCATCGCCACCAGTTGCGCCAGTTTCTCTGCGCTTTCTGCCGGGGTCAGCAGGAACAGAATCGAGTTAAGGTCGCATTTCTCCGGTACGATGCCGTTTTCACGCAGGTAATGCGCCAGAATCGTCGCCGGAATACCAAACTCGGTATATTGCCCGGTTTGTGCGTCAATGCCTGGAGTGGTTAACAGCAGTTTGCAAGGGTCAACGAAATACTGGTCACGCGCGTAGCCGGAAAAACCATGCCATTTAGCACCCGGTTCAAAGCTAAAGAAGCGGCGCTCGCTGGCAATCACCTGCGTCGGATAGCTTTCCCACGGTTTGCCATCAACTACCGGGGGAATAAACGGCTGAATCATCTTGCAGCGGGTAAGAATCGCTTTACGGGCCTCAATGCCCAGCGTCACACACTCCGCCCATAGCCGACGGCCGCTCTCGCCTTCATGGATTTTGGCGTTAACATCCAACGCCGCAAACAGCGGGTAAAACGGACTGGTAGAAGCATGCAGCATAAATGCATTATTCAGACGCTTATGCGGGCAGAACCGCGCCTGACCGCGAATATGGTTATCCTTTTTGTGGATCTGCGAAGTTTGCGAGAATCCGGCCTGCTGTTTGTGTACCGACTGGGTGACAAAGATCCCCGGATCGTTAGCATCGAGATCCAACAGCAGCGGTGACCCATCGGCCATCATCGGAATAAATTGCTCGTAACCGACCCATGCAGAGTCAAACAGGATGTAATCACACAGATGACCGATCTTGTCGATCACCTGCCGGGCGTTGTAGATCGTACCGTCATAGGTGCCGAGCTGAATGATCGCCAGACGGAATGGGCGCGGTTGATCGGCCTTTTGCGGCGCAACCTCGCGAAGTTGCTGGCGCAGGTACTCCTCATCAAAGCAGTGCTCGTCAATACCGCCAATAAAGCCAAACGGATTACGCGCCGCTTCCAGATACACCGGCGTCGCACCCGCCTGGATCAGCGCACCGTGGTGGTTCGACTTATGGTTATTACGGTCAAACAGCACCAGATCGCCGCGCGTCAGCAGCGCATTGGTTACTACTTTATTGGCCGCAGAGGTCCCGTTCAGCACAAAGTAGGTTTTATCCGCGTGGAAAACTTTCGCAGCAAATTTCTGCGCATGTTTCGCCGAGCCTTCATGAATCAGCAGATCGCCAAGCTTAACGTCGGCGTTGCACATATCCGCGCGAAACAGATTCTCGCCAAAGAACTCGTAGAAATGGCGCCCCGCGGGATGCTTTTTAAAGAACTCACCGTGTTGATGTCCTGGGCAGGCAAATGTGCTGTTCCCCATCTCGACATACTGAGTCAACGTGTCATAGAACGGCGGCAGCAAATCTTCTTCATACTGACAGGCAGCAGACTCCAGCTCCAGCCAGTCCTGCGCCTGACCGCGAATGACCGCATTCACGCCCGCCGGCAGATCAACATCCGACTCTGCGAACAGAAACACGGGTATATGAAAACCGGTGCGTTTCAGCAAAGCAAGGATCCCGCTGCGGCTATCCGCAACGGTAATGACGACTGCCGCAACGTCAGTAAAATCAGTACTGTCCAGCGACACCACCTGACGATGGCTGGACAGACGAGAAACCAGTTCTCCACTGGCGGCAATTTTCATTGATTTCATAAGCGCAATAACCCGTTTCGGGAAAATCAAAAGTCCCGGACAAAGCCATATTGCTTTGCCCACGAAATGACAGGTCAAACTGGTTACCAGCCCCGACCGCCAGACATCAGTAAAAGCAGATAGCCTCTGATTTTACTGTTATCCTGCAGTGAGCGTGCGCTGCCCTCACCGCATGGTGGGAGCGTAAAGATAAGTCGCAGGAAGGGGCAAACGTCGCGCAAAAAGGCGATGTTGAAGGCGATGTAGGGGGAGTAATATCATCCCAGGCAGCCCCATTCAGACAGGAGAAAATTCGCGCAATCATGGCACCTTTCACTTTCAGGCGCAAGATAAAATCCGGAGCCTGAACCTCACAGATAAACAAGCAATCCGCCTGTCAATCGCGGCATAATAATGCAATCTGAAAACATATTTTACCCAGAGAATTGCCTTTAGCATCAAGACGATAATGGGTATGCAGGAGCAAACGTGGTAATTGGACCCTTTATTAATGCTGGCGCCATTTTATTTGGTGGTGTTCTCGGCGCACTACTCAGCCAGCATTTACCGGAACGCATTCGTGCCTCCATGACCTCCATATTCGGACTGTGCTCTTTGGGAATTGGTATTTTGCTGGTTATCAAGTGCGCTAACCTACCGGTGATGGTTCTGGCTACGTTGGTCGGTGCATTAATTGGCGAGTTCTGTTATCTGGAAAAAGGGATCAATACCGCGGTTGCCAAAGCGCAGCAGCTTTTCACCCAGTCGGATGCCAACACCACGCACGAATCCTTCATCCAGAGCTATGTGGCCATCATCGTGCTATTTTGCGCCAGTGGTACCGGGATCTTCGGGGCAATACATGAAGGGATGACCGGCGATCCAAATATTTTAATCGCCAAGTCGTTTCTTGATTTCTTCACGGCCATCATTTTTGCCTGTTCATTAGGTATCGCGGTATCGGCAATTTGTGTACCAATGCTGGCAATCCAGTTAACGCTTGCCACCTGCGCGGCAATGATTTTGCCCCTAACGACGCCAGCCATGATGGCCGATTTCAGCGCCGTAGGTGGGCTACTGTTGTTGGCAACCGGTTTACGTATTTGTGGAATCAAAATGTTTGCGGTTGTGAATATGCTTCCTGCCCTTCTGCTGGCAATGCCGCTTTCCGCCGCGTGGACGGCATTTTTTGCCTGAGAATGCGTGCAATAGCAACAATGTGGTGATAGATTGTGCAGTCTGCGTTGATTTGAAGAAATTTCGTTGACGAAACGAAGCGAATCGGTTTTAATGCGCCTCGTTGCCCGGATAGCTCAGTCGGTAGAGCAGGGGATTGAAAATCCCCGTGTCCTTGGTTCGATTCCGAGTCCGGGCACCACTATTTAGAAAAACCAGCCTTAGGGCTGGTTTTTTGCTTTTGGCGAAGCGGACTCTCCATCGAACTTCGCCAGCTGCTCACCTCCAATTCGTCTACTCTTATACACAAATTAGATTGGCAGAAGTCGCGCGTAAGCTGCTGGCATCTACCTTTCTCGGCAACACTCAAGAGCATGGGCGAATCCAGGACGTTGAGACACACCGCCCCCCCACCTGTATACCCGAAATCTTAAAATCTGATCCGAAGGAGACGCTTCTTGTCTTACTCTGATGTTGTATATTCCAGAATTTTCATCATGTATTTCCGGCTTAAATTCATTCAGGAGAACAAACCAATATTAGTGCTAAGGCAATAATATAGTTTCGCTCCCGAATATTGCATCCCCCTAAAAACTCTTCGTACTGTTATAATTCTCCCAATAATACTGCCAGCCAGCCCCACACGGATAAACTGTACTCTGCAATAGGATTGCATATATTTAAATAATACATACAAAACCATCAATTATTATTTAACCGAATGTTTTAATAAACAGCAACTCTCTTTTTAGGTCTTTATTTCATGTGTATAATTCAGTTTGAGTTTTCAGATAAATAATTGCAGGAAACACCTGACGCCATTGAGGATGCAAATATGAATTCCAGGTCAGCAGTATTTTTATGTACAGCAGTATTTCTGCTAGCTGGCTGCGCGCCACACTCTCCTATTGATGTAAAGAAAGCAGGGGCACGGACAGAGAACGGCGTAAGTAAGACTGCTTCAGCACAGAAACTGACGGACAAGGATATTTTTGGCAATGAAACTACGCTGGCGGTGTCCGAAGAGGAGATCCAGGCTGCGCTGGAAGGGAATGTATTTCGCGTACCTCTGAGTTCGCCTGTTATTCTGGTACAGTCCGGTAGCCGAGCACCGGAAGCCATCATGCAGCAGGAAATGAGTCGATATTATACCGTCGCAACCTTCTCCGGTATCCCGGACAGGCAAAAGACCGTGACTTGTAATAAAGATAAAAATAAAGACGAGAGCCAGGATATTGCTGTTGTAGAAAACATGAACTGGATGCAGGCTCTGCGTTATGTCGCCGCGAAAGGTCATCAGAAAGCAATCATCGTTTATCAGGATACATTGCAGTCAGGCAAATATGACGCTGCGACAAAAAGCATAGTCTGGTCAGATTATAAAAATGAAAAACTAATCGACAATACATCACTACGTTATCTGGTGCGTTTCACTCTAGTGGACGTGGCAACAGGTGAATGGGCTACCTGGTCGCCGGTCAATTATGAAGATAAAGTACTACTACCGCTGTCAGGGAAAAAAAATGCCGCAGACATAGCGACTGAACAACAGATTTCGCAGCTTAAGCAAAAAGCCTATGCATCAATGGTTAAAGACCTGGTGAACCGTTACCAGTAATCCGTCCTGGCTACCGCCGATAATTTGCGGCGGTAGCCATCGATATGAAAATTTCAGGGTGTACGGCTCACCTTTTTTGCTGACAGATAATGCCATTGACCGCGCAGAATATCTATGCGGGGATTAACCAGACAACTTCGACTTTTGCTATAGACCCCAGATATTTTTGCAGACAAGAGCTGCAATGATGATTGGATCGAAATAAATACTCTTCACAATGTATATTCCTCAGAAAAGCCGCTCCTCCCACAAGCTATAGGCGCTGGTTCCAGCAATACAGTGCTCCTGGGTAATACTTTCATAGCTCAGTGACAATGATTCTTCCGGTTGCCCCTGGCTGTTATTAATGGTGTGCGGCACAACATGCTTGATGCTGGCGATACGGGCATTAATCAGCTTCACTTTGTAATACAGTTCATTAATGCCAAAGCGGTTGGTACGATAATACTCAAAATCGCAGGTCAGACACTCATTCTCACTGATGGCTTTAGTCAGTAACGGGGAGGATTTATCCACCGGCTTCTGGATCACCAGCGTCTGATGATTCACATTCTGTGCGCGAGTCAGTGCGTGGGACAAACCCAGCACCATAATCTGATCCGTATGCGTAATCTGCGCTTTATTGCCAATGGAGGCCATGGAAGAACAGCCTGCGGAGATCAGCCCCTGAAGGTCGCCGTTCAATGTCATATAAACCGGATTTGCCATAGTAAACTCCTTTTATTTCGTCGTTATTTTCCGGATTTGATTTCAGTTGTCGCTTCCGGCATTTCGCCGTTTTTCAGCAGCATCCAGCGGCTTAACACGCCGTCCAGTCGCTCATTAATCTGTTTTTCCAGCGCCTGCGTGTTCTGACCCTGTGTCCGAGCGTCATGGTACTGCGTCAGTAATGATTCCAGCGGTGTCTCCTGCCCCAGCCTACGCTCGGCCTGCCAGATGACATTTTTTATATAAGAAAGTGTCAGTCCTTCTTTCTCGCTCTGCATCACAAGGTCAGCAAAGGCGTGTAAATCCTGGCGAGTCTGTAACCAGCCCCGTAGCTGTGGACTGTTCTGTGCTCGAGTTTTCAGGGTTTCACTCCACTGAGCAGAGGCCTGTTGTTGTTGCAGGCTTTCCGGCCAGCGAGTGTCCGCTGTGCGCATCATCTGCATCCCGGTCTCCAGCAGTTGTAATGGCGACGTATCAGGAAGCAGTTGCAACTGTTGTCCGTAACTGTCCAGGTCCGGTGATGTCAGCCAGACCGTTGCCGCGCCCTGTGCCGTATCCCTGACCTGTGCCAGTTGCTGTTGCATCGGGTACACCTGCCACCACCAGAGTACTGCGGCGATAACCGCAGTAGCGGCGATACCGGCCATAAAACCTTTCACCGGACTGCCCTGATCGGCAATACACCCATTATCCGCCAGACCACGGACTTCCACCCTCATCTCCGGCAATTCGGGGAGAGAAGAGAGTGTCTCAGTAACCATGGGCGCATTACTTTCCGGGGCATAGACCAGCGTTCTGACGGTGGCCTGTGGGACAGCATCTGTATTATTCCGGGGTTGCGGCTCCAGCCGTTTGCGCGTGTTCTGTATAAAATAAAGCAGATTCTCCACACGCGGCGGGTGTTTAAGCTCCACCTGCTGGAGTTTGTCACAGATAAGCTGTAAGGCCCGTTCGGTACGGTACAGCAGAGGTAGGTCGCTTTCCGCAAAGGAGGTCTGCTGGCGCAGGATATTTCCGCTACGGGTGTTAAGCCAGTCCAGCATATCAGTACGAGCAGATCCACCCTGCGGCCAGAATTTGTCCCATTCATGGGTAATCATTGCCGCCAGCAGTTCGGCTCCTTCACAAAAACCGACCACCCCCTGCGTGCGGGTACGCGCCAGGGTGTAGTAAGTGACCGTGTGCAAATCCACGCCATTAGCCTTAAAAATTGTCAGCGCCAGCGATTCCACCAGCCTCCAGTTCATTTCCGGCTGAGACGGGTGGCTAGCCTTGTTGATTTCCTCGCGAATAGCGATGAACTCCGGCAGATTACGCGGATCACTGCCAGTGACGATAGTTTGTATGAGTGCGTCGTTGCTCATCCCGGTCTCCTTCCTCAGTACAGCGTGTCCGTTAGCCGGAACTGACTGAACAGTCCACCACTAAACGGGTTGTCTTCAGTATCAGCGTGTATCCGGTAGACCATCGCGCCACTGTCCACGTTAAAGCGCACGCTGAATGTCCCCTCTTCCACGCTGGTTAACTGGCCTGCGCCAAATAGCCGGAACTGCGCCCACGGCCCACTGAAACTGATACTTCGCGGTGCCCCACCATTGGTGCTAACCAGCGTCAGTTTGCTTTCATTACCTTCCCGCATGTTGTTCGGCCAGACCAGATGAGCGGTGTAATTACGCCCTTGGCTGTAGTCAATTAATTGCCCGTCCAGATTCAGTACACTGCGGCGCTTATTGCCGGAAAGCGAGACGGTCTCCACCGCAAACTGTGTTCCCAGGCCATTCTGCTTACTGAAGAATATGTCACGGACTTTCTGCGCGGTATCCAGTTGCCGGATGATGTCCTCACGGATAATCACGCCGTCCCCCCCGTCACGACTTAAATCATTCTCAATAAACAGTTTCAGGTTCTGCTGATAAAAGGTATCCAGCACACCGTCCGGTTTAAAGAAACGTTCAAATGCATCCAGCGAGGCATCTTGGGATGAACGTGGATTAAACGGATAGTTATTTGCAAGCTGTTCGTTGAACGGTTTCACCACGTTGTCACGCCAGTCAATTTCCATATAGTGAACCGCTTCCACCATCACCACATGCCAGGCCTGGTCGGCGAGTTTACCCACCCAGCGATTAAGTGGTGCAGGAAGCGTTTTCGCCATCTGGCGGGTAGCAAATATAGGGTCACTGCTGTTCTGGTCAAGGCGGAGCTGAACAGCTTTCAGCGCCGATTTCCCCGGTACCGGCGCATTCTGGATAGCCAGCAGGTAGCGATGCAGTTCCGTTAGCTGCTGATAGACCGCCTGTAAGGTATTTTCCTTGTTATTCTGCACTGCCAGGGTAGCGTTTTCCGGTGCGAACTCATGTCCGAGACGCGTCAGCAGGCGATAATCCGGCTCTGCCTGCATATCTTCTCGCTCTTTATCAGAGAGCTTTTCAGAGAGAATGGCTGGCTGCGTATTATCCCGCAGCGCCGTCAGCGCACGCTGCAACGGCTGATCGCCGCTGATAACCTGCTCCAGTGAGCCGGTCAGTTGTACAATGGATTCATAATCGCGCACATTGAGGTTGTCCATCCCCGCCCGCCAGGTGGCGGTATAGTCGCTGATATACTGCTCGGTCAACTGGCGCTGAATTTCAGCACGATCGGCTTGGCTGTATTTGACACTTTGGGTAAGATTCAACACCCAGGAATCCATCGCTGTCAGTTCTACCAGCGCATCACGTTGCTTCACAAAATAACTTTGCAGGCCATAGCGGGTGAGAAACTGCGGAATCACCAGTTTGTTGTCATCAGGGGCAACGAAGATCTGATCGAACGTCGGACCAATCTGATCGCGCAGGTTCAGATCGGCAGGCAGGACACCAAGCGCCCGTGTTTTCAGACTTTGGTAAACACGCTGGTAAACAGGTAGTTTACTTAACTCTTTCTGTGCAGCCACCACCGGACCGTCATACGGTGTCCAGCGGCTGATGACATCCCCGTCGCCCGCTGTACGCTCTGCGTGCCAGTCGGTGTGCTTCAACGCGTAGTCGAGGTGCGACATCAGTTGCGCCTGGATGTCCTGCTTGCCGTGGAACTCGTCACTCCAGCGCTTCGCCATGTACTGCTTGACCACTTCATGATTACGTCCGCTTTTATCCTCCAGCATTCTCATCACACGCAACACGGCGAGTTTTTCTTCGCTCTCTGGCGGTGCAGCATTCATTTCTTTCACCAGACCGTTAAACAGCGCAGGCAAAAAGCGCTGATCCAACAGTTGCAGATAGGTTTGTTCGACATACGGCCCGACGCGCCGTCCCTGATACAATCCCATATCCGCCAGGCGACTGCGGTCATCCCAGTTTCCATAGGCCAGCGTCGCGTCGCGCACCGGGTTCAGCAGCGGTAGTTGCATATTACCGTAGTCATCAATCCCTTGCGGAGGCGTGATCGCCATAAAGGCTTCCGCCTGTTTCAGCACCTGTACGCCGGAGGCGTAGTTATTATTATAATAATGGTGCCATCCGGTGATGAGCAGTAATGTCGCCACCCCACCCACTGCGGAAAAAGCCGTAAGACGGCGACGGCTGTTTATCAGCCAGGTGCGGCTTTCTCCAGCCAGATTTGGCTCGGCCAGCAGCGCTTGTGGAAACAGATTGCGGGTAAAGTAAGATGCGGTATCCACCAGCGGCCAGGCGTTCAGCGGACTGCCATCCAGCCGATACTGCCGGGCGGCAGATTGCGTAAAGATGTCATCCATTTGGCCCCGTTGCAGTGACGAAGTGAGGTATACCCCACGCAGCATCACATCCATATTTTCACCGTCCAGCAGGCTGTCGAGCAGGGCGACCAGGTAGTCCCGGCTTCCCTGTATCTGGCGGGAAAAACTGAACAGGGAACTGCGCATATGCGTCTGCGAGAGCATGAGATCCGGCAAGGCATGGTTCATTTGATCGCACCATGTCTGCCAGAAAGCATCCAGCTCCGCGCGCCAGTCCTCGTTTTCATGAGCGCAGCGGGTGAAGGTAACACCCAGAATCGTATCGCGATCTTTTTTGTTCAGTGACTGAAACAGGGCGGCAAAGCCGTGTAACAAATCCAGCCGCGTCAGCACCACGTAAACCGGTAGCTGACAGTGGAGGTGCTGGCGCATATCCTGCAAACGGCTGCGCAGCGTCTGCAACAGATGCTCACGACGGCGTTTGTCAGCCGTCAGCAGGTCAGGTAAGTCGAGAGTGATAATGATCCCGTTCAGCGGCTGGCGGGCACGTTTTTCCACCAGCCAGTCCAGAACGTGCTCCCATAATCGACGGTGCAGGACATCAGCATCCGGCTGTTCACAGAGCGTGCCATCAATATCAAAAATCACCGCCTGTTTGCCGACATGCGGCGTCAGGTACACACGTTGCTCTGCACCACGTACCGTTTCCGGCGTATAAATGATATCGGACGGAAATCCCTCACGTAACAGTGCGGTTTTACCGCTCCCGGCAGGGCCGATGACCATATACCACGGTAGTTGCCACAGATAACGATGGTTGTCGAGATGGCGTTGCAGGCGCAGTAACCACCGGTCGAGGTAACGCTGTTGCGCATTCAGCTCGACGCTCAGCGGGTCTTGCGCTTCCTTACGTTGTTGTTTTTGTTGTTTCTCAAGCTGTTGCAGGCGCTTCATCACCCGGACGGTGAGCCACCCCAGGGCGATAATCCCCCATGCCGACGTCGCCAGCCAGCGATTGGACAGCGGTTTAAGCCACAGCTCGTCATACAACGACCATGACGGGCCTTTCCACCAGATCCACACCAGCAGGAAAACCCATGCCAGCACCAGCAGCCAGAACGCGGAGACCTTAAACCGTGGCATCGCGGGTCGCAGAACTGATTTCATGCCACTAAACAGTCGGGGGGTCGGTATTCTCACAAAAACTCCTGTTATCTCTTACTGTTCTGCCGTGAACTTCTGTTCAAGCTGCTCAAGTAGCGATGGTTCCCACTCTGCCAGCACTATTCGCAAGCCGGTGTTGAACAGCATCCGAAACTGTTGCTGCGCCATTTTTGCCATTCCAGCATCGTCCATCAGTTGTGCGCCAAAATACTGACGGTAAAACTGGTCACGGGGGGAACCTTCGGGCAGCGTATCCAGATACCGTAATGCAGCCTCCAGCCCCTGTTCAGTAAAACAGGCCAAGGCGTTCTGCCATTCCTCGCCGGATTGCTGTGCTGATACGGGCTGAGCGGAGGACGGCGAGGCGGTCATCCACTGTTTTGTCTGACTGCTGATAAAGGGCGTATGGTCGTTAAACAGCAGAGTGGAAAGCTGGGGCAAACGGGTAAGAAAACCGATAGCTTCTTCACGGATAGCCTCTGCCACGGCGGTGTAGCCCAGCCGCTGCGCAACCTGCGCTGAAAGGTAATGACCGTCAAACCAATAGGGCGCCAGAAGTGCGCTTTTCTCTACCTGTTGCCACAGCGTCATGTCGGCATTGTTCAGACGCGCATGAAAATCATCCATCATATCGGCAGGGAACGCGGCCAGCGGTGTGCGTCCGTTACTTTCAGCCTGCGGCGCGGAGGTAATTGCCAGCCACAGCGCATGGCGACGCAGACAGTAGCCAAGCGGCACGTCCGGCTGGCGTTCGCATAAAATGGCAGCGACTTTCAGCAACGTATCGCGCCAGGCTTTGTCGTCATGGCTGTCAATATTCATCACCGGTGCGGGGGCTACCGAAGATGGCGCAGGTGCAGATGCGACCGGCGCAGTAGAAAGCGGTACAGAAGCGACGGCAGATTGTGCTGCAACGGGTGTTGCGGCAGGTTCGCTGTCGCGAAATGCCCGCATGTACAGCGCAGCAACATCGTCCGTTGCCTGCGCCAGTTCAGTCGCGTTATTGTCCTGCCACAGTAGCGCCAGTTTTGCCAGTTCCCCCAACAACAGATCGCGCTGCGTCGCAGCAGCATTCTCTGCAAAACCGGAAATGCCCGCCTCAAAACGCTTTATGACCTGGGCGGCAAAACGTTTTTTATGCGCCATTCCCGGTGCTGCCACCGTCCAGTAATGCTCCACATAAAGCGCCAGCAAACGCAGCGCCAGCAGCGGATCACCGGCGTGCTGCAGGGTACGTAAAAGATGGGTCAGCAGGCGAAAATCCTTGCTTTTAGAGGCCAGGAGCGTCAACCCCCGGCGCTGAATTTCCGGGATATCCAGTTGGCTGTGAGCCAGAGAGCCGAGTTTAAGCATGTCGCCGTCAATATATTCCCAGTCAGGATTATCATCTTTCAGCACAGAGGTCAGTTTGTCTTCCGGCAGATTTTCCAGCAGATGCGATATCCAGGTATCCGGGTTACATAAGTCCATTGCCATTTTATTATTCTCCCGCCCAGTGACAGGCATCGCGCAGCGGCGCGATGGTTTTCGCCAGCCCGTCAATATTAAAGGTCAGTTTCCCGGCCGCACTGTCCGTACCCGTGTCGATGGTCAGCGTTTTTGCACCAAAAAGCTGTTTAATTTCGTCGATTCCGGATAATCCCCGGCTGGACTCCAGCAGGGTGCCGTTTTCACGGATAAACCAGCGAGACTGAAAGCGCCCGTGATCAGTAGTCAGCGTCACGGCGATATCACTGGACGTCATGGAATGTGTCAGCGCCACCTGCATCCGGCTGATGTTGTCCACGCAACTGAACATCAGTACCGGACGCGGCGGGACGTTGCCGATAGCGGGCGTGGTGATAATCACCATCGGATATTCTCCGTCGCTTTGCGTTATCATCAATGCGGTGGAGTTGTCCGGACGCTGTTTTTCCTGAGCAAAAGCCCGTTTCCAGGCCTCACCTTCATAACGGGCCTTTACCAGCGCGCCATCAAAACCGGATTGCCCCGGAGCCAAAATATGGTCATAGCAGTCGAGTCGTTCCAGCGCCGCAGGCTCCCGGCGACAGGACTGCATCGCTTTCAGCGTGGTCTGTGTATCCGGCTCGGGGGATGTGGTGCTGCTCAGCGCGGCCACGACGCCGGGTACGGGTGGCGTTTTCGCGAACGAAATACCCGCAGACAATCCTGCCAGCAGGCCAGCCATCAGCAGTCCGGTTTGCCGGAGCGTCTGCATTCTGCTCATAAAACAGCTTCGTCCTCTGTTTTGAGTTCGGACTGAGTATCCTCATCCGGCACATCTTCAATGTCAGCAGTAAATGCGCCGTCCACTACGTCCAGCGTAATGCAGGCAATGGCGATGCTCGCCACCATTTTCTGCAACAGCAACAGGGACAGTGGCGGCAGCATCTCGCCGTCGATAACCGATTCCAGCATTCGCGCACCGTTTTCGGCGCGGGTAACGCGCTGCATGATTTCGTCAGTGACAGCCGATGCAATCACCACTTCCGCGTTAAAGCGGGTTCGCAGCACGTTATCCAGCCTTGCCAGCTTCCCGGCGATAATGACCGAGAGCGTTTCTTTAGATAACGGCAGGTAAGGCACCACTTCCATACGCGCCAGCAGCGCGGGTTTGAAGAAGTCCGCCAGCACCGGGTACAGCGCGTCCTGCATTAATTCCAGATTGTCGGCATGTTCGACAATCACCTGGTATCCGAGGTTAGACGTCAGGAAAAAGACGATATTTTTGCAGTCGATCAACCGGCCTTCACCATCGGCCATCTCGCCCTTGTCGAACGCCTGGTAAAAAAGATTGAGCACATCCGGGTGCGCTTTTTCCACCTCGTCGAGCAGCACCACAGAGTAGGGTTTCTGGCGAATCGCTTCGGTCAGTACGCCACCCTCACCGTAGCCGACATAGCCCGGAGGGGAGCCAATCAGGCGCGAAACGGTGTGTTTCTCCTGGAATTCCGACATATTGATGGTGGTGAGGTACTGGCGACCGCCATAAAGCAGTTCTGCCAGCTGTAGTACGGTTTCGGTTTTACCCACACCGCTGGGGCCAGCCAGCAGGAATGCGCCAAGCGGTCGTCCCGGACGGCGCAGATCGGCGCGGGCGGTCAACAGGTGTTTATGCAGGTGCCTGATCGCCAGATCCTGGCCTTTTATGGTCTCACCCAGCCACTGAGGTAAGTCAGTAATCACTAACATTTCGTTTTGCGACAGGCGGTTAAGCGGCACGCCAGTCCATTCGGCAATCACGGCGGCAATCTGTTTTTTATCGACGTGCGGGGAAATCAGCAGTTGCGTATGGTGCAACGTCTCCAGTTCAGCAGTTAGCTGCACGAGACGAACAGCAGGAGGGATTTCAGGTTCCGCGCCCGTCTGCTCGGCCTCGGGTTCATCCGTTGATACGACGTTATCGTCAGCGTCCGGTAGCATGATGTCTTCACTGCTGTTGGCTTCCGTTTCTTCTTCCAGCAGCCCTTTACGCAGCGAAATAATCTTCTGCACAAGCGCCTGCTGCTGGTGCCATGCCGCTTCCAGTTCATCCAGTTCGGTCAACGTTTCGTCATACTGGACGATAACTTCAGTCAGTCGTGAGGTATCCGACCGCAGGCCGATGCGGATTTCACGCTCAAGCTGGCGCATTTCCGCCTCGCACTGGTGACGCAGGGTGGTCAGCGCCGAAATTTGCTTCGGCGGCGACGAGAGGTTAATCGCCACGCGGGCACAGGCTGTGTCCAGTACGTCGATGGCTTTATCCGGCAACTGACGACCAGAGAGGTAACGCTCGCTTAACGTCGCCGCTGCCTGTAAGGCTTCATCATCAATCAATACGCCGTGCGATTGCTCATATACCGCCGACAGGCCGCGCAGAATAATGGTCGCTTCTGCTGCCGTGGGTTCACTGACTTTCACCAGCTGGAAACGGCGCGACAGGGCGGCGTCTTTCTCGAAATATTTTTTGTACTCGCTCCAGGTGGTGGCGGCGATGGTTTTCAGCTCGCCGCGTGCCAGCGCCGGTTTGAGCAGGTTAGAGATATCCAGCCCGCCCTGCTGATTCCCCGCGCCAATCAGCGTGTGGGCTTCGTCGATAAACAGAATGACGGGGTTGGGTGACTGAATGACTTCTGCCATCAGCCCCTTAAAACGCTTCTCGAACTCACCCTTAACGGATGCGCCCGCCTGCAATGCGCCAAGATCGAGCGTCATAATATCGGTATCGCGCAACTTGTCCGGCACCAGGCCTGCGACAATACGAAGCGCCAGTCCTTCAATGAGCGCACTCTTACCGACGCCCGCCTCACCGACCACGACCGGGTTATTTTTGCGGCGACGGCAGAGAATATCGATCATCAGGTCGATTTCATTATCGCGGCACAGGACCGGATCGAGTTTGCCGTTACGGGCGTCTGCGGTCATGTTTTTGGCGTAGCGGCCAAGCAGGCTGTCGCCGGTATCGTTTTTAGTACTGACGGTCCGCCCGCCAGCATCCGGTACGACTGACTCCGCCGACTCGCGCGTCCACTCAGCAAAGTCCTGTTGCAGGCGATCGCGGTTGATGCCGATGAGCAACCGGGCAGCGGCAGACGGGACATAGCGTAGCGGCGAATGCAGCAGAGCCAGCAGCAGTGTTCCACCGCGCAGCTCGCTATGCTGCATCTCGGCAGAGGCCAGCAGCCAGCCCTCTTTCAGCCACTCGACCAGCATCGGCGAAAATGCCGGGTAGCTGTCTGTCGCTCGCGACGTCGTGTAATTTTCCACCTTCAGTGCCTGGCGAAGCGCATTTGTATCAATTTCTGCCCGGTCAGCAATCACCCTCACGTCACTGCGCACCGCTGCCAGCATCTGCAACAGCACATGTGCCACGGTGATTTCCGTTGCCTGCTGGCTCATACACTCTGCTGCCGCCGCCTCCAGCGCCTGGCGGGAAAACGGGTTAAGATGCTTAACCAGAGAGGCCAGATTAATCTGGATCATATGTCGTGTCCTTACCTGGCAAGCAGCCGGTTCAGTTGATGCAGAATATCCTGCGTCTGGCTGTCCAGCCGCAGCAGATAAAAGAAATAAAACAGCGCCAGCACGACGATGCCGCCGCAGAGAATATGTCGGATGGTCAATCGTTTGATAAGCTGATAGCGTCCGCCCTGCGTTTTTTTATCCTGATGCAGCAGCGGAAAAGGCGCATCGCCACGAAGCTGATGCAAAACGTGATGCAGGCGGCGATATATCTGTTCAAACTCCCCTTGATCCTGCGCAGCCACCCTGTAGCGCCCGCGAAATCCCAGCGAAAAGCACAGAAATAAAAACTCAAGCAGATCCTGATAGCGCTTTGGCTCACGAATCAGGCGCTCCAGCAGGATGAACACTTTTTCACCGCCCCAGGCTTCGTTATGGAAATGCACAAGTAACGACTGTTTGATCCATTCGTTTTTGTTCGACCAGCCGTTCCCCAGTGCAGCTTCATCAATAAAGGTGCAGAGAACATAACGAAACGAGACAATCACGCCCGGCTCGTAGCCCTGTTCCTGTAGCAGTTGCTCCACAGCCTGAACGTCCGTCACCACCTGCGCAAAAAGGTGTTCCGGCATACTCTGGCTGTTCATCCCGTCCACGCGCATCACCATCCCCAGCAGGGGTGTGGCGGCGTCAATCATCGGGTTTATGCTGTTGCCGCGCAGAGCCAATCGGTACTGGCGACCAGAGAGACCTTCGTCCGCGAGCTGCGGCGCAGTATTGACCTTTCCCGACGGGTTCCCTGTGGTCAGACTGTCAATGGACGGAACGAACGACTCATTCATGGATTAACCCCTTATCGCCCACAACTGTATCCCCAGATCCGGAAAGGTGCCGGAAATATGCAGCGCCAGCGCACCGGCTTTCACCACGTCCAACCAGGCAGCAGCACCTTTGTCCAGCTCGAAGTAAACAAAACCGTCGTGGTACGGTAACTGGCGCGGGGCGGCAGTTCGCGGCGTCAGCGGTACACCTGGTACCTGCACACTGACCATATCGCGGATTTTGTTGGTGGCCGCGATTTTTGACTGCTGGGTAAACTGGTGAATAAGCTGGCTGTGCGGCATCCGTGAGCGCACCGCCAGAATGAATGTGCCGGAGCGCAACAGGGTCGGATCGTTAACCGTGGCAACATAAAACCCGTCAGAGAAGACGAGTGGCAGATTCTGCGCACGCGGCATCAGTACGGTGTTGAGCGCCCGGCGCAGCTCCGGGATTACGGAATTAAACGACTGCGTAAGATTACGGTGGTCGTAGGGCTCCACCGGACAAGGCAGACGACTGTCTTCCGTAAAGGTCATCAGTTCCCCCAGTAAGCGGACCAGATCCAGATAAAACGTTTCCGGGTGCAGGGTGTGTAGGTGGGTACGATGAGTAAAGTGCATCTGGCTGCGGTTAAGCATCTGCAACATCATGAACTCAGCCACATCTGCGATACCGCTCTGCTCCGGCGAACCGATACGTTTTGCCAGCTCGCTGGCGCGGTTGCTGAGAAGCCCCTGCACATCGCCAGCAAATCCGTTCAGCACGGGGCTTACGCGGATGGCCTGACTGGTCGGGATAAAGCTGTCATCCAGCACCAGTGCGCCACCAGATTGCTGGCTGCGGATACGGCACAGCGGCAGCGTGACCATGGCGCTGAGATCGTCCGCGCCGCTGACGATTTTCGGTGCCAGTTGTCCCAGCACGATAGGCTGCACGTCGCCATCATCGGAATGCAAATCGCGGGTATCGGCCTGGGTCAGGCGGTAACGCTCTGTTCCCTGCCCAGCACTCCGGCGACCTTCAATTTCACAGGTGATATCACTGATAACGGGCAATGCCAAATAAATATCATTGCTGCCGGATCGGGAGAGATCGAGCGGCTGGTACGGCAGAGGGAGTTGATCCTGCTCCGGAATGCTGAACACCGTGCCATCCGGCATACAACCCGTCGCGTAGTCCAGCATCAGTTTCCCCTGGGCAAGCAGCTCGGTATTGATCGACAACGAGGTGAATCCCCAGGCAAAATCATCCTGCGCACTCATACGCTGGTTCAGCAAATATTCCTGATGACGCTGCTGCTGCTGGAAGTGCTGCGGCAGGGCAAACAGACCTTCCTGCCAGATCACCCTGTTTTTCATGGTCGCCATTCTCAGTTGTCCTCTTTCTTCATTTCGATACTGCCCTGTCGTACATGCACCAGCAGACGGTAGTGATGACCCACCCCTTCTACTGGTTCGATTTGCTTCCACTCATTGGCCTGGTCATCAGAGAAGTACGCTACCACACCAATGAACTGCGTTTTTTCATCCAGTTTCACTGGCGGCAACGTTTTTATGGTATCCGGCAGCAGGTTAAAGTCCTGGTGGTCGATATAATTTTTCCCCAGTACCTCCGGCAGCGGCGTGCTGGCAACCATGTCGTAGTCAGCCGCCTGCAACTTCGAGTCATCGCTCATATAAATCAGTTGCACATCGACCGCAGCCGCCTCACCGTCCACATTGATATTCGTGTCAGGCTCGGTCAGTAACGTGACCGTTACCTCCGATGACTGATCTGCCAGTTTCCCGACCTGAACATCCGGGTTCTTAATCACCTGGCCGAGCTTTTTCACCATTTCGCAGCCTGTCAGGGTGAGGCTGAAAAGCAACATCACCATGCAGAAACGAAAAAAACGTCCTGTCATGCTTCCGGCTCCCGCTGTTTTTCGCGCAGTACCCGGTCATACACCTGGGCATAGACTTCGTTAAACAGCATTTCAAAACCCTGCTGGCGGCTGGAGGCCAGTTCGTCGTAGTAATCGCAGTACATTTGCCAGGAACCGGCATCATCCAGCGGCTTTCGCAGTTCATGGCTGCGCCGGTACTGCACAAAGCGGCGCATCAAGCTCTGCGGCGAGAACGCATCCAGCAACACGCGCAGCGATTCGACAATCGCGGCGCGGTTGGCCTCTTCGTGATGACGGATATTGCGCAGACTCTCACCAACGGCAGCGGGTGCAGCCAGATGCACTGGACTTTTGCCTTCGGCAAACATCACGTCAAGGGCGGTGGTATAGTCCATATTCAGGCGCAGCGGGTTATCTTCCAGCGGGCGCAGATGCTTGTCCGACAGACTGTTGCGGCGCTGTTGTAGCTCAAGCAGACCTTTTATCGCCGCCTGCAACGTCCGCCCTGCTTCTTCCAGAAAATCATCGGCATCCTGTGAGTTACGCACGGCAAGCGAGCCGCCCAGCCCACGCAACAGCGGGGTCACGGCAAGATGGAGCTGGGCAGTATCTGTCGGTGATGCCGCATCCTCGTAGCGAGTCTGTTGATCGGAATACCGCGGCGGTAAATCCATAAACGGGGTGTCGATCACGCCATCCCTGTCAGGAACAGAAGAGCGGACAGGGACAATCCCCGCAAGCGGATCGCCTGCCACTGTCAGACTTTCCATCTGGAGTGCTTGAAGCGGATCGGCGGAAAAGCTGTTGACCACGGTATCCGCAAGCTGGTGCATTCGGGGCATGCCCGGATACGCAGGCTGACCGTTCGTCGTCAGCAGCGCGTCTGCCAGGCGGTCACGGTTGGTGACGATGGTTTCCGGTGCCGCCATCTGTTCGCTGTAGCTGACCAGCTGTCCATTGTGGATAAATACCTTCAGCGCCAGCGCCCCCAGAACGACCTCATCGCCCTGCCGCAGGCGCACCAGCCCGGTCTCCGTGGACACCGGTGCCAGGTTAATCATCAGCCCCGATACCAGGCTTTTCAGACAAAATGTGCCGTCATGCATCACCACCTGACAGGCGCGTTCGGCAACAGAACCCGCCCTATCCTGCACCGGCCAGTGGCAGGTGGATGCGTTGCCAATTTCCCCGCCATCGGCGGTAAACAGACATTTTGCGGCGCGTCCGCTCTCCAGTTCGTTACCGTTCATCACCTGTAGCGTCAGTGAGAGTACGGGAGCGTGCGTTATTTCCTCAGCCATTTGCGTTTCCATTAAATTAATCCCTAATATGGAGGGTGACGGTTGGCGGCATTTTCGGCTGGCCGATAAACGCCGTGCGTCCGATACAGGATCGAGAGCGATCGCCCAGCCGCATTCCCTTCGCCTGGTCCGGTGCGAGATCAAGCCGCAGATCCCAGGCGAACTGATCGCGTAGCAGAAAGGAGACAAACATCGTCAGCGCCTGGTGGTTTTCGCCTTCCGGTAAAAAAGAGAGGTAGCGCGCCATCGAGAGATTACCGATCCGCAACAGAAATTTTCCACTGCGATCCGGCACTCTGGCACCGAGGGTAAAATTAACGCCGATCACCGAGCGGCCCGGCACATACCCGGCCGTTTTCCGTTTAGGATTACGCACGCCCAGCCGGTTTTGTTGCGCGGGTTCAAGGACTACCTTACGCAACTGCCAATTTTCGATGCTGACATCAGGTAAATCGAAGCAGTGGCTGACCAGGTTACTTACCACGTCCGGCGAGCGCCCAGGTGTTGCCAGTATCCCGGCGTAGGCCAGCATTTTGCTGTGATTGATGGCGAGTTTGTCTCGCACGCTTTGATTGCCCAGGCCCACCAGCGCATACATCCGCTGTGAAAAGACATCAGTTCCACCGTTGCGAAAACAGACGTAATAGCGGTATTTGCGCCAGGCATGGTAAGCAAACTGCGTCCAGCGGTGGCTGAACAGATCGAGGAACGCTTTCAGCCCCTCTTCATTTTGCGCAGATTCGCGCGCCATCCGATCCAGGTAATAGCCGGGCAGCGGCGACTGACTGCCGGAGAAGCCCAGGAATTTTGTCGTCAGGATAAACTGCCCGCTGTCACTGCGTTCAAGCGTACTCAGATCGCTGCCCGGAAAGGCAATACTGGCATCAGATTTGAACAGCGCCACTTCATGCTCCGGTTCGGTGCGCAGGGATGGTTCACAGCCCGGCTCACCATACTGGCGGTACAGTGACTCCATCAGCACATAAAAATTCATCCCGCGCACATCCGGGAGCGGTAGCGTTTCCCCTACATCAGGGCGTGCTGGCCTGTGTGTTGCCATTCCCAGGACTCCTGACTTTCCGTGTTAATAATTTTGAGGCAGTGAAATGAGTTGATGCTGGCGTACAGCGCAAAAAAGTATGACAGTACGGTACCCAACAGGTAGATCTCGCCTTCACAGACAAAGGGGGCGGGATTGATCCACAGCGTGGTGGACAGACCGCGAACCGGGACGCCTTTAAACAGACGGTCAACCGGGCGGGATTCCATTTTTTCGATGGCATCGAGCTTCTGTGAGGAAAGCCGTGCCTGCTGTGGATGGTGGATACCCGGCATATCGAAGGTACGCAACACCTGGATCAGCGCCTCCCGGTCCAACAGCGAAAGGTAGTTCAGGTTCATGCAGGAAATCAGCGACCAGTGCATATCGCCATCCGTTACTGGATACAGAGGACGGGTCGGGCGCGTAACGTTGCTGAACGATGCCACCGCTGGATTTTTGTTAACAGGAACGCAGATATCGCCGGTATGCAGTGACGCAGGTAACATTCGGTTAGTGCACACCAGCGAAGCGGTGAATACTTCACCGTTCAGTCGGGAAGGGTCGGGCTGATTGCCATCGGCGTGAACAAAGGCAATGGCGTGTTCCAGACCACGATGAAACAGGGAGGTTCTGGTGCGGTGGTGCCAGTAGACAACTTCACGCTGACGGCTGTACTCGATCTGATGCTGAAACCCTTCAAACTCAGGCCAGATATGTATTGCTTCATCAGGACCGGGAGTTTTATCCGACGCTGCAACCTTACTGGAAACCGTCTTCACCTGGAAAACATCATAGTGTTCCGGGTTCTGTTGACTGGCCCGTAACGCATATTGCGGTGAACTGTCGTCCGGCCTGACAGGCTCAGAATGGTGAGCGAATAAATTCACCACCGGCGTACAGTACAGGCGCAGTGAATCTTTGCGAAGCTTGATATCCACAGGTAATGGCAGATTAAAATGCAAACGCAGTGTAAACGCGCCGACCGGGAAGTCTGCCGGTAGCGACGTGGCCCCCTGTAAATG
The DNA here is from genome assembly GCF_030332745.1 of Citrobacter sp. Cpo074. Lineage (NCBI taxonomy): Bacteria > Pseudomonadati > Pseudomonadota > Gammaproteobacteria > Enterobacterales > Enterobacteriaceae > Citrobacter > Citrobacter sp. Cpo074. Next base: position 252,802 of record NZ_JAOWHG010000034.1, read on the forward strand.
AAAGAAGAAAAAGCTCTCCGGGTAGCAAAAATACTCCTGAAGCACGCGATAGCCACTATGGACGTTTTTCGGCCACGGCAATAGTGCATCTTCCCGTTCAAACCCAGCTGCGTTCAGCCACAAATCCGGTAGGGGAATACGCCGCTCTCCAGCCACCAGTTCCGCATCCATTAACCGCTCACTGAACCATAAATAGAGTTGCTGGCGGGTATAGTCATCTCCGTTTCCCAGCCAGAAAGTGAGTTTATTCAGATCCAATGTGTCGGGAGAAACACTACCTTCGGTGAAAAAATCAATGTCAACGTACCCTTTTTTCAGCGTGCTGGTGTTACGCACATCGCGAATATGTAACGGTTGCAGCCAGGTATCGCGTGCCAGAGTAAAATGGCATACAGGAGACTGGGTAGCATCATCCCCGGCCAGAATCTTACGTCCCGAAGACGTCACGCGAACCGGGCCTGAGCAAATCAGTTCATCACGACAAACCTGAACGGGCGCAGAAAACTGTGTCGCAACAGGGTTGTATTCAACCACGGCCATTGACGGCACAGGACGTAAATAATTGGGCCACAGCATATTAATCAGGCTGTGCGTAAACTCCGGGAACTCATCCTCCAGCTTTTGCCGCAGGCCACCAGAAAGGAAAGCAAATGCCTCCATCAGGCGTTCCACATCAGGATCGCCCTCTTTCTCGGCCAGAAAACGGGCAAGATGGGGTTTTTCACGACCAAGAAGTTTGCCCAGTTGACGCAGATAGTCCAGTTCTTCGCGGTAATAACGCTCTTCGAAGGCCATCAGGTTTACTCCACGCACCAGTGCTGGTGGTTATCCAGCAGAATGTCAAACTCCAGGACATCCTGCCTGTCGCTGAAATCCATATATGCCACAATATGAAAACGCAGGTTCAGTGGCGCATGGCTATCCTCTGTGGCAGCAGTCACCGCCACATCCGATATCCGGGGTTCGTAACGCAGAATACAGTTCTGGATCGCCTGAACCATCCATTCCCGGATGTTCTGGCGCTCGGGTGGCCTGTCGATAAAATCCGTGATCCCCAGCTCCGGTGAGCCATAACAGCTACCGGAACGGGTGTTGAGGATATTGCGCAGGTTATCGCGTATAGAATGCAACAGCGCCGTCTTTGGGCACTGGCGTGAAGATGGTTTTGCCGCCTCCCCGATACGTTCAAACAGACTCCCCCCAGACTCCCGCTCCATTATCATGGTGACTACTCTTTATCCAGACGCCCGACCAGGGACAACTCAAATGATGCCCCCATGTACTTAAAGTGCGGACGGACGCTCAGAGCAACCTGGTACCAGCCTGGTTCACCTTCCACATCAGAGACTTCAATCTTCGCCTGACGCAGCGGTTTACGGCTGCGCACGTCAGAAGGCGGGTTCTCCTGGTCAGCTACGTACTGGCGTATCCAGCCGTTCAGCTCACGCTCCAGATCCCCTCTTTCTTTCCATGAACCAAGCTGTTCGCGTTGCAATACTTTGATGTAGTGCGCCAGTCGGTTAATGATGAAAAGATAAGGGAGCTGCGTACCAAGTTTGTAGTTGGTTTCAGCCTCCTTCCCTTCCACCGTGTTAGGGAACACTTTGGGTTTCTGAACCGAATTGGCAGAGAAAAATGCCGCATTATCAGAGCCTTTGCGCATTGTCAGAGTAATAAAGCCCTGCTCCGCCAGTTCATACTCCCGCCGGTCGGTAATGAGAATTTCGGTCGGAACTTTGGCCTGAAGCTGGCCCATGGCTTCATATAAATGCACCGGCAAATCTTTTACCGCGCCACCGCTCTGCGGACCGACGATATTTGGGCACCAGCGGGTGGACATGAAACTTTCAGCCATGTTTGCCGCAAGCAAAAAAGCCGTGTTTCCCCACAGATAATGCTCATGATTTTTGCTGACGTTTTCATGGTAGTTAAAGCTCTTAACCGGGTTTTCATCCGGTGCATAAGGATGACGCAGCAGGAAACGCGGTGCTGTCAGGCCCAGATTGCGGGAATCTTCGGACTCGCGCAACGAACGCCATTTGGTGTAGGCCGGGCCTTCAAAAATAGCAGCAACGTCTTTAATGCCAGGAAGTTCGGTAAACGAATCCAGACCAAAGAACTCCGGTGATACGGAAGACAGAAATGGGCAGTGGCTCATCGCACTGACGGCGCTAACATACTTCAGCAGCTTCATATCAGCAGCGGTATTGTTAAAAGCGTAATTGCCAATCACTGCGGCAAACGGCTCACCGCCAAACTGACCAAAACCGCTGGAATAGACATGCCGATAGAACCCAGACTGGGTTATTTCCGCTGAAAATTCAAAGTCATCTAACAGCTCTTCTTTAGTAGCGTGCATGATGTGAATTTTGATGTTTTCACGCGGATCGGCATGGTCAACCAGCAGCTTCAGTGAGCGTAGGAACGACTCCATCTCTTGAAACTCCGGGGCATGGAGGATCAGATCCATCTGGCGGCCCATACGCGCATCAATATCAGCAATCATGCCGTTAACGGCCAGGATATCGACTGATTCTGCCTCATCATCCTGCAACAGTGCGGTGATAAAGGCAGTCACACCTTGACGGGCGATATCGTAGCTTTCTGATTCTGGTTTAAAACGGGTCTGCGCCATGATCTCATCCAGCAGGCTGGGTGCGGCGACAGATGCAGTGGAAGCAAGCGCTTCCGGTAAGGTGGTTTCTGACATACTGAAATCCTTGTACAAGTTATTTCCGGCCAGCGAGGCCCAGCTCCGCAATCAGTTGTTCGCGGCTCTTTTCGTCAGCAAGCAGAGCCTGAAGTTGCGCACGGAAGGCTGGCATATTGCCCATTGGCCCCCGGAGTGCAACCAGCGCTTCGCGCAGTTCCAGCATTTTGCGCATCTCCGGAACCTGGGCGGCAATATTGTCCGGTGACAGATCGGCCAGTGATTTCACTTTCAGATTGACGTTCATACGTACATCAGAAGCTTCGCTAAGCGCAGAGGGCACTGTAAAATCACGCCCGATATCCGCCTGATCCAGCACGGCGTTAAAATTGTTACGATTAATAGCAACAGGCTGGCGTTCGTCCAGCGGAGTGTCATCTGTTCCACCTGTCAGATTGCCGGTTACTAATAAATTAAGCGGCAGTTCCACTTCTGCTGTCTGGTTTCCTGTTTTCGGCTGAAATTTAATATTTACACGTTCTTTAGGGGCAATACTGCCACTGCTGTCATTTTTTCTGCTGCTCATAAAAATAGTCCGTAAGATTGTCGCTCGAGCCATGAACACAGCATTTTCGTTACTACAAAAAATTACTAACAATGCCGTTCCAGTGGCAGTAAAAGATAAATTCCACACCCTTCATGCTCCGCATTTTACGCTCAATGATAAATTTTAAAAGATCTTTTTCTTCAATTGAAAGAAGGGTATGATTTTATTATCCGCTCGATAGATATAAGTACAGAAGAAACAAAAGCAACACAAATCGCACAATGCAAAACCATAACGCATTGAATTTAAATGAATTTATTTTATGCATTATCAGGAATAATTATAATGGATTGCTATGTATAAAACTTATGGATAAAAGGATGAAACATATTAAGAAACACCTCACAGACTTTTCTCAATAAAATGCAGCGAATATAATATTATTCATGATTAACCAATGTCCATTTCCAGACATAGGCATCTGAGAAAATGAATTGCAATAGTTGACAATATATATTTAGATTAAATTAAAAACATAATTAATAAATATTAAATATCATTCATCGAGTTACCACATCTTCGGTTTGTTCGTAAGCCGGATGCAGAAGCATAATGCGACTCCTGGAGTGAGCCGCATTATTATCGGCCTGTCGGGAATTAACGGCAGACCACCGGAAATAGTTGTTAACAACACCCACAAGGAGCACGACAAATGCCAACCCCATGTTACATTTCAATAACAGGCCAGACTCAGGGCAATATCACCGCTGGCGCATTCACCGCCGATTCTGTCGGTAACATCTATGTGCAGGGCCACGAAGACGAAATGCTGGTGCAGGAGTTTTTGCACAACGTCACCGTGCCAACCGACCCACAGTCCGGTCAGCCCGCAGGCCAGCGTGCCCACAAGCCATTCATCTTTACCGTGGCGCTGAATAAAGCCGTTCCGCTACTGTATAACGCGCTGGCGTCCGGTGAGATGCTGCCAAAAGTTGAACTGCACTGGTGGCGCACTTCTGTCGAAGGTAAGCAGGAACATTACTTCACTACCCGCCTGACGGACTCAACGATTGTGGATATGAACCTGCATATGCCGCACTGCCAGGACCCGACACAGCGTGAGTTCACTCAACTGCTCGCCGTATCACTGGCGTACCGTAAAGTCGAGTGGGAACACATCAAGTCCGGTACTTCCGGTGCTGACGACTGGCGTGCACCGCTGGAAGCATAAGTTAAAACCACAGCATCCGGCCCTCACGGGCAGGGTGCTGTTTTTGTATTGCGCCACAGGCAATCAATAAAGAAGAAGGCTGTCAGTAAGGAATTACGTTTTTACGGGAGATGGCGGACGCCGGAAACTTCGGCGGTAGCGTGCCTGAACGCAAGCGTAACACTGTACGTACCGTCACAGTCACTAAATAGCGAGAGTCATACTTTAGGGAGGTTGATATGTCGTTAAAAGGACAGAGTTTTACAATGGAAGCAGAATAGATAGCAGTGCCAAATAGTAGAGTAATTAAAGGGAAAGCAGGCCGGGTAGTACGTAACGCACGTAGACCTATGGCTGTGATGATTTTGCAGTGTGAACACATAAGAGAAGTATATTTCCCGCACGATGGTCATCATAAAATTCACAATAAAATCAACACGTTAATTTATAAATTCATGAGCATTTAGTCATCAATTACATTCAAACGGTCTTAATATGGAAAACGATTATTATAAAGTAACTGAAGAGTTGATTCATACAGGGCTTGATGCAATATCAAAGTCCATAAAAGAACGTAAAAAAAAGAACGAGGTAAGGGAATCTATATTTTCTGACTTGCATGAAGCAGGAATAACTGTCAGAAAACGAAGTGATTGGAAAGCAAAAACCACCCCAGGAAGTGATGGTGAAGACTGGGACTATCCTGCAATTGTAATACATCATGCTGGAAATAGTTACTCATGTACTAAAGATGGGGAAGCTAAAATGCGCCAGGCTGAAGAAACCGACATCAAAAGTTTTAATCACTTAAGTTATCATTATGCTATAGATTGCACAGGTGTAGTTTATGAAGCTCTGGATATAAGAGAAAAAGGCGCTCACCTAAAAGGGGCAAACACAGGAAAAATTGGTATAGTTTTTTTATCAGATTTTAGTTTACCAGGTGAAGCCTCACAATTTGGACCATCCCGATGGGGATCATTAAGTGAGTTTGCCGGACAAGTTAAGGATGACTGGGATATATCCGTTGATATACCTACCGATAAACAGAAAAATGCTATTAACGTCTTAGTTAGGACTCTTATAAAATTTTTCCCAATCACACAGTTAGGAGGACATAGGGAGTTTGCCTCTTTAAATGGCTTAGGTCGTGCTTGTCCAGGAACTTATGGTCTTCAGATTGCTGCCAATCTCAGAACAAAGTTCAAGTTAAGTGCCCCCTGAAATTAACACTTGTTTTCGAATGAAAATTTTTCTCGAGTACAATATTATATATGCGATCCCATTCATTCCATAAATTTATCATCTTATCTATTTTTTTATATTTTCTACTTGGAATAGATAAACAGCTATACTATGAAGAAGGCGACATGCCCTGGATACCAATTCCTTTCATTAAACACACCATATCATCAACTTTATTTTTTGAATTACCTGTCTCGCCTTCTGACATTCTAAGAGATTCACCAACAACCAAAAATGAGAATGATAAATTGTATAATTACTGCCAAGTAAGGTATGGAAAACAACTATCGGAATGTAGAAAAACAATAAAGAAAAAACTTCTTACTAATGGATTCTATATACCCGACTGAATGACACGACCGTCTAATATAACGGCCCAGATAAATCCAGGAGACATGTATTTTCTGCTAACAAAATGCAAGATAAGAATTAACATGAGTTACAGAATAAACATTGATGAAAAATTAAACTTACAGGATATAGTTATCTGATGTTTCACTCCTCTACTAAACAACCAAATTAATAAAAGCATTGTAAGAGAATTTGAGGTAAATCCGTTGACAATCACCATCAGGAGGTAATATGTCGTTAAAAGGACTGCGCTTCACACTGGCAGTGGACGGTCTGTCGGAAATGACCACCGCGGTGGTCAGTTTTCGACTTACTCAGCATTACTCAAAACCTTTCCAGCTAATAGTGGATATTGCCAGCGGTCTTTCTGACCTGACCGCAACTGATTTCCTGGAAAAAAATGCCGTACTGACCATCTGGCAGGGAATGGAGCCATTACGCTATATCAGTGGTATTGTCTCTGCCGTAACCCTCAGTGAAAACAATCACTGGCAGATGGGATACCATATAATTATCTCACCACCACTCTGGAGAAGCGGTTTACGCCAGAACTTCCGCATCTTCCAGCAGCAGGATATCAAAGCCATCTCCTCCACCCTGCTCAGTGAAAATGGTATCACCGGGTGGACCCCGGTATTTTATGAGCCGCACCCGGCACGCGAGTTCTGCGTGCAGTACGGTGAGACTGACCTTGCCTTCCTGAACCGCCTGTGGTCAGAAGAAGGCATCTTTTATTTTGACTGGTGCACTCCGGAAGGGACAGAGCAAAAGCTGGTACTTTGCGATGATGTGGCAGGAGTATCGTCACTGGGATCCATGCCATTTAATCCGAATACGACGGCCGAGGCATCCACCGAACACATCAGCCAGTTCAGATATCATGCGCAGATACGGCCTTCATCCGTCGAAACTCAGGACTACACCTTCAAAACGCCCGCCTGGCCCGGCTATTACAACCGCGCTGCTGAGAACCTGAACGGCCAACTCACGCAGTATGAAATCTTCGATTATCCCGGACGTTTCAAAGACGAATCCCACGGACAGGCGTTTGCCCGCTACCAGATTGAGGGCCGGAGACATAATGCAGAGACAGCAACAGGTTACAGTAACTCACCAAAAATGTGGCCGGGGAAGCGCTTTACCCTGACAGGACATCCATCAGTATCGCTGAACAGGGAATGGCAGATTGTGGGTAGCGTACTGGCAGGAGACCAGCCGCAGGCACTGCATGGCAGTCAGGGAACAGGAACCACTCTCAGCAATCGTTTCGAGGTTATCCCGGCCGACAGAACATGGCGTGTCCCTCCCCTGCCGAAGCCCTCCGTAGACGGCCCACAGAGCGCCATCGTCACCGGCCCGGCCGGGGAAGAAATCTTCTGTGACGAACATGGCCGGGTGCGGATACGTTTTCACTGGGACCGTTACTGTCCGGGGAATGAGGACAGTTCGTGCTGGGTACGGGTATCGCAGGTGTGGGCGGGAACGGGATTTGGCAATCTCGCCATTCCGCGTGTGGGCCAGGAGGTTATTGTGGACTTCCTCAACGGCGACCCGGACCAGCCCATCATCATGGGACGCACCTACCACCAGGACAACCGCCCACCGGGCAGTCTGCCGGGCACGAAAACGCAGATGACCATCCGCTCGAAAACCTATAAAGGCGGCGGATTTAACGAGCTGACGTTTGATGACGCCACCGGAAAGGAGCGGGTGTATATCCATGCGCAGAAGAACATGGATACGGAGGTGCTGCACGACCGGACCACGACGGTAAACAACAACCATACGGAGACGGTGGTTGTGGGGCAAACAGTGAAGGTGGGCAGTAAAAAGGCAGGTGGTCATGACCAGACGGTGACGGTAGCTAATGATCAAAAAACAACGGTAGTTAATAATCAGATCACCGAAGTTACTGAAGGAAATAAAACAACCGATATAGATAAAGGAGATCAGGAAATTACCCTTCATGAAGGGAAGCAAACAATAAAGGTAAAAAAAACCATCAGCGTTTCTTCAGAAGAGAAGATCGAGTTTATTTGTGGAGAGTCGAGCATTACCTTGTTGGAGAATGGAGAAATTACGATTAGTGGAAAAATAATTAAGAATACTGCGAAAGATGAATATCATGTCAATACCAAAAAATTATCAGCAGATGGTAGCGAGGAACAGGTGCTGACCGGTGGCATGTTAAAATTAAATCCATAATTAAATTAGTTAATTGCCACATAAGAGAATGCGATATGGGTAAGGATGCAGCAAGACAAACGGCAGATACAGCCGGACATGATGGGCCAATAACATCAGGCAGTAGTAATGTCTCAACAGGAGGTTTTCCGGCTGCTCGAATGGGGGATACTTTTGTTTGTAAAGAGCATGGGCCCGGTGTAATCAGTGAAGGTTCTAAAACAGTTACAATAAATGGAATACCTGCCGCCAGAAAAGGGGATAAGGTAGTTTGTGGTAAAAAATCATTACCACCGACAACAGGACCTAAACTTCCTGAATATCATTCTATAACAATAGTTAAAAATAGAAATGAAGATGGCTCGGTAAAAAATCCAAATGGCTCAGATGAGTTTAAATTATATACTGGATACGCAGTGTCAGCTCTAACGGATGGTGATGGTGATGGTGATGGTGATGGTGATGGTCAATATGATACGAGTGACTTAAAAGCAGGCATTATAGATTTTCAACTAAATCATCCGATTGGAGAAAGTGGGACGAACATTAGTCTCGGAGGTACTGTTGGCAAGGCTGAAATGAAGGCAGGGACAGTTGCAAATGAGGATGTACATTCCAGCTCGGTTGATGCAAAGTTAGAGGGTATTTCTGGGAATGTAGACCTCAGTTCAGGAAAAGCAGGATCTGGTGACTATGTGGAGGCAAAAGCTGAAGGTACAATCGGGTTAGCTGAAGGAAAAGGCAACTATAATTTAACACACGATCTTGACGAAGCAAGAGTTGGTGCCGCCTTTGAACTTGGAGCAGAGGCAGCTGTTGCAAAAGGGCAGCTTTCAGGTGCTATAGACTCAAAATATTTTAAATTGAAAGGTTCCGTTGATGGAACTGCTGGGTCGGCAGGTTTAGGATTGGGAGGAGGGGCATGGGTGGATTTTGATAATATAATGGTAAAAGTTCAATTGTCAGGGAAAATAGCATTTATATTAGGATTAGGGGGCGATATTGATATCCAGCTTGGACCATTTACTAGCGTCCCTATTCAAGAGCGACTTGGATTTACCTCTTCCAAATCTGGTATAGTGCTATCAGGTGCATCTACTGTTACTATTGGGGGATAATATGAGTAAAATTATTCGCATATCAGAATCTGTCTTTCCATTATACAATAATCTTGTATTTAGATTTTTTTTAGGTATTGCCCTATACCTCCTTTCAGTATATATTATATTTCATCACGTTCGAAATATAACATCATTAAAAATAGTACACCTACTTGGTATTTATGCTTTTTTTTACTATACTATTTTTTCAATGATAGATGGTGGTGCTAAACGATTAGCTGCATTTCATATAAAAAATAATAGTACCAACATCGACAGACAACCAATAAAATGGTATTTATCCAATCAATTTAACATATCAAGATTCCTTAAGCTCATATTTGTCTTTATATATATATATGCGTGTTTCATGTATCTTATGTACATACCATAATTGACAACCACCACTCATAGCAACATTTAAGCAATGGCTAATTTTAAATCCTTATTCATTCTGCACATCAAACTTTATAAATACAACCAAGACAACTCAGAAATATTATTATGAAAAAAATGATAAGATAGAAAATTTAGGAACTGTTGTTGGTAAAGTAGAAATGAATGCAGGTACTATCTCAAACGATAAACAGTTATCAGGAACATATGGTGTAAAGGCTACCGGTTTTTCTATAAATACGGGGGTTAGTTTTGGAAAGGAAAATTCGGGTGATTTTAAAGATATAAAAATAGAAGGAACATTTGGAACTGCTGAAGCAAAAGCCTCTGAAACATTAATTAATGGTGAGGATAAGCATCAAGGAGGCGCTGCTTTTGAATTGGGGGCTGAAGCAGCTGCCGCAAAAGGCGAATTATCAAGTGCTCTGGAATCTAAATATTTAAAACAAAAAAGTTCCCTTGCTGTAAGTGCTGGCTCAGTAGGGGGAGGCCTGAAAAGTGGGGTTTGGTGGGATACAGATAATCTCATGTTCAGAGTAAAGCTGGCATGAAAGCTTGCACTGGTTATTGGAATTGATTGGGAGGAAGATATACAAATAGGCCCCTTCACTGAAACCCCTTGGCCTGTATTACTGGGGTTGGCAATTTCAACATCAGGTGTTATATTGACTGGAAAAACAAACGTCATCATTGGAGGTTAGTATTGTTCTTCTATGAAACTTTAAGCAATATTATCAAGGTGTATCATAACAAATTTTTAGATTTTATTTTGGTATTGCATTGTCATCTCTGATTTGCTTTTTATTGATTAAAAACATACATCATGTACATAGCATTATACTTGTTAAATTTCTTGTGGCGTTATCAGGATTTATGTTTTTTACTATAGCGCATTTTCATTAGTCGACATTGGGATTGAAAAATATACTCCTTCCATATCAAATTTAACAATGATAATATTAATAAAAAGCTAATTTCTTCATTCGCGAGGCATAAATACACGATAAATATCTCTCTGAAGCTGTGTGTTTTTATTTTATATTTACATGGTTTTTAATTTCATAATACTTAAATATTAAAAACATTTTATAATAAACAATGAATATTTCAGATTTAAATTAGCCAATGTGACAAAATTTTTAAAACATCACCTAGAAAGATGGTTTTTATTATTAACCCAAGTTGGCACTATGCCAATGGACACTGGCTTGGCGAACGCTTGTTTTTATTGGTTGTTACTTTTTTCTCTTATCGATTCAACTATCGGTAATGTGGAATTATTCCATTCAGGTGTAGCAACTGTTATCATTGGAGGTTAAATGAACCAATACAATAGAATGTTTAGAATGTTATTTGGGGTTGTAGCTTTTTTACTACTTTCCTGCATTAGTGTTATGTTAAATGATGATTTACAATACACTCGATTGTCAACTATATGCTTTCTTATCGGCTGTTATCTGTTTTTGTATTTTTTTGTATTTTCTCTTATTGATGCTGGCGTCAATAATATAGTATCGTTCCATCAAAAATATAACCAAGAAAATATCAAAAAATCACTTCTTAAAAATTTCATTGAAGGAGAGAATCTGGTATCTAAAGGATATAAATTGGCTTTTAATTTGGGTTTTCTAGTTGTGATGTATTTTATGTTAAAAAACGAAATGTAGATAATCCAGAGAGAGTTATTATAATGAGAGAAAGCAATAACAAACCATCCATCCCAAGGGCAGTGACATATAGTTTTGAATACCAAAAAGAGCATTTTTGGCGATGCCGCTATACATCCTCAGAAGTAACAAGCTTATATTACAAGATATTACTCCCACTAGATGTAAAACCGGTCAGCATTAAACCTGAGCTAATCGCAGGAACCAATAACCTCTATGCTATTGGCTGCTATCAGACCATTTCTGGAGCAAAATACCCCTTTACAGAAGTTGATGTAGTCTATGAACATATAAATAACGACATCGATGCCAGTGACTGGGGAGAATATATATTAGACCTTTTAGGTGAAGAAATCCTTTACTGTAAATATTATTATAGCGTTAGTGGTCGATATGCTGATTTTTTGACAAAAAAAGATATCGATAACGAAACCATCACATCAAGAATCAGAGTATTTAAAAATTATGATTTTGAAAACAACAGGGCCAATGTGATAATGGTAAAAGCCTGTTGCAACTGGAAGGATTATGAATCGCTGGCTGAGGATCTCTTTCATTGTGTGAATTTTTTCACTTTAATTAATGACTCAAAATGGCATTTGGCAGAAGAACTAAAGAGTATAAATCTGGATGTACCTGCAAACCATTCCTTTTATTACCCTGCCTCATGGCTATATTCAGAACGATATAATAACGAAAAGATGAGCTACTATTCGTTATCTTTAAAAGAAGAAAGTAACGTTCATGGCATTATTGATGGCTATTTTTTATACCATGATGCGGCAATCAATAAAGAACAGGTTTGTAAACTAATTGTCAGTCAACTAAAAGAAAATAATCACCTTGAAATTGATGAAATTTCACTAAGAGAACGCAAAGATATCTTCAATAAGAACATTACGGAATTATGGACTGGTGAGTTAAAAGTAAAGAATGCAAGAAATGGAGAAGGCATGTTAGTTGTTTTTGCCGGAAAGATTCAGGAAAGTTGGTTCTATATAATTGGGTCATTTGCTCTACAAAAACAACATTTCGGTTCCTGGGCCGCGGGAAAACGAGCAATAGATATTATCTTAAATTCACTTAATAACTACGACTTAGAGTATGAAGATCAGTTTTATATTGAGCATTGATATAACACTCAATAGACCCAATAATTTAGCAGAGTAGGTAGCGTGCCTGAACACAAGCGTAACACTGTACTGCCGCTGAACAGCGGAATGTCTTTATTCCTGTAAACACCAGGGAGAACAACATGTCATTAAAAGAATTGCGTTTTACGCTGAACGTGGACGGACTGCCGGAGACAGCCACCGCAGTGGTGGGCTTCGGCCTTTACCAGCCACATTCCACTCCTTTTGCCCTCAAAGTGGACATCGCCAGCGGGCTTCCGGACCTGGTGGCAGCTTAGGGCAAGATCACGAAAGAGCGGCAATGGACAGAGAGTACCTCGCGTCAATCCTTGCGGGGTTTCGTAATCTTGCCCTGGATTTTGCGACCCTTATAATAAGGCTTACAATCAGCCTGAATCAGCGAAAGCGCTGACTTATTTGATGATACTAAGTTGGCGTATTTCCAATGCTATCGATTTGGCATGAGTAAAAATCAGCGCAGGTCAAAAGCCCCCGTGATGGCAACATCACCATCACAGGGGTTGAGCGGTTATTCCTTCACCACAATCAGCGGTTCAATATCGCTCTCTTTTTTAATCACCAGCGACTCGTCACCACGCAGGCAGGTACCGCCATAGTTACCACCTACGGTAAAGGTACAAACCTGGATATATTTACCGGCAACTTTTGGCAGACACCAAAGCTGCTGATAAATGTTCTTCTGCTCGGCAAACTTACCGCTGGTTTTATCCAGTAGCTCTTCCTGATGACTCACCAGATCGATGTTGCTGCCACAACGTCCTGCAATAGGTTTCACCGCATAACCGGTTTGCGCCAGCTCTTCATTAACAGTGAAATCCGTATCAAGCAGATAACGGTGGTGCGGGAACAGTTGCCAGAGGATCGGCAGAATCGCTTTGTTGCCAGGGATAACCGTCCACAGAGGTTCGAAGACCAGCACTTCCGGGCGCAGCAACACATCGATTAAGCGCACTTCCTGATTCGTATGCCCGGTACGAATTGGCACCGCGGCGTACTCCGTTTCGCTGACCTCGCGCACCTGTTCAATTGCGGTTTCCCACGCCCAGGTCTTCCAGACGCAGTTCACCAGACGGCCGTCCCCGTCAATCAATTGACCGGCGTCATCCCAGCGCAGTTCATCCAGACCTCGCAGAATTTTGCTGTCAAACCCGGCCTGACGCAGCGCCTGCTGCATAAACTGCGCGTGATAGTTTTCCTCGATATCCTTATCCTGCATGATGTGGACAAACGGACGTGCGCGGCTGTGCTTCCAGGCCCCTGCCAGTTCGTTGATCAACCCTTCAGCCGGGTTGTGTCCCTGCCCTGTGTAACCACGCTCGGCCCATCTTTCGAGGATCAAACCGGCTTCGGTATGGCACGATGCGGAATCGGCGTTGTACTCATACACCTTCAGTCCACGTTCATCCATACAGAAATCCATACGCCCCGTAATCATATGATGCCGACGACGCTGCCAGGAAAGGCGCAGGCGCGGCCAGAGGATTTTCGGGATATCAAACAGCGCCAGCAGGTTGTCGTCTTTCAGCACCTTATCGGTCGCATGCAGATACATCAGGTGCAGCTCGTTGGTGGCTTTAATCAGCTCCTGCTCGGCGCTCTCGGTAATGGTGAAGTATTGATGCGGGTCCTGATTAATCACATGGCCGTTCGCCAGCACGTAGGCTTTTTGCAGCGGATCCTGCTCATTCAGCCATTTACCGTCAAATTGCCCGTTATCTTCCAGTCGCGCGCCGCCAATTTTCAGCGAGTCATTGGCGATCTCCGGCTGCGGCAGGCTGAAACGGGTATCATCGGTCTGGATCATCCAACCAAGAATGGTCGTGTCGTCAAAGGTATCACGCAGGGTGTAACAACCGTTCTCAACCACCATCTCCAGTTCGCGGGTCCACTGCTGTCCGGGAGGCAGCGGCGTATGGAGCACGTTCTGTTCGGCAATACGGATTTTGTTTTCCAGCAACTGGGTGACGACCGCCACATGCCCGGTATCTTTAAATTCACCGCCTTTTTGCCAGATAAGCAGAGCGCCTGCTACCGGCGCGCGGGGCGAACCATTCGGAAATGCCTGTAACGGTAGGATGTTGTCATTCACTACTTCGCGCAGGAAGCGTAAGGAGAAGATCTCCCAGGCCATACCCACATCGGTGAAGACCATGCCATAGTTAAGGAAGAGAAAGCGGCGTGCGAACTCTACGCACTGCCATTTGTGGCCCATGTATTCATCGTCGATATAGCTGCGAAATGCTGCATCATCGTCGTAGTCCCGTGGGTCGAGGGAGCTGTAATCTGAAGAGTAGATTGCTACGCCACCTGGGGCATAGCCCAATAATGTCCCGAATGGGGCATCCTGACTGGTCGTTCCTTTGCTCATGCACCTTACCTCAAAACAATACAGCCTGAGCAGGTTGGCGTGAATTTTTCGCTCTGATTGCCTGCTCTGCGACACTAACCGGACAGAGGTCGACATCATCATACACCTCAACGCAGCGGCTGGCGCTCAGAGGCGAAAAATTCACAGCAGGAACTACGCTTTGGTCAGGGTGACCGGTACGCTTTTATACGCCGGAGTCAAACTTTGTGTATCTACTGCATCCAGCGAAAGCAGGACATTCGCTTCAGGCAGATAAGCGCCAATTGAGCCAGCCGCCATGTTGTAAATCACCACCGTTAAGCCGTACATGATGCGATCCGCGCAGGGCTGACCGTTGTCGTCCAGCGCCTGAACGTTGACCACATCACCCTGGCTCAGACCGCGGCTCGTCGCTTCTTCGGCGCTTAAAAACACCACATCCCGACGGCCAGTAATGCCACGATAGCGATCGTTCATACCATAAATCGTGGTGTTGTACTGATCGTGGCTACGCAGCGTTGCCAGAACCAGTGCATCAGCAGGCTGATGTTCCCGCTCTACCGCCCGCTGATGGCTGACGATAAAGTTGGCTTTGCCATTCTCCGTTCGCCATTCACGGCGCGAAGCAGGCGTATCCATACGAAATCCGCCCGGCTCGGCAATACGTGCGTTGTAATCGTGGAACGCCGGGATCACGGCTTCAATGGCATCACGGATCAACGCGTAGTCCCCGGTAAATGCTTCCCAGTTGATCGGAGAATGCGGCAGCGTGGCACGCGCCATGCCCGCCACAATCGCGGGCTCCGATTTTAGCCAGCGGGAAGCCGGCTTCAGCGCGCCACAGGAAGCGTGGACCATCGACATAGAATCTTCGACGGTCACCGACTGGATCCCCGTCGTCTGCATGTCGCGCTCCGTTCGGCCTAATGCAGGTAGCAGGTAGTTATGCTTTGCCAGCAGCAGATGCGATCTGTTCAGTTTGGTCGCCACATGGACCTGCAGATCCAGATTTTTCATCGCCGCAAAGGTACGCTGCGGCTGGGGCATCGCTACCGCCAGATTGCCGCCCATGCAGATGAGCGCTTTTGCATCTCCCCGCTCGATGGCCCGAATGCTCTCCACGCTGGAGCGTCCATGTTTGCGCGGAACGCGGATAGAAAAATGCTTCTCCAGTCGTTGCAGGAAGTCTTCGGACGCCGCTTCGTTGATCCCCACAGAACGATCGCCCTGCACGTTAGAATGGCCGCGTAACGGGCAGATCCCCGCGCCGGGCTTACCCATATTGCCTTTCAGCAACAACAGATTTACCAGCTGCTGGACGTTCTCGGTGCCGTTTTTATGCTGAGTGATGCCCAGACCATAACAAACAATCGTGGCGCTGGATTTACTGTAGCTGTGCGCCAGATCTTCCATCTGACTGCGCGTCAGACCCGAGTCCTGTTCCAGCTCCGCCCAGTTATGCTGACGTAAGTCGTCATACAGCGCTGCATATCCCGCGGTATGTTGGTCGATAAACGCATGATCGAGCGTCGGCTGTTGATCCAGTAGGATCCGCGCTTCGTCCATTTCGATCAGCGCCTTCATTATGCCTTTGAGCAATGAGGCGTCACCGCCCATTTTTACCTGGTAGTAGTCGTTGCTCAGCTCCGTCGCCTGACCGGTGAACATCTCTTTCGCGCTTTGCGGGAAGCTAAAGCGCTCAAGCCCCCTTTCGTTCAGCGGGTTGATGGAGATAATTTTGGCACCACGTTTGGCAACGTCGCGCAAGGTGGTCAGCATGCGTGGATGGTTAGTACCTGGGTTATGCCCGATACAAATCACCAGATCGCAGTGGTCAAAATCATCAAGTTCAACGGTCCCTTTCCCAAGGCCAATGGCCGGCGTTAGCCCTGCGCTGGTCGGTCCGTGGCACATGTTTGAGCAATCAGGAAAGTTGCTGCTACCATATTCGCGGGCAAACAGCTGATACAGGAACGCCGCCTCATTTGACGTTCTGCCGGAGGTGTAAAACTCAACCTGTTGTGCTGAATCATAGCTGCGCAGACGCTCGCCGATCTCCTGGAAGGCGACATCCCAATCCACCGCCTGCCAGGTGTCTGACACTGCATCGTATTTCATTGGATGCGTCAAACGACCAATGTTTTCCAGTTCATAATCGCTGTAGTGCCAAAGTGTGGAAACCGGGTGACGACTGAAAAATTCCGGTGACGCTTTCTTACTGGTTGTCTCCCAGGAAACCGCCTTAACGCCATTTTCGCACAGCTCCATTGGCGCACGATGCCCGGGGTCCGGCCACGCACAGCCCGGACAGTCGAACCCTTTCACCTGGTTCATTTTGAACATCGCGATAATGTCGCGCGCGACAGCCTTTTGCGAAAACACCGAAGCAGTGACGGCTTTTACCGCACCCCACCCACCCGCAGGGCCCTGATAACCGCTTACTCCTGGAACACCATTTTTCATTATTACTGCTTATTCACCGCCAATTTTTGATGGTGAATACGGTAGCAATTTCCGTCCAACATTGATTTCCTCTTCATGGAGTACGGGCCAGGTACAATGAATGGGTTAGATTTATCTTCCCCTTTCAGCACAAAGCGACATAAAGTCCCAATCTGTTAAATTGAGTTCTACCTAACTGCTACACTGCATCAACACAACCACTCAGAAGGCAGGTCAATATGTCAGACAATACCTATCAGCCCGCGAAAGTCTGGACGTGGGAAAAATCGAACGGCGGCGCATTCGCCAATATCAACCGCCCGATTTCCGGCGCCACCCACGAGAAGACGCTGCCGGTTGGCAAGCATCCGCTACAGCTCTATTCGTTGGGGACGCCAAACGGGCAGAAAGTGACGATTATGCTGGAGGAGTTACTGGCGCAGGGTGTGAAGGGCGCGGAATATGATGCCTGGATTATCCGCATTGGCGATGGCGATCAGTTTTCCAGCGGCTTTGTTGAGGTGAATCCGAACTCGAAGATCCCGGCACTGCGTGACCACTCGCAAAACCCACCGGTTCGCGTATTCGAATCTGGCGCAATCCTGCTCTATCTGGCGGAAAAATATGGTTATTTCCTGCCGCAAGATTTGGCAAAACGTACCGAAACGCTGAACTGGCTGTTCTGGCTACAAGGCGCGGCGCCGTTCCTCGGCGGTGGTTTTGGTCACTTCTATAACTATGCGCCGGTAAAAATTGAGTACGCTATTAACCGCTTCACGATGGAAGCCAAACGCTTACTCGACGTACTGGATAAGCAGTTAGCACAAAATCAGTTTGTGGCAGGAGATGAATACACCATTGCCGATATGGCGGTTTGGCCGTGGTTTGGCAATGTGGTGCTGGGTAACGTGTACGACGCGGCAGAGTTCCTCGATGCAGGAAGTTACAAGCACGTGCAACGCTGGGCAAAAGAGGTTGCCGCGCGTCCGGCAGTTAAGCGAGGTCGTATTGTAAACCGCACTAACGGGCCGCTAAACGAGCAGCTTCATGAACGTCATGACGCCAGCGACTTCGACACCAATACCGAAGATAAGCGCCAGGGTTAACGCAAGATGCCGGATGGCGGCATAAATTGCCTTATCCGGCCTACATAGAAGGCGTAGGCCTGATAAGCGTAACGCCATCAGGCACTAACCGATTGTCACGCGCTGGTGACGTCGTACTCCATGCGGCGAAGTGCGTCTAACGTGGCTTTAGCTTCATCTTCATCAATGATGCTCATGGCGAACCCTACGTGCACCAGCACCCATTGCCCGACCAGCTCAGCGGTATCACCTTCACAAATCAGGGCAATATTGACATCTCGTTTGATGCCGCACACTTCAACCTGCGCAAGCTGGTGAATATCTTCACCAACGGCCAGAACCTGACCAGGGACTCCAATACACATATCTGACTCCGCCCCATAGCAACCTATGGGTTATTCGACTTCAATACTTTTCACTTTCAGTGAATCGCCTGCATCAACCCGCAGACGATCGCCCTGACATAGTGGACACTGCGCATCATGCTGGGTGATTTCCACAACCTGACTGCAATCCCAGCACCATGCCTGGGCTGGTTTGTAATCAATATGCAGCTCACACCCTTGCGCCAGCGTGCCCTGACAGACGATGTCGAAACTGAAACGGACGGCGCTCTCTTCAACGCACGAGAGCGCTCCGATTTCCAGCCAAACGCCGGTTACACGTTTGACACCGTGCTGCTCTGCCTGCTGTTGAACAATCTCAACCGCGCTCTGACAAAGGGACAGCTCATGCATTTTCGCAGTTCCGACGACCCAGCAGCAGCGCACGGCGATTTAGCTGCGGCGCATTCGGATCGCTCACCGGCAGCGATAACAGCATGCGCGCGCAATCGTCAGTCAGACGCACACCTTCTTGCGCCGACATACTGTGCGAAAGCGGCGACATCAGTGAACAGGAAAGGTATTGCGATACGCCATCCAGTTCACCAACGGTAAAGGTCATCTCGCCATACGGCAGACGCAGCCCGATTTTTTCGCTGACTTTACGCACCGGCCAGATCTGGTCCGGTCCGGGGAAAATCAGTGCGCTGAGCATCCAGGGTGTGATAACACACCCCGTCCACTGTCCTTCAAACAGCGTAAAATCAGAGACATATACCGGCATGTTCGGATGCAAGAAAGAGAGATCGTGCATCGAACGCCGGGCAACCTCTTCAAACGCTGCCTGAATCTGCGTCTTCGGGGCCGTCTGAAAACCGACAAACTCCTCAGACATGAGCCGCCTCCCGAGGGATCGCTTCAACGCCTGATTCGCGAAGCGCGGCAAGAACCTGCTCCAGCGCAGGTTCAATCATCGCTTCAACCGTTGGCGTTAGCCCGATATGCGGTTCCAGCGATTCCGGAATAACGCCGACTAAGGTCAGCTTTTTCGGAAACTCGCCGGTAAAACGCAGGGCCGACAATACGTCGGCCAGGCCAAGCTGGTGCGGTGAGATTTTGTTAGTAAACAGCGCCGGGATCTCTTCATCCCGCAGGACCATCATCGTTCCTGGCGTGTTTTTCTTCGACACAATGGCGTCAGCAATGATCAGATGATCTCTGTTCGCCATATCGCCGAGAAGCTCCATCCCAGCCGTACCACCGTCCAGAACATCAACAAAGTCTGGCAGGATGTACCGTTGCTCTAATGCCTCAACGATACGTACCCCGATGGCTTCGTCGGTCAGCAAAATATTGCCGACCCCTAAGACTAATATCCGCATTACAGAACCTTAACTGAGACCACTTCGTTCCCGTCAACGTCCACCACATGCACCGCACATGACATACAAGGGTCGAAGGAGTGAATGGTACGAACCACTTCCAGCGGTTTGTTTGGATCGGCAATCGGCGTACCTACCAGCGAGCGCTCATACGGTCCCACTTCATCATTAAAGTTACGTGGGCCAGAGTTCCAGGTTGACGGTACAACCGCCTGGTAGTTGCTGATAATGCCGTCTTTAATCACCATCCAGTGAGACAGCATACCGCGTGGCGCTTCGAGGAAACCAACACCTTTGAATTCGCCTGTTGCCGGAATATCCGGTTTCACGAAGGTGGTGTGGTCGCCTTTACCGATGTTCACAATCAGCGCATTGTACTGATCCTGCAGAACGTTCTGCAGTTCACAGCAGTGAACGGTACGGCCAATAATACGGCCCAGCGTAGAGTGCAACTGCGACACTTCGATAGTTTTACCGGTCAGCTTGGTGTAAATCGCGATGATTTCATTCAGCTTGGCATGGGTAGACTCGCGTTTGGCCGCCAGTTTACACAGCATATTGGCCAGCGGACCCACTTCAACCGTTTTACCGTAGAAAGTAGGCGCTTTAACCCAGGAGTATTTGCCGTCGTCTGACCAACCGGTGTAGTCAGGAACCGTTGTGCCTTCCCACGGAGCCTGCGGCGCTTCATCTTTGTACCACGCGTGTTTCGCACTCTCCTGAATCCCTTTGATCAGGTACTCATCGGAGTGAGAGGTGATCGGACGATAGGTCGACAGATCAGCATCGGTGATATAACCGCCCGGGAACAGGAAGCTGCCGTTTTTACCGTCTGTCGGAAATTCCGGCGCACTCAGGTAGTTAACCGCACCCTGACCACGTTCCAGCCACTCAGGATAGAACGCAGCAATAACCGCGGTATCAACCTTGTACACCTGCTCAACGAAGTCGCTCAGCTTATCGATGAAGGACTTGATGTACATCAGGCGTTCAAGGTTCAGCACGCCGAGGCCGTCAAGGTTAATTGGGTTAGCAACCCCACCTACCGCCAGGTTCTGGATGTGCGGCGTTTTACCGCCCAACAGTGCCACAACGCGGTTGGCATCACGCTGGCATTCCAGCGCTTGCAGGTAGTGTGCGACCGCAATCAGGTTCACTTCCGGCGGAAGCTGCATTGCCGGGTGACCCCAGCAACCGTTAGCAAAAATGCCTAACTGACCGCTGGCAACAAGATCTTTGATCTTGTTCTGAACCTTGGTGAACTCTTCTGCGCTGTTCAGGTGCCAGGAGGACACGCCGTTCAGCATGGCAGACGCTTTCGCTGGGTCAGCTTTCAGGGCAGAAGTGATATCCACCCAGTCCAGCGCAGACAGCTGATAGAAGTGAACAATGTGGTCATGCGTGGTGTGCGCGGCCAGAATGATGTTACGGATATACTGTGCGTTCACCGGAACATCAATATTCAGCGCACTTTCTGCTGCACGAACGGAAGAGATAGCGTGAGTGGTCGTACAAACGCCACAGATACGCTGCACAATCATCCAGGCATCGCGCGGATCGCGGTTTTTCACGATCTCTTCCATGCCGCGCCACATGGTACCGGAAGCCCATGCTTTAGATACCACGCCATTTTCGATTTCGCAGTCGATGCGTAAATGACCCTCAATACGGGTTACCGGATCAATAGTAATTCTCTGGCTCATGCTTTGCTCGCCTCATGACGATTTTGATCGTTTTGTTTTAAAGGAGGAAGTATCGGCAGTAGACGAATGAGTACGATGTATGCACAAATCTCAATAGCCACAAAACCAATAGAAATCAACAGCTCTTCCCAGGTTGGGAAGTAGTGGTAGCCACCACCAGGATTGAACGCCACCAGCGAATAGGACAGACGCCATGTTGCACAACCCAGCAATGCGCTCAGCGCAGACAGATACAGCATGCGCGAGTCATTACGCAGCTTAGTGACACGCAGCACCACCAGCGGGAAGACCATCAGCACGACTTCAAGCCAGAACATCAGGGAGTAAAGATCGCCTGAGAACGCATAGGACAGCTTGTCGCGATAGATCAGTTCGCCAAAGCGCAGAACGACGAAAATAGCCAGCAGCACGCTGATGGTATTCGTCAGCTTGATGAACAAACTTTTCTCGTCCGGACCGTTACCTTTCAGACCGGCTTGTACCAACGAGCCTTCAAAGATGACGATCGAGAAGCCCATAATAAAGGCAGTTAATACCGAGAAAAGCGGCAGCATTTCATAAGCTTGCCATAGCGGATGCACCTTATAACCCGCAGAAATCATCAATGAACCCATTGAAGACTGGTGCATGGTTGGCAGCAGCGCGCCGAGGGCAATAATAAAGAACATCACTTTATTCAAACGTTTGAGGGAAACTTTCCACCCCAGACGTTCAAACAGAGCCGGAGCAAATTCCAGCGCCATGATGCCGATATAGATGGTCATACAGACCGCTGTTTCGAACAGTACCGAGTTCACGTTGAAGTGGCCCGGAATGTAGAAATACGGCAGGTTCCAGTAACGACCGACGTCAATGGTGATCGACAGACCACCCAACGAGTAGCCAAACAGACTCGCCAGCAGCGCCGGACGAACCAATGGATGGTATTGTCCTCTGTTGAAAACGTACACCGCCCACGCCAGCGCCCAACCACCGCACGCGAAGCCAGTACCAATCAACAGGTCAAACGCGATCCATACACCCCATGGGAAACCGCCGTTCAGATCGGAGACTGAGCCCAGTCCGAAGACCAGACGTTTCACGATCAGGAGCATACACAGGACGATAAGC
Source organism: Citrobacter sp. Cpo074 (assembly GCF_030332745.1). NCBI lineage: Bacteria > Pseudomonadati > Pseudomonadota > Gammaproteobacteria > Enterobacterales > Enterobacteriaceae > Citrobacter > Citrobacter sp. Cpo074. Next base: position 275,698 of record NZ_JAOWHG010000034.1, read on the forward strand.
GGCCCAAAAATAATGACCGGTTTGCTGATTATTTTTCCGCCCAGCGGTTTAGGATCATGACTCATGATCGTCTCCTCCATCGTGATGGTCGTTTTTCGTGTTACGACGAACCAGCACGGTTAAGCCCGCCAGCGCAGCCAGGGGTAGTATCATGCCCTTGTACAGGGAATGTTGAACATGTTCGGAACGCGCACCAGTTGAAAGATCATCCAGCTTCGGCAGATCCAAATCCTCGTAAGGAACACCCGTCAGTACCATAACCTGCGTACCACCACCTTCTTTCTCACCGTACAGGTGTGGGTAGTACTTCGGTACCGTATGCAGATAGGTATCGCCTGCTTTCACCGTCTGACGCGGATAGTGGTATTCGCTACCAGGCTTCAGCGCGAGACGTTTTTTCGCCTCAGCCATCAGCTCTTCACGCGTACCAAAAATCACCGCACCGGCTGGGCACACTTCAACACAACCCGGTAAACCACCTTTGTCCAGACGCTCAACGCCTTTCTGGTTACACAGTTCACATTTGTGAAGCGCACCAAACGGGTTGTTGTAGTCGTACTTAGGCACGTTGTACGGGCAAGCGACCATGCAGTAACGACAGCCCGTGCAGACATCTTTGTCATAATGGACGATGCCGGTTTTCGGATCTTTTTTCAGCGCGGAGACCGGGCAAACGGAAACGCAGTTCGGATCAACACAGTGCATGCACTGTTTCTTGATGTATGCGTAACCATTTTCTTCCTGGTCTTTGTTAACGCCTGTTCCGCTACGCCACACCTGAATGATGTTATTGGTATACGGCGACAGTTTGTCGTTGTTCGACCAGGTTTGCTCGCCTTCCGGGTTACGCGCCGGGAAGTTGATATCCTGACACTTGGTGACACAGGCCTGGCAGCCTACGCACAGCGTCGAGTCATAGAGCATCCCAAGAGAACCTGGGATCGGCGGACGGTTTTCTGCAGCCGCATGGCTGATGGACGGCGCTGCGCCCAACAGCAATGCCCCGCTGGAGGCTGCTTTAATAAAGTTACGTCTGTTCACGGTTATTCTCCCCGTGAGTCAGCGTTATCTTTCTTCTGCTGACGCCCCAGTTCACGAACCGCCATCACGCTGACACCGGCAACCAGTCCTACTACGCCACCCAGCAGTCCAATCGCTCCGGCAGAAACATTGCCGCCTTCTTTCATGTTGACGTCAGGTTTCTCGGAACGCGGCGTTTGGTTTTCCACGTGAGCAAGCTGGTGAATACCTTTATGGAAGCCGACGCCTTCTTCGTTACAGCCGTAGCAAGGGTGACCGATAGCCACCGGCCACACGCCGCCCACATCGCAGAATTGCAGCGTTGAGCAGTTGCCGTAGGTTTCTGGTCCTTTACAGCCCAGATGGTAGAGGCACCAACCTTCGCGGTGGCCTTCATCACCAAACTCTTTAGCAAAACGACCAGCATCGAAGTGCGGGCGACGTTCGCAGTGTTCGTGAATCAAACGGCCATAGGCGAATGTCGGACGGTTTTTGGTATCCAGCTTCGGCGGCTTACCATAAGTGATGATATGCGCGACCGTTGCGAGGAAGTTATGCGGGTTCGGCGGACAGCCGGGAATGTTGATGATGGTTTTGCCTGGCAGAACTTCTTGCAGGCCGACGGCACCCGTTGGGTTAACGCCAGCGGCAGCAACACCACCCCACGCGGCGCAAGAGCCGATGGCAATGATAGCGGCTGCGCCTTCTGCGGCCCGGCGGATGTGATCCACGATCGGCTCGCCGGCAACCATGCAGTAAATGCCATTATCTTTCAGTGGGATAGAACCATCTACTACCAGAACATATTGCCCTTTGTACTTCTCCAGAGCGTTATGTTTGTTCTCTTCGACCTGATGGCCGAAGGCGGCAGAGAGCACCTCATGGTATTCCAGAGAGATTGTCTCCAGAACGAGGTTTTCCACTGTAGGGTGTGTCGCGCGAAGCAGCGATTCAGTACAACCCGTACACTCCTGAGCACCAATCCAGATAACCGGTGGGCGCTGAGGACGAGAAACTGATTCGGCCATTTCTGCGGCGGCTTTGCTACTGAGCCCCATGGTAGCGGCCAGTGCTGCACAAAGCTTCATGAAATCACGGCGATTAATGCCGCTCGAATTGATGAGAGAGTTATCTCCAGTCATTTTATAGTTATTCCGTTGCGAAGACCTGGCTTTTATTTTGCACCATTCGCATGTTGCATATTGCGATCGGCGCGCCATTACCACACTTTTTATATGGTTATGTGCATTATAATACTTCGGCGGAGCAACAAAACGAAGGCGTAGGTCAATAGTGTAATTAATTAAAGCAAGATAATACCCCTTTCGGATCAAGCTTCGAGTCGATAGCCAGCCATGAAAAACCGAATTGTTGTACTGGACTGGTTCTCTTTAAAGAAATCCATCACCATCTCTTTATCCAGCCCATAACGGCGCGTCAGGATCCCCGCTTCCCACGCGCTGAGCTGTCGATCGCCCGTTTTTTCAAACATTCGATGTGAAAATCCCAGCACAAAACCACGCTTATAATCCGCACAAAAATTCGCCACCGAGCGTGCACTGTCCGCACTTGAGGCGTTTAATCCGGCCATCAGGCCTTTACCAAAATGGTTGTCCATGCATAACCTCCAATCGCTATATAATAAATTATATAGCGATTTTTTAAGCAAAGACCAGAGGTATCACAACTTTTTATAACGGCTTAAAAGGACACCCATTCATCCGTTTTAGCGGCCGCAGACGTTTTGCTGTCTGCTGAAGAGGAAGTGGTTTGGCTGGCTGCGTATTGCACATCATTAGCGGAAAGGCGGAACTGTTGCACCGAGCGTTGCAGCTCCTCTGTTTGTCGTTCCAGCGCCACTGCCGCGGCGGAAACTTGTTCTACCAGCGCAGCATTCTGTTGCGTTACGCTGTCCATCTGCGTGATCGCCACGCTCACCTGCGAGATACCCTTATTCTGTTCTTCCGAAGCAGAGGCAATTTGCTTCATGATGACAGTCACTTCGGTGGCGCCACGCAGAATCGCCTCCATGGTTAATCCTGTTTCTTTAACCAGACGAGCGCCCTGATCAACACGACGCGATGACTCGCCAATCAGCGTCTCAATCTCTTTCGCCGCCCCGGCGCTGCGACTGGCAAGGTTACGTACTTCACCGGCGACGACGGCAAAACCGCGCCCCTGCTCGCCTGCCCTGGCTGCTTCAACCGCCGCGTTCAGCGCCAGAATGTTGGTCTGGAAAGCAATGCTATTAATAACTGACGTGATTTCCGCGATCTGTTTAGAGCTGGCGGCAATGCCGTCCATCGTCTCAACCACTTCTGAAACCAGCGTGCTCCCTTTGCCTGCCGTTTCTGTGGCCGTATCGGCAAGCTGGCTGGCTTCACGCGCATTTTCTGCGTTCAGTTTTACCGTTGCGGTCAGTTGCTCCATGCTGGCAGCGGTCTCTTCCAGAGCCGCAGCCTGCTCTTCAGTACGTGAGGAGAGATCGTTATTGCCGGTCGAAATTTCCGTCGCCCCTCGCCAGATGTTGTCACTACCTGAACGGATGGTACTGACGGCTTCACGCAGGCTATCCTGCATCGCGCACAATAACGGCACCAGTTGACCCACACAGTTACGACCAAAATCTTCGATGGGATGGCTAAGATCGCCCTGCGCAATCTGCTGGAACTGTTGGCGAATACGTCCCAGCGGTTTCACCATCATGGAAACAAGGTAGCGGTCGGTAAAGAAAAGGAGGGCAATCCCAAGGATCACGGCGGTGATAATTAGCGTCCGGATGATAGAGGTTTTGCCATCGACCATCACGCGGGTGGTATCGAGTCGCTCGCCTGCCGTGGCGTTAAAACGCTCGGCACTGGCGCCAAATTCACGGCTCAACGCGGGTGTAATAGTGCTGGCATGCTCAGCAAAGGCCGTAAGCGTTCCCTGCTGCGCCAGTTGCATTTGCGGGATCACGCCGTTGTCCAGCAGCGCCTGCCACTTCGTCAGTACTGCGTTAGCGACGTCAGGGTCCATAGGGCCCGGAGATAATGTTTTCATCTCCTGGAGTTTTTTGCTCATATTCTCCAGGGACTGTTGCGCTGGCGCAAAATCAGGCGTTCCGCCACTCATTTTGACATCCATGGCGCGACTTAAGCGCGTTACGAAGCGAAAGTACTGATCGTTGCCCTGACTGAGAACCGTCATCTGATGGACAAGATGACGGTCAATATCATTGCCTTCAGATATTTTTGATAACGAATGAAGACTGAATAAACCCACGCCCGACCAGAGCAGGCAAAAAAGTCCCAGTATTGCCAACATGACAATACGAATAGTGAAGTTTTTCAGCAAACGCATAATAATTTCCTTGCCGTTGATGAGGAATTCGCCATCAGGCGATACTTATCCTTGTTATCGGCAGGCAGTAGAGAAGATATAATGCGTTCTTTATTTTTTTACTTTCTTAAGTACATCCACTCTCTCTCCACACTATATCAATATGAATGCTAATGAAATTAGGTAGCATTATTATTCAGGTAATTAGTTATAAGCATTAAATAATCTATTGTTTTCTATCGCAAATATTTGTTAAACCATGCAAGAGTACGTTCCCAGGCTAAATCAGCGGCAGCTTTATCATAACGGGGGGTCGAATCGTTGTGAAAGCCATGATTAACCCCGGGATAGATATAGGCTTCATAGACTTTCTTATTGGCCTTAAGCGCCGCTTCATAAGCAGGCCATCCCTCATTAATACGTGTGTCTAATTGCGCATAGTGCAGTAATAAAGGCGCGTTTATTTTGGGGACATCTGATGCAGGAACCTGCCGCCCATAAAAAGGCACCGCGCAGGCCAGTTCAGGGAAAGCTACAGCTGCGGCATTCGACACACCACCACCGTAGCAAAATCCGGTGATACCTACCTTTCCCGTCGTCCCTGAATAATGTTGCATAAATTCAATGGCGGCAAAAAAATCGTTCATCAACTTTACGGGGTCAACCTGCTGCTGCAATTCCCGACCTTTATCATCATTGCCAGGATATCCCCCTACCGAACTTAATCCATCCGGCGCAAGTGCCATAAAGCCCGCCTTCGCCACCCGTCTCGCCACATCTTCAATATACGGATTCAGCCCACGATTCTCATGCACTACCACCACCGCCGGAACTTTCCCTGTCACCTTCGCAGGTTTAACTAAATATCCCCGCACATCACCATGCCCTTCAGGCGAAGGATAGGTAATATATTCCGCCAGAATATCGGGATCGGTAAATTCTACCTGCGTTGCGAGGGCATAATTGGGTTTCAATAAATTGAATAAAGCCAACGCCGTCATGCCACCCACTGCATATTTCGCTGCCAGATTGAGAAACTCGCGTTTCGTTATTTTGCCATGCGCGTAATAGTCATAGTAGTCGAGCAGTTCTTGCGGAAAATCTTTGGCAGTCAAACGCGGCATCGTCGCACTCCTGATTGATGTTTTTTTAAGCAAAGCACAGTGACCTGTTTTTGCCCAGTTTTTCATCTCAGTGTGACCTGGTGAACGGGATATTCACCGTGAACCCGCTAGAATAGAAACGTTGTTTCGAAATTCACCTGCACTAAGGAGATCTCATGGCCTGGTTTGCCAATCCTGAACGTTACGAGCAGATGCTCTATCGCTACTGTGGGCGCAGCGGTTTGCGTTTACCCGCGCTATCGCTGGGTTTATGGCACAGTTTTGGGCACGTTCAGGCGCTGGATTCACAGCGCGTCCTGTTGCGTAAAGCATTTGATTTAGGCATCACGCATTTTGATTTAGCCAATAACTATGGGCCGCCACCAGGCAGCGCAGAAGAGAATTTTGGCCGATTACTGCACGAGGATTTTGCACACTATCGCGATGAACTGATTATCTCCACCAAGGCAGGCTATGACATGTGGCCTGGGCCATACGGTTCTGGCGGTTCGCGCAAATACCTGCTCGCCAGCCTCGACCAGAGTCTGAAACGCATGGGTCTCGACTATGTCGATATCTTCTACTCTCACCGCGTTGACGAAAATACGCCAATGGAAGAGACCGCCTCGGCGCTGGCCCACGCCGTGCAAAGCGGTAAAGCGCTGTATGTCGGCATCTCATCCTATTCTCCGGAACGTACGCAGAAAATGGCCGAGTTGATGCGGGAATGGAAAATTCCATTGCTGATCCATCAGCCGTCTTACAACCTGCTTAACCGCTGGGTAGACAGCAGCGGCCTGCTGGATACGCTGGAATCCAACGGTATGGGCTGCATCGCATTTACGCCGCTGGCTCAGGGACTGCTGACGGGGAAATACCTTAACGGTATTCCGGAAGGTTCACGCATGCAGCGTGAAGGGAAAAAAGTTCGTGGGTTAACGGAAAACATGCTGACGGAAGAAAACCTTACCAGCCTGCGCTTGCTTAATGAGATGGCGCAACAGCGTGGACAGTCGATGGCACAAATGGCCTTAAGCTGGCTGCTAAAAGACAACAGGGTAACGTCGGTATTGATTGGCGCCAGTCGACCGGGGCAACTGGAAGAAAACGTTCAGGCGCTGGCGAATCTGACGTTCAGCGCCGAAGAACTGGCGCAGATCGATAAGCACGTCGCGGACGGTAAGCTGAACCTGTGGCAGGCCTCATCTGACAAATAACCGTAGGTAACACCGTGCCGGGTGGCGGCGTTAGCCTCCCCGGTACGTAATACGGGCCAGCCAGTCCCTCACACCTCTTCTGCTTTGATTTCTGGGCGCTGATATTCCGGCCACACCAGCGCGACAAGTGCAGGATAGGCTTCCAGGCTGAACTCCCTGAAGCACTGACGTAAGTTAAGCACGTCCAAATCGGCATGCGGGACTTTCTCGCCACTCAGACAGCGTTTTTTAATATTGTCGTAATATTTATACACCGCAGAGTTGAGATCGCTGCAACGCCGCTGTGCATCAAATAGCCCTGGCGTCTCATTCAGCTCCACCATTGTCATCCGTTTGATCGTCGAGTGGATAAAATCGATATATTCGTGATTGACACGCCAATACCAAACAGGAGTAATCGAATTCATCAGTACCGAGAAATGATCTTCACCCTCTTCTTTACTCAGTATTTCCGGCTGGTTTTCAGCGTATCCATTTTCTGCATTACGGTTTTTATTTGCACTGCGCATCAACAAAAGTACCCCGCAGGTCAGCAATAGCAGGGTAATAACAGAATAAAATATACTGTTCATATACTGGCTCCATTTTTTTTGATTTTAAAATTACGCCATGCTATTGTCAACGCGGCATGGTTTATTTAAAACAACATATCATTAGCATCAAAGGATATTTCAACATGCTTCCCGAGCATCTTGTTCCCTCGCGCTTTCACTTATCCAGTTCACCTGACAATATCACCTCCACAGATAATAGTGAAAATTTGACTCAGGGGAAGATAACATTAAGCGATTACGAATCCGATATTTTGATTAGCTCTGCTGCTACCGGCCAGTCACGAAATATGCTATTTGAAGAGTGCGACCGCCATTTAAAAGAGCGCCTGTTTCGTGCAGCAAAAATTGAGTCATTCTCTCGCCTGCTCAATTCACTACAGGCAGAAGGCGACATTAATGCACAAGAATTAAGTAAAATTTTGACTCAAAAAACAGCCATCATAAATGAACAGGGCAACAAAATTTGGCTTAATTTAATTACCCGTGAAACCAGCGACCCTATTTTTTATTCTCTGGAAGAGAAATAAAATGAAAGATGTTGAGGATAATAATGTTTATTTGGCTTTAGATAACCATAAAAGCGATGAGTTTGTCTTAAAGCAAAATTTAGCCGTGTTGATTGCCAATAAAAACGCGACACTGGAAAGCGTTGCTCAGGAGATAGTCTCTATTCCCGCTGCACTGGTGCGGATGAAATGGCAAAATCGCCGTGAAATTTACTCGCTACAGGCTAAAGAAGAGATCTACGGTGCCGCGATCGAAGCCATTATGGAGCAGCAACCAGAACTGCGGGACAAAATCATGGCCCGACTGGAAAGCACCTACCAGCATATACTCGCGCGGGAAACGGCCACCTTACGCCTGACGCGAAAGCTGTCTGAAGGGAACTACGAACCCACCAGGATAACTACGGTCGCGTTAGATGAGAACAGATAAGAACAAGTGTGCGAGGGAGTTGAATCAGGAGAGACACGCCGGGTAAGGCGGCAACCATTACCCGGCAATGAGGAAGATTACTTCGCTTTCACTGTCTCTTCGCCAACCAGACCAATCTTCAGGAAGCCCGCCTGATGCAGCGTATCCATCACCTTCATCATGGTCTCATAATCAACGGTTTTATCTGCCCGGAAGAAAATCGTGGTGTCTTTCTTCCCGTCAGTTAACGCATTTAGCTCGTTAATCATGGTTTCATCCGTCACCTGATTGTTGCCAATAAACATACTCTTATCGGCTTTAACTGACAGGTAAACCGGTTTTTCCGGACGCGGCTGCGGCGTGCTGGTGGAGGCAGGGAGATTCACCTTCACATCTACGGTTGCCAACGGCGCGGCAACCATAAAGATGATCAATAAAACCAACATAACGTCGATAAACGGCGTCACGTTGATTTCATGCATTTCACCGTTATCGTCCAGGTTTTCATTAAAGCTCATTGCCATGGAACATTATCCTACACGTAATTTCTGCGCTGCACGTACCGGATGCGCGGATGCGCTTGCATTCAGGTCCAGATCGCGACTTTGCAGCAACAGCACCTGTGCCGCGACGTCGCCCAGCATCGCTTTATAGCTGCCAATCTGACGTGCGAAAATGTTGTAGATAACAACCGCTGGAATTGCTGCGACCAGACCAATTGCGGTCGCTAACAGCGCTTCTGCGATACCCGGCGCAACAACGGCGAGGTTGGTCGTTTGGGTTTGCGCAATCCCAATGAAGCTATTCATGATGCCCCATACGGTACCGAACAGACCGACGAATGGAGAGATAGCCCCGATGGTGGCCAGGTATCCGTTACCGCGGCCCATATGACGACCTACCGCCGCCACACGACGCTCCAGACGGAAGCCGGTACGCTCTTTAATGCCTTCGTTATCGTCGCTGCCTTCTGACAGTTCCAGCTCGTTCTGCGCTTCGTTAATCAACTGTGCGCCCAGGCTTTTGCCATCGAATCCTGCGGCAATTTCACTTGCCTGATCTAAAGAGCGGGCTTCCGCCAGCAGTTGCTGTTCACGCTTAAGGCGGCGTTTCTGAGTAAAGAACTCAAGGCTCTTACTAAAGAAGATAGCCCAGGTGACCACTGACGCCAAAATCAGCCCAATCATCACGCACTTAACCACGATATCGGCGTGCTGATACATACCCCAGACGGAAAGATCCGTCTGCATCAAATTATTACCCACTCTGTATCTCCAGGACGCAAATCACAAAATCTGAGCGTAATCATATCAAAACGACGTCGAATTGATAGTCGTTCTCATTACTATTTACATATTGCCGCACCTTTGGTTTCTTTTCCTTGCGCTTACGCAGTAAAAAAGTCACCAGAAGCATTTTGAGATTATTTTCTACTGTATGACCGTTCTGCAGGATGCGTCATCTTTGATTCATGGTAGTTTAGACATCCAGACGTATAAAAACAGGTAAGACAACATGGCAGATAAACAACTTGAAACCAAACTCGTTCACGCAGGACGCAGTAAAAAGTACACGCTGGGCTCGGTAAATAGCGTGATCCAGCGCGCTTCTTCGCTGGTATTTGACACCGTAGAAGCCAAAAAACAGGCCACGCACAACCGGGCGAACGGTGCGCTTTTCTATGGGCGTCGCGGAACCCTGACGCATTTCTCTCTGCAGGAAGCGATGTGCGAACTGGAAGGTGGTGCGGGTTGCGCGCTCTTCCCCTGCGGTGCGGCGGCCGTTGCCAACACCATCCTTGCCTTTGTGGAGCAAGGGGATCATGTGCTGATGACCAATACCGCCTATGAACCCAGTCAGGATTTCTGCACCAAAATTCTCGGCAAGCTCGGCGTGTCCACCGGCTGGTTCGATCCGCTGGTTGGCGCCGATATCGTTAAGCACATACAGCCGAACACGAAAGTCGTATTTCTGGAATCTCCCGGCTCTGTCACTATGGAAGTGCATGATGTTCCAGCTATTGTTGCCGCCGTCAGAAGCGTCGCGCCGGATGCAATCATCATGATTGATAACACCTGGGCTGCCGGGGTGCTGTTCAAAGCGTTGGATTTTGGCATTGATATCTCTATTCAGGCAGGCACCAAATATCTGATTGGTCATTCTGACGGCATGGTCGGCACGGCGGTATCTAATGCCCGCTGCTGGGATCAACTGCGCGAAAATGCCTATCTGATGGGGCAAATGCTGGACGCCGATACCGCCTATATGACCAGCCGTGGACTGCGTACGCTGAGCGTTCGCCTGCGTCAGCACCATGAAAGCAGCTTAAAGGTCGCCGAGTGGCTGGCCAGCCATCCGCAGGTCGCCCGCGTGAACCACCCGGCACAGCCCGGCAGTAAAGGGCATGAATTCTGGAAGCGTGATTTTACCGGCAGCAGCGGCCTGTTCTCCTTTGTATTGAATAAGAAGCTCAATAATGAGGAGCTTGCTGCGTATCTGGATCACTTCAGCCTGTTCAGTATGGCCTACTCCTGGGGCGGTTTTGAGTCGCTGATTCTCGCCAACCAGCCGGAACACATTGCGGCAATCCGTCCGCAAGGCGAGGTGGATTTCAGCGGAACGCTCATCCGTTTACATATCGGTTTAGAGAATGTTGACGATCTGATTGCCGATTTGGCCGCAGGATTTGCCCGAATCGAGTAAAATTGCCACAGATGGACATATATGCAGACACTTCTGGTGGAAAAGTCTGCAATTGTTGCGTCCGGGATCAAGGCATCCCGGGCAATTCAGGAGTACAATCCACACATAAACGCTGTTCCACAGGAAAGTCCATGGTAGTCATTCAAGATATTGTCTCCGCGCTCTGGCAACACGATTTTGCCGCACTGGCGGATCCGCACGTTGTGAGCGTGGTGTACTTCGTCATGTTCGCCACGCTGTTTTTAGAAAATGGCCTGCTGCCCGCCTCCTTTTTACCCGGAGACAGCCTGTTATTACTGGCAGGAGCGCTGATCGCTCAGGACGTGATGAGTTTTTTACCTACCATAGCTATTCTGACGGCCGCAGCCAGTCTGGGCTGCTGGCTGAGTTATATTCAGGGACGCTGGCTAGGCAACACGCGCACGGTGAAAGGCTGGTTGGCGCAATTACCGGAAAAATACCATCAGCGCGCGACCTGCATGTTTGACCAACACGGTCTGATGGCGCTGCTGGCAGGGCGTTTCCTGGCGTTTGTTCGCACCTTGCTGCCAACGATGGCGGGCATTTCAGGGCTTCCTAACCGTCGGTTCCAGTTTTTTAACTGGCTGAGTGGCCTGCTGTGGGTCACCGTCGTCACCAGTTTCGGCTATGCGCTGAGCATGATCCCGTTCGTTAAACGCCATGAAGATCAGGTGATGACCTTTCTAATGATCCTGCCGATTGCCCTGTTAACCGCAGGATTGTTGGGAACATTGTTCGTGGTGATTAAAAAAAAATACTGTAGCGCCTGAGTATTATCCGTAGCCGGGGTAATTCCCGGCATTATGCCTGATGGCGCGCGGCTTTAAGGCCTACAAGAAATCAACTCCCCTGCATCATACGAATTCTTGCCGCATCTTCCCCCGGCGTTACACCAAAGAAACGTTTGAACTCCCGACTGAATTGCGATGCGCTCTCATAGCCGACGCGCATGGCAGCCGCACTGGCCTTCATCCCATCGTGAACCATCATCATCCGTGCTTTATGCAGGCGATAGCTCTTAAGATATTGCAGCGGCGACGTGCTGGTCACCGCTTTAAAATTATGATGAAACGCCGACACGCTCATGTTCGCCTCTGCCGCCAGCTGTTCTACATTGAGGTTTTCGGTGTACTTGGTTTCAATCCGCTTCAGTACCCGGCTTATCAAACTGAAATGCGTCTGGCGACTGACCAGCGCAAGTAACGCGCCGCCGCGCGGTCCGGTCAGCACATGGTAGAGGATCTCGCGAATAATCTGTTTCCCCAGGATGCGCGCATCCAGCGGTCGCTCCATCACATCCAGCAGGCGCTCAGCAGCGCAGAGAATTTCGTCAGAGAGCGTTGCAGAGTTAATCCCGCTGGCCGCCATGGCGGGCAGGAACAGCTCGTCTTCCCCAATGTCCATCAACAGCTCCTGCAATTGCAGGATATCGACATTCAGATAAATACCGGCCAGAGGAACCTCCGGCGTCGCATAGGTTTCACATTCAAAGGGTAAAGGTACGGTTAGCAGCAGGTATTCGTTGGCGTCATAGCGAAATACGCGCTCATTGATGTAACCAATTTTATGTCCCGAAAAGAGAAATATGATGCCTGGCTGATACATGACCGGTGTACGCGCCGCCGGCTCCGTACCGTGTAGCAGGCGGACATCTGGCAGCAGTTCGTTAAGTCTATTTTCATTGTTTTTCAGCTGCTTAATTTTATCTGTCAGCAGAAGACAGATCTCATCACGGTTCATGGGGCACCATTTCATCATCGGTTTTCGACCCTGACATAATGCGCAGATTTATCCGTTTTCTCCAGCAGTCTGTAGAAATGGGCAAGACATCGGCAGAAATGAGCATTGAGAGCAGCGCGGCGGGCGACCACAATGTTCATCATCCGGCAGACACTCACCTGCCCTCTTTTATTACCCACCAAAGGGAACGAGCAATGAACAACTTTAATCTCCATACCCCAACACGTATTTTGTTTGGTAAAGGCGCGATTGCTGAGCTGCGCGATCAAATTCCTCAGGACGCTCGCGTACTGGTTACCTATGGCGGCGGCAGCGTGAAAAAAACTGGCGTCCTGGCACAGGTTCAGGACGCGCTGAAAGGCCTGGATGTGCTGGAGTTTGGCGGTATCGAGCCAAACCCGTCTTACGAAACGCTGATGAACGCAGTAAAAATCGTGCGTGATGAGAAAGTGACGTTTCTGCTGGCGGTAGGTGGCGGTTCAGTGCTGGACGGCACCAAATTCATCGCGGCAGCGGCACAGTACGCTGACGGCATCGATCCATGGCGCATTCTGGAAACCCATGGCAACGACGTAACAAGCGCCATCCCGATGGGATCCGTATTAACCCTGCCTGCAACCGGCTCTGAATCTAACTCCGGCGCGGTAATTTCGCGTAAAACCACCGGCGATAAACTGGCCTTTATGACCCCGTTTGTGCAGCCAGTGTTTGCCGTTCTGGATCCGGTTTACACCTACACCCTGCCGCCGCGTCAGGTTGCAAACGGCGTTGTGGATGCTTTTGTTCATACCGTGGAACAGTATGTGACTTATCCGGTAGACGGGAAAATTCAGGATCGCTTTGCCGAAGGCATTCTGCTCACGCTGGTAGAAGAAGGTCCGAAAGCCTTGCAGGAGCCGGAAAACTACAACGTGCGTGCGAACGTCATGTGGGCGGCAACCCAGGCGCTGAACGGCCTGATTGGCGCAGGCGTACCGCAGGACTGGGCAACGCATATGCTGGGCCATGAACTGACCGCAATGCACGGTCTGGATCATGCTCAAACGCTGGCCATCGTTCTGCCAGCGCTGTGGAATGAAAAACGTGATACCAAGCGTGCCAAACTGCTGCAATACGCAGAGCGTATCTGGAATATCACCGAAGGTTCCGACGACCAGCGCATCGACGCTGCCATTGCCGCTACCCGTGCTTTCTTCGAACAAATGGGCGTACCCACTCGCCTGTCTGACTATGGCCTGGACGGTAGCTCCATCCCGGCATTGCTGGAAAAACTGGAAGCACACGGGGGTACGCAACTGGGCGAACATCAGGATATTACGCTTGAAGTCAGCCGTCGGATTTACGAAGCTGCCCGCTAAGGTTTTTTAACCTCCGCCTTTCGTTTTTGGGTATTTATACCAGGCTTAAGTCACACCTAACTCACCGGGGCTTGCTCCGGTGAACTCAATTTACACCCAATCATTCATGATGCATCGAGGCGGCAATTAAGTGAATCCCCGGGAGCGTACATAAGTACGTGACCGGGGTAAACGCAAGCAGCCAACAAAGAGGCAGCCTGAAGGATTAAGTGTGGGGGGGAATTATGACCGGTCCAACCATTATCAAGCTACAGGATGGTAACGTCATGCCACAACTGGGCCTGGGGGTCTGGAAGGCAAGCAACGAAGAAGTCATCACCGCCATTCATAAAGCGCTGGAAGTAGGGTATCGCTCAATTGATACCGCTGCGGCGTACAAAAACGAAGAAGGTGTCGGCAAAGCAATACGCGATGCTGGCGTACCACGGGACGAGTTATTCATCACCACCAAGCTGTGGAATGATGACCAAAAACGCCCCCGGGAAGCCTTGCTCGAAAGCATGGAAAAACTCCAACTTGATTACCTCGATCTATACCTGATGCACTGGCCGGTTCCGGCGATCGACCACTACGTTGAAGCGTGGGAAAACATGATCGACCTGCAAAAAGAAGGGCTGATTAAGAGCATCGGCGTGTGCAACTTTCAGATCAATCATCTCCAGCGGTTGATGGATGAAACCGGCGTACCTCCGGTGATTAACCAGATCGAACTTCATCCGCTTATGCAACAGCGCCAACTGCACGCCTGGAACGCAACGCATAAAATCCAGACCGAATCCTGGAGCCCGCTGGCGCAGGGCGGCAAAGACGTCTTTGATCAAAAGATCATCCGTGACCTCGCTGAGAAATATGGCAAATCACCGGCGCAGATTGTCATCCGCTGGCACCTAGATAGCGGGCTGGTGGTGATTCCAAAATCGGTCACCCCTGCGCGTATCGCAGAAAACTTTAACGTCTGGGACTTCCGCCTGGATAAAGACGAATTAGGCGAAATCGCGAAACTCGATCAGGGCAAACGTCTGGGGCCAGACCCGGATCAGTTCGGCGGTTAACCCCTTCCCTCCAGCCCGACACTCTCGTCGGGCCTTTACTGATTTGAAATATCAGGAAACAATTCACACACATATATTGATGTATTTCTTGCAGTCGCTGGAGCAGCATTACGCAATATAACCTGTTAATTATTAAATAAATATATTTATTTGATGAATACATTCACCATATCCATAGGTGCGTAAACGTGACTGAGAAAAAAAGTAGCGGAGTCAAATGGCTCCCATTAATTCTTATAATATTCATTTCTGCCGGACTGTGGCAGCTTACTCCACCTTCCGGGCTAAGTGCGCCAGCCTGGCATTCGGCAATCATTTTCGTCGCGACTATTGCCTCTATCGTGGCAAAAGTTTTACCCATCGGCGCGGTCGGCATTATTGGGATTACGGTTTTTGCACTCGCCTATGCCGCCGGGGATAAAACCGCCAGCGGCGCTATCACCACGGCACTGAGTGAGCTGAACAGTTCACTTATCTGGCTTATCGTCGTGGCTTTTATGATTGCCCGCGGGTTTATCAAAACCGGCCTCGGACGACGCATTGCGCTGCAGATGATCCGTCTGCTCGGCAAGCGCACGCTGGGACTCGCCTATGGTCTGGCCTTTGCCGATCTGATCCTCTCCCCGGCAATGCCGAGTAATACAGCACGCTGCGGCGGCGTCATCTATCCGATTGCTGACTCTCTTGCACGCAGTTTCCATTCGAACCCGGAAGATGAGTCCCGCAGTAAAATCGGTACCTTTCTTATCACCTGTATTGGCAACGTCAACGACGTCACCGCCGCGCTCTTTATGACCGGCTATACCGGCAACCTGTTGGCGGTGAAGCTGGCGGCCAATGCGGGCGTCACGCTGACCTGGGGCGGCTGGTTTATGGCGGCGCTGCTGCCATGCCTTGTGTCATTACTGCTGGTTCCACTGCTGGTCTACTGGATCGTGCGCCCGGAAATTAAACACACGCCGGATGCCCCTAACCTGGCGCGCAAAGAGCTGGCGGAAATGGGCAGTATGTCTCGCGGCGAATGGCTGATGCTGGCTACCGTCGGCGTGCTGCTGGTGCTGTGGATTTTTGGCGATACGTTAGGCGTCGACGCCACCACTGCTTCGTTCGTGGGACTGTCCATTTTATTGCTAAGCGGCGTTCTGAGCTGGGAAGATGTGAAGAGCGAGAAAGGCGCATGGGACACACTGATTTGGTTTGCCGCGCTGTTGATGATGGCGAACCAACTGAAAAAACTGGGCTTCACCACCTGGTTTGGCAATCTGATCGGCGATAGCCTGAGCAGTACTATGCACGGTACCAGTTGGGTGATCGTCCTGCTGCTGTTGAACGCCGCCTACTTCTATACCCACTACTTTTTTGCCAGCGGTAATGCACAGATTGCCGCGCTGTACGCCGTTTTCCTTGGTGTCGGCCTGCATCTGAATATTCCAGCAGCCCCCACGGCATTAATGCTGGCCTTCACCAGCAGTTTGTACTGCTCGCTCACCCAGTACACCCACGCTCGCGGTCCAATCCTGTTTGGTGCCGGGTACGTTCCAACAGGCGTCTGGTGGCGTACAGGATTTATCATCAGCTTGTTTAACCAGGCGGTGTTTATCACCGTGGGTCTGATGTGGTGGAAGGTGTTGGGTCTGTACTAAACTGACTGCGTCCTGACGAATCACCTTATCTGCGGAGAAAAGGAATGACCTGTATTTTCTGTCAAATAGTTGAAGGTAAAGCACCCTGCCATAAGGTCTGGGAAGACGAGCATCATCTGGCTTTTCTGTCGATTTTCCCGAACACCGACGGTTTTACCGTGGTGATCCCGAAAAAGCATTATCCCAGCTATGCCTTCGATATGCCGCCGCAGGCACTGGCTGATCTGATGCTGGCGACCCAAAAAGTGGCTAAGAAACTGGATAAGGCTTTCCCGGATGTCAGTCGTACGGGGATGTTCTTCGAAGGTTTCGGCGTAGACCATGTGCACAGCAAATTAAGCCCCATGCATGGCACTGGCGATCTAACCCACTGGAAACCGATTGAAGCGCGGCAGAACAAATTTTTCGAGCAGTATGAAGGATATCTTTCGTCACACGATCATGAACGAGCGGATGATGCAAAACTGGCCGCATTAGCGGCCAGAATTCGTGAAGCATAAATACTGAGTCTCTCTGCCGGATGGCGGTTCAAGCACCTTATCCGGCCTACAAAATCGTGCTATTTGTAGGCCTGATAAGCGTTTCACCACCGGGCAAGGCAGATTAGCGCCCTGCCACTTTCCCGCGTTTTTTGTTTGCGGCAGGCGTCTGGCGCTGATGCGCCACCGGTGTGTGCTTGGTCAATGCCGGGCGAGTATGACGGTTTTGGCGACGCGCTTCGCGCATCTCTTCCAGCGTAGGCGCCGGGACCAGACATTCGCGACGACCGCCGATCAGATGCTTTTTACCCATATCTTCCAGCGCCTGGCGGATTAACGGCCAGTTGGCTGGATCGTGGTAACGCAGCAGGGCTTTATGCAAACGACGCTGCTTATCACCTTTCGGCACCACCACGTCTTCACTCTTATAACCAATTTTACCCAGCGGGTTTTTCCCGGTGTAATACATGGTTGTGGAGTTCGCCAACGGCGATGGATAGAAGTTCTGCACCTGATCCAGACGGAAACGACGTTGCTTCAACCACAACGCCAGATTCACCATATCTTCGTCACGCGTACCCGGGTGCGCGGAAATAAAGTACGGGATCAGGTATTGCTCTTTACCCGCTTGCTTAGAGTAGGTA
Source organism: Citrobacter sp. Cpo074 (assembly GCF_030332745.1). Classification (NCBI taxonomy): domain Bacteria; kingdom Pseudomonadati; phylum Pseudomonadota; class Gammaproteobacteria; order Enterobacterales; family Enterobacteriaceae; genus Citrobacter; species Citrobacter sp. Cpo074. The sequence continues at coordinate 293,468 of NZ_JAOWHG010000034.1, forward strand.
TCGAACAATTCCTTAAAGCGATCGTAGCTGCCCATCCCCGGCTTCATCATCTTCGACAGCGGGCCTTCTTCGGTATGCTCTGGCGCAATCTTCAGGTAGCCGCCAACGTGGTGGGTCGCCAGCTCTTTGATATAACGCGGGTCTTCAACCGCGATGTCGTAACGCACGCCCGAAGCGATGAGGATCTTTTTAATGCCTTTCAAATCACGCGCACGACGATAAAGGTTAATCGTCGGTTCGTGGTTGGTGTCCATATGCGGACAGATATCCGGGTAAACGCATGACAGACGACGGCAAGTTTGCTCCGCGCGCGGTGACTTACAGCGCAGCATATACATGTTCGCCGTTGGGCCGCCGAGGTCGGAAATCACGCCGGTAAAGCCTGGAACGGTGTCGCGAATGGCTTCGATTTCATTGATGATCGAGTCTTCAGAGCGGCTCTGGATGATGCGCCCTTCGTGCTCGGTGATCGAACAGAACGAACAGCCGCCAAAGCAACCACGCATAATGTTGATCGAGAAACGGATCATCTCATAGGCCGGAATGCGGCTGTCGCCATACGCCGGATGCGGCACGCGTTTGTACGGCAGCGCAAAGACGCTATCCATCTCTTCGGTAGAGAGCGGAATGGCTGGCGGGTTGATCCAGATGTAGCGATCGCCGTGCTTTTGCATCAGCGCACGCGCACAGCCTGGGTTGGTTTCGTGGTGCAGGATACGCGACGCATGCGCATACAGCACTTTATCGCCCTTCACTTTTTCGAAGGACGGCAGCAGCACGTAGGTTTTTTCCCACGGTTTCGGGCGCGGCGGCTGTACGGTTACCGCTTTCGCTTCCTGCTTTTTCGGTGCGACCGGCTTGTTGTCAGCACACGGCAGATCTTCACCATACGGATGCGGGATCGGGTCAATCTTACCCGGCGTGTCGAGGCGCGTGGAATCCACCCCACTCCAGCCCGGCAGCGCTTCTTTAACCATAATCGCAGTGTTACGCACGTCGCGGATCTGATCGATGGTTTCGCCCATCGCCAGACGATGCGCCACTTCCACCAGCGGACGTTCGCCGTTGCCGAACATCAGCATGTCGGCTTTGGAATCCACCAGAACAGAGCGACGAACGGTATCGGACCAGTAGTCATAGTGCGCGGTACGGCGCAGGCTGGCCTCAATACCGCCGAGAATAACCGGCACATCTTTCCATGCTTCTTTACAGCGCTGGGTATAGACCAGCGTGGCGCGGTCCGGACGTTTGCCCGCAACGTTGTCCGGTGTGTAGGCATCGTCATGGCGCAGTCGGCGATCGGCGGTGTAACGGTTGATCATCGAGTCCATGTTGCCTGCGGTCACACCAAAGAACAGGTTCGGTTTACCCAAACGCATAAAATCGTCTTTGTTGTTCCACTCCGGCTGGGCGATAATCCCTACGCGAAAGCCTTGTGCTTCCAGCATACGTCCGCAAATTGCCATGCCAAAGCTGGGATGATCGACGTATGCATCGCCGGTAACCAGAATGATGTCGCAGCTATCCCAGCCAAGTTGGTCCATTTCGTCGCGTGACATCGGCAAAAACGGTGCCGGGCCAAAACAGGCAGCCCAGTACTGCGGCCAGGAGAAAAGGTCTCTGTCCGGCTGGATCAGGGATATTGCGCTCATAATGCTTCCAAAAATGGTAAAAAAATAATCAAAGGCCGAGGATTATACGCTGTATGTCGGCAAGAAATGAAGTGGAGTCTGAACCAGACCAGTAGAAAGTTATATAAATTGTTAAATTTTACGACGATCATTTTTATCAATCATAATTAACACCATGCCAGCCAGCTGAGATAACTCTTTTTCGGCGGGGGATTTTTCATTGCGACTCAACGATTCACTGCATATTTCCCAGTTACGGGTTGTTGTTCACCTGTGCGGATTTCTGGTTCTTCTCTACAGCTTTTCTATGCTGCCGCCGATGCTCATCGCTTTGTTAAACAAAGAGCGGAGCTTGTTCGCTTTTTTCAGCACGTTTATGACTTTCTTCACCCTCGGCGGCGGGGCGTGGTTGGCAACCAAACATGCGGGGATTCAACTGCGCACCCGGGATGGTTTCGTCATTATCGTCCTGTTCTGGCTGTTGTTTTCGTTTATCAGCGCGATGCCGATGTGGATGGACGATGGCTTAAACCTCTCTTTTGCGGATGCCCTGTTTGAAGGAGTTTCTGGGATTACCACTACAGGCGCAACGGTGATTGATGACGTCAGCGCCTTGCCGAAGTCGTATCTGTACTATCGGGCTCAGCTCAATTTTATTGGCGGTCTGGGTGTTATCGTCCTCGCCGTGGCGGTATTGCCGCTGCTGGGTATTGGTGGCATGAAGCTGTATCAGTCTGAAATGCCGGGCCCTTTTAAAGAAGAACGCCTCACGCCAAGACTTGCTGATACTGCACGTACGCTGTGGATGACCTATGTCATTCTGGGTCTTATTTGTACTCTGGCCTACTGGGCTGCCGGGATGTCGTTTTTCGACGCCTTATGCCACGGGCTGTCGACGGTCTCTCTCGGCGGATTTTCCACTCGCAGCGAGAGCATCGGCTTTTATAACAGCCATGCCATTGAGCTTGTCGCCGGGATATTTTCACTGCTGTCTGCGTTTAACTTCACCCTCTGGTACGTTGCTATCGTGAAACGTACCTTCAAACCCTTTCGTCGTAATGCCGAATTGCGTTTCTTTTTGCTTATTGCGTTGGTGGTCACTCTGATCGCCACCTGGCAAGTTTGGCGGGCAGGCATGTACGGATTAACGGACAGCCTGGTGCATGCTTTTTTTCTGGCCAGTTCGATGCTGACAGATAATGGCCTGTCGACGGCGGATTACGCGCAGTGGCCTTCGCACACGATCTTCATGCTGCTCAGCGCCAGTTTCTTCGGCGGTTGTGTGGGATCGACCTGCGGGGGGATTAAGGTGCTACGCTTTTTGATTATGTTCAAGCAGTGCCGCCAGGAGTTACACCAGCTCGCGCACCCTCGCGCCCTGCTGAATATCAAAGTGGGCAATAGCGTGGTAAGCGACCGGGTGGTGCGTTCGGTATGGAGCTTTTTCTTTCTCTACGTTTTGTTCACCAGCTTTTTTATCTGGGCGCTCAATCTGATGGGCTACGATCTCTTCTCCTCTTTCGCCACCGTCGCCGCCTGCATCAACAATATGGGGCTGGGATTTGGCGTCACCGCCACGACATTTGGCACCTTAAACGAGGAAGCAAAGCTACTGATGTGCGCGGCCATGATCATGGGGCGTCTGGAGATTTACCCCATTCTGATCCTGTTCTCGCGCATGTTCTGGCGGGCGTAACGAATACCCCGGCGCATTACGGCGCCGGGTTCACCAACATCTGTCCGATTGAGCCACGATCCGCCATTTCCAGCGTCTGGCTATTAAAGTAGAACGGGAAATGGGCCCAGGAAGGCTGTCCGTAATAAACCAGTAATTCAACCTGGCCATCAACCCAGACGGTATCCTTCCAGCCTCTGTCTTCCGGGAACGGCATCGCGCCATTCACATTACGGATCAGGAACGAAACACCTTCAATATGGAAGGACTGGGGCATATCCGCCCGCACCGTCCAGCGCTCCCAGGAGCCCTGCTGGGCAGTAATATCCATACGATTGACGTCCCACAGCTGACCGTTGATGCCAGGATCGTCGTCCAGGCTGATATCACGGCTGCGAATCGGCGAACCGCTGAGGATTTCCGTTGGCAGCAGGCGCATTGGCAGGCTGTCAGTCACCAGCGGCAGAAGACCTGTCGGGCGCAACGTCAATACCAGCGTGGAGATGAGAATACTGGAAGGCTCAAAGAACCCGCGGATCCTGTCGACAATACTGGCCGCCTCACCGCAGGTGATAGAGACCTCATTACCGTTAGTCATATCCACCAGGATCTCACGACGCTCGCCCGGTGCCAGCGAGAGCTGCTTCACCGAAACAGGCGCAGGTAAAAAACCCTGATCGCCGGAAATCACATGCAGCGCACGGCCATCGCTCATTTGCAGCTGGTAACGACGCGAGTTTGAAGCATTCAGCAAACGCAAGCGCACCCAGCCGCGGGAGACTTCGACATACGGGCTTTGCGCCCCATTGACCAGCAGCGTATCACCGACAAAGCCACCGCTGCCGGGCTCGCTGTATTCCGGCGTGCCAAAGTTGTCCAGCCGCTTGTCCTGGATAATGACCGGAAAATCATCCACGCCATAGTGGTTGGGAATAGACAGTGATTTACTCACTTCATCTTCAACCAGCCACATCCCGGCAAGACCGTTGTAGACCTGCTGAGCAGTACGATTTGGCGTATTAGCGTGATACCACAACGTGGCGGCATTCTGGCGAATCGGTAGCACCGGCGCCCAGTCAGCATTCGGGGACATCATGCGCGCCGGGCCGCCCATCAGCGGGCCTGGTACCTGCAACCCGGCGACGGTCATCGAGACATTTTCAGTCAGACGGTTGCTGTAGATAAGCTTGACGTCATCCCCTTTCCAGACACGGATTGTCGGTCCCAGATAGCGGCCGTTAATTCCCCAGACAGGTGCGCGCGTGCCTTGCGTAAAGGACCAGTGCGCACGTTGCAGCGTCATAAATAGCGGCTGCCCCCGGCGGGATTCCAGCAGCGGAGGCACGGGTAACGGTTGTTGCTGACCGGCAGCATTAGCCTTCAGCGGAACAGCACCTGCACACAGTGCGATCCCCGATGCCTGAATGAACTGACGCCGACTGAATGACATATAAACTCCATAAAAAACTGGCTATTAACACGCAGGAAGTCATTTCCTGTAAAAAACCCGAATTGCGCGGATTAAACCTTACCGGCGGCTTCCCGCTCAGCAACTTCTTTATCGAGTTCTGCGATTTTTTGTTCCATCAGCGTGCGGCAATGCGCTGCCAGTTCACGAACCTGATCTTTCCCAAAGTGGCTAATATCCACCGGTGGCAACATCTCGACAATTGCCAGACCATTATTGAGTCGATTGAGTTTTATCTTGTTCGAGGTTGTGGAAACGCACACCGGAATGACCGGGACACCAGCAGCAATCGCTGCATGGAACGCTCCGGTTTTAAACGGCAGCAGACCGCGACCGCGGCTACGCGTCCCTTCAGGGAACATCCAGATAGAAATGCGACGTTTTTTGAAATGATTCACCACGGCAGCAATGGTGCTGTGCGCTTTAGCGCGGTTGTTTCTGTCAATCAACAGGTTACCGGTTAACCAGTACAGCTGCCCGAAGAAAGGGATCCACAGCAGGCTTTTTTTACCTACCGTCACCGTCGGCGGCTGAACGATATTCGCAGCGGTAACCATGTCATAGTTGTTCTGATGGTTACAAATATAGATAGCATTACCATAGTTCTGCGCGTCTGCCGGCATGCGGCACTCGACCTTCAGGCCATAAAGGGGAGCCAGGCGGCCAAACATATGACCGAACGTTGCAACGTGTTTTGGATTTCGTGGGCTGAACAGACAGTATATGCAACCGAAAATACAGACCAGAATGCAGTAAATAACAGTAATGATTAAACGAAAAATATATAGCATAACAACCTCTAAGGCCTAAGAGCCTGGCATTTTACGTCACCTGATTCATCACGCGGTATCAGGTTAGGGCTTTGTTAAGGGCGGCTCTCTGGAAAAGCGTATTGTTAATCGCAACGCACGAATAAACAACGGTTTCACGGGAATTTTTAACGTTGGCTCTCCCTGGGCTTTAACAGGGAGAGCCGGACGGTAGCGTTATTCTTCGCTGTCGCCGTGACTGGCGCGTCGAGGCGAGTCAATCTCAATGCTGTCGATACGCTGCAGACCACGCATTAGCGTGCCGCGACGGCCGCGCTCACCGGTCACTTTCTGCAACTCTTCAGGACGCAGTTTGATTTTGCGCTTACCGACGTGGATGGTCAGCGTGCTCTGCGGCGGCAGCACGTAAAGTTGCGCCAGACCATCCTCGCCTTTCGCCGCTTCCGCTGAAGGGATATTAATGATCTTGTTCCCTTTGCCTTTCGACAACTGCGGTAAATCGCTCACCGGGAACATCAACATGCGACCAGCCTGAGTAATAGCCAGTAGCATATCGGTTTCATCTTCAATCACCACCGGCTGCATCACGCGCGCATTTTCTGGCAGTGTAATCAATGCCTTACCAGCACGGTTACGTGCGACCAGGTCATTGAAGGTACAGACAAAACCGTAGCCCGCATTGGAGGCCATCAGCAGTTTCTGATCGTCGCCTTCCATCAGCATGTGCTCAACCGTCGCGCCTGGCGGCAGCGTGAGCTTCCCGGTCAGCGGTTCACCCTGACCGCGCGCCGACGGCAGCGTAATCGGGTCGATGGCATAGCTGCGTCCGGTCGAGTCCACGAACACCACCGGCTGGTTGCTCTTACCCTTCACTGCCGACTTAAAGCTGTCGCCCGCTTTATAGCTTAATCCTGGCGCATCGATGTCGTGGCCTTTCGCGCTACGCACCCAGCCACTCTGGGACAACACAATGGTCACCGGCTCAGATGGCAGCATGTCGTGCTCGCTCATCGCCTTCGCTTCTTCGCGCTCCTGCAACGGAGAACGACGATCGTCGCCATAGGCGTCTGCATCGGCCTGCAGCTCTTTCTTCAGCAGGTTACTCATTTTACGTTCGGAAGCCAGAATGGCCTGCAACTGATCGCGCTCTTTCGCCAGCTCATCCTGCTCACCGCGGATTTTCATTTCTTCGAGTTTGGCAAGGTGGCGCAATTTCAGCTCAAGGATGGCTTCAGCCTGGGTTTCAGAAATGCCAAACCGCGACATCAGCTCAGGCTTAGGTTCATCTTCATGACGAATAATTTCGATGACTTCGTCAATATTGAGGAACGCCACCAGCAAACCTTCAAGGATGTGCAGGCGCTTGAGCACTTTTTCCAGACGATAATTCAGGCGGCGACGTACGGTATCGCGGCGGAACGCCAGCCATTCGGTGAGGATCTCCAGCAGGTTTTTCACCGCCGGACGACCATCAAGACCGATCATGTTCAGGTTGATACGGTAGCTTTTTTCGAGATCGGTAGTGGCAAACAGGTGGTTCATCACCTGCTCCATATCCACACGATTAGAGCGCGGGACAATCACCAGACGGGTCGGGTTTTCGTGATCCGATTCGTCGCGCAGGTCGTCTACCATCGGCAGCTTTTTATTGCGCATTTGAGCAGCGATCTGCTCCAGCACTTTTGCCCCGGAAACCTGATGCGGCAGCGCGGAAATCACCACCGCGCCGTCTTCTTTCGTCCATACCGCACGCATACGTACGGAGCCGCGTCCATTCTCGTAAATCTTACGAATTTCCGCGCGCGAAGTAATAATCTCCGCTTCGGTCGGGTAATCCGGCCCTTGTACGATATCCAGCAACTGATCCAGCGTCATTTTCGGCTGCTCAATCAGGGTAATCGCTGCTTTTGCCACTTCACGCAGGTTATGTGGCGGAATGTCCGTTGCCATACCAACGGCAATACCGGTCGTGCCGTTCAGCAGAATATTTGGCAGACGCGCAGGCAGCATCTTCGGCTCCTGCATGGTGCCGTCGAAGTTTGGCACCCAGTCCGACGTTCCCTGACCGAGTTCGCCCAGCAGGACTTCCGCATATTTAGACAGGCGTGATTCGGTATAACGCATCGCCGCGAAGGATTTCGGATCGTCCGGTGCCCCCCAGTTCCCCTGCCCGTCAACCAGCGGGTAACGGTAAGAGAACGGCTGCGCCATCAGCACCATCGCTTCATAGCAGGCGCTGTCGCCGTGCGGATGGTATTTACCCAGCACGTCACCGACGGTACGGGCGGATTTTTTAAATTTGGCGCTGGCATTCAGCCCCAGTTCGGACATCGCGTATACGATGCGACGCTGAACGGGTTTCAAACCATCGCCAATAAACGGCAACGCCCTGTCCATGATGACGTACATGGAATAGTTCAGATAGGCGTTTTCCGTGAATTCATGCAGCGCCAGGCGCTCTGCCATATCGCTCATTAATCGTGGTTCCTCAACTTTGTACCCCTCTATTGAAGGGCAATATTGCCGCAGATACTACCCTATCTGGCGTGTTGAGTCACAAAGAAAAGGGCCGCGAATGCGGCCCTGATGGGGATTACTTAGCAACTTTGGTAATCTGTTTTACGTCGATTTCAACGGAGTTCCAGTCTTTATCCACTTCACCCTGGATTTCAACCACATCCTGCGGTGTGACGGTTACGCCGTTCCAGCGCTTGTGGTCGATATCCACATTCACCGTGCCGGTCGCATCTTTAAACACGTACAGGTCGTCGGAAATACGCTCAACGATGTTCCCGCGCAGGGTAACCCAGGTGTCATCACGCAGTGATTTGGCGCTTTCTACCGTCGTGCTGCTACCGTTCGGGCCGACAAATCCGCCGTTTTGGCTCTGCGTGGTGGTTGTCGTTGGCCCAGAGAAGCCGCCCTGCTGAGCTGCCAGAACAGGTGCGGAACACAGTGCCATTACGGCAACCATTGCAGCTAATTTTTTCATCGTCATGTCTCCCTTTCATGTTGGTTTACGACTATTAAATAAGTTAATCCTTAACAAGTTCTTAAGGCAAAAAAAGATACTTTTTTTGCTGTACAGAGGCTGTAGCCACAGGTTTACTAACTGCAAATGAGTTCGCAGGGATGAACATATGCGTATTTTACTGATCGAAGATGACACGTTGATTGGCGATGGCCTGAAAACAGGTCTGAGTAAAATGGGTTTCAGCATCGACTGGTTTACCGAAGGTCGCCAAGGGAAAGAAGCACTCTACAGCGCACCTTATGATGCGGTAATCCTCGACCTGACGCTGCCAGGCATAGACGGACGGGACATTTTGCGCGAATGGCGAGCCAACGGAAAGCAGGAGCCTGTGCTGATCCTGACCGCCCGCGACGCGCTGGCAGAACGCGTTGAAGGCCTGCGCCTAGGGGCAGATGACTATCTGTGCAAACCCTTTGCGCTGATCGAAGTTGCCGCCAGGCTGGAGGCGCTGGTGCGTCGTGCCAGCGGCCAGGCCAGCAACACATTACGCCATGGCGAGGTGACGCTTGATCCCGGCGCGCTGGTCGCCACGGCGGCTGGCGAACCGTTGTCTCTTAAGCCCAAAGAGTTCGCGCTGCTGGAGCTGCTTATGCGTAACAAGGGCCGCGTCCTGCCCCGCAAACTGATTGAAGAAAAACTGTATACCTGGGACGAAAATGTCTCCAGCAATGCGGTTGAGGTCCACGTCCATCACTTACGCCGTAAGCTCGGCAGCGACTTTATCCGTACCGTGCATGGCATTGGCTACACCCTGGGTGACGCATGAAACTCGCACAAAGCCTCAGCCTGCGCATCAGGCTAACGCTTATCTTCATGATTTTGGTTTTAGTGACCTGGCTGATTTCCAGCTTTGTCGCCTGGAAGCAAACCACCGATAACGTGAATGAGATGTTCGACACGCAGCAAATGCTGTTCGCCAAGCGTCTGGTCACGCTGGATCTTGATGAACTCAAAGCCTCTGAACGCATCGCGCATACCCCGAAAAAATTCAAGCATGGTCATATTGACGACGATGTACTGACCTTCGCGGCCTACACGCCAGAAGGGAAAATGGTTCTTCACGATGGCGACAATGGCCAATACATTCCCTACAGCTACCGCCGGGAAGGTTTTGACGATGGCTATCTGAATGGCGACAACGATAAATGGCGTTTTGTCTGGCTGACTTCCGCAGATAAAAAGTATCGAATCGTTGTCGGCCAGGAATGGGAATATCGTGAAGATATGGCTTTAGCGATTGTGACAGCACAATTGGTGCCGTGGTTGGTCGCTCTGCCGCTGATGCTGTTAATCCTGATTGTGTTGTTAAGTCTTGAACTTAAGCCACTGAAGAAACTGGCGCAGGCGCTACGTTTACGCGACCCGGAATCAGAAGAACCGCTCAGTTTGAAAGGCATTCCTGGCGAGGTTCGCCCGCTGGTTGAATCACTCAACCAACTTTTCACTCGTATTCATACCACCATGGTACGTGAACGGCGCTTTACTTCAGATGCCGCTCACGAGTTGCGTAGTCCGTTGACGGCGCTGAAAGTGCAAACCGAAGTGGCGCAACTGTCTGACGATGACCCGCAGGCACGGCAAAAAGCCTTAATGCAGATGCAGGCCGGGATCGATCGCGCCACGCGTCTGGTCGATCAGTTACTGACGCTTTCGCGCCTTGACTCCCTCGACAATCTTCAGGATGTGGCAGAAATCTCGCTGGAGGAGTTGCTGCAATCTTCGGTGATGGATATCTACCATTCGGCCCAGCAGGCGCATATTGACGTACGTTTGCAGATTAACGCGCACGGCATCACATGTACCGGGCAACCGCTGTTACTCAGCCTGATGGTGCGAAATCTGCTGGATAATGCGATTCGCTATAGTCCACGGGGAAGTATTGTGGAAGTGACGCTCAACGCCCGCAATTTTAGCGTCAAAGACAATGGTCCAGGTATTGCGCCGGAAGTTCTGATGCACATTGGAGAACGCTTTTATCGTCCACCGGGGCAAAGCGTGACCGGCAGCGGTCTCGGCCTGTCGATTGTCCGTCGTATCGCGATATTGCATGGAATGTCAGCCTCGTTTGGCAACGCTCCGGAAGGTGGCTTTGAAGCAAAAGTCAGTTGGTAATTGCGTTATTGTTGCTCATATAGCAAAAGACTTTGCACATTTTGCTAATTTCACCGCACCGCTGGTGGGAGTAAAATCGTCCTCAAACGTATTTCCTTGAGGACACAAAATGAGCAACATTCTGATTATCAACGGGGCGAAAAAATTCGGCCATTCTAATGGTCAACTGAATGACACCCTGACCGAGGTCGCGGACGGTATCCTGCGCGACCTCGGGCATGATGTTAAAGTCGTACGCGCAGACAGCGATTATGACGTAAAAGCAGAAGTGCAGAATTTCGTCTGGGCCGATGCGGTTATCTGGCAGATGCCTGGCTGGTGGATGGGCGCACCGTGGACCGTGAAAAAATACATCGATGACGTGTTTACCGAAGGTCACGGTACGCTGTACGCCAGCGACGGCCGCACACGTTCAGATGCCTCTAAAAAATACGGCTCCGGCGGGCTGATTCAGGGCAAAAAATACATGCTGTCCCTGACCTGGAACGCACCGATGGAAGCCTTCTCTGAAAAAGACCAGTTCTTCCATGGCGTTGGCGTTGATGGCGTCTATCTCCCTTTCCATAAAGCAAACCAGTTCCTGGGAATGGAAGCGCTGCCGACCTTTATCACCAATGACGTGATTAAAATGCCGGACGTCCCGCGTTATATCGCAGAATATCGCAAGCATCTGACCGAAATTTTTGGTTAACTGGTAACCTGGAATTAGAAGGAGTTAACCATGCTTACCGTTATTGCAGAAATCCGTACACGTCCAGGTCAACATCACCGCCAGGCGGTACTGGATCAGTTTGCCAAAATCGTTCCGACCGTACTGAAAGAAGAAGGCTGCCACGGCTATGCGCCGATGGTGGATCATGCCGCAGGTGTGAGTTTTCAGACTACAGCACCAGATTCAATCGTGATGGTTGAGCAGTGGGAAAGCATCGCGCATCTTGAAGCGCATTTGCAGACCCCGCATATGAAAGCCTACAGCGAAGCCGTGAAAGGTGACGTGCTGGACATGAATATTCGTATTCTCGAGTCGGGCATTTAAGATTGTCGATTTGCCGGGTGACGCTTAGCTATCCGGCATAAATCGCTTCGTCAGATGAGAGCCGGATAAGGCATTTTACGCCCGTCTCCGGCTTTTCTACATGCAATTACCCTTCGAGATCCGCCAGGTCGCCTTTCTCCTGCAACCAGTTACGACGATCTTCAGAACGCTTCTTGGCCAGCAGCATATCCATCATTGCGTTGGTACGCTGATCGTCTTCATCATCGATAATGAGCTGCACCAGGCGACGGGTGTTCGGATCCAGCGTAGTTTCACGAAGCTGCATCGGGTTCATTTCACCCAGACCTTTAAAGCGCTGCACGTTCGGCTTGCCTTTCTTGCGCTTTAACTGCTCCAGTACGCCCGCTTTCTCTTCTTCCGTCAGCGCGTAATAGACCTCTTTGCCGAGGTCGATACGGTATAACGGCGGCAGCGCCACGTAGACGTGACCGTGTTTCACCAGCGTGCGGAAGTGCTTCACAAACAGCGCGCACAGCAGCGTAGCGATGTGCAGACCATCGGAGTCCGCATCCGCCAGGATACAGATCTTGCCATAGCGCAATTGGCTCAGATCGTCGCTGTCCGGATCGATACCGATCGCCACGGAAATATCGTGAACCTCCTGCGAAGCCAGCACTTCATCGGAAGAGACTTCCCAGGTATTGAGGATCTTACCTTTCAGCGGCATGATCGCCTGATATTCACGATCGCGTGCCTGCTTGGCCGATCCGCCCGCCGAGTCACCTTCGACAAGGAACAGTTCGGTGCGATTAAGATCCTGTGCGGTACAGTCCGCCAGTTTACCCGGCAGTGCCGGACCGCTGGTCAGCTTTTTACGCACTACTTTTTTTGCCGCACGCAGACGACGCTGCGCGCTGGAAATCGCCATCTCAGCCAGCAGTTCGGCTGACTGCACGTTCTGGTTCAGCCACAGGCTGAATGCATCTTTCACCACGCCAGAGACGAATGCCGCACACTGACGCGAAGAGAGGCGCTCTTTGGTTTGTCCGGCAAACTGCGGATCCTGCATTTTTACCGACAGCACGTAAGCACAGCGATCCCAGATATCTTCCGCCGACAGCTTCACGCCACGCGGCAGGATGTTACGGTATTCGCAGAACTCGCGCATCGCATCCAGCAGTCCCTGACGCAGACCGTTAACGTGCGTACCGCCCTGCATGGTTGGGATCAGGTTCACATAGCTTTCGGTCAGCAGCTCGCCGCCTTCCGGCAGCCAGAGCAGCGCCCAGTCCACCGTCTCCGTCTCACCGCTGAAATTACCGATAAACGGTTTTTCCGGCAGCGTCGGTAGGCCATTCACCGCTTCGCTCAGATAGTCATTTAAACCATCCTGGTAGCACCAGCGCTGCTCGCTGTTGTTGACCTCATCCTTAAAAGTGATCTCAACGCCTGGGCACAGTACCGCTTTGGCTTTCAGTACGTGCGTTAAGCGCGAAACAGAAAAACGCGGGCTGTCAAAGAAGCTTTCATCCGGCCAGAAGTGCACGCTGGTCCCGGTATTGCGTTTGCCGCAGGTACCGACAACCTGTAAATCCTGCACTTTATCGCCATTCTCAAACGCGATGTTGTATACCTGCCCGTCGCGGCGCACGTTCACTTCCACACGTTTGGACAGGGCGTTAACAACGGAGATACCCACACCGTGCAGACCACCAGAGAACTGGTAGTTCTTGTTAGAGAACTTGCCGCCCGCGTGCAGACGACAGAGGATCAGCTCAACCGCCGGAACGCCTTCTTCAGGGTGAATATCTACCGGCATGCCACGTCCGTCATCAATGACTTCCAGAGACTGGTCGGCATGTAAGATCACGTCCACGCGTTTTGCGTGGCCCGCCAGTGCTTCATCCACACTGTTATCAATCACTTCCTGCCCAAGATGGTTCGGACGGGTCGTATCGGTGTACATCCCAGGGCGACGGCGTACCGGCTCAAGCCCAGTGAGTACCTCAATGGCATCAGCGTTATAAGTTTGCGTCATGGTTTAAATAAGCAATTCGAATTGATCGTCAGAAACTGTGCAGTCCAAGGAAATCGACAATCGGGTTGAAATAATCTTCGAAGCCCGTGAATGCGTGGTTTCCGCCCTCAATAACTGTCTGACGGCAGGAGGCGTAATATGCCACCGCCTGGCGGTAGTCCAACACTTCATCGCCCGTTTGTTGGAGCAGCCAGATCAAATCCGGCGCTTCCAGCGGGTCAATCTGCATGACTTTAAGATCGTAAATATGGCGTGACTCTAGCACATATTGCTGCCCCGTGTAGGGGTTCTCGTTTTGACCGAGATAGTCGACCAGCAGTTCATAAGGCCGTACGGCAGGGTTCACCACCACTGCCGGCAGCATAAAACATTGCGACAGCCAGGTGGCGTAATAGCCGCCTAAAGAGGAACCGACAATCCCCAGCGACTCTCCGCCGTGTTCAAGAATGATCGATTCCAGCATCTCTGCGGCTTGCGCAGGATACGGAGGTAGCTGCGGCACGATCATCTCAACGTGCGGGTGGTGTTCCGCCAGCCAGTTTTTCAGTAAACACGCCTTCGCCGAACGAGGAGAGCTATTAAATCCGTGAAGATAGAGAAGCGTAGACATCAGTAGCCTTCTGAAGCGGTATCAGGGTGGAACCGATTACCCTGCAGACGACGTACCTGAGTCTGCAACGTCCCGTCGGCAAAAAGCTCCAGCGTCCGCCAGCCTGGGCTGATGGTATCCAATGTGAAGTTGGAACAGTGCGGTTTAAATTGCACGCAGGTCGACGGCGTCGCCAGCAGACGGCGACCGTTCCAGTCCAGATCCAGTTCCTGATGAATATGCCCGCACAATAGATACCTGGCGCGAGGATAATTCACCAGCACGTTATCCAGTTCAGCGGCATTACGCAGACTGTGCTGATCGAGCCAGCTGCAGCCCGCAGGCAGAGGATGATGATGCAGAAGCAGCAAGGTATTACGCTCTGGCGCATCAGCAAGTTTACGCTCCAGCCATTCGAGCTGGAATTCACTTAACTCACCGTGGGGAACGCCGAACACCTGGCTGTCGAGCAGCAAGATTTGCCACTGTTCGCCAATGAAAACGCGTTTGGCCGGGGAAATGCCCGCATCCTGCAGCGCGCTGTACATTGCCGGCTGAAAATCGTGATTGCCCGGTAGCCAAACGCAGGGCGCACGAAAACTTGCGATGCCCTCAGCAAAATGCTGATAAGCCGCAGCGGATTGATCCTGCGCCAAATCACCCGTCGCGACGATCAGATCGTACTCAGGCGACTCTGCATGTATTGCATCCAGTACGGATTGATAGCTGTCCCAGGTGTTCACACCCAGCAGCGTTTCATGCTTTTCGGCAAACAGGTGAGTGTCTGTAATTTGTAAGATCCTGACTCTGGCCTCACCAGCCAAAGGAAGGGTTAACAGGCTTTCCAAATGGTGTCCTTAGGTTTCACGACGCTAATAAACCGGAATCGCCATCGCTCCATGTGCTAAACAGTACCGTAACCAGTCGGCCAAAAACTGATTAATTTGATGCTTTTCGTCGCGTTGATGCAACTTTTTATTTGGATAATCATACCGCGCTTTGAAGCGAAAGATCTGCTGACTTGAACACACTTCAGCCACCCTTGCGTCATGATACAGGCGCACGGTCAATGAAGGCAGGCTCCAGTATGTGACGGCCGGTGCCGTTTGTTCGATCGCAACAAGCGTAGTGTATCGGGTCGATTCCACGATCGTTAACCGATATTGTGCGTTTGCTACCTGATAGCTCACTGTTTCACCGGCTGCATCATTACGTGGCAGCAGGCGGCGCAATTGCGAATAGTTGGTTTCGCACAGACGCATCATTTCAGGGAAGTCAGGTGTGTAACGCTTCATTTTTTCCACTCAGTTTTTAACTCTTGATAGTGCAGCTGTAACCATTGCAAGGCGATGACAGACGCTGCGTTGTCGATTTTCCCCTCTTCTACCCATTGGTAAGCCTGTTCCCGGCTTACCACATGAACACGAATATCTTCGTTTTCATCAGCCAGACCATGGATCCCGCTCGCGGTCGTGGCGTCCACTTCGCCGACTAAAATAGACAGGCGCTCACTGGTGCCACCCGGGCTTGCCAGATAGCTCAGAACGGGCTTCGTCCGCTTAACTTCCAGCCCGGCCTCTTCCATTGCTTCACGACGGGCTACATCTTCAACGGTTTCGCCCTCTTCGATCATCCCGGCCACCATTTCCAGTAACCACGGGCTTTCGCTGGTATCAAATGCCGCGATACGGATCTGCTCGACCAGCACAACTTCATCTCGCTCAGGGTCAAAGGGTAGCAAGACTGCCGCGTGTCCGCGCTCAAAAATTTCGCGCGTTACCTCGCCGCTCATCCCCCCGTTAAACAGGCGATGGCGAAACCGATAAAGATCCAGTGAAAAAAAACCGCGGTATAGCTTTTCTCGTGCAATAATTTCTACATCATTTTTAGTGAAAGTCATTGGCAAGTTGTCTGGTTTACGCATTGTGCTGTCCTGAAACCAATAGTGATTAAAATGTGAATTTCAAGGTCGTTTGACTGATGTTTGAACGCCCTTGTGTTAAATTGATGCAAATTAACGCCGTATGGCACGTAACGCCAACTTTTTGAAGTGGCGGATTCTGCTAGAATCAGCAAATATTTTTACAATTTGATCAGCGCTAAATACTGCTTCACAACAAGGAATGCAAATGAAGAAATTGCTCCCCATCCTTATCGGCCTGAGCCTGTCGGGGTTCAGTACTTTGAGCCAGGCAGAAAACCTGATGCAGGTTTATCAGCAAGCACGCCTGAGCAACCCGGAATTGCGTAAATCCGCCGCCGATCGCGATGCTGCATTCGAAAAAATTAACGAAGCGCGTAGCCCATTACTGCCGCAACTGGGTTTAGGTGCCGATTACACCTACAGCAATGGCTACCGTGATGCAAATGGCGTCAACTCCAACGCCACCAGCGCATCTTTGCAGTTAACTCAGTCTATTTTTGACATGTCTAAATGGCGTGCCCTGACGCTGCAAGAAAAATCAGCGGGCATCCAGGACGTGACCTATCAGACCGATCAGCAAACGCTGATCCTGAATACCGCCACGGCCTATTTTAACGTACTAAACGCAATTGACGTGCTTTCTTACACTCAGGCACAGAAAGATGCGGTCTATCGTCAGTTAGATCAGACCACTCAGCGTTTTAACGTTGGCCTGGTTGCCATCACTGACGTACAAAACGCCCGTTCACAATACGATACTGTACTGGCGAATGAAGTTACCGCGCGTAACAATCTGGATAACGCGGTAGAACAGCTGCGCCAGGTAACCGGTAACTACTACCCGGAACTGGCTTCACTGAACGTTGATGGTTTTAAAACCAACAAACCGCAGGCGGTGAACGCGCTGCTGAAAGAAGCAGAAAACCGCAACCTGTCGTTATTGCAGGCCCGTTTGAGCCAGGATCTGGCACGTGAGCAGATTCGTCTGGCGCAGGATGGTCATTTACCGACCCTGGATTTGACCGCCTCTACCGGGGTATCTGACACCTCGTACAGCGGGTCTAAAACCAACACCTCCCAGTATGACGACAGCAACATGGGCCAGAATAAAATCGGTCTGAGCTTCTCACTGCCGCTGTACCAGGGCGGAATGGTTAACTCGCAGGTGAAACAAGCGCAGTACAACTTTGTTGGCGCGAGTGAACAACTGGAAAGCGCACACCGCAGCGTGGTGCAGACCGTTCGTTCTTCGTTCAACAACATTAATGCGTCTATCAGTAGCATTAACGCGTACAAACAAGCGGTTGTCTCTGCACAAAGTTCTTTGGATGCGATGGAAGCTGGCTATTCCGTAGGTACACGTACCATTGTGGATGTGTTGGATGCCACCACCACGCTTTACAACGCCAAGCAGCAACTGGCGAATGCGCGTTATACCTATCTTATCAACCAGTTAAACGTCAAATCTGCGCTCGGTACGCTGAACGAGCAGGATCTGGTGGCACTGAACAATACGCTGGGTAAACCAGTATCCACGACTCCGGATACGATCGCGCCGGAAAATGCGCAGCAAGACGCCGCGGCGGACGGTTATACGTCCAACAGCGCGACACCTGCGGCGCAGCCGACAGCAGTACGTTCAACCAGCAGCACCGGCAACAACCCGTTCCGTAACTGATGCTGATGACGGGGCTTCGGCCCCGTCTGAACGTAAGACAACGTAAAGATCCGCCCCTTCTTCCGCATTCTCGCCTCTTACCGCTTCAATTTCGACCAGTCATCCTCTATTCTGAGCAGAGTTACCACTGGGTACTGGAAGACATAAATGAAACGGACAAAATCTATACATCACGCCTCGTTCCGCAAAAGCTGGAGCGCGCGCCATCTGACTCCTGTCGCCCTGGCAGTTACCGCTGTGTTTATGCTCGCGGGCTGTGAAAAGAGCGACGAAACGGTTTCGCTTTATCAGAACGCTGACGACTGCTCTGCGGCGAATCCGGGTAAAAGCGCCGAATGTACTACCGCGTTTAACAATGCGCTGAAAGAAGCTGAACGTACCGCGCCAAAATACGCCACTCGTGAAGACTGTATCGCTGAATTCGGCGAAGGCCAGTGCCAGCAGGCTCCTGCGCAAGCGGGTATGGCGCCGACCGGTGAAGGCCAGGCTCAGGCACAGAATCAAAGCAGCGGCAGCTTCTGGATGCCGCTGATGGCGGGCTACATGATGGGTCGACTGATGGGCGGCGGAATGGGCGCTCAGCAACCGCTGTTCAGCTCGAAAAACCCAGCCAGCCCGGCTTACGGCAAATACACGGATGCCAGCGGTAAAAACTACGGCGCAGCAACGCCGGGTCGCACCATGACCGTACCGAAAACCGCTATGGCACCGAAACCTGCCACCACCTCTACCGTAACCCGCGGCGGATTTGGTGAGTCTGTGGCCAAACAGAGCACCATGCAGCGTAGCGCAAGCGGTACCACCACACGTTCAATGGGTGGCTGATCGTCATGGAAAGAGTCAGTATTGTTGAGCGCCCGGACTGGCGCGACAAAGCCACCGAATACGGTTTCAATTTTCACACTATGTACGGCGAACCGTACTGGTGTGAAGACGCGTACTATAAGCTCACTCTTGCTCAGGTTGAAAAGCTGGAAGAGGTCACCGCAGAGCTGCATCAAATGTGCCTCAAGGTGGTGGAAAAGGTCATCGCCAGCGATGAGTTGATGACCAAATTTCGCATTCCGAAGCATACCTGGGGCTTTGTCCGCCAGTCCTGGCAGACACAGCAACCGTCGCTCTATTCACGTCTCGATCTGGCGTGGGACGGCACGGGTGAACCCAAGCTTTTAGAAAACAACGCCGATACGCCAACCTCGCTGTACGAAGCCGCGTTTTTCCAGTGGATCTGGCTGGAAGATCAGCTCAATGCGGGCAACCTGCCGGAAGGCAGCGATCAGTTCAACAGTCTGCAGGAAAAACTGATCGAGCGTTTCACCGAGTTGCGTGAGCAGTATGGTTTTCAACTGCTTCATCTGACCTGCTGTCGTGATACGGTAGAAGATCGCGGTACGATCCAGTATCTGCAGGATTGCGCTGCCGAAGCTGAGATCGCTACAGAATTCCTCTATGTAGAAGATATTGGTCTTGGTGAAAAAGGTCAGTTCACCGATATGCAGGATCAGGTGATTGCTAACCTGTTCAAGCTCTATCCTTGGGAATTCATGCTGCGTGAAATGTTCTCCACCAAGCTGGAAGATGCTGGCGTTCGCTGGCTGGAACCGGCCTGGAAGAGCATTATCTCCAACAAAGCACTGTTGCCGCTGTTATGGGAAATGTTCCCGGACCATCCGAACCTGCTGCCAGCGTACTTCGCCGAAGACGACCATCCGCAGATGGATAAATTCGTCGTAAAACCGATCTTCTCGCGCGAGGGGGCTAATGTCTCCATCGTTGAGAACGGTAAAACGATCGAATCCGTGGAAGGACCGTACGGTGAAGAAGGCATGATCGTGCAGCAGTTCCATCAGCTACCGAAGTTTGGCGACAGCTATATGCTGATTGGCAGCTGGCTGATCAACGATCAACCAGCTGGGATCGGCATTCGTGAAGACCGCGCGTTGATCACGCAGGATCTGTCACGTTTCTATCCGCATATTTTTGTCGAATAATTGAGAGTGCCGGGTGGTGGCTTCGCCTTACCCGGCCTACGACGCGAACTTAATGCCCGATAAGCGCAGTGCCATCGGGCATTCATCATCCAACCTGCACCGACAACATACTTAAACTTCCCATCTCAATACCATCTACCGGGATCGTGACAGACTCTTTACCATCCCAAGCCCCAAGTACATACAGCAGCGGCAGATAGTGATCCGGCGTCGGGTTCGACAACGATCCACCTTCATGATCGAGATAGTTTACCAGTGGGTGCTGCTCAACCGGTCCCTGCCATGTCAGGTTTGCCTTAACATAGTCATTGAATGAGGTCGCCCACGGATAAGGCGTGTTCTCACCGTGCCAGCGCGCAGTGCGCAGGTTATGCACCACGTTACCACTGGCCACCAGCATAATGCCCTCATCACGCAGCGCCGCCAGCTTACGGCCCATCTCAAAATGCCATGCCGCAGGTTTGGTGCTGTCGATACTCAACTGCACCATCGGAATGTCCGCATTCGGATACATCTTGATCAGCACGCCCCAGGAACCGTGGTCAAAACCCCAGGCTTCTTTGTCCAGGGTCACAGGCACTGGAGCAAGTAAGTCAACCAGATGCTGCGCCAGTTCAGGCGAGCCGGGAGCCGGGTAATGGGTGTCATATAATGCTTGCGGAAAACCGCCAAAATCGTGGATCGTTTTGGGGGCTTCCATCGCAGTCACACCCGTTCCACGGGTGAACCAGTGCGCCGAGACCACCACAATGGCTTTCGGACGCGGCAACGTTTCCCCCAGTTGCTGCCAGGCACGGGTATAAACGTTATCTTCCAGAACATTCATCGGGCTACCGTGACCCAAAAACAATGCTGGCATACGAGTTGAAGACATGATGATATCCTTACTGAGGGAGTCATTTTGATACCACCACAATACGCTTATTCGGTTGATGAAGAACTCAGATAACCATGATGAAGATCATCAGTTATTTTGACGATCTAACCCGGACAGCAGATTGATAAGGAGTTTTATTTGTCGATGTCAGTACCTTTACTTCTGACTTTACTGGCAGGTGCCGCCACGTTTATCGGCGCATTTCTCGGCGTGTTAGGGCAAAAACCGTCTAACCGCGTTCTTGCCTTTTCTTTAGGCTTCGCCGCCGGGATTATGCTACTGATCTCCCTTATGGAGATGCTACCTGCTGCGCTGGCCGCTGAAGGTATGTCGCCAGTGCTGGGCTACGGAATGTTTATCGTCGGCTTACTGGGCTACTTTGGCCTGGACCGTCTATTGCCGCACGCGCACCCTCAGGATCTGGTACAAAAAACAACGCAGCCTCTACCCGGCTCTATTAAACGCACCGCGATTTTATTAACGCTCGGCATCAGCCTGCACAACTTTCCTGAAGGGATTGCGACGTTTGTTACCGCCAGTAGCAACCTTGAGCTGGGCTTTGGTATTGCCCTCGCTGTTGCATTGCACAATATTCCTGAAGGATTAGCGGTGGCGGGTCCCGTCTATGCCGCCACAGGCTCCAAACGTACGGCGATATTCTGGGCAGGGATTTCAGGTATGGCAGAAATACTGGGCGGCGTACTGGCGTGGTTAATTCTCGGTAGCCTGATATCACCGGTGGTGATGGCGGCAATAATGGCGGCAGTCGCAGGTATTATGGTGGCACTGTCCGTCGATGAATTGATGCCGTTGGCAAAAGAGATCGATCCCAATAATAATCCCAGCTATGGGGTGTTATGTGGAATGTCGGTGATGGGATTAAGCCTCGTCATCCTCCAGTCGATGGGAATCGGATAATCCAGAGGGCGGATGCCACCCTGCAAATTTACAGCATCCGCTCATCCATAGCAGAATATGAAGGACTAATCCTGTTCCTTAACCGCGCTGTTATCTTCACCAGAGCGGCGAAAGAGTTTGTTTCGCGCTTCAAGTAAGGCATCTCTGTCCTGGCGGAATGCCCGACAATAACGTTTCATATGGCAATAATACCCCAGCGCAACGAGTGCAATTAATACAATCCAATACCAGGCAATAAACATTCTTTTACCCTTAAAATTTAACATCATTAAACATTTAACGTTAAAATTTTACACAAACTTATTCTGACATACTCATATAGTGGCATATTTCAGAAACAAATATATGATTTCGATCATATAAATCAGCGGCTACGCTATTAGCCAAACTCGTTATAAACAATTAAAACAATGTCGACAAGATCACACTACGCAATAATAAATATTGTTCTTAAAATATCTCACTCATACTATCAAAAAATAATAAAAATTAGCTCCTGCAGAATAATACATTTCATCAATATCAATTAAGGCATTACAAAAATAGTATTAGCAATGCTGCTTTATTTTATCAAAACAGTAAAAACATAATATATTCAGCAAGATTATATTTATAGGTAATATAAGGAGATATATCCATGTTTACACAATACCGAAAAACACTTCTGGCAGGGACTCTGGCACTGACATTTGGATTAGCAGCAGGAAACTCTCTTGCCGCTGGTTTTCAACCGGCCCAACCTGCAGGAAAGTTGGGCGCAATAGTAGTTGACCCTTATGGAAATGCCCCGCTTACTGCGCTGGTTGAATTAGATAGCCACGTTATTTCAGATGTTAAAGTTACCGTCCATGGTAAAGGTGAAAAAGGCGTTCCGGTGACTTATACCGTCGGCAAAGAGTCACTCGCCACGTACGATGGCATTCCTATTTTTGGCCTTTATCAAAAGTTCGCAAATAAGGTAACCGTTGAATATAAAGAAAACGGTAAGGCCATGAAAGATGATTATGTGGTGCACACTTCCGCCATCGTAAATCACTACATGGATAACCGCTCAATATCTGATTTACAGCAAACAAAAGTGATTAAAGTAGCACCGGGTTTTGAAGATCGTCTTTATCTGGTGAATACCCACACCTTTACCCCGCAGGGGGCGGAATTCCACTGGCATGGTGAAAAAGATAAAAATGCCGGCATCCTGGATGCGGGTCCAGCTGGCGGCGCACTCCCCTTTGATATCGCACCCTTTACCTTTGTCGTCGATACGGAAGGTGAATATCGGTGGTGGCTGGATCAGGACACCTTCTATGACGGCCATGACATGGATATCAACAAGCGCGGCTACCTGATGGGTATTCGTGAAACACCGCGAGGCACCTTCACCGCCGTCCAGGGCCAGCACTGGTATGAATTCGATATGCTGGGGCAAATTCTGGCCGACCATAAGCTGCCTCGCGGATTCCTGGATGCTTCACATGAGTCGGTCGAAACAGTGAACGGCACCGTACTGCTTCGCGTGGGTAAACGCGATTATCGCAAAGAAGATGGCCTTCACGTACATACCATCCGCGACCAGATTATTGAAGTCGATAAATCTGGACGTGTTGTTGACGTATGGGATCTGACACAAATTCTCGACCCGATGCGTGACGCGCTGCTGGGTGCTCTGGACGCAGGCGCGGTATGCGTCAACGTGGATCTCGCTCACGCAGGTCAACAGGCGAAACTGGAGCCAGATACCCCCTATGGTGACGCCCTCGGCGTTGGTGCGGGCCGTAACTGGGCTCACGTAAACTCCATTGCCTATGACGCTAAAGATGACTCCATCATTCTTTCTTCCCGCCATCAGGGTGTCGTCAAAATCGGTCGTGATAAACAGGTTAAATGGATCCTGGCACCGTCTAAAGGCTGGAATAAGGCGCTGGCAAGCAAACTGTTAAAACCGGTTGATGATAAGGGCAACGCGCTGAAGTGTGATGAAAACGGTAAGTGCGAGAATACTGATTTCGATTTTACCTACACCCAACACACCGCCTGGCTCTCCAGCAAAGGAACACTAACCATCTTTGACAATGGCGATGGCCGTGGACTCGAACAACCGGCTCTACCTACAATGAAATACTCCCGATTCGTCGAATATAAAATTGACGAGAAAAAAGGAACCGTTCAGCAGGTTTGGGAATACGGGAAAGAGCGCGGTTATGATTTCTACAGTCCTATCACGTCGGTAATTGAATATCAAAAAGACCGCGACACGATGTTTGGATTTGGTGGTTCTATTAATTTATTTGACGTTGGACAGCCAACCATCGGCAAAATCAACGAAATTGACTACAAAACAAAAGAAGTCAAAGTCGAAATTGATGTCCTTTCCGATAAACCAAACCAAACTCACTACCGCGCATTACTGGTTCGCCCACAACAAATGTTTAAATAATTTCGTTAGATTAAGGATTAATTATGTCATCTAAATGGATTACTTCATTATTTAAAAGCGTGGTATTAACGGCGGCGCTGGTATCACCATTTGCAGCATCGGCTTTTACTGAAGGTACTGACTATATGGTACTGGAGAAACCGATTCCCAATGCTGATAAGACGTTGATAAAAGTATTCAGCTACGACTGCCCATTCTGCTACAAATATGATAAAGCCGTGACCGGCCCGGTGTCAGAAAAAGTTGCCGATCTCGTCGCCTTCACACCGTTTCATCTCGAAACCAAAGGAAAATATGGCAAACAGGCCAGTGAAGTATTTGCAGTAATGATTGCTAAGGATCAGGCCGCAGGAATTTCATTGTTTGATGCCAAATCACAGTTCAAAAAAGCTAAGTTTGCTTACTACACTGCCTACCACGATAAGAAAGAACGCTGGTCTGACGGTAAAGATCCCGCTTCATTCATCAAAACAGGGTTGGATGCTGCGGGTATGAGTCAAGCAGATTTCGAGGTCGCCTTAAAAGAACCCGTAGTCCAGGAGACACTGGAAAAATGGAAAGCGGCTTATGATGTTGCCAAAATTCAGGGCGTTCCGGCTTACGTCGTCAATGGTAAGTACCTGATCTACACCAAAAGCATCAAATCGATTGATTCCATGGCTGAGCTTGTCAGAGAGCTGGCGACAAAATAAACAGGGAACCGGCTATGGCTTTTATTAAAGGATTGTGGCGAGACTTATGTACCGCACCGGTTGATACCCTGGTGAGATGGCAGGAGCGACGCTTTTTGTGGTTGCTAATGGCTTGTGCCATGGGTGGGTTAATTATTCTGGCGCACTCGTTCTTCCAAATCTATCTCTACATGGCCCCCTGCGAGCAATGTGTATACATCCGCTTTGCCATGTTTGTGATGGTTTTGGGTGGGCTGATCGCGGCAATAAACCCTAAAAACCTTATTCTAAAACTGGTCGGCTGCATTGCGGCATTTTATGGCAGCATTATAGGTATTAAGTTCTCCATCAAACTTAATGGCATTCATTATGCGGTACATAACCCGGACCCGGATTCGCTCTTTGGCGTACAGGGATGTTCTACCGATCCGACATTCCCTTTCAATTTGCCGCTGGCAAACTGGGCTCCAGAATGGTTTAAGCCCACTGGAGATTGCGGCTATGACGCACCTGTCGTTCCTGATGGCGTAGCGCTTAGCAGTATGCAAAAGTGGTTTGTCGATCTGTACCAGCAGTCCGAAGGCTGGTATCTGCTCCCGCCATGGCATTTTATGAATATGGCGCAGGCTTGCCTGCTCGCTTTTGGTTTATGTTTAGTGCTGTTGCTGGTAATGAGCGGAGCCTGGGCACTTAAACTGGCCAGAAAAAAATAGCCAGGTTGTAATAACAAAAAACCGAAGTCAGAAAACTGACTTCGGTTTTTTTATCCCTACCACGGTTGTCGCGGTAGTCAGCAATTAGCTGGCTTTGCGCTCATGCGCCTGACGGTAAGCCACCAGGTCTTCGATAGTCACTACAGCCATATTATGCTTACCGGCAAATTCGATGCACTCTGGCGCACGGGCCATGGTGCCGTCATCATTGGTCAGTTCGCACAGCACACCGGCTGGTTTAAACCCTGCCAGCGTCATCAGGTCGATGGTTGCTTCAGTATGACCACCGCGGGTCAACACGCCGCCTGCCTGAGCACGCAGCGGGAAAACGTGCCCCGGACGGTTAAGATCGGAAGGTTTTGCGCCATCCTTAATTGCCGCACGCACCGTTGTAACACGGTCTGCTGCGGAAACGCCGGTGGTTACGCCTTCTGCGGCTTCAATAGTCACGGTAAAACCGGTACCGTAAGCGCTGGTGTTATTTTCCACCATCATTGGCAGATCGAGCTGTTTGCGTCGGTCTTCAGTGATGCACAGGCAAACAATACCGCTACCGTGACGGATGGTCAGCGCCATCTGTTCTACGGTCATGGTTTCTGCCGGGAAAATCATATCGCCTTCGTTTTCACGGTCTTCGTCGTCAAGCACCATTACACCGCGTCCTTCACGCAGCGCAGACAGCGCATGTTCAACACGTTCGAAAGGCGTACCAAAAGAGGAAAGTAGCGTCTGATTCATGGTAAAAAAACCTCACTAAAATTATGGTTACCAGAATCAGGGCAGTCTTAGGAGTACCGTCTAAGCGGCAAAAAAATAACGTGAGCGGGTCCATGCCCGACTGGATCGTTACTCTCTCCCATCCGGACTCTAACCGTCGGCCCCGGAATTACACCGGATCTGCTGACCTTTTTGCCGTAACAAAAAGCGCTCGCGGGCTTTCAACATCAGTTGATTTACCGCCGGTGGGGAATTTCGCCCCGCCCTGAGAATAAGCGGGTTAACTATAACGCTATTGATTACCTTCATCAACGCCTTTACTCGTCTTAGCTTCACACAATTCTGGTTTATGCCTGTGCCAGTTCGCACTACAATAGGCAGCAACACGTACCAGTTCAGGGAAACCACAATGATTGACCCGAAAAAAATTGAGCAGATTGCTCGTCAGGTTCACGAGTCGATGCCGAAAGGGATCCGCGAGTTTGGCGAAGACGTCGAGAAGAAAATTCGTCAAACGCTGCAGTCACAGCTGACCCGTCTGGATCTGGTAAGCCGCGAAGAATTCGATGTACAGACTCAGGTTTTATTGCGCACGCGTGAAAAGCTGGCGCTGCTTGAGCAACGTCTGACTGAGCTTGAATCACGTGATAAAACGGCAGACGTTAAGCCTGCCCCCGCGATCCCGTCAGTTGATCCGCAAGAGTAAAAACGACAACGGGCCGCAAGGCCCGTTTTTCTGTTAGTGTTCCAGTTCTAGCTTCCTGGCTTCCGTCGCCTGCTGGCAGTACAGCGCATAGCGTTTGCAAAACCAGCTACGATGTTCTTCATCCATATTCCCGGTTATCGCCTGGATATCAATGGGATGGCCCTCAGCCTGCATCCTGGCAAAACTACGGGCCAGGAAATCGAAATTGTTCAGTGAATACATATTGCTGTTCATGAGCATACCCTCCAGTTATTGAATATCTGCTAAGGCCATATGCTTTTTCTAATTTCAGTATTTCCCTGGATACGAAGTTATTCTGTACATATTGTGCGCAAAAAAACCGCCTGCTTCACAGTTTCCTACGAAATCTAAGAGGGGGATGACCCCCCTTTTCGGATTTAAGGTCACGGTGACACATGTTATTGTAACGACATGTAAAAGTAAGGGGTAAAACCATTACTTTTGATACTGACAGGGAACGCAGTAACAGGAGGAAACAACTTGGTATTATTCACGGATTACAACAGCCCCTACCTGTTTGCTATTTCATTTGTACTACTGATTGGCCTATTAGAAATCATCTCTCTTATTTTCGGTCATTACCTTTCTGGCGCGCTTGATGCGCATCTCGAACATTACGATGCCCTGACCTCCGGCAATATCGGACAGGCATTGCACTATCTCAATATCGGACGGATTCCAGCGCTGATCGTGCTGTGCTTACTCGCTGGCTTCTTTGGACTCTTCGGTATCCTCCTTCAGCATGGCTGGGTCACGCTGTGGCAAGCACCGCTCAGCAATCTGCTGCTCGCGCCGGTGAGCTTTATTTTTGCGGTCTTCGCCGTGCATTACAGCGGGAAAATTATTGCTCCATGGCTACCACGAGATGAAACCACCGCCCTCGCCGAGGATGAGTTTATCGGCAGCATGGCAATTATTACCGGCCATTCTGCGAGTGCCGGAACCCCATGCGAAGGCAAATTTACCGACACGTTTGGGCAGACCCACTATGTGCTGCTGGAGCCTGAAGCGGGCAAAGAATTCAAAAAAGGAGACAAGGTGCTGATTATTTGCCGACTCTCTGCAACGCGTTACCTGGCCGAGCTAAACCCCTGGCCGACTGTTTTATAATTTTACACAGAGGGACCTTATAGATGGATGATGTTTTTGGCATGTTACCTTCATGGATGTTTACCGCCATTGTCGCGGTGGTCGTCTTAGTCATTATCGGGATTATTTTTGCCCGCCTGTATCGTCGTGCATCTGCTGAACAGGCATTTGTGCGTACCGGCCTTGGTGGGCAAAAAGTGGTGATGAGCGGCGGCGCAATTGTCATGCCTATCTTCCACGAAATCATTCCTATCAACATGAACACCCTCAAACTTGAGGTGAGCCGTTCTACTGTCGACAGTCTTATCACCAAAGACCGTATGCGCGTAGATGTCGTCGTCGCCTTTTTTGTGCGTGTAAAACCGTCTGTTGAAGGGATTGCTACCGCCGCACAGACGCTGGGACAGCGGACGCTGTCACCAGAGGATTTGCGTGTGCTAATAGAAGATAAGTTTGTCGATGCCCTGCGTGCCACTGCGTCGCAGATGACCATGCACGAACTGCAGGATACGCGTGAAAACTTCGTTCAGGGCGTACAAAACACCGTCGCGGAAGACCTGTCCAAAAACGGTCTGGAGCTGGAGAGCGTTTCACTCACCAACTTCAACCAGACCGAAAAAGTCCATTTCAACCCTAACAACGCCTTTGATGCCGAGGGTCTGACCAAGCTGACCCAGGAAACGGAACGTCGTCGTCGCGAACGTAACGAAGTCGAGCAGGACGTAGAAGTTGCCGTCCGTGAGAAAAATCGTGATGCGCTGTCGCGTAAGCTGGAGATCGAGCAGCAGGAAGCCTTCATGACGCTCGAGCAGGAGCAGCAGGTGAAAACCCGCACGGCCGAGCAAAACGCCAAAATTGCCGCCTTTGAAGCCGAGCGCCATCGTGAAGCTGAACAGACGCGTATCCTTGCCGAACGCCAAATTCAGGAAACAGAAATCGACCGCGAGCAGGCGGTTCGTTCAAGAAAAGTCGAGGCCGAGCGTGAAGTTCGCATCAAAGAGATCGAACAGCAGCAGGCAACAGAGATCGCCAACCAGACCAAGTCCATCGCCATTGCCGCCAAGTCCGAACAGCAGTCTCAGGCTGAAGCACGCGCTAACGATGCGCTGGCCGATGCGGTTCGTGCCCAGCAGAACGTAGAAACCACCCGCCAGACCGCAGAAGCGGATCGTGCCAAACAGGTGGCGTTGATTGCCGCAGCTCAGGATGCGGAAACCCAGGCCGTTGAGCTGACCGTGCGCGCGAAAGCGGAGAAAGAAGCGGCAGAATTGCAGGCGGCAGCGATTGTTGAACTAGCCGAGGCAACGCGGAAAAAAGGTCTGGCAGAAGCAGAAGCACAACGCGCACTTAACGATGCCATCAACGTGCTTTCCGATGAACAGACCAGTCTGAAATTTAAGCTGGCGCTGCTGCAGTCCCTGCCAGCGGTTATTGAGAAATCCGTCGAGCCAATGAAGTCTATCGATGGGATCAAGATTATTCAGGTTGATGGTCTCAATCGCGGCGGCGCAGTCGGTGAAGTAACCGCAGGTAACGTAAACGGTGGGAATCTCGCAGAGCAGGCATTATCCGCAGCCCTTTCCTATCGTACACAAGCGCCGCTGATCGACTCGCTGTTAAATGAAATTGGCTTGTCCGGCGGTTCGCTGTCGGCACTGGCCGAGCCGCTGAAAAACAGTCCACAGCCTGTTGAGAAAACGACTGAACAATAAGAAACAGAAATGCCGGATGGCAACGCTTACGCGTTTTATCCGGCCTACAATCTCGTAGGCCGGATAAGGTGTTTACACCGCCATCCGGCAAACTTTCCAGGTGTTACTTATCGCTGTCTTTCTGGATCTTCTTGATGATATTTGTCGTGGAGCAGCCATCTTCGAAGTTTAGCACCAGCACTTCACCGCCGTTCGCCCACACCTCTTCACTACCCGCAATCTGTTCCGGCTTATAGTCGCCGCCTTTGACCAGCAGATCCGGCAGAATGCCAGCAATCAGACGCTGCGGCGTATCTTCTTCAAAAGAGACCACCCAGTCGACGGATTCCAGCGCGCCCAGTACGATCATACGCTGTTCCAGCGGGTTGACCGGACGCGTTTCACCTTTCAGACGTTTGGTCGAAGCATCGCTGTTGACCGCCACGATCAGGCGATCGCCCAGCTTGCGCGCATTCGCCAGATAGGAAACATGGCCCGCATGCAGGATGTCGAACACACCGTTGGTCATTACCACTTTCTCGCCGCGCTTGCGGGCGCTGGCAACGGCCTGTTTCAGCTCAGATTCGCTCATCACGCCAAAGCCAGTATCGGCCCGACCGCGCACGGCGTTTTCGAGTTCAATCGGAGAAACGGTGGAGGTCCCCAGCTTACCAACGACAACACCGGCTGCGGCGTTAGCAAAATAGCACGCCTCTTCCAGTGAGTTACCCGCCGCCAGCGTCGCCGCCAGCACGCCGATAACCGTATCGCCTGCACCGGTCACGTCATACACTTCCTGCGCCTGCGTCGGCATATGCAGTGGAGATTTGCCCGGTTGCAGCAACGTCATCCCCTGCTCGGATCGCGTGATCAGCAGTGCGGAAAGGTCGAAATCAGCAATCACTTTCATGCCGCGTTCAACCAGTTCATCTTCGCTTTTGCACTTGCCCGCCACCGCTTCAAACTCAGACAGGTTCGGCGTCAGCAGCGTTGCGCCACGGTAGCGTTCAAAATCGGTTCCTTTCGGATCGATAAGCACCGGCACCCCAGCCTTACGCGCCAGAGCAATCATCTGCTGCACGCTTGCCAATGCACCTTTGGCGTAGTCGGAGAGCACCAGAGCGCCGATAGAACCCAGCGCCTGATTAATACGCTCGTGCAGAGGCTGCGGATCCACGCCTTCAAAACCTTCTTCGAAATCCAGGCGAATCAGCTGCTGGTTGCGGGAAAGCACGCGCAGTTTGGTGATCGTCGGATGGGTCGGCACGGAAACGAAATCGCATTTTACGTTCACATCCGCCAGCGTTTTGCTCAGCGCACGCGCCGCGTCGTCAATACCGGTCAGGCCCACCAGACGCGAATTCGCTCCCAGAGAGGCAATGTTCATCGCCACGTTTGCTGCGCCACCGGGACGTTCTTCGATGGTATCGACCTTCACCACCGGAACCGGCGCTTCAGGTGAAATACGGCTGGTAGGACCGTACCAGTAGCGATCCAGCATCACATCACCGACAACCATGACTCCTGCACGTTCAAACTCTGGCAGCGTTACTTTCATTCCTGTCTCCTGAGAGATTCTCTGAGGGTCTTAAAATTTGCGCGCGATAATAGCACACTTCACTCGGCAACCAGCCACTTCTGCCAGCTGTCACGCACCAGCGTACGTTCAGCGTCAAAGTGCTCCAGCGCCACATGGCCCGGAAGTTCCTGCAACGCAAGATGATGAAGTTCATCACGCAACGTCGTATAAGCACGGGTAAGCGCCAGCGCTTCCTGCTCGTCCATAATGTCGTTTTGCGCCAGTAATTCCAGAATGCGCACGTTATCCGACCAGCGCGTCAGCTTCGGTTTTTCATGCGCATAGCGCAGCACCAGATACTGCGTAATAAACTCAATGTCTGTGATGCCGCCTTCATCCGCTTTGATATCAAAACGATCGCGATGCTTATTGCCCAAATGGGCACGCATTTTCTCACGCATTTCGCGCACCTCGGTCTGCAAGGTTTTCCCATCACGGACGAGGGTCATGATATCGCGACGAATCGCATCAAACTGAGAGGTCAACTGCGGGTCGCCGTACACTACGCGAGCACGCACCAGCGCCTGATGCTCCCATGTCCAGGCTTCGTTACGCTGATAATCGGCGAAAGCGTCAGCTGATGTCACCAGCATTCCCGCCGCTCCTGACGGACGCAAACGCGCATCCACTTCGTACAAAATACCGGACGAAGTACGGGTACTGAAGAGGTGCATAATGCGCTGCGCCAGACGCAGATAGAACTGTCGCCCGTCAATCTCACGCTCACCGTCCGTCATCACGTCCATCGGACAGTCATGCAGGAAGATCAAATCGAGATCCGAGCTGTAACCCAACTCCCAACCGCCCAGTTTGCCATAGCCGACGACGGCAAAACCACGCCCCTCGCGTTCGCCAAGATGAGTGGGTTGACCGTAGCGCGCGACCATCTGCGTCCACGCCTGCTGGACTACCGCATCAATAATAGCTTCCGCCAGCCAGGTTAAATGGTCGCTCACCTTCATCACCGGCAGTGTACCGGCGATATCGGCCGCGGCAATACGCAGTAGCTGCGTTTGCTTAAACTGGCGCAGAGCCTCAAGTTGCTGCTCTTCGTCATCTTCCGGCACGCGCAGCAAATATTGGCGCAGCTCATCACGGTAAGCATCCGTCGCGGTAGGTTGATACAGGGTGTTCGGATCCAGCAGTTCGTCGAGCAACAGCGGATACCGCGCCAGCTGGCTGGCGACCATCGGCGAGGCCGCACAGAGCGAAATCAGATGCTTCAGCGCCCCGGGGAATTCGCTCAGCAGTTCCAGATAGGTCGTACGGGTAACAATCCCCACCAGCAGAGGGGTAATGCGCGATAGCGGGACTGAGGCGTCGTCACGCGTACAGACATCGCTTAGCAGATGCGGCATTAAATGATCCAGCACCTGGCGTCCGCGTGGGCCAATGGTGCGTTTATCCAGCTCTTTACGGAAATCAGCAATCAGAGACAGCACGCGTCGGCGATCGTCATCCGCCAGATGCGTCAGCACCGGCGTGGTGTCATCTTCCTGTAAGGCGTCCTGCCACAGTTCGCGCCACTGTTCTGAGAGCGACTCTTCCTGGCTTTCAGCTTCGTCATCGCCAATCAGCTCGTTAAATACCCGGCGTACGTTGTCCATATGATTGGCAAGCACATCAGTTAATTGCTGCCAGTCATCAACGTTCATCCCCCACGCCAGCCGCGCGCGATTCAGTTCATCGCCTGGCAACGTTTGGGTCTGTTCATCATTGATGCTTTGCAGCAGGTTTTCCAGGCGGCGTAAATAGAGATAGGCTGCTCGCAGTTGTTCCGTATCGGTATCAGACAGCAGGTGCAGCGCATTGATGGCACTCAGCGTCGGTAACAGCGAGCGGGATTGCAGCGATGGTTCACGCCCGCCGCGAATCAGCTGGAATACCTGTACGATAAATTCGATTTCACGAATACCGCCCGCCCCCAGCTTGATGTTGTCTTTCAGGCCACGGCGGCGCACTTCTCGGGCAATCATCCCTTTCATGTTACGCAGCGACTGGATCACGCTGAAATCAATATAGCGACGGAAAACAAAAGGCCGCAGCATGGCACGAAGTTCGCTGACGTAAGTGCCGTCGGCATCGCCCATAATGCGGGCTTTGACCATCGCATAGCGTTCCCAGTCGCGGCCTTGTTCCTGGTAATAATCTTCCAGCGCGGAGAAGCTCAGCACCAGCGGACCGCTGTCGCCAAACGGGCGTAAACGCATGTCCACCCGATAAACAAAGCCATCCATAGTGGGCTGATCCAGGACCTTGATAAGCCGCTGGCCCATACGGGTAAAGAACTGCGCGTTATCCAGCTCACGTCGCCCGCCCTGCGTACTGCCGTGCTCAGGCCAGGCAAAAATCAGGTCGATATCGGAGGAAAAATTCAGCTCGCCGCCGCCCAGTTTC
The DNA here is from genome assembly GCF_030332745.1 of Citrobacter sp. Cpo074. Lineage (NCBI taxonomy): Bacteria > Pseudomonadati > Pseudomonadota > Gammaproteobacteria > Enterobacterales > Enterobacteriaceae > Citrobacter > Citrobacter sp. Cpo074. The sequence goes on from NZ_JAOWHG010000034.1 coordinate 327,188, forward strand.
CCCATGCCTAAAATCAGCAGCGGCTGCGCCACACCTTCAGGATTACAGGGCGTACCCCATTCGCGACAGCAGGCAGCGTATAACCAGTCGCGCGCGGCGACGATCAACGTTTCAGCCAGATGGCTTAGCTGCTGCAAAATACTCTCTTCGGTCACCAGCGACAACGTCTGTGCCCAAGCGATACGCACCATGATACGTCGGCGAAACAGGCGTAGCTCACGCATCAGCGTGTTTTCATCACTAACGTCAGCCAATGTTTGCTGTAACCAGTCGGCATAGTGTTGCCATTCATCCGCCAGGGGGGGAGCGCTTTCCAGCTCAGCCAGCCATTCGGGATGGGCAATAATGCTGTCACGGACAAAATCGCTGAATGTAAGTACTGACTTCGCCTGAACGCTAAGCGAGGACTCAGATATTGCTGCTGGCAGCCGCTCAACAACGGTCGGCCAGTACTGCTGTAACGGTGAAGAGAGCTGCTTCATTTACGGGTTATCCTTTGAATGGTGCCGGATGGCGGCGTTTAGCCTTATCCGGCCTACATGACAGTTACACACATCGCGTAGGCCTGATAAGCGCAGCGCCATCAGGCATCCCGGCCTCGGTCCTGATTATCGTTTTCCGCTGTGCAGCCAGAACGGTTCCAGTGCAATTGCCTCGTTACGGAAGTGTTCAATTTCAATATATTGATTGGCCGCAATGGCGTGGCGCAAACCCTGCCAGTTGGCGATCCAGTCTGATGCGACATTTTCGTCGTAGTATCCCGCCAGCATCAGCATGCTATCAATGTTGCGCGTCAAACGAGGAAGCTGATCGGCGTACTGATCGCCCAGCGGCTGCGCAAAAGCGGTTTTCAGCTCAGCGGCATGGCGTGAAAGATGGGTATCAGAGAAACGCTTAAAGGAGTCGGCAATTTTTCCCTGCGCCTTCGCATCAAGGAACGGCTGCCATCCTTTGGTCACCAGCCATTCGGTCAGCGCCAGCTTGGCCATTGCCGTTTGCGTGCTGTAAACCGCCGAAACAGCAGAAACGTCCGACGAAATGATCGCTTCCGACTGGGTCAACAAATCACGTAAGTGAGCGCTCGCTTTTCGCGGCACATTACCGCCAAACAGCATCAGAATGTGACGCACCAGGCCCATAGCCGCCAGCACCTCGGCTTTCGCCCCTTTAACGCCGCGCACCCACAGCTCTTCATGATACTGCCACTGTGATAATGCCAGCTCCAGCGCCGCTTCCAGCCCCTGCTCAATACTCGCTTTCGCCGGAACTTTCAAAATGCGTGTCGGTTTGAGTTCGCGCGGCGCATTCCCCTGAGCCAGGTGATAACCGCGCGCTGCTTTGCTCAAGCTACCCTGGCGTAAACCGGTTTGCGAAACCAGCTGGTTTGCCAGCTTCAGTACCGCACGGGTATCGCCGCTTAGCAGTTCAAGTTCAAGCTCACAGATAGGTTCTGCAAACTCGCCCGCTTTCACCTCCCCCAGATCGAGGGCCATTTCAATCCGGCTGCCATCAACATCAACCAACCATTTCTCACGGTAAAAATCGGTGCTGAACAACGGCTGCACTTGAGAAGCAAGTTCAGCAGGCAGCTCGCCATCAGGCCAGACTTCCGTTGGGAACAAGGTGAGGTCCAGCTCAGGCGCGTTTAGCGCAACGTTATATTCCGGCCGTTGGTGCAGTCCACCCGTCACGCGTCCGGCAATTTTCATGGTCATTTCGTAATGACCATTTTCACCGCGAATACGCAGCCCCATATCGTGACCACGCAACCACGCATCCGGTGTTTCGTAGTAGATATTCAGCAACTGGCTGGGCGCATGATGTTCTCCCCCCAGCGTATTCAGACGTTCACGTAGCGCATCTACAGCGTCATTATTGACGATAAATTTTAATTCGATTTCCTGGGCCATGGTCTTGTACTTATGGGTTATGTCACAGTTGAGAAAACTGACTGCGAACTAAGTTCGTTCTTTATGGTCAGTAGATAGTATTTTGCGCCAAATTGCCATGCAACGAGCAATTTGACGGGCGTAAAAGTTTCGAGTGGTGGCAAAAAGGACACAGATGATTCCGATTGATGTCGAATGCTTTGCGTAGAGACACTGATGCCACTACTATCGTTCCACTTTCTATGACAATAACGACAGCCTGATGCCAAAATTACGCCTGATTGGATTAACTTTACTCGCACTTAGCGCCACTGCAGTCTCTCATGCCGAAGAAAAGCGCTATGTCTCTGACGAACTGAACACCTGGGTCCGCAGCGGTCCAGGAGATAATTATCGCCTCGTGGGTACGGTTAACGCCGGCGAGGAAGTCACGCTATTACAGACCGATGCCAACACTAACTACGGCCAGGTGAAAGACAGCACCGGACGTACCGCCTGGATCCCACTGAAAGAGCTGAACAGTACGCCGAGCCTGCGTACCCGCGTTCCCGACCTGGAAAACCAGGTTAAGACCTTGACCGATAAGCTCAATAATATCGATACCACGTGGAACCAGCGCACCGCTGATATGCAGCAAAAGGTAGCGCAAAGCGACAGCGTGATCGACGGGCTGAAACAAGAAAACCAGAAGCTGAAAAACGAGCTTATCGTGGCGCAAAAGAAGGTCAGCGCAGCCAACCTTCAGCTTGATGACAAACAGCGCACCATCATCATGCAGTGGTTTATGTACGGTGGCGGCGTGTTGGGTCTTGGTCTGCTGCTCGGCCTGGTTCTGCCACACATGATCCCAAGCCGTAAACGCAAAGATCGCTGGATGAACTGAATCGCCTTCTCCGCCACACTGACATATGATTAAGGGATCATAGTTTTCAAAAGGAAAGTGGCGTGAAGATTTATCTGGTCGGTGGTGCTGTTCGGGATGCGTTATTAGGGCTACCGATTAAAGATAAAGATTGGGTTGTTGTTGGCGCCACGCCGCAAGAGATGCTCGACGCGGGCTACCAGCAGGTAGGCCGCGATTTTCCCGTGTTTCTGCATCCGCAAACCCGCGAAGAGTATGCGCTGGCGCGTACCGAACGTAAGTCAGGCTCGGGGTATACCGGGTTCACCTGCTATGCCGCCGCAGATGTCACGCTGGAGGCCGATCTTCAGCGTCGTGACCTGACCATCAACGCAATCGCCCGCGATGACGACGGGGAGATTATCGACCCGTATAACGGACGCGACGATCTGGAAAACCGTCTGCTGCGCCATGTTTCATCTGCCTTTAGCGAAGATCCGCTGCGCGTACTGCGCGTGGCACGCTTTGCTGCCCGCTACGCACATCTCGGTTTTCGGATTGCTGACGAAACCATGACGCTAATGCGTGACATGACCGCCGCTGGTGAACTGGAGCATCTGACACCAGAGCGGGTGTGGAAAGAAACCGAAGGCGCATTAACCACCCGTAACCCACAGGTATTTTTCCAGGTCCTGCGCGACTGCGACGCACTGCGCGTCCTGTTTCCGGAAGTGGATGCTTTGTTTGGCGTTCCAGCTCCCGCGCAGTGGCATCCGGAAATCGACACCGGCATTCACACGCTGATGACGCTGTCGATGGCAGCCATGTTAAGTCCGGAGGTCGACGTGCGTTTTGCTACGCTGTGCCACGATCTTGGCAAGGCATTGACGCCTAAAGCGCTGTGGCCGCGCCATCACGGCCACGGTCCGGCAGGTGTTAAGCTTGTCGAACAACTGTGCCAGCGCCTGCGCGTGCCGAATGACATCCGTGATTTAGCCAAACTGGTTTCCGAGTTCCACGACCTCATTCATACCTTCCCGATCCTGCAGCCGAAAACCATCGTTAAGCTGTTTGATTCCATCGATGCCTGGCGCAAACCGCAGCGCGTGGAGCAAATCGCCCTCACCAGCGAGGCCGATGTGCGTGGGCGAACCGGTTTTGAAGCGGCAGATTATCCGCAAGGCAGACTGTTGCGCGAAGCCTGGCAGGTTGCGCAGGCGGTGCCAACGAAAGACGTGGTTGAAGCTGGATTCAAAGGTCAGGCAATTCGTGAAGAACTGACCCGGCGTCGCATCGCGGCGGTAGCCAGTTGGAAGGAGCAGCGGTGCCCGAAAGCGTAGACACTGCGTTGCCGGATGCGCTGTGCTTATCCGGCCTACGGATATAACCCGTAGGCCGGATAAGGCAGAACGCCGCCATCCGGCACCACGGTAAGACATCAGAAGAACACGACGTAAACGGCAGCCGCCACAATAAAGCGGTAAATCGCAAACGGAATGAACGAGATGCGTTTAATCAGTTGCAGGAAGGTTTTGATCGCCACCAGCGCCACGATAAACGCCGTCACAAATCCGACTGCAAACATCGGGATATCTGATGCGCTAAGGAAAGACCAGCTCTTGTAGAGATCCAGCGCCGTCGCGCCCATCATCATCGGCACGGCCAACAGGAAGGAGAATTCCGAGGCCGCGTAACGACTCACGCCCATCAGCATGCCGCCAGAAATCGTCGCCCCGGAGCGAGAAAAACCCGGCCACAGCGCCAGACACTGGAAACAGCCAATCATAAACGCCTGGCGATAGGTCATATCATCCAGACCCGGCGCACGCGGTTCTTTCGGCTTCAGGCATTCTGCGGCAATCAGCAGTACACCACCCACCACCAGCGCATACATCACGTTGATCGGGTTAAACAGCGATTTGATGGTGTCGTGGAAGATTAGTCCCAGTACCACGGCTGGAATCATCCCCAACAGGATATGTCCCAACGTCAGTCGACCTTTGCCAGTGCCTTCATGCGGAGCCTTGCCGAAGTGAATACCGATCAGGCCAAACAGACGTCGCCAGAACATCACCACAACGGCCAGGATAGAACCTAACTGGATAACCACTTCGAATGTTTTCGCAGTGTCACCCTCAAAACCCAATAAGTGGCCAACAATAATCATATGGCCGGTACTGGAAACGGGTAAAAATTCCGTCAATCCTTCGACCACACCCAAAATTGCCGCCACCAGCAGCGAGTGCATATCACTCATTAATAAACCCCTAGATAGAGAAACCACGGCAAAAAAGAGCCGACGAAAGGACCCTTTTATACCCGTTTGTTTTAGAAATTATTAAATTAATTATTTTCTTTCAGATTATTGCCACGCTCAATGATAACCCCGACGTTCGCCGCACGGGCTACCGCGCCAGGTTTACTGAGTTTGATCCGTACCCAGGGAGAATTAAAGCGGCTAAGCAGCAGATCCGCCACCTCTTCCGCAACCCGTTCTACCAGCGCAAAGCGCCCACCTTCCACATGATTAACAACCGTTTGAGCAATATCAGCATAGCTCAGGCAATCAGCCACATCATCGCTTTTAGCCGATTTGCGGTTATCCCATGCCATTTCGATATCGAACACCAACCGTTGTTCGATCGTTTGTTCCCAGTCGTAAACACCAATAGTGGTGATTACAGAAAGTTGCTCTATAAATACAATATCCATCACGACCTGCCTGCTTTTTGGCTAACCCGGATACCACTTCCGGCGAAATATGCGTATTATCCACAGAAGTAGCGTTTTACACGACATTTTCAAAACGGAACAGCTTATGAGTGCAATCGCGCCTGGAATGATTATCTTCGCGTACCTCTGTGGCTCAATTTCCAGTGCTATTCTGGTATGCCGCCTTGCTGGATTGCCGGACCCGCGCGACAGCGGCTCTGGGAATCCGGGCGCGACAAACGTGCTGCGCATCGGTGGCAAGGGAGCCGCCGTCGCGGTACTGATTTTCGACGTCCTGAAAGGTATGTTACCCGTCTGGGGTGCCTATGCGCTAGGCGTCAGCCCCTTCTGGCTGGGATTGATCGCAATCGCCGCCTGTCTGGGCCACATTTGGCCGGTGTTCTTCGGCTTTAAAGGTGGGAAAGGCGTTGCCACAGCCTTTGGCGCGATTGCACCGATTGGTTGGGACTTAACCGGCGTGATGGCCGGGACCTGGCTGCTGACCGTCCTGTTGAGCGGCTACTCGTCGTTAGGCGCTATCGTCAGCGCGTTGATCGCCCCTTTTTACGTCTGGTGGTTCAATCCCCAGTTCACTTTTCCCGTGTCCATGCTGTCGTGCTTAATTCTGCTTCGTCACCATGACAACATTCAGCGCCTGTGGCGTCGTCAGGAGCCGAAGATCTGGACCAAGTTGAAGAAAAAACGCGAACGAGACCCCGAGTGAATTTATTGTCGGATAGCGACGCAACGGCGTCTTATCCGGCGTGGGGGATGTGATACCCCTCCACTGGCTTGCCTAATCGGTTTTGACACCACGTCGCCAGAAACTCCACGCACACGCGCAGCTTCACGCTGCGATACAACGGCTCCTGATAAACCGCCCAAATATTAGCGCTCTGCGCATAGTCCGGCAGCACACGCACCAGTTCACCGCTGGCCAGAAACGGCTGCACATCCCATTCAGAACGCAGCATGATCCCTTTTCCCTGTAGCGCCCACTGCAACACAATCTCACCGCTGTTAGAGGAAAGATGTCCCGCCACCTTGACCGACTTTTTCTCCTGACCATTGTCCAGTTCCCACACCCCGTGAGTCATATCGCGTTCTTTGGTGACCAGACAATCATGACGACTTAATTCCTGTAACGTCATCGGCTCACCGTATTTTTGTAAATACGGTGGGGCCGCACACAATATTCTTTTGTTTTTCGTTAACAAATGCGCAATATAATAATCCGGTATCTCGTCATTAATACGAATATCCAAATCGATATTATCCTGCGCCAAATCAATTTGCCGATCGTAAAGCTCAAAATGCACCTGTAATTCAGGGTAGCTATGCATCAATTCGGTAATTGCCGGCGCAATATAACTGCGCCCAAAGCCAAAACTACAGCCGATACGAATCATCCCTGCCGGGCGCGTTTTGAGTTGCGTGACGTCATCGACCAGATGCTGATAGCCCGCGAGGATCGCCTGCGCATGTTCATAGCAACGTTGACCACTCTCCGTGAGCGCTACACCACGCGCAGAGCGGCTTAGCAGCGTCGTCCCCAGCGTGGACTCTAGGATCTGAATGCGTTTTGTCACAAACGCCGGCGTTTGCCCCAGCGTCGCGGCGGCGGCGCTGAAGCTGCCGCTATGCACAATTTCAACCAACACCTGCAGGTCTTTCGCCAGGGGATACGTGTTCAGCATGATCGGTCTATCCGTAATGTTGTTCACCGCAGTGTAATTCTCTCATGCGTCTTAAACCCTGCCTTTGCGCAATTTTTATTGCCTTATCCGGACATCATTCACGAACTGTTAATTAGATATTCACAGTGGCAAATAATATTAACCCACATTTTTAGTGGTAGTTTGTGGCGGAGAATTTATTTCCAGATAAATAAAAGAACTGGAGTTAACAAGATGAGCAATCAAAATAACCAAAATGCGATAAATACGCTGACGAACATTGTCGCTGATTTTACCGCCATGATTTCTACCCGCATGCCCGATGACGTCGTGGATAAATTAAAACAGCTGCGTGAAGGCGAAACCTCGCCGATGGGTAAAATCATCTACCACACCATGTTTGACAACATGCAGAAGGCTATCGACCTGAACCGCCCAGCCTGTCAGGACACCGGCGAGATTATGTTCTTCGTGAAGGTCGGTTCCCGTTTTCCACTCCTCGGCGAACTGCAAAGCATTCTGAAGCAGGCCGTTGAAGACGCCACGGTAAAAGCGCCGTTGCGCCATAACGCGGTCGAGATTTTTGACGAAGTGAATACCGGCAAAAATACCGGTACCGGTGTGCCGTGGGTCACCTGGGACATCATTCCTGATAATGATGACGCGGAAATCGAAGTCTACATGGCAGGCGGCGGCTGTACGCTGCCGGGACGCTCGAAAGTGTTAATGCCTTCTGAGGGCTACGAAGGTGTGGTGAAATTTGTTTTTGAAAATATCTCCACGCTGGCAGTCAACGCCTGTCCGCCAGTGCTGGTGGGCGTAGGTATTGCCACCTCCGTAGAAACCGCCGCCGTTCTTTCTCGTAAAGCGGTGCTGCGCCCTATCGGCTCACGTCATCCGAATCCGAAAGCGGCCGAACTGGAACTGCGTCTGGAAGAAGGACTTAACCGTCTGGGCATTGGTCCGCAAGGATTGACCGGTAATAGCTCGGTGATGGGCGTGCATATCGAATCCGCCGCGCGCCACCCGTCGACTATCGGCGTTGCCGTCTCTACCGGCTGCTGGGCCCACCGTCGCGGCACACTATTGGTTCATGCTGACCTCTCCTTCGAAAACCTGTCTCACACCCGGAGCGCGTTATGAAAAAGATCCTCACAACCCCGATCAAAGCAGAAGATCTGGCAGACATTCGCGTTGGCGATGTCATTTACCTGACCGGTACGCTGGTGACCTGCCGTGACGTTTGCCACCGCCGCCTGATCGAACTGAAGCGCCCGATTCCTTATGACCTGAACGGCAAAGCCATTTTCCACGCGGGCCCGATCGTACGTAAGAACGGTGAAAAATGGGAAATGGTTTCCGTCGGCCCAACCACCAGCATGCGTATGGAAGCGTTTGAGAAAGACTTTATCGAACAGACTGGCGTCAAACTGGTAGTCGGCAAGGGCGGCATGGGACCGCTGACGGAAGAAGGCTGCAAGCAGTTTAAAGCGCTGCACGTCATCTTCCCGGCAGGCTGCGCGGTCGTGGCGGCAACCCAGGTTGAGGAGATCGAAGAGGTGCACTGGACGGAACTCGGCATGCCGGAGTCCCTGTGGGTGTGTCGGGTAAAAGAGTTCGGCCCGCTGATCGTTTCCATCGATACCCACGGCAATAACCTGATCGCTGAAAACAAAAAGCTGTTCGCTGAACGTCGCGACCCTATCGTCGATGAAATCTGCGAGCACGTGCATTACATCAAATAACCCTCCCGGAGAGGCGCTACGCCTCTCCCCTTTCGTAGGGATTCAACAATGGCACCTTTAGCTGGTTGGTGGCGATACCTGGCTCCGCTGGTGGTCATCGCCATTATTGCTGTTCTACCCGTCCCCACCGGTCTTGAGAGCCACACCTGGCTCTATTTTGCCGTCTTTACCGGTGTGATTGTCGGGCTTATTCTGGAACCTGTACCGGGCGCGGTAGTGGCGATGATTGGCATTTCGATCATCGCCGTCCTTTCACCGTGGCTGCTGTTCAGCCCGGAGCAACTCGCGCAGGACGGTTTTAAATTTACCGCCAAATCGCTGTCGTGGGCGGTATCTGGCTTTTCAAACTCGGTCATCTGGCTGATCTTCGCGGCCTTTATGTTTGGCACGGGCTATGAGAAAACCGGACTCGGTCGGCGAATCGCGCTGATGCTGGTGAAAAAGATGGGGCATAGGACGCTGTTTCTCGGCTATGCGGTGATGTTCTCCGAACTTATCCTCGCTCCCGTCACACCTTCCAACTCCGCCCGTGGGGCCGGAATAATCTACCCGATTATCCGCAACCTGCCGCCGCTGTATAACTCACAACCCAATAGCGCCAGTTCACGCTCTATTGGCTCGTACATCATGTGGATGGGCATTGTCGCTGACTGCGTTACCAGCGCCATTTTCTTAACGGCAATGGCGCCGAACCTGCTGTTGATCGGTCTGATGAAAGGCGCATCCCACACCGCGCTGAGCTGGGGTGACTGGTTCTTAGGCATGCTGCCGCTGAGCATTTTACTGGTGCTGATCGTGCCGTGGCTGGCGTACGTGTTATATCCACCGGAGCTGAAATCCGGCGATCAGGTTCCACGCTGGGCGGATACCGAACTAAAAGCGATGGGACCGCTCTGCGCTCGCGAGAAAAAGATGCTGGTGCTGATGGTCGGCGCGCTGGTGCTGTGGATCTTCGGCGGCGATTATATTGACGCTGCGATGGTCGGATACAGCGTGGTGGCGTTGATGCTGGTACTGCGCATCATTAGCTGGGATGACATCGTCAGCAATAAAGCCGCATGGAACGTCTTTTTCTGGCTGGCCTCGCTGATCACGCTGGCCACCGGGCTCAATAACACCGGTTTTATTACCTGGTTCGGCAAGCTGCTGGCAAACGGGCTGAGTGGCTATTCGCCGATGATGGTGATGGTAGCGCTGATCGTGGTGTTCTATCTGCTGCGTTACTTCTTTGCCAGCGCCACAGCCTATACCTCAGCCCTCGCACCGATGATGATTGCCGCCGCGCTGGCAATGCCGGAAATCCCGCTACCGGTCTTCTGCCTGATGGTCGGCGCCGCCATTGGTCTGGGCAGCATTCTGACCCCGTACGCCACCGGCCCTAGCCCTATCTACTACGGCAGCGGCTATTTACCAACGGTGGATTACTGGCGACTCGGTGCTATTTTTGGCCTGATTTTCCTCGTGCTGCTGGTGATTACCGGTCTGGTCTGGATGCCCCTCGTTTTACTGTAAAACCCTGGTGGGGCGACGTATTGTCGCCCCTTTATCCATAAGCTTCTCATATGATCGATTTCCCGATGCGCTGAGGCATACTTTTTTGTATGCAAACACCCTCATGCTGATAGGGGAAACGCTCTGGACACGGTTGCGCACGAGACACTCACACGGGGCTGGCAGGCCGAACTGGATCTGCATTTTACCTGCACCGGGCACAAAACGGTGCTCGCCTCGGCGCGTCATCATGGTCCATTGACGGTTCAGCGCCCGTTTTACCCGGAAGAGAACGTTTGCCATCTCTATTTGCTTCATCCACCGGCGGGGATCGTCGGCGGGGATGAGCTCCATATCGCCGTAACGCTCGACGAAAACAGCCACGCGTTAATCACCCAGCCTGGTGCGGGAAAGTTTTACCGCAGCCGTGGACCGCAGGCATTACTGCGCCAGCATTTTACCCTCACTCCTCACGCGACGCTGGAGTGGTTGCCGCAGGATACGATCCTCTTTCCCGGCGCCAACGCCGCTATTCAGACCGTCTTTCATCTGACATCCGCAAGCCGCCTGCTGGCCTGGGATCTGCTATGTCTTGGCCGACCGGTTATGCAGGAGACCTTCAGTTACGGCACGCTGCAAAACCGCCTGGAAGTATGGCGAGATGGGCAGCCACTGCTGATAGAACGCTTGCAGTTGCAGGAGGGGAATCTGAGCGGCGTCGCACATCATCCCTGGGTCGGCACGTTGCTGTGTTATCCGGCCAGCGAACATATGCTCGAGGGCACGCGGGAGCGGCTTACGGCGCTTGGCGATTACGCCGGGGCAACGCTTAACGATTCGCTGCTGACAATCCGTTTTCTTGCTAACGACAACCTGGTTGTCCAGCGCGTTATGCGCGACATCTGGCAATTTCTGCGCCCGCTGCTGACACACAAAGCGCCCGTACTCCCGCGAATCTGGCAAACCTAAGAGAACCCTTATGGAACTGACTCCCAGAGAAAAAGACAAGCTGTTGCTGTTTACCGCTGCGCTGGTGGCGGAACGTCGCCTGGCCCGCGGGCTGAAGCTGAACTACCCGGAATCGGTGGCGCTAATTAGCGCTTTCATCATGGAAGGGGCGCGGGACGGGCAAACCGTGGCCGCGCTGATGGAAGACGGGCGTCAAGTCCTGCGCCGCGATCAGGTGATGGAAGGCGTACCGGAGATGATCCCGGATATTCAGGTTGAAGCCACATTTCCGGACGGATCGAAGCTGGTCACTGTCCACAATCCGATCGTCTAAGGAGCAGCAATGATCCCAGGTGAATATCAGATCGCAAAAGGCAATATTGCGCTTAATCAAGGGCGGGAGATCTGCACGATCGTGGTGGAAAATCATGGCGACAGACCCATCCAGGTGGGATCGCACTATCACTTTTACGAAGTGAACCCGGCGCTGCGCTTTGACAGGCTGGCTGCACGCGGTTTTCGTCTGAACATTGCTGCGGGCACAGCGGTGCGTTTTGAGCCGGGACAAAAACGCGAAGTCGAACTGGTGCGCGTTGCTGGTGCACAAAGGATCGTGGGTTTTCGCAGCGAAGTGATGGGCGCACTGGAGGCAGATAATGAGTGACATTTCCCGGCAGGCGTACGCCGACATGTTTGGCCCAACCACCGGCGATAAAGTGCGCCTGGCGGATACCGACCTGTGGATCGAGGTGGAACAAGACTTCACCACCTACGGCGAAGAGGTCAAATTCGGCGGCGGAAAAGTGATCCGCGACGGCATGGGCCAGGGACAAATGCGCGCCGATGCATGCGTGGATCTGGTGATAACCAACGCGCTGATCGTCGATCACTGGGGGATCGTGAAAGCGGATATCGGCATCAAAAACGGCAGGATCTTCGCCATCGGCAAAGCAGGTAATCCCGATATTCAACCCAACGTCACGATCCCGATAGGCGTGGGAACTGAAGTCATCGCTGGAGAAGGTAAGATCGTCACCGCGGGCGGCGTGGATACGCATATTCACTGGATTTGCCCACAGCAGGCGCAGGAGGCGCTGGTTTCTGGCGTGACGACGATGATCGGCGGAGGCACCGGTCCGGCAGCAGGAACCAACGCCACCACCTGCACACCGGGCCCCTGGTACATCGCGCGCATGCTGCAGGCGGCAGATGCGTTGCCGGTTAACATCGGTTTACTGGGCAAAGGTAATGGCTCAAACCCTGACGCCCTACGCGAGCAAATCAGCGCGGGTGCAATTGGCCTGAAAATCCATGAAGACTGGGGCGCCACGCCTGCCGCTATCGACTGCGCGCTGACTGTGGCCGACGAGATGGACATCCAGGTCGCGCTGCACAGCGATACGCTCAACGAGTCCGGATTCGTTGAAGATACGCTGGCGGCGATTGGCGATCGCACCATTCATACCTTTCACACCGAAGGCGCGGGCGGCGGCCATGCGCCGGATATCATCACCGCCTGCGCGCATCCGAATATTCTGCCCTCCTCCACTAACCCGACGCTGCCCTATACCGTCAACACCATCGACGAGCATCTCGACATGCTGATGGTTTGCCACCACCTCGATCCGGATATCGCCGAAGACGTGGCCTTTGCCGAATCCCGCATTCGCCGGGAAACAATCGCTGCCGAGGATGTGCTGCATGACATTGGCGCGTTTTCCCTGACCTCGTCCGATTCACAGGCGATGGGGCGCGTGGGCGAAGTGATCCTGCGTACCTGGCAGGTGGCGCACCGCATGAAGGTTCAGCGTGGCCCGTTGGCAGAAGAAACCGGTGACAACGACAACCTGCGCGTTAAACGCTACGTCGCCAAATACACCATCAACCCGGCATTAACCCACGGTATCGCCCATGAAGTCGGCTCCGTTGAGCCTGGCAAACTGGCCGATCTGGTGCTGTGGTCGCCCGCCTTTTTTGGCGTAAAACCGGCGACGGTCGTCAAGGGCGGGATGATCGCCTGCGCGCCAATGGGCGATATCAACGCCTCGATCCCCACCCCGCAGCCGGTGCATTACCGCATGATGTTCGGCGCGCTTGGCGCGGCGCGGCACCACACCCGGCTGACCTTTATTTCGCAGGCCGCTGACGCGCAAAACATCCCGCTGCAGCTCAATCTGCAAAGCGTTATCGCCGTCGTCAAAGGCTGTCGGACGGTGAAAAAGGTCGACATGATCTACAACGGCCTGCAACCCAATATCACCGTCGATGCTCAGACTTACGAGGTGCGTATTGATGGCGAACTTATCACCAGCGAACCGGCAGATGTGTTGCCGATGGCGCAACGCTATTTTCTGTTTTGAGGAGTGACGATGATCTATCTGACCCAACGCCTTGACCACGCTCACCGCGTTACTGCAAGCGTCACGCTGCCCATTGATGTCCGGGTAAAAAGTCGCGCCAGGGTAGCACTGAACGACGGTCGCGAAGCCGGGCTAATGCTACCGCGTGGTTTGCTGCTGCGCGGTGGCGATCTGCTAAGTACCGAAGATGGCAGCGAAGTGATCGAAGTGATCGCCGCACCGGAGTCGGTTTCCGTGGTGCGCTGCGCCGATCCTTTCCTGCTCGCCAAAGCCTGTTATCACCTCGGTAATCGCCACGTTCCGCTGCAAATCCTGCCTGATGAACTGCGTTACCATCACGATCATGTGCTGGACGACATGCTGCGCCAGTTCAACCTTGAGGTGACATTCGCCCAGTTGCCGTTTGAACCTGAAGCAGGCGCTTATGCCAGTGAATCACACGGGCATCACCATGGTCATGCGCACTGATGCATAACAGCCAACAGCTACGTCTGATGCAGCTCGCCAGCAGCGCGCTCCCGGTAGGGTCATTTACCTGGTCCCAGGGTCTGGAGTGGGCGGTGGAAATCGGCTGGGTGAAAAGCGTCGATGACTTCTCTGCCTGGCAAATCCAGCAGATGGAGCAGAACTTTTTTACCGTTGACCTACCGCTGCTGGCGAGACTGTATCGCGCCTGCGAGCTGGACGATCTCGACGCAGCACGCCGCTGGAGCGCTTACCTGCTGGCCTGTCGCGAAACCCGCGAACTGCGGGATGAAGAACGCAGTCGGGGTGCGGCGTTTACGCGGCTGGTCACCGACTGGGAGTCGGATTGCTCGCGAGAATGGCGCACCCTCTTTGTCGACAGCCAACTCTGCGGCATGGCCTGGCTGGGCGTGCGCTGGAAAATTCCCCTGACGGAGCTGGCGTTAAGCCTCGGCTACAGCTGGATTGAGAGCGCTGTCATGGCTGGCGTCAAGCTGGTTCCTTTTGGACAACAGGCGGCCCAGCGTTTGATTATTGCGCTCTGCGATCGCTATGCGCAGGGTTTGGCACAGGCGCTGACGTGTCCTGACACCAGCCTCGGCTCCGCAACGCCGTTGGCCGCTATCGCGTCTGCCCGGCATGAAACCCAATATTCCCGATTATTCCGCTCCTGAGGAGAAAAAATGAGTAACTACAAGCATCCCCTGCGTGTGGGCGTTGGCGGCCCGGTCGGCTCGGGCAAAACGGCGCTGCTGGAAGCGTTATGCAAAGCCATGCGCAGCAGCTATCAGTTGGCGGTGGTGACCAACGATATCTACACCAAAGAAGATCAGCGCATTCTCACCGAGGCGGGCGCACTGGAACCGGACAGAATCGTTGGTGTGGAAACCGGTGGCTGCCCGCATACCGCCATCCGCGAAGATGCGTCGATGAATCTGGCCGCCGTAGAAGCGCTGAGCGAGAAATTCGGCAATCTGGATCTGATTTTTGTGGAAAGCGGCGGCGATAACCTGAGCGCCACCTTCAGCCCGGAACTCGCGGATCTGACGATCTATGTGATCGATGTTGCCGAAGGCGAGAAGATCCCGCGTAAAGGCGGTCCGGGGATCACCAAATCCGATTTTCTGGTGATCAATAAAACCGATCTTGCCCCTTACGTCGGCGCATCGCTGGAGGTGATGGAGCGCGATACCTTGCGCATGCGCGGCGAGCGTCCATGGACGTTTAGTAATTTAAAATCTGGAGAAGGCCTGGAAAAAATTATCGCGTTTCTGGAAGAGAAAGGAATGTTGCGGATGTAGTGAGAGCTATCGCCGGGCGGCGGATTCGCCTGACCCGGCCTACGGTTTTGTAAGCCCGGTAAACGCAGCGCCACCGGGCAAAAAACTCACGCCGCCGGTAATTCCGCCAGCGGCCAGCGTGGACGTACGGTCACACCAAGATCCGCCGTTGCGCCCGCTTTAAAACGCACCATGCCCGCGTAGGCGATCATCGCCCCGTTATCGGTACAAAATTCCGGACGCGCGTAAAACACTTCGCCACGACGTTTTTGCATCATCTCAGCCAGCTTTGCGCGCAGCGTACGGTTCGCACTCACGCCCCCCGCCATCACCAGACGTTTAAAACCGGTTTGATCCAGCGCGCGTTTGCACTTGATCATCAGCGTATCAACTACCGCGTCTTCAAACGCACGGGCGATATCAGCGCGGGTCTGATCGTCATTTTCGTTATTACGAATGGTATTCGCAGCGAAGGTTTTCAGGCCGGAGAAGCTGAAATCCAGCCCCGGACGGTCAGTCATCGGACGCGGGAAGACAAAACGTTTTTCAACGCCTTGTGATGCCAGCTTTGACAGCATTGGGCCACCAGGATAATCCAGCCCCAGCAGCTTGGCGGTTTTGTCGAACGCTTCACCGGCAGCATCATCAATCGATTCGCCCAGCAATTCATACTGACCGATACCGGTGACGCTGATCAGCTGCGTGTGACCGCCGGAAACCAGCAGCGCGACGAACGGGAACGCAGGGGGATTATCTTCCAGCATTGGCGCCAGCAGATGCCCTTCCATGTGGTGCACAGGAATTGCCGGTACGCCCCAGGCGAACGCCAGCGAACGTCCTACGGTTGCGCCAACCAGCAGCGCACCAACCAGACCAGGACCTGCGGTATACGCCACCGCATCGATCTCTTTTGCCGTCAGTCCCGCTTCTTTCAGCGCGGCCTGGATCAACGGTACGGTTTTACGTACGTGATCGCGCGAGGCCAGTTCAGGCACTACGCCGCCGTAGTCAGCATGTAATTTCACCTGACTATACAATTGGTTGGCTAAAAGACCTTTTTCATCGTCGTAAATGGCGATGCCGGTTTCATCGCAGGATGTTTCAATACCCAGTACACGCATGACTTGTTTTACCTCGCTCTATTACCGCGCAGTGTAGGACCAATGCGGGTTGATGTAAAACTTTGTTCGCCCCAGGAGTTCGGCTCGTGTATACTCCTTGTCCTTATAAAAGTCCCTTTCAAAATCGCGTCGGTGCTTTACAAAGCAGCAGCAATTGCAGTAAAATTCCGCACCATTTTGAAATAAGCTGGCGTTGATGCCAGCGGCAAACCGAATTTATTAAAGGTGAGAGTTACATGCCGGTAATTAAAGTACGTGAAAACGAGCCGTTCGACGTAGCACTGCGTCGCTTCAAGCGTTCATGCGAAAAAGCAGGTGTTCTGGCGGAAGTTCGTCGTCGTGAGTTCTATGAAAAACCGACTACCGAACGTAAGCGCGCTAAAGCTTCTGCTGTGAAACGTCACGCGAAGAAACTGGCTCGCGAAAACGCACGCCGTACTCGTCTGTACTAATCCATTGAGAGCCAAAGCTCTCAATTCAGACTGAGTTGTAGTTGTAAGGCCGTGCTTCCGGAAGGAATGCGCGGCTTATTTTCGTTTATACACGTCATCATTCAAGCTGCCTCAGTGTTGGCTGCAGTCGCTCACCCCAGTCACGTACTGCTGTACGCTCCTGAGGATTCGCTTCCTTGCCGCCTTGATGCAGCCTGAATGATTTTGTGTATATGAGTCATCAAAAAACAGGGGCTTATGGCTGGACGAATTCCTCGCGTTTTTATCAATGACCTGCTGGCAAGAACCGACATCGTCGATCTCATCGACGCGCGGGTAAAGCTGAAAAAGCAGGGCAAAAATTATCACGCGTGCTGTCCGTTCCATAACGAAAAAACCCCCTCTTTCACCGTAAACGGTGAAAAACAGTTTTATCACTGCTTTGGGTGTGGCGCGCATGGCAACGCCGTCGACTTTCTCATGAACTACGACAAGCTCGAGTTTGTGGAAACCGTCGAAGAACTGGCCGCAATGCACAACCTTGAAGTGCCCTATGAAGCAGGCAGTGGCCCCAGTCAGATAGAGCGCCATCAACGGCAAAGCCTTTATCAATTGATGGACGGCCTGAACACTTTTTATCAACAGTCTTTGATGCAGCCCGCCGCTACCCCTGCGCGCCAGTACCTGGAAAAGCGAGGATTAAGTAGCGACGTTATCACCCGTTTTGCTATTGGTTTTGCGCCCCCTGGCTGGGACAACGTCCTGAAACGGTTTGGCGGCAATGCTGAGAATCGCAAATCGCTGGTCGATGCGGGGATGTTGGTCACCAACGATCAGGGACGCAGTTACGATCGCTTCCGCGAACGGGTGATGTTCCCCATTCGCGACAAACGTGGTCGGGTCATTGGTTTTGGTGGACGCGTGCTGGGCGATGCCCTGCCGAAATATCTGAACTCCCCGGAAACCGATATTTTCCATAAAGGTCGCCAGCTGTATGGCCTTTATGAAGCCCAGCAGGATAACGCCGATCCACAGCGCCTGTTAGTGGTAGAAGGCTATATGGATGTGGTGGCGCTGGCGCAATACGGCATTAACTACGCCGTTGCATCCCTAGGGACGTCAACTACTGCCGATCACATCCAACTGTTGTTCCGCGCGACGAACAACGTAATTTGCTGTTACGACGGCGACCGTGCCGGACGCGACGCAGCATGGCGCGCACTGGAAACCGCACTGCCCTATATGACAGACGGACGCCAGCTACGCTTCATGTTTTTACCTGACGGCGAAGACCCCGATACGCTGGTGCGTAAAGAAGGGAAAGAGGCCTTTGAAGCCCGGATGGAGCAGGCGCTGCCGCTCTCCGCGTTTTTATTTAACAGCCTGCTGCCGCAGGTGGATTTGAGTACCCCGGACGGACGCGCACAGCTCAGTACGCTGGCATTACCTCTGATTACTCAGGTACCAGGCGAAACGTTGCGCATTTACTTGCGACAGGAGTTGGGGAACAAGCTCGGCATTCTGGATGACAGCCAGCTTGAACGTTTAATGCCTAAACTGGCAGAAAATGGGGCTTCCCGCCCTGTTCCACAGCTAAAACGTACGACCATGCGTATACTTATAGGGTTGCTGGTACAGAACCCGGGCCTCGCCCCGCTGGTTCCACCGTTAGGCGCACTGGATAGTAATAAGCTGCCTGGACTTGGCTTATTCAGAGAACTGGTCAACACTTGTCTGGCTCAGCCAGGTCTGACCACCGGGCAACTTTTAGAACACTACCGTGGCACAAATGATGCTGCGACCCTTGAAAAACTGTCGATGTGGGACGATATAGCAGATAAAGATATCGCGGAAAAAACCTTCACCGACTCACTCAACCATATGTTTGATTCGATGCTTGAACTGCGCCAGGAAGAGTTGATAGCTCGTGAGCGCACACACGGTTTAAGCAGCGAAGAACGCCGGGAACTCTGGACATTGAACCAGGAACTGGCCAAGAAATAAGAGAAAGACAAAACAAAGACAAAATCATTCGCGTTGTATCAAGGCAGCAAGTGAACGAACGCCTGGGAGTATACATAAGTACATGACCAGGATGACAAATCCGCCGGGAGCGGATTTGAACGCTGCTTGCGGCGGCCCCGTAAGGGGCGAGGCTCAGGATGAGCCGAGTAACGAACACAGCTAACGCAGAGACAACGTGAAAGATGAAGTATTTAACGGCTTAACTGCCGAATATCGATCGGGAAGCCCCCGACAGCCGCACGGAGAGGCAGCGGCAAAATATAAGTATGCCCTCGTTTTGCCGTTGGCGGTTTTACCGCCCAACACCAATCAAACGAATTAAGTGTGGATACCGTCTTATGGAGCAAAACCCGCAGTCACAGCTGAAGCTTCTTGTCCAACGTGGTAAGGAGCAAGGCTATCTGACCTATGCCGAGGTCAATGACCATCTGCCGGAAGATATCGTCGATTCAGATCAAATCGAAGACATCATCCAAATGATCAATGACATGGGTATTCAGGTGATGGAAGAAGCACCTGATGCCGATGATCTGCTGCTTGCTGAAACCTCCAACAGCACCGATGAAGACGCGGAAGAAGCAGCTGCCCAGGTTCTGTCCAGCGTTGAGTCCGAAATCGGTCGTACGACTGACCCGGTCCGCATGTACATGCGTGAAATGGGTACCGTTGAACTGTTAACCCGCGAAGGCGAAATCGACATCGCTAAACGCATCGAAGACGGGATTAACCAGGTTCAATGCTCCGTTGCCGAATACCCGGAAGCTATCACCTACCTGCTTGAGCAGTACGATCGCGTAGAAGCTGAAGAAGCACGTCTTTCCGATCTGATCACTGGCTTTGTCGATCCAAATGCGGAAGAAGACATGGCGCCAACGGCGACCCACGTCGGTTCTGAACTCTCTCAGGAAGAGATGGATGACGATGAAGATGAAGATGAAGAAGATGGCGACGACGACAGCAGCGATGATGACAACAGCATCGACCCTGAGTTAGCGCGTGAAAAATTCGGTGAACTGCGTACTCAGTACGAAATCACTCGCGACACCATCAAAGCGAAAGGCCGCAGCCATGCTGCCGCGCAGGAAGAAATTCAGAAGCTGTCCGAAGTGTTCAAACAGTTCCGCCTGGTGCCGAAGCAGTTCGACTACCTGGTAAACAGCATGCGCGTCATGATGGACCGCGTGCGTACTCAGGAACGTCTGATCATGAAGCTCTGCGTTGAGCAGTGCAAAATGCCGAAGAAAAACTTCATCACCCTGTTTACTGGCAATGAAACCAGTGAAACCTGGTTCAACGCGGCAATCGCGATGAACAAACCGTGGTCTGAAAAACTGCACGACGTGGCAGATGACGTTCACCGCGGCCTGCAGAAACTGCAGCAGATTGAAGAAGAAACCGGCCTGACCATCGAGCAGGTTAAAGATATCAACCGTCGCATGTCCATCGGTGAAGCGAAAGCACGCCGTGCGAAAAAAGAGATGGTTGAAGCGAACTTACGTCTGGTTATCTCTATCGCTAAAAAATACACCAACCGTGGCCTGCAGTTCCTGGATCTGATTCAGGAAGGTAACATCGGTCTGATGAAGGCGGTTGATAAGTTTGAATACCGTCGTGGTTACAAGTTCTCCACCTATGCAACCTGGTGGATCCGTCAGGCGATCACCCGTTCGATCGCGGATCAGGCGCGTACCATTCGTATCCCGGTACATATGATTGAGACCATCAACAAGCTCAACCGTATCTCCCGTCAGATGCTGCAAGAGATGGGCCGCGAGCCGACACCGGAAGAACTGGCTGAACGCATGCTGATGCCGGAAGACAAGATCCGTAAAGTGCTGAAAATCGCTAAAGAGCCTATCTCCATGGAAACGCCGATCGGCGACGATGAAGATTCGCATCTGGGTGATTTCATCGAGGATACCACCCTCGAGCTGCCGCTGGACTCTGCGACCACCGAGAGCCTGCGTGCCGCAACGCATGACGTTCTGGCTGGCCTGACCGCTCGTGAAGCGAAAGTTCTGCGTATGCGTTTCGGTATCGATATGAACACCGACCACACGCTGGAAGAAGTGGGTAAACAGTTCGACGTTACCCGCGAACGTATCCGTCAGATCGAAGCGAAGGCGCTGCGTAAACTGCGCCACCCGAGCCGCTCTGAAGTACTGCGTAGCTTCCTCGACGATTAATCTCGCCGCATAAGCATAAACGCCACCGCAAGGTGGCGTTTTTCTTTATAGTCCCCGCCTGAGCAAGGCATCATTCACTTCCCGATACGCCTCCACCAATTTATCCAGCGTGATCCGGCTTAATCCGCTGGGATTCGGCAATACCCATATTTGCGTCGCGCCAATGGTCAGCGTCTGTTTTCCCCACTGCGCCCCACGCTGGCTAAGCCCCTGCTCAAATGCCTGTTTCCCAAGGATAGCGAGCGCGGCTGGCTGATACTCTTCTATTTTTTCAATAAGCAGACGACCGCCGCTACGCATCTCTTGTAGCTTCACTTCATTGGCTTGTACCGTTGGTCTGTCGACAAACTTAGTCACGCCGCAGCGAAAGTCCAGTAGGTGCTGTGCCTCTTCAGGTTTAAGCTGGCGATCGGTGAATCCCGCCTGATGGATAACCTTCCAGAAGCGATTAGCGGGGTGCGCAAAGGGGAATCCTGTACCTGCGGAAGAAAGCCCCGGATTGATGCCGCAAAACACCACCCGCAGCTCCGGTGCCAGTATGTCCTTAACCATAATTACTCCGAACAATACATCAGAGGAACCAGTATAACGGACTGAAAATACATTGTTTATAAAAACAGCATCCGTACGCTTATGTCTGGATTGCAACGCGGAGTTACTTTATAATCCACCGCCACGGCCCCTTAGCTCAGTGGTTAGAGCAGGCGACTCATAATCGCTTGGTCGCTGGTTCAAGTCCAGCAGGGGCCACCAAATTTCAAGGGCTTGCGAGAAATCGCAGGTCCTTTTGTTTTTCCGGGGATACTTCGGGGATACCGCAGAAAAATGCGCGCCCTGCCTGTTTGCAGTAACGCCGCAGAAAATATCAACGTAATATGCCGACATGCCTCGCTAGTATATGGCGATCCCGACATCTAAGACTGGCTCATCAACACACCATAATCCCCCAGCTTACACACCAGAATAACCCATCCTGTGTTAGTAGTAGACAGCCAATCGGGTAAGGTATCGTAGGTTTTCATCGCATGAATCTCGATATCCGTACTCGTTACGCAGTGGTTTTAGCCCTGCAATCAGTTCCGTGGCCCGCTGCTCATTTCCTAACGCCCGTTCAAACAATGCCGACCCGGCTATTCCCTCGGTCCACACTCCACGGCTATGGCCTGTATAGCCGTAGTCCGGGTGATACGGCGTATACCCTGCACTCTCCAGCGTGCCGAACCGAAATCTTTCCATTCTGGCGCTGCTTTAACGGCAAATAAACCGCCCCAGCTTGATTGGTCCAGCGCGGCTGGCATCGTCGGGGCCGTCCTCGTGTACACCCTGGCGAAATCGCCCCTCACTCTCAATCCAAGATTTTGAGACAATATCAGTGGCCAGCGCAGTGGCTTTGGCTGCGTAGCTATCAAAACCGGTTACGCGCCCGAGCTGCTCAAATAAAAAATAAATATCCACGTTGTGCTCAAGGGCGCAGTACGACAACGAGCGTGGCAAGGGCGATGGGGTGATCTCGTTTCCTTCCTGGACCGTGATGCACAAAGTTTTGTGCCCCAAACCGCATGGCAATTTTGCAGGCGATGACCGGGCGCGGGGGAATTAACGATCCGCGAAATTGCGGCGCTTGTCGGGCGTGATGTAAAGGGCGTACATACTGACGTTACTGCGCTACTGAATGGCGGATTACTTGAACGCGGGGATAGTGGCACACTGTTTCCGTATGATGCGATCCACTTCGATTTCACCATCAGAGCTGCGGAATAAAAAAAGCCGGTCATTTGACCGGCTGCATTTCTCACATGGAATCTTTACACTTTAGAGGTTTAATGGCTTCGAGCTGCTGAATGCGGGCATCCACCTTCTTATAAGCATCACTCTTAGCCATCCCATTGCCCACACCAAAATCCCCCAGCACACCTAACACCGTGCGCCCATCAAACTGCCCAGTAGCATCTATCTCATGTTTAATGCTCTGCGCCTTTGCCAGTTCAACCCCCACATCTCTACAATCAAATGAATCAGCCTCTGCAGATGTCATTGCGGGGGCCTGCGGATATTGCTTTGTAGCACACCCAGAAAGCATCAAAATACCAATAAAACAAAACGCAATTTTTTTCATGATAAAACCCTTTTCCTTATAGTTTTTTTCATGATGCACCCGGCATGTGCGGAAACATACCCGCGCCCTTTTATTTTCGGAATTCGTTTAGGCTATCTCCTCGCGATTGATTCCGCCTGCTCTCAGCATCAAGCGCACTAGCCTCACACAGCACGTTACGCTTTCTGCGGCACTAAATGATTAACCTCCCTAATTAATTGGGTATCTATTAGCAACTCCTTTTAACTGGAATGGATAATAATAATGGGATGGGATCCAAGAAGCGCAGGCAACTACGCGAAAGCTCAAGCCGAACCAGGCCCAACAAGCAACTGCGCCGCATACGTGCGACAGGCAATTCATGCTGGCGGGATAAATGTCATAAATACACACCATGCAAAAGACTACGGCCCGATGTTGGAGGCGGCAGGGTTTAGAAAAATATCTTCAACGCAATCCCCCATGGCAGGTGACGTGGTTGTGATACAGCCCTACACAGGAGGGAGCGCTTCGGGACATATGGCGATTTACGACGGGCAGGACTGGTATTCTGACTTTAAACAGAGGGATTTTTGGGGCGGGCCTGGTTATCGCTCATCAAAGCCGTCGTACCAAATGTACAGGATGAACTAATGCGCACTTTCATTGCGATTTTATTTATCTCTCTACTTTCAGCATGCAGTTCGCATCCTGAACAGGCACAGAAACGGGTATTTGATTTTTACTCGTATTATTTAAATGTTTATGCTAATAGCACAGGGAAAATAAAACCAGCTCCCGAAAAGATGAAAGATTACGTTGCTCAAGAGACACTAAATCAATTGAGCGTCATTTCATATATTTATGAGCAGGAAATCGTTGGTTCTGATTATTACACATACGCACAAGATTATGCCGCTGACTGGATACCGCGCTTAAGGGTGGGTGATGCTAAGGATTATTTTGGCGGAAAGTATGTTAACGTCTGGTTAGGTTGTGAAAACAATAAAAATTACCAAATCGGTGTATACCTGATAAAAGAGGATGGCCGCTGGAAAATATACAGAGTGAAAGATATAACCGATAATTACGAGCAGTATATATTTGACACGCACGCCATAGAAAAAGCGAAGCAACACGCCGCAACCATAAATTAAATAGGGAGATTATGACGGCCGCTAAATTACTCCCAATTCGCGGCCGTCCTTAACCGTCACTGTGCTTATCTTTCATCCTCCGGAGGATTCAACAGCGCAAACAACATGCGCCGTTTATCGTTATCACTCATGGTCCCCATTAGCGCCACCAGCTGCGCATCAAGCTGGCCCTTTTTCTCCACCAGCCCTGCATGCTCCAGCATGGCCCGCTCAACCTTTTGCGCTAGCCCCATTAGCTCGTCAGCGGAGAAGTGGAGATAGCTCTGTGTCACGTCAGCGCTACGGAATGTTTTATGATTCAGCAGGCGCTTAAGGATATAAGAGCCCACTCCAGCAAGCTCCGCCACGCTGCCGAACGTGCGGCGGGCGTCATGGCACGTAAACCGGATCGGCGGCATGGTCCCGCCCTGCGTCGTTTCTTCGCTTATTTTGTCGATTATGTCGCGCGGCTCGTAAATTTTCCCGCCTGGAGTTATTCGGGTTGCGACGGGTAACAGCAACCTCACCCAGCGTTATGGCTGCCTGCTCGCGCGCCTGGTCTACTGTGAGATCGGGAAATTTTCCGAGTGTTACGCGGAAAAATTTCCCGCCTCTTTTTCGCACAACGTAAAAACTTTTACTGCCGTTTGAGGTGATGCGAATACGCAATCCTGTAACGATATTATCTGCGTATTCCACCCGCCCGTCCCCTTCTGGGATGGGAAGATCCTGAATGGCTGATTTGGTAAATTTAAATATAAGCATAACGTCCGCCCGAAACGACTAACGGCCCTTCGGGGATACAGTAGAGGGGTATTTTCGGGGGGTATGGTTATTTATTGGTCAAGTTGCTTTGCATTAAATGCTTGTTTTTCCACAACAAGCAACTATAAGCCATTGTTTTATCTAAAACTCATAATCGCTTGGTCGCTGGTTCAAGTCCAGCAGGGGCCACCAAATTTCAAGGACTTGCGAGAAATCGCAGGTCCTTTTTTTATGGGTATTCCGTAGAAATTGGTATGTAGCAAAAAAGAGTTTGTCCTGGAAAAATCAATACTTGCTTGCATTAATATGTTGAATGAGTACACGGAAGAAAATGGC
This sequence comes from Citrobacter sp. Cpo074, assembly GCF_030332745.1. Classification (NCBI taxonomy): domain Bacteria; kingdom Pseudomonadati; phylum Pseudomonadota; class Gammaproteobacteria; order Enterobacterales; family Enterobacteriaceae; genus Citrobacter; species Citrobacter sp. Cpo074. The sequence goes on from NZ_JAOWHG010000034.1 coordinate 352,669, forward strand.
TGGCGGGGACTAAAGCTATTTACGCGATACACCTGTTCAGAAAACAGCATGTTAATGGCAACCCCATCTGGACGCCGCCATCCTTGGATGGAAACGTCCGTTAGAGTTTAATTCGATAGTCAGCTCACACTAGCTCTTTGAGCTGCTCCTGCATATAGGTTGAAAAATACTCTGGGTTCTTGATAAGGATGCGGTTACCGGAGGCGACTTTTTCTGCCCATCCGGCCACTTTTTTCGTGAACTCGGGATTCCATCCCTCTTGCTCACCCCGTGCCATCACAACTTCCGGACTCGCTGGCACACCTAAGTCATGCAAATACTTTAAGATTCCCTTAGCGGTACTTTCATCCATTGAATGTGGTACTGACGCCGAAGTGTTCATACCACCAATAAAATCCAATGCTTTCTCAATTGCTGTTGGCATGCTCTTATCCTTAAAATTAACCACGTGAGAGACACATTTATACTATGTACCCAACTCCGCCGGGATATCAAAGAGAACATCGCCTTTATTTGACTTACCCCGCAGCTAAACGCTTGCGCGGCTGTTTTCTGCGCTATTTTTTTGCTTCTCCGGCTAAAACCAGCCCAGTTGCCACCGCATTACGCGGCCCTTCGGTACCTCGAATATTACCCTGCCCGGCGACAACGCCGTAATGCACCAGCGCATCGGTGATCATCTGCGGGATTTCAAAATCCAGCGAAGAACCGCCTACCAGCACCACGAACGTCATATCGCGAATAGAGCCACCGGGTGACACCTGGCGTAACGCGCGAAGGCAGTTGGTCACAAAAACCTTCTCTTTAGCCTGTCGACGCACCAGACGGATTTTTTCCAGCGAAGTCTGGTTATCTACCGGGATCAGCTCGCCCTCTTTCAAGTACACCACTTTGGCGAATACTGACGGACTGAGCGGTTCGCGGAAAAACTCCACCGCGCCGTTCTCATGGCGAATGCTGAACAGGCTCTCCACTTTTGCCAGCGGGTATTTTTTTATTTCCTCCGCCAGAAATGCATCGCTTAAGCCCAGCTCAGTTTGAATCAACAGGCTGACCATATTCCCCGCGCCGGCCAGATGTACCGCTTTCACTACGCCGTCGCTATTGATGACGGCGGCATCGGTAGATCCTGCGCCTAAGTCGAGGATCGCCAGCGGTGCGGCGCATCCGGGCGTAGTTAACGCCCCCGCCACAGCCATGTTGGCCTCTACGCCGCCCACCTCAACCAGAGTGTTTAACCGGGCGCTCAGCTCACTGGCAATGGCCTGCATCTGTAAACGATCGGCTTTCACCATCGCCGCAATGCCCACGGCGTTCTCCATTGAACACTCTCCGGCGATGCCACCCTGCACCTTGCGCGGAATAAATGTATCGACCGCCAATAGATCCTGAATATGCACCGTGTTCATGTCATGGCCGGTCAGCGAGGCCATCACCTTACGCACCCGCTCCAGCATGCCGCCTGCGTGCGTACCAGCTTCCCCACGAATATCGCACACGGGCGCACAGGCGCTCATCGCCTGCATAATGGCCTGAGCGCCCTGCGCTACGTCGGCTTCACCGCCGCGCTTTTCACCACGGATAAAGATCTTACCCGCCGGGATCACTCTTGATCGCACATCTCCCTGCGGGGTTTTCAGCACCACAGCGGAACGGTTGCCAATCAGCGCTCTGGCGATGGGGACAATAGTTTGCGTTTCCTCAGGGGTCAGGGCAAAGAAGGTTGCGATACCGTAAGGATTCGACAGCACCCGCACTACCTGTCCCGGGGCCGCCACTTCCACCGCCGCCAGCACGCCTTCAGGCACCTTCTCCAGCAGAGTGACTTCATCAACCACCGGTATTGGCCGGTGCAGGCGATTATTCACCAGCACGCCATCATCTTTTTTCAGGATAGCCGCCACCACGTTGACGCCGCGATCCAGCGCTTCATTGATAAACCAAACCGCCTCAAGGAAATCCATCTCCTCGTCCACCAACGGGATCCAGCCCTGGGCAAATCGATCCTCATCCAACGCCGCCAACTTCTCCACGGCGATGGTGGTTCCCATGCCCACGCCAACGCCGCCGGGCGTTTGCGGGTTATGGCCAATCATCGTTGATTCGGTAATGATGGTTTCAGTGATGGTTTCCATCGCCACATCACCAATAACCGGCGCGGCCTCGTTGATGCAGATTTTTGCCACATCCTGCAGCGACCACGGCGTTTTATCCAGCGCCTGCTGCAGGGACGCGACCACCCCGGCGATATTCTCCCGCGTGCCTTTCATCCCGGTCGTGGCGACAATCCCGCTGCCGATAAACCGGCCATCCTGCGCCAACGCCACTTCAGTGGTGGCGTTGCCGATATCGATCCCTGCAATTAACGGCATGCTGCCTCCGTCACTGACTGCCTTTACGCAGCTTATTTCTCTGCTGGTATACCTCTGCCGATTCGCGGACAAACCCGGCGTTCACCGTGGCGTGCCAGGTGTGTTCCAGTTCATCGGCAATGGCCTGCAACTCGGCGAACGAAGAACGAAACGGCCTCAGTGCGTTGTAGATCTCCAGAATGCGGGCATCCGGGATCGCAATCAGTTCTGCCGCACGACGAAAATTGCGCGCCACGGCATGACGCTGCATCTGCTCGGCAATCTGCGCCTGGTACTCCAGCGTTTGCTGAGAAATACGCACATCCTGCGGCCCTACGCGGCCCGCCAGCACATTCTCAAGGGTAATGTCGGTTAGCGGCTTGCCGCCAGGCGTCTGGATTTTCTCCGGGCAGCGGGTGGCTAATGGGTAATCCTGCGCGGTCATGATGTTGTCGTTCATGGTCATTCCCTTACCAGTGCAATATGCAACGTGACAGGCGCAGCATCCTGCACCACGTGTTTGGTTTCTTTGATATGAAACAGCGCGGCCTTGGCCATAAATTTAGGGCGCACCATCTGGTCATTGACCACTGGCACCGGCGAAGGCGACTCTTTGCGTGCATAGCGCGCGGCGTTTTTACCAATCTGACGATAGGTTTCCAGCGTCAGCAGCGGAGCCTGAGAAAACAGTTCCAGGTTACTTAGCGGCAGCAGATCGCGCTGATGAATCACCGTGGTTCCTTTCGACTGGATACCAATCCCAATGCCTGAGCCGCTGAGATTTGCCGCATCCCATGCCATAAAAGAAACATCCGAGGTCCGCAGGATCCTCACTACTCGCGCATGCAGTCCCTCTTCTTCGATGCCAGCAACCAGCTCTTTCAAAATCGCGTTGTGCGGCATATCAATCAAGGTTTTATGCTGATACTTATCAAAGGCCGGGCCGACGCCAATCACCACCTCATCCACGCGTTCATCCGCGTTAGCCGCCTCGCCTTCGCTCACCTGTAAGGTGAAAACCGGCTTACGTTCAGTTGTGCATTCCACTGTGTACCGCCTTATTCGATCGAGCCGGGCTGAACCACGCCCGCAATATTTTTAATTTCCGCCCAGCGTTCGGCACTGATGCGATAGCCGGTACCAGGTCCCTGATAATCATTGATGTCGTTGACGGCGCTGACGACGTCGAACTGGCGATCCAGAATGGCCGACGTTTGCAGGTAATCACCGGTAACACGCTGTCTCAGCATGTTGAGGATATTGCTGGCGATATCTTCGAAGCCGCTGCAACTCAACGCGCCGACGATATCCAGCCCGGTGATATTGCGCTTCATCATCTCTTCCACGGCAGCCAAATCCTCCACCACATTGCGCGCAGGCATATCTTTGCTGCCGTGAGCATAAGTAGCAGCTTCGACTTCTTCATCGCTAATCAGCGGCAGGCCCAGCTCGCGGAACACTGCCTGAATGGCGCGGGCGGCCTTATTGCGAATGGCGATGGTTTCCTCTTCCGTGACCGGACGCAGACCGCCGTCAACCATCAGATCGCGTTGCAGAATGTTGTAATCATCGAAATCTTCAGCGTCGAAGTTCGACCCGGCAAACATGTTGTCGTAGTTGGGTACCGCGCTGTAACCGGAGAAAATAAAGTCGGTACCCGGCAGCATCTGCATCAGGGTGCGGGCAGTACGGCGAATATCGGAGTGGGAAAAGGTCTGGTCATTGGCGGAGGCCACTTCAAGGTCGAGCATTGAGGCAATCAGGTTTTCCGCCAGCACCGCGCGGATCCCTGACGGCACTGCGCCGGTCATGCCGATACAGCTGACCGCACCATTTTGCAGCCCCTGTACGCCCGCGCCTTTGGTGATAAAAATGCAGCGCGACTCCAGATAAAGCATCGATTTACTTTCGGAATAGCCCATCAGCGCTTCCGAGCCGGTGCCGGAGGTGTAGCGCATCTTCAGACCACGCGACGCATAAGCCGAGGCGAGAAACGCTTTGGACCACGGCGTGTCATCGCCGTCGGTAAACACCGATTCTGTGCCATACACCGACACCGTTTCGGCATAACTGGTTAGCCCTCGCATGCCCAGCTCCAGCTCGGTGGCCTCTTCAACGGAACATTGGGTCAGCACACCGGGGCGACCGCACTGGGAACCCACCAGCAGTGCCAGGGCGTTAAACGGCGCGTAGCGGGCGATCCCGACCGTCGTTTCCTGCTCGGAAAAGCCGCGGATCCCCGCTTCAGCAGCGTCGGCGGCAATCTGTACCGGGTTATCTTTCAGGTTAGTCACGTGGCACTGGTTGGAGGGAGTGCGTCTGGCGCGCATTTTTTGTAGCGCCATCATCATCTCCACCACGTTCATTTGCGCCATCACTTCCACCGCTTTCGCCGGGGTGATGGCGGTGGTAATGGCAATAATCTCTTCCCGACTGACGTGGATATCCACCAGCATTCTGGCGATCTCCAGCGCGTCGAGCTGCATGGCGCGCTCAGCTTCGGCCACGTTAATCGCATAGTCGGCAATGAAACGGTCGATCATGTCGAACTCGGCGCGGCTCTTACCGTCCAGCTCAACAATACGACCATTTTCCACCTTCACCGACGACGCCGGATCGTAGGGGCTTTCCATGGCGATCAGCCCCTCTTCAGGCCATTCGCCAATCAGCCCATCCTGATTTACAGGCCGCTTCGCAAGCACTTCGAATCGTTTTGATCTTCTCATGATTTATTGACTCAAAAGGTAAAAAATAGGGACGCTGGGCCATATTGCCGGGGACACCACACCCGGTATTCGCCTTTCATCAGCAATGGCCGAACTCTAAATGAGCCAAGCAATAAAAAAATAAAATTAATTTCGTTCCAATTTGGCACCTAATAAAAACGCATCGTTCCATATTGAAACGCAATTCAGGAATATCCATCGTAAATTGTGACGAGGTTAAATGATCATTATCAATAAACGCAAAATCAGGGAAATGAATTTAATTTTTATGAAAACCCCACCCTATTGACTTAATAACGTGCGGCGAGAAAATAAGGTAAAGCCAATGATAAAAATAGCTGTTGCGCGACGCGATATGTTTCGTGACCTCAGCCCTACAACATTTTCAGGAGAGACTGTGAATAAGAGCCAACAAATTGCCACCATTACGCTGGCAGCTGCAAAAAAAATGGCGCAGGCCGTTGAGGCTAAAGCGCTTGAGATCAACGTTCCGGTGGTCTTTTCCGTAGTGGATCACGGCGGGAATACGCTGCTAATGCAACGCATGGACGATGCGTTTGTCACCAGCTGTGATATCTCTCTTAATAAAGCGTATACCGCCTGCTGCCTGCGCCAGGGTACCCATGAAATTACCGACGCGGTACAACCTGGCGCTTCGCTATATGGTTTGCAGCTTACTAACCAACAGCGCATTGTTATTTTCGGCGGCGGCTTACCTGTCATATTAAACGGTAAATTAATTGGTGCCGTTGGCGTTAGCGGCGGCACTGTCGAACAAGACATATTATTAGCAGAAACCGCACTGAATTGTTTCTCTGAATTATAATTTAAATCTAAGAAGGTATATTATGAGCTATCGTATGTTTGATTACCTCGTGCCAAATGTGAACTTCTTTGGCCCCAATGCTATTTCCGTTGTCGGCGAACGCTGCAAACTGTTAGGCGGTAAAAAAGCGCTGCTGGTTACTGATAAAGGTCTGCGGGCTATTAAAGACGGTGCGGTAGATAAAACCCTCGCCCATTTACGTGAAGCGGGCATTGACGTGGTGGTTTTTGACGGCGTTGAGCCAAATCCCAAAGACACCAACGTGCGCGATGGTCTGGAGGTCTTTCGCAAAGAGCATTGCGATATCATCGTTACCGTTGGCGGCGGTAGCCCGCATGACTGCGGTAAAGGCATCGGTATCGCGGCAACTCACGAAGGCGATCTCTACAGCTATGCCGGGATTGAAACCCTGACCAACCCGCTGCCGCCTATCGTTGCGGTGAATACCACTGCCGGTACCGCCAGCGAAGTCACCCGCCACTGCGTGCTGACCAATACCAAAACCAAAGTGAAGTTTGTGATTGTCAGCTGGCGCAACCTGCCGTCGGTCTCCATTAACGATCCGCTGCTTATGCTCGGCAAACCCGCCCCGCTGACCGCCGCGACCGGTATGGACGCCCTGACCCACGCCGTAGAAGCCTATATTTCCAAAGATGCCAACCCGGTCACCGACGCCGCCGCTATTCAGGCTATTCGCCTGATCGCACGCAACTTGCGTCAGGCCGTAGCGCTGGGCAGCAACCTGAAAGCTCGCGAGAACATGGCCTACGCCTCTCTGTTGGCGGGTATGGCTTTCAACAACGCCAACCTCGGCTACGTTCACGCAATGGCGCATCAGCTTGGCGGTCTGTACGACATGCCACACGGCGTGGCGAATGCCGTTCTGCTCCCGCACGTGGCGCGCTATAACCTGATCGCTAACCCGGAGAAATTTGCCGATATCGCAGAATTTATGGGCGAAAACACTGACGGACTCTCCACCATGGATGCCGCCGAACTGGCCATTCACGCCATTGCCCGTCTCTCCGCTGACATCGGCATTCCGCAGCATCTGCGCGATCTGGGCGTCAAAGAAGCCGATTTCCCGTACATGGCGGAAATGGCGCTGAAGGACGGCAACGCCTTCTCTAACCCGCGCAAAGGGAACGAGAAAGAAATTGCCGAGATCTTCCGTCAGGCATTCTGATAACGCAGGGGGCGCAATGTCACTTTCATCACCGGGCGTACATCTGTTTTATCACTCACGCTGGCAGGATACTCGCGTGCTTGATGAGCTGTGCTGGGGGCTGGAAGAGCAAGGCGTCCCTTGCCGGGCAATCTGTTGCGACGAGCATGACTGCGCGCTGGCATTGAGCAAACTTGCGGCCAAAAGCTCAACGCTACGTGTCGGTCTGGGTCTTAACGCCACGGGTGATATTGCTTTAACCCACGCCCAGTTGCCCGAGGATCGGGCGCTGATCCGTGGGCATATCCGCGCCGGAATTGCGCAGATCCGAACGCTTGGCGCCAATGCCGGTCAACTGGTTAAAGTACTTCCCTTCAGCGAGATAAAATAAATGTATCGCATCTACACCCGAACCGGCGATAAAGGCACGACCGCGCTGTTTGGCGGCAGCCGTATCGACAAAGACGACATCCGCGTTGAGGCCTATGGCACGGTGGATGAACTGATTTCCCAGCTTGGCGTCTGCTATGCCAGCACGCACCAGGCTGAACTGCGCCAGGATCTGCACGCCATACAGAAGATGCTGTTTGTACTGGGTGCGGAACTCGCCAGCGATGAGAAAGGACTCGCTCGCTTACAACAGCGTATTGGCGATGAGGATATTCAGGCGCTGGAGCAGCTTATTGACCGCAATATGGCGCAAAGCGGCCCGCTCAAAGAGTTTGTTATTCCGGGGAAAAATCTGCCATCGGCACAGCTACACGTTGCGCGAACTCTGACGCGCCGACTGGAGCGGATCCTTATCGCAATGAGCAGAACGCTGACGTTACGCGATGAACCCAGGCGTTACATCAACCGACTGTCGGACGCGCTGTTCTCGATGGCGAGAATTGAAGAAACTAGTCCAGATGCTTGCGCTTAAACTGGCTGGCATCAATGTCGTATTGCTTCATCTTGCGCCACAAGGTAGTGCGACCAATGTTCAGCAGTTGCGACATCTCCTGTACGCGTCCGCTGGTGACGCGAGCAGCATGGATAATCGCCTCTTTTTCGATAGCGGTAAAGGTCAGACTGGCTGGCAGCAGTGAAGACGCCGTCTCCAGACCAGGACGTTCGGCAAACAGATAATCCGGTAGATTGCTCAGCCGAATATGGCCGTTATCACTGCTGATGGCGATGTTTTCGATAATGCTGTTCAGCTCAAAGTCATTGCCCGGCCACGAATAGGCCACCAGCTGAGCCAGCGCGTCGTCGTCGATCTTCAAACTGGATGAAAAGCGTTTTTTCAGGCTATTCAGCCGCGTATAAATCAGCGAGGGAATACTGTTACGCCGCGCCCGCAGCGGGGGGATCACTATCTCAAAAGAGTGCAGCGCGTAATATAGCTGACGGCTAAAGCGGTTTTGCTCCACCAGATTGGCGAGATCAACCGTGGTGGTGGCGATCACTTTGACATCCACCGGAATCAACCGACGGGCATCCAGGCGGGTTAGTACCCCCTGCTTGATCACCTGTAACAGCGCGGATTGCAGCTCCGGCGCCAGATATTCAATTTTTTCCAGAAACAGCGTGCCGCCGTTCGCCAGTTCAAGACGGCTCAGCCGACCATTTTCATCGTCGGTGGGCGCACTGCCCATAAAATCCTGCCCCAGCACGCTATTGGCATACAGCTGACAGTTCACGGCGATATACGGCCCGCTGGCGCGCTCGCTTTCATTGTGAATCGCCTGACTCAGCAGCTCTTTACCGACGCCCTCTTCTCCGCACAGCAGGATCGGGAAACTCCCCCTCGCCGCCTGGCGTCCAAAGTGGATCAAACGGCGGGTTTCCGGATCGTCAGTCGACATCTGCTCAAAGGTGTGGCTCACCTTGCCGAGCTGGCTGGTCATCAGCTGGCGCATTTGCTCCACCGGATGCAGCAGCAGGATAAAGCTGTTGCCCTGCTCCTCAACAATCGGTTTCAGGGTGATGACGGCATCAACAAACTGATGCTGGCTTTCAAAGGTAACTTCGACGTGATTCAGACCGCGGGCATGTTTGATCGCCCGGCGCAGCAGCATGGGGAGATTGAGCAGATCGTGAATATTTTTTCCCTGGCTGGCCTGCGCATCGAGATGCAAAAGCAGCGCCGCACGCGCATTGAGGAACTGCAATACGCCCTGTTCGTTCCAGGCCATCACACCATCATCCATACTTTCCAGCAGCCCGTACATCTGGTTCAGATGGCGGTTGGATTCAGCCAGCAGGCTGTCGGTCAGCAAAGAGTTGCCGACTTCTCTGGCTATCGCCAGCGTCAGGGATAAATCAGAAACGCACTCATGCTCCACCAGACAACACAGCGAGATGGAGCCGAACAGTCGACCATGGTTATCGAAGACCGGCGTCGAGCAGAACGACCACGGATGCAGAGCCTGTTTAAAATGCTGATCGCCAGAGGTTTTTGTCGGCTGGCCCGGCATCGTCGCCAGCGACAGGGCACAACTGCCAATGATGCTTTCCGCGCAGTAGCTGCCGTCGCGAAACCCAAGCTCCGCCAACTGTTCCACCGTCTGCGGATCGCCGCAACGGCTGAGGATACAGGCTGATTCATCCAGAATCAGCAGCGCACACGGGCGGCCGTCCATAAACTCCCAGGCATCTTCCAGCGCAGCCTGAGCAATCGTAAGCAACGCCGTCTTGCGACGACAAATCGACTCAAAGGTCAGCCCTTGCGCCTGATGCGGTGCCTGCCAGGTTTCCCGCTGCATAAACTTGCTGCAACGATGCCATGACTGGGCAATGACTGAAGAGACTTCCTTCCCGATGCTATGCGTGTGCGCCGTCATATCCCTTTCCGCTGTTTAACCATAGACAACCCCTCCGGCAGAGACTGTCAGAGGGGGAGAAGATGCCGGATAAAAACCTACCGACGACTGATTAACGCGCCAGCCACTGCTGCCCCAGCAGGTCTGCCGTCAGAATAGCGGCATGTACGCTTTCAGGCGTTACCGGGAACGGCATATTATGGATGGTTTCACCTTCTGCACAGGTCGCTTTCGCCACCGCCATGATCTTGCCGTCAACGTCTTCTTTCACGCCCATTTCCGCTAACGTTACCGGCAGGCCTACTTTCTGACAGAAATTCAGCACGGTTTCGATCTCTTCCATCGGGCTGTTTTGCAGCACCAGTTGCGCCAGCGTACCAAAGGCGACTTTTTCACCGTGGTACAAATGGTGGCACTCTTCCAGAATCGTAAAGCCGTTGTGGATCGCATGCGCCCCTGCCAGACCGCTGCTTTCAAAACCGATGCCGCTGAGGTAAGTGTTAGCTTCGACAATACGCTCCAGCGCATCGGTCACCACGCCGGCCTGCGCGGCAAAGCGTGCCTTCTCGCCTTCCGCCAGCAGGGTATCATAGCACAAGCGCGCCAGGCTCAGCGCCGCCACGGTGGACTGTCCGCCCGCCATGCTGGTCGCTCTGGCGTCATAACAGGCTTTCGCTTCAAACCAGGTCGAGAGCGCATCGCCCATCCCGGCCACCAGCAGACGTACCGGCGCTTTGGCAATGATTGCAGTGTCCATCACTACCATATCCGGGTTTTTCGGGTAGATCAGATACTCTTCAAACTCACCGGCTTCGGTATAGATAACGGACAGCGCGCTGGTTGGCGCATCGGTAGATGCGATAGTCGGGATCACCACCACCGGCAACTTCTGGTAGTAGCCAATCGCTTTGGCGGTATCCAGCGTTTTCCCACCACCAATCCCAACCACGCCGCGGCAACCGTGCTGTTTCAAAATGGTAATCAGGCGATTAATTTCAACATGGCTACATTCACCGTTAAAGCGTTCCGCATGGCAGCTAATGTCGTGGCTGTGCAGGCCGTTGAGTACCTTCTCTCCCGCCAGCTTCATCACGAAGTCATCCGCAATCACGAAAAAGCTGTCCGCCAGATTTTTAGCGTATTGACCAAACAAGGTGGAAGCGTCAGGACCCTGGAGATATTTGGCTGGAGATTGAATAACTTTTAGCATTCCTTTCATCCTCAAATAAGTACATGTTTTTACATGGTGAGCCCTGGCGTTAACCTGTTTGGCCTGATGCTGACGGCGAAAACGGGAGGTACCGGAGCGATGCAATAACTGTATGGCGAGGCGTGCACAAAAAAATCTTTCGTCTTTTTGTTCTGATATGAAACAGATAAAAACAACACATGTTTCATATTGGAACGCTTAACCATAAAAAATATAAGGTTTGCGATCCCGATCCGTGCATTTGCCACCAAATCTCCGGCACAGACGAATCTCACTTTCTCTTTTACCCACTCACTTGCCAAAATACCGGTAAAAAAAAAGCTGGCAGTACCGTGTGACCTGCATTCATCGCGAGAGGAAAAAGTCGAGCGAGCTCGCATTGTGGTCGTTCAACGTTCTTTTAGGTTTCATTTCGGAACAAAAAACAACAACAACGTTCCGTAATGAAACTCATTTTAACGTTGTTTTTTTCCACGCTGACTTCGCCAGAATCTCTCTATCGCCTCCGCACCATGACCATACTTCCGGGGGTTTGTCTTACACTCAACCTCAAGGAGCCGTTATGTCTCAATTCTTTTTTAATCAACGCACCCATCTCGTGAGCGACGTCATCGACGGTACGATTATCACCAGCCCGTGGAATAACCTGGCGCGTCTGGAAAGCGATCCGGCCATTCGCATCGTGGTCCGTCGTGACCTCCACAAAAATAACGTGGCGATCATTTCCGGCGGCGGTTCAGGGCACGAACCCGCGCACGTTGGGTTTATCGGTAAAGGTATGCTAACCGCCGCAGTCTGTGGCGACGTGTTCGCTTCCCCGAGCGTAGATGCGGTACTGACCGCCATTCAGGCGGTAACCGGTGAGGCGGGCTGTTTGTTGATCGTGAAAAATTACACCGGTGACCGTCTTAATTTCGGTCTTGCCGCCGAGAAAGCTCGTCGCCTTGGTTACAACGTTGAAATGCTGATTGTCGGCGATGACATCTCCCTGCCGGATAACAAACACCCGCGCGGCATTGCGGGAACCATCCTGGTGCATAAAATCGCGGGCTATTTTGCCGAACGCGGCTACAACCTCGCCACCGTCCTGCGTGAAGCGCAATACGCGGCCAATAACACCTTCAGTCTGGGTGTTGCGCTTTCCAGCTGTCATTTGCCGCAAGAAACCGACGCCGCCCCACGTCATCATCCGGGCCACGCGGAGCTGGGTATGGGCATTCACGGCGAACCAGGCGCCTCGGTCATCGACACCCAGAACAGTGCGCAGGTGGTGAACCTGATGGTGGATAAACTGCTGGCCGCCCTGCCTGAAACCGGCCGTCTGGCGGTGATGATTAACAATCTTGGCGGCGTTTCTGTTGCCGAAATGGCCATCATTACCCGCGAACTGGCCAGCAGCCCGCTGCATCCGCGTATCGACTGGCTGATTGGCCCGGCCTCGTTGGTTACCGCGCTGGATATGAAAGGCTTTTCACTGACGGCCATCGTGCTGGAAGAGAGCATCGAAAAAGCGCTGCTCACAGAGGTGGAAACCAGTAACTGGCCGACGCCGGTCCCACCGCGTGAAATCAGCTGTGTACCGTCATCTCAGCGTAGTGCACGCGTGGAATTCCAGCCTTCGGCGAACGCCCTAGTGGCCGGGATTGTGGAACTTGTCACCACAACCCTTTCCGATCTGGAGACCCATCTTAATGCGCTTGATGCCAAAGTCGGCGATGGCGATACCGGTTCAACCTTTGCCGCAGGCGCGCGTGAAATTGCCGGTCTGTTGCATCGTCAGCAGTTGCCGCTGGATAACCTTGCCACGCTGTTTGCGCTGATTGGCGAACGTCTGACCGTGGTGATGGGCGGTTCCAGCGGTGTGCTGATGTCTATTTTCTTTACCGCCGCCGGGCAGAAACTGGAACAGGGAGCTAACGTTGCCGAAGCCCTGAATACGGGACTGGCGCAGATGAAGTTCTACGGCGGCGCAGACGAAGGCGATCGCACCATGATTGATGCGCTGCAACCGGCTCTGACTTCGCTGCTCACGCAGCCGCAAAATCTGCAGGCCGCCTTCGACGCCGCGCAAGCGGGAGCCGAACGAACCTGTTTGTCGAGCAAAGCCAATGCGGGTCGCGCATCGTATCTGAGCAGCGAAAGCCTGCTCGGAAATATGGACCCCGGCGCGCATGCCGTCGCAATGGTATTTAAAGCGCTGGCAGAGAGTGAATTGGGCTAAGCCATAAGTGCCTGATAAGGCACTTGCGCCGCCATCCGGCGAAGATATGCCTGATGCGCTGCGCTTATCAGGCCTACGAGTACAAACCTTTGTAGATACTGTTATCGCCTGCAAGCCTTTTCAGGTTCCGCGGTTACGGATAGCAGGCACGACCAGTCACAGCGCCGT
>NZ_JAOWHG010000034.1:366189-646312 GCF_030332745.1 Citrobacter sp. Cpo074
GCTTGTAATCCGTTGTTCCGTGTCAGTGGAGGCGCATTATAGGGAGTTATTTCAGGCTGACAAGGGGAAATTTAAAATAACTTTCCGAGTGCGTGTTTTTTCATCAAAACAACCATTAACATGCCATAAAATAAGCAAATTGCCGTTTTTGCAGCCGCAATCACACTTCCAGGTGGCATACTAATGAATAAGAAAAAGAGTAAGGAAGAACATTCATGCCGTTAAATGCCCAACAGCTAGCCGCACAGAAAAACTTGTCCTACGTTCTGGCCGAAAAGCTGGCTCAGCGAATATTAAAAGGTGAATACGCGCCGGGTGCGATATTGCCTGGCGAAATAGAGCTAGGCGATCAGTTTGGCGTGAGTCGCACCGCGGTAAGAGAGGCAGTAAAAACATTAACGGCAAAAGGTATGGTATTACCGCGCCCACGTATTGGCACACGCGTCATGCCGCAAGCAAACTGGAACTTCCTTGACCAGGAGCTGCTCACCTGGTGGATGACAGAAGATAATTTCCCGCAGGTCATTAAACATTTTCTGGTGATGCGTATCAGCCTGGAGCCTCAGGCGTGCTTACTGGCAGCGACCATAGGTACGGCTGAACAGAAAGCGCACCTCAACACGCTGATGGAAGAGATGGTCGAGCTGAAAAGAAACTTCAGACGCGAACGCTGGATTGAGGTTGATATCGCCTGGCATGAGCACATCTATGAAATGAGTGCGAATCCGTTCCTTATTTCCTTTGCATCTCTGTTCCATTCGGTTTACCAGACCTACTTTACCTCTATTACCTATAACGATGTGGTGAAACTGGATTTGCACCAGGCCATTGTCGATGCAATAGATGATAACGATGGCGATCGCGCCTTTGCTGCCTGTCAGGCATTGCTGATAGCACCGAACGTGCTACCGGATAAATAATATGTCAGAAAAGAAATCACGCAGTATGGCCGGGCTACCGTGGATAGCAGCCATGGCCTTTTTTATGCAGGCACTAGACGCCACGATCCTCAATACCGCCCTACCCGCAATAGCACATAGTCTTAACCGCTCTCCACTCGCCATGCAGTCGGCCATTATCAGCTATACCCTGACTGTCGCGATGCTGATCCCGGTAAGTGGTTGGCTGGCAGACCGATTTGGTACCCGACGCGTCTTTATGATTGCCGTTAGCCTGTTTACGTTGGGATCGCTGGCCTGTGCGCTGTCCAGTTCCTTAAGCGAGCTGGTGATTTTCCGTGTCATTCAGGGGATCGGTGGCGCCATGATGATGCCCGTTGCCCGTCTGGCGTTATTGCGTGCTTACCCCCGCAGCGAACTGCTTCCCGTGCTTAACTTCGTCACCATGCCAGGACTTGTGGGGCCGATTTTAGGTCCGGTATTGGGCGGTGTACTGGTTACATGGGCCAGTTGGCACTGGATCTTCCTGATTAATATTCCAATTGGCATTGCCGGTATCTTCTATGCCCGCAAATATATGCCGAACTTCACCACACCACGCCGCGGTTTTGATATGACCGGTTTCTTTCTGTTTGGTTTGAGCCTGGTGTTGTTTTCCAGCGGCGTTGAATTGTTCGGTGAGAAGCTTGTCGAGACCTGGGTCGCACTCGGTATTATTCTTGCCAGTGTGTTGTTACTACTCGCCTATATTCGCCATGCGCGTCGCCACCCAACGCCGCTGATATCGCTTCCGATATTTAAGACTCGGACCTTTTCTGTTGGGATCGCCGGAAACCTCGCCACTCGCCTGGGTACAGGCTGTGTGCCCTTCTTAATGCCGCTGATGTTGCAGGTAGGATTTGGATATCCGGCTCTGATAGCCGGCTGCATGATGGCGCCAACAGCGTTAGGTTCAATTCTGGCAAAATCCATGGTGACGCAGGTACTGCGCAAACTCGGCTACAGGACCACATTGGTGGGTGTTACGGTATTTATCGGCCTGATGATTGCGCAGTTCGCTTTGCAATCTCCTGCCATGCCGATCTGGATGCTAATCCTGCCGTTGTTCATTTTAGGTATGGCGATGTCCACCCAGTTTACTTCAATGAATACCATCACTCTGGCGGATCTGACCGATGAAAACGCCAGCAGCGGCAACAGCGTATTGGCCGTTACTCAGCAGTTATCAATCAGTTTAGGGGTTGCCATCAGCGCCGCCGTTCTGCGTATCTATGAAGGTATGGAAGGAACCAATACGGTCGAACAGTTCCACTACACCTTTATGACGATGGGCGCTATCACGGTAATATCCGCGCTGATGTTCATGCTGCTAAAAGCCAAAGATGGACGTAACCTGATCAAAGATCGGCACAAACCTAAACCGACCCCCGCTCCATCAGAACAGGAGTAAGCTGCAAACGCTGTTGCTGTAATGCTGGCTGCGCCATCCGGTGAATTAATACATCGATGGCCAGTTCGCCCAATTCATCTTTTGGTTGGTGGATGGTCGTCAGGGGCGGCGTCATATAGCGCGCCAGCTCGATATCATCGTAACCCACCACAGCCATATCCTGCGGAATGCGCAATCCTGACTGGTACAGAGCCTGATACGCGCCAACTGCCATAGCATCATTGCCGGTAAAAACAGCCTGCGGTCGCTGTTTATGCGACAGCAACGTTTGCATAGCTTCAAAGCCGCCGCCGAACTCAAAGTCACCGGTAATCTCGTAGCCTTCCGGGACAGACAACCCCGCCCGCTTCATTGCTGCCCGATATCCTTCCAGACGCAAACGCGCCGGGGTTTTATCCAGCGGCCCGGTGATGCAGGCAATGCGCGTAAAACCTTTTTCGATAAGATGTTGCGTGGCTAAATCCCCGCCCAGCAAGGAGTTATCCTGAATCAGATCGCTTTCACCATCAAAAGGCGACCAGTCCATCATCACGGTCGGTATAGAAGGATAACGCTGCATTATCTCTCTGGAAGGCTGATGTGTTTCGGTGCAGAGCAGCAACAAGCCGTCCACACGTTTTTGCATCAGAGTTTCCAGGTTACGGTTCATGCGCTGTTCATCGCCTTCGGTATTGCACAGCACCAGGCTGTAGCCGCGCTCAAAACAGCTACGTTCAACGCCGCGCACTAGTTCAGAATAGAAGGGATTGGTACTGGCAGTGATTAACATGCCAATCGTGCGGGTCTGGTTTAACTTGAGACTACGCGCCAGCGCGGAGGGCGCGTAGTTAAGCGCTTTAATTGCAGCTTCTACTTTGTCAGTGACGGACTCACTGACAAAGCGATCTTTATTAATGACGTGAGAAACCGTCGACGTGGAAACACCCGCCAGGCGGGCGACGTCCTTCATTGTAGCCAAGCGTTACCTCTGTTGACTTAAAAACGCTTCTATTTCTTCGCGCCACGGAACGGAAGGCTGTGCGCCTTTACGGGTAACCGCAATCGCCGCAGCGGCATGCGCAAAACGGATCGCTTCAGGCAGCGGAGTCTCTTCCAGCAACGCTGTAATTAACGCGCCATTAAAGGTGTCTCCAGCGGCAATAGTATCAACGGCTTCCACTTTAAAACCGGGCACACGCTGACCTTCACCATTAACGCTGGCCCACACACCGCGACTACCTAAAGTAATCAGTACAGTATGGATACCTTTAGCGTGCAATGCCTGCGCCGCTTTGGCCGCGTCTTCATCATTTTCGACCCGGATCCCCGTCAGCTTTTCAGCCTCGGTTTCATTCGGGGTAATAATATCCACCAGCGCCAGCAGTTCATCAGAAAGTTCACGTGCCGGTGCCGGGTTCAGGGCGACCATGGTCTTATTTTGATGTGCAATCTTTGCTGCAGTCAGTACGCTTTCGATCGGCGATTCTAACTGCATAAGTAAGGCGGACGCCTGAGCAATACGCTCATGCTGCGCTTCCACCAGCGCTGGCGAAAGAGCTGCGTTCGCTCCGGCATGAATGCCGATAACGTTCTCACCTTCACCATTCACAAAAATCAACGCCACTCCGGTCGATTCCCCCGAAATTACGCTAATCGGCGCAATATCGATGTTGTCTTTGGCTAACTGTTTACGCACACTTTCGCCAATATCATCATCGCCCGTACAGGCAATGAATGCGATATTCGCGCCACTACGACCCGCAGCAACAGCCTGATTCGCGCCTTTACCGCCAAATGCGACCTGATAATGGCTACCTGTTACGGTTTCACCAGGTGTCGGGAAAGAGTTAAGGTTAAGGATGTGATCGGCATTGATACTGCCAAGAACAACGAGGTTGCCTGCGGTTTTCATATTTGGTGTTCCAAGTCAAAGTGCGCCACCGGGTTAGGGTGGCGCGTGCCCTGCTTTTCTTTTTACGCTTTCATCCCCAAAATCAGATACGGGGATGGCGTATTTATGTCTCCATCAGGCCGCGAGCGACCTGAATCGGTATTACTGCTTGATGACCAGCTTCAGGTCAACCGGATATTTAGCCTGAACCTTCTCGCCTTTCAGGACTTTATCCGCAGTTTCAACGCCTTTCGCGCCGATCTGATCCGGCAGCTGAGCAATGGTCGCAGCCAGTTTGCCATCATTTACTGCTTTTTCGCCATCTGGAGTGCCGTCAAATCCAACCACCATCACATCAGATTTACCCGCGGTTTGCAGTGCGCGCAGCGCACCCAGCGCCATTTCATCGTTCTGGGCAAATACGGCCTGCACATCAGGATGCGCGGTCAGCAGGTTCTGCATGACGTTCAGACCTTTGGTGCGGTCGAAGTCTGCCGGCTGGCTGGCCAGTACGTTAAATTTGTGTGCCGCAACGGCCTGCTGGAAACCTTCGCCACGCTCACGCGCCGCTGAAGTTCCGGCAATCCCCTGCAGTTCGATAACTTTCGCGCCTTCACCTGCTTTCTTCGCGATGTAATCACCCGCAATTTTGCCACCCAACACGTTATCAGACGCGATGTGGCTTACCACTTCGCCTTTGGAGGCAACACGGTCAAGGGTAATAACCGGAATTTTTGCCTGGTTAGCCATCTTCACAGCATTACCAACGGCATCAGAGTCAGTCGGGTTGATCAGCAGAATTTTAGTTCCACGAACCGTTAAGTCCTGAACGTTAGCCAGCTCTTTCGCCGGATTGTTCTGCGAGTCCAGAATCACCAGGTTGTAACCCAGCTTATCCGCCTCTTTTTGCGCCCCATCCTTCAGAGAAACAAAGAACGGGTTGTTGAGGGTGGAGACCACCAGCGCAATGGTATCTTTCGCCATCGCATTCGCGCTCACGGTGGCGCTCAGCGCAACAGCAGAAACCAGGGTAGCCAGTTTTTTCATGTTCATATTTAAGATGTCCTGTAATCGTTGTTACTGCTTTTTGTTGTCTACCAGTACCGCCAGCAAAATCACCACCGCTTTGACGATCATCTGGTAATAGGAGGATACACCTAACAAATTCAAACCATTATTGAGGAAACCAAGAATCAATGCGCCGATCAGCGTCCCAACAATACGTCCTTTACCACCCGCCAGGCTGGTACCGCCTAACACCACCGCTGCGATAGCATCCAGCTCATAGCCAGTACCTGCCGTCGGTTGTGCGGAGGAGAGGCGCGCGACTTCAATGATGCCCGCCAGCGATGCCAGCAGACCGCACAGTGAGTAAACGATAATTTTGATTTTACTGACGCTGATACCGGACAAACGCGTTGCCGCTTCGTTACCGCCCAGCGCGTAGATATAACGGCCCAGACGAGTGTGGTGCAGCATGTACCACGCCGCCAGGAAGACAATCCCCATGATCCACACTGGCGTAGGGATGCCTAACGGACGACCAATACCAAACCAGCCAAACACATCGGCATTGTCAGTAAATCCGGTATTAACCGGACTGCCGTTGGTGTACACCATGGTCACGCCGCGCAGCAGCAGCATCATCACCAGCGTTGCAATAAACGCCTGCACCCGGCCTTTCGCAACAATCACCCCGGTGACTGCGCCAATGGCAGCGCCGAGCGCCAGGGCTGCAGCAACAGCCACCAGCGCATTGACCTCAATCCCTACAATTGAAGCCGCAACCGCGCCGGTAAGCGCCAGCAAGGAACCGACGGACAGATCGATACCCGACGTCAGGATGACCAGCGTCATGCCAACGGCCATGATGGCGTTCACCGACGTTTGCTGGAGAATGTTGAACAGGTTATTAACGGTAAAAAAGTTAGGGCTCATGGTGGAAACAATCGCGATCAGCACTAACAGAGCGATGAGCGACTTTTGCTCCAGAAGCCATGCTTTAGTGAAATAACGGCGACCAGAAACAGCCTGGGTAGTCATCTTTTTTACTCCTGATTCACGCGATTAAGCTTGCCCACAGCGGCAGCCATTAATACTTCCTGAGTGGCCTGCTCGCGAGTGAACTCACCGCCGAGATGCCCTTCATGCATAACGATAATTCGATCGCTCATGCCCAATACTTCTGGCATCTCAGAGGAGACCAGAATGATACTCAGCCCGTCAGCCTTAAACTGGTTGATAAGCTGATAGATTTCTTTCTTGGCCCCAACGTCAACGCCGCGCGTTGGTTCATCAAGGATCAGCACTTTTGGCCGGGTCATCAGACCGCGCGCAATCGCCACTTTCTGCTGGTTACCACCGGACAGCAGGCCGATAGCCTGTTCCATTGATGGCGTTTTAACATTAAACAGACGAATAAAATCACCCACCGCCTGCTGCTCATCTTTATGTTTAAGGCTTCCACCGGCGCGGCTGAAATAACGCAGCGCGGTCAGTGACATGTTCTCTTTCACCGACATGCCCAGCACTAAGCCATCGCGTTTACGGTCTTCAGAAATATAGACGATGCCGTTAGCCAACCCATCCTGCGGCGAACGGGTAACCACTTCATGGCCATCAAGCGTGACGTAACCGCTGGTGCGCGGCAATGCGCCGTACAACACTTTCATCAGTTCGGTACGTCCGGCCCCCATCAGCCCGGATACGCCAAGGATCTCGCCTTTACGCAGCGTGAACGAAACATCGTTTACGCCAGGACCGCACAGGTTATCGACCTTCAGGCGAATATCACCCGGCGCTTTTTCCAGGCGCGGGTACTGATCTTCCAGCTTACGTCCCACCATCATTTCAATCAGCGAGTCTTCAGTCAGCGAGGCAACTTCACGTTCGGCAATAAACTGCCCGTCACGGAAGACGGTTACGTCGTCGCAAATCTCGAAGATCTCTTTCATACGGTGAGAAATATAGACAATGCCGCGTCCCTGGGATTTCAGTTCGCGGATGACGCGGAACAGGGATTCGGTTTCGGTATCGGTGAGGGCATCCGTCGGTTCATCCATAATGATGACCTTCGATTCAAAGCTCAGCACTTTGGCAATTTCGACCATCTGCTGATCGCCAATCGACAGCTCACCAACCAGTCTGTCGCTTTTAAAGCGCAGATTCAGTTTGGCGAGCAGCAGATCGGCTTCGGCGTACATCTTCTTCCAGTCAATTTTGCCAAAGCGATTCACAAACTCGCGGCCAAGAAAAATGTTCTCGGCGATAGTGAGTTGCGGGATCAGGTTCAGCTCCTGGTGGATGATACCGATTCCGGCTTCCTGGGAGGATTTCGGGCCGTTAAAGGTGGTCTCTTTCCCCAGCCACAATAAAGAACCGGCATCACGGGTATAGATCCCGGTCAGCACTTTCATCATGGTGGATTTGCCCGCGCCGTTTTCGCCCACCAGCGCCATTACGCGGCCAGGGTAGACATTCAGCGCGGCGCCGGATAGCGCTTTTACGCCCGGGAACGCTTTATCGATCCCTTTGAGTTGCAGTAATGCGTTCATGATGGCCTCAGAACGTGACGCCAGCACAGAGAATGATATTCGCATACGGAGAACATTCTCCGCTGCGAATTACCGCCTGACTGTCTGCGGTTTGTTTTTTGAATTGTTCATGCGTGGTGTAACGAATTTCTATGGTGTTTCCCTGGTGTTGTTGCAGTTGCTCAATGTGGCTGAGCAACGTTTCGTGGAGTTGCGGATTATGTTGTTTAATTTCCGACGCGAGAATGGCTGCCTCGACCTGCATTTCACGTGTGACCACATCCAGTACCTGCATAAAAGAAGGTACGCCCTGGGTTAATGCCATATCAATACGCGTTGTGCTGTTCGGGATGGGTAAACCTGCATCACACACCACCAGCGTATCGGTATGCCCCAGACGGGAGATCACCGTTGAAATTTCAGAGTTGAGTACCGTGCCTTTCTTCATTTTCTTTCCCCACTAGCGAAACGTTTCGCTGGAGATAAGTGTAGTGCGAAGAGTGGACAGAAAACCACCGCGACGTTACGAAAATGTGATCGCCATCGAAACGTTTCGCAAGGATTATCATTTGATGAAATGAAAACTGAGAGGGGCAAAACAAAACGCCCCCTTTCGCGATGAAAGAGGGCGTCGATGAGATTAAATCTCTACCTGAGTACCAAGCTCAATAACCCGGTTCGGTGGGATTTCAAACTGGTCCGGCGCGCGCAGCGCGTTGCGCTGTAGCAGCAGATACAGCTTGCCGCGCAGACGCAGGTACCATGGCCGCTTGCCTACAATCAACGACTCATGCGACATGAAGAAGGACGTTTCCATCATCCGACAGCTTAAGCCTTCCAGACCGCAGCGATGGAACACTTCCTCCACGTTCGGCGTTTCGCGCCAACCGTAGCTGGCCACCACGCGCCAGAAGGTGGGCGATAACTGCTCAATCTGCACTCTACGCACGTTGTGAACATAGGGCGCATCTTCCGTACGCAGCGTCAGCAGAATAACGCGCTCATGCAGCACCTTGTTATGCTTGAGGTTATGCAGAAGCGCAAACGGGATGACGTTCAGTGCGCGGGACATATACACCGCCGTTCCCGGCACGCGTACCGGTGGCGATTTCTCCAGAGAAGCAATCATCGCCTCCAGAGAGTTACCGTGCTCATGCATGCGACGCAGCAGACGGAAGCGTTCGCTTTTCCAGGTGGTCATGATGGTGAACATCACCAGACCCAGCGTCAGAGGCAGCCAACCGCCAGAAATAAGCTTATCGAGGTTCGCAGAGAACAGCGGAACATCGACGCACAAGAACGCCACCAGGATCAGGAAGACGAAGTATTTATTCCAGTGCCAGTTTTTGCGCGCCACGGTGGTAGACAGAATAGATGTCAGTACCATCGTCCCCGTTACCGCAATCCCATACGCCGCGGCCAGATTACTGGAGTGTTCAAAGCTCACAATCACGATAACTACCGCAAAATAGAGCATCCAGTTAACGAAAGGAATGTAAATCTGGCCCGATTCCATTTCCGAGGTATGGATGATACGCATCGGCGATAAATACCCCAGACGTACGGCCTGACGCGTCAGCGAGAAGACGCCGGAGATAACCGCCTGAGAGGCGATGACCGTTGCCAGCGCGGCGAGGATCAACAATGGAATTAATGCCCAGTCCGGCGCCAGCAGGAAAAACGGGTTTTTGATCGCTTCAGGATGCTTTAACAGCAACGCGCCCTGCCCAAAATAGTTCAGCACCAGTGAAGGCAATACCACGGAGAACCATGCCAGACGAATCGGCAATTTACCGAAGTGGCCCATATCCGCATACAGCGCTTCAACACCGGTAATCGACAGCACCACCGCACCCAGCGCGATAAAGGACAGCGTTTTGAATTCGAGGAAGAAATGCACCGCCCAATACGGATTGAGCGCCTGCAGCACTTCCGGATTGCCAATAATACTGCGCACACCTAATACCGCGAGCGTCAGGAACCATAGCAGCATAATCGGCGCAAACAGCTTACCGACCATGCCGGTACCGTGTTTTTGAATCAAAAACAGCAGGGTCAGCACAATTATTGAGAGCGGAACAATCCAGGTATCCAGTTGCGGGGCAACGATCTCCAGACCTTCAATTGCAGACATCACCGAAATGGCTGGCGTAATCACCACTTCACCATAGAAGAAGCTGCCGCCTATCAATCCCATAATGACCAGCATGGAGGTTGTTCGCGCCGAGGTATTGCGCCCGGCCAATGACATCAGCGTCAGGATCCCACCTTCTCCGGCGTTATCTGCGCGCATGACAAACGTCAGGTATTTAATGGAGACAACAAAGATCAGCAGCCAGAAAATCAGCGAGAGAAAACCAAATACGGCATCACGTTCAACGCCAAAACCAAACTGGCCGGACAAACATTCACGAAGCGTATAAAGTGGGCTGGTACCAATATCACCGTAGACAACCCCAATGGCCGCAAGGGTAATCGCAGACAATGATTGTTTATTATCAGTGCTCATAGACTCGTCTTTCGTTTATACACATCATCTCTCAAGCCACTCCGTGTGGGCTGCATTCGTTATTCCCCCCATCCCAGAAGAAAACTCCATTGCCGCCTTGGTGCAGCTTGATTGATTTGGTGTATATATAAGAAATGTGTGCGTCGTCCCTTGGCCCACAAAAAGGCGCACAGTATGCACGATTAATCACAAAATCGTACCCCTAAATGAGACCAGATTAATCTGGCTCAAAGAAAAATAAGCGCACCTTCAGTCTATTACTGCAATGGTGTGAAGCATCTATACTCGCAGTTTATGCAGTACATTTGGCGAAAGGACGCCACTTCATTATGGCTCACCCACATTTATTAGCGGAAAGAATTTCCCGTCTGAGCAATGCGCTGGAAAAGGGACTTTATGAACGTAGCCACGCCATTCGTCTGTGTCTGCTGGCAGCACTCAGCGGCGAGAGCGTTTTCTTATTAGGTCCCCCGGGGATCGCAAAAAGCTTAATTGCCCGCCGACTGAAGTTTGCCTTCCAAAATGCACGCGCTTTTGAATACCTGATGACGCGCTTCTCTACGCCCGAAGAGGTATTTGGTCCGCTGTCCATTCAGGCGTTAAAAGACGAAGGTCGCTATGAACGCTTAACGGCGGGCTATCTTCCTGAAGCTGAAATCGTTTTTCTCGATGAAATCTGGAAAGCAGGCCCGGCAATTCTTAACACCCTGTTGACCGCCATTAACGAACGTCACTTCCGTAACGGCGCGTATGAAGAAAAAATTCCGATGCGTCTGCTGGTGGCGGCTTCCAACGAACTGCCTGAAGCCGACAGCAGCCTGGAAGCGCTGTACGACCGTATGCTGATTCGGCTGTGGCTGGATAAAGTTCAGGACAAAGCCAATTTCCGCTCCATGCTGTTAAGTCAGCAGGATGAAAGCGACAATCCGGTCCCGGCATCATTGCAGGTGACGGATGAAGAGTATCACCAGTGGCAAAAAGACATTGGTGCGATCAAGCTTCCCGATCGCGTGTTTGAGCTCATTTTCACGCTGCGCCAGCAGTTGGACGTGTTACCGAATGCACCTTATGTGTCCGATCGTCGCTGGAAAAAAGCGATCCGCCTACTCCAGGCCAGCGCTTTCTTTAGCGGACGCGATGCGGTAGTACCTATCGACCTAATCCTGCTGAAAGATTGCCTGTGGTACGACGCACAAAGCTTGAATCTGATGCAACAGCAGCTTGAAATATTGATGACCGGACACGCCTGGCAACAGCAAGCCATGCTGACGCGCCTGGGCAGCATTGTGCAGCGCCGCATTCAGCTCCAGCAGCAGCAAAGCGATAAAACGGCGTTCACGGTGATCCGCCAGGGCGGAATGTTCAGCCGTCGTCCTCATTATGATTTACCGCCAGAAGCCTCGTCTTCGGTCGTGACATTACTGCTGCAAAAGCCTTTAAAACTGCATGATATGGAGGTTATCCATATAGCTTTCGAACGTGGCGCGCTGGAACTGTGGCTAACAAAAGGCGGTGAGATCCGCGGAAAACTAAACGGGATCGGCTTTGCCCAAACGCTGAATATGGAAGTCGATAGCGCACAGCATCTGGTTGTACGCGATGTCAGTTTACAAGGTTCTCGCCTGGCGCTGCCGGGTGCTTCGCAAGAGAGTATGCCCGCAGAGATAAAACAGGAGCTTGAAGCGCTCGATAATGAGTGGCATCAGCAGCACAGCGCATTCAGCGAACAGCAAAAATGCCTGTTTATTCATAGCGACTGGTTAGGCCTCATTGAGGCCAGCCTGCAGGATGTCGGGGCGCAAATCCGCCAGGCGCAACAATGCTGACCCTTGATACGCTCAACATCATGCTGGCAGTCAGCGAAGAGGCGATGATCGAAGAGATGATCGTCGCCCTGCTGGCTTCCCCAAAGATGGTGGTATTTTTTAAAAAATTTCCTCGCCTTAAAAAAGCGATCACTGACGACATTCCCCGCTGGCGTGAATCATTGCGTAGCCGCCTCAAAGATACCCATGTACCGCCGGAGCTGATGGAGGAGGTTATGTGCTATCAACAAAGCCAGCTCCTCTCTCATGCGCAGTTTATCGTTCAGCTACCGCAAATATTATCCCTATTGCACCGCCTCCATTCGCCCTGGGCCGGACAAGCGCAGCAACTGGTCAATGACAACAGCACCTTTACGCCCGCCCTACATACGCTTTTTCTCCAGCGCTGGCGCCTGAGCCTGGTGGTGCAAACCACAACGCTGAATCAGCAACTGCTGGAAGAAGAGCGCGAGCATTTGCTCAGTGAAGTACAAGAACGGATGACCCTCAGCGGGCAACTGGAACCTGTACTGGCAGAAAATGACAACGCAGCAGGCCGGTTGTGGGATATGAGCGCGGGCCAAATCAAGCGCGGTGATTATCAGTTGATGGTGAAATACGGCGAATTTCTGACGCAACAACCCGAACTCCAGCGCCTGGCCGAGCAGTTAGGTCGTTCCAGAGAGGCGAAATCCGTGCCGCGTAAAGATGCGCCAATGGAAACCTTCCGTACCCTGGTGCGCGAACCGGCAACCGTCCCGGAGCAGGTGGATGGCATCCAGCAAAGTGACGATATCCTGCGCCTGCTACCGCCAGAGCTGGCCACGCTGGGCATTACCGAACTGGAATACGAGTTCTACCGACGGCTGGTGGAAAAGCAACTGCTCACCTACCGCCTGCACGGCGAAGCATGGCGTGAGAAAGTAACGGAACGTCCGGTGGTGCATCAGGATTTTGACGAGCAGCCGCGCGGGCCTTTTATCGTCTGCGTTGATACCTCGGGATCGATGGGTGGATTTAATGAACAGTGTGCGAAAGCCTTTTGCCTGGCGCTAATGCGCGTTGCCCTTGCCGATAACCGGCGCTGTTTCATTATGCTGTTTTCAACAGAAGTGGTGCGCTATGAGCTTTCCGGTCCGGAGGGCATCGAACAGGCGATCCGCTTTTTAAGTCAGCGCTTTCGTGGCGGCACTGATATTGCCAGCTGTTTTCGCGCCATAATTGAGCGCATGCAGGGTCGGGAATGGTTTGATGCAGATGCGGTGGTGATCTCAGATTTTATCGCTCAGCGATTGCCCGATGAGGTCGTCAATAAAGTGGGTGAATTACAGCGGGTACACCAGCACCGTTTTCATGCGGTAGCGATGTCAGCACATGGCAAACCCGGCATCATGCGCATTTTCGATCATATCTGGCGCTTTGATACCGGGATGCGAAGCCGCCTGCTCAGACGCTGGCGGCGTTAATTGTTACAGCAGAGAAGCGACGCTTTCACGTACCTGGGCCGGCCATACGCCACACTGAACCTGACCAATGTGCGGTAATTGCAGCAACAGCATGGTCAGACGCGACTGCCCAATGCCGCCACCAATTGTCTGAGGCATTTCACCGCGCAGCAGCGCCTGGTGCCACTCCAGACTCAGGCGATCTTCATCACCGGTCAGAGACAGCTGGTGTTTCAGGGCGTCAGCATCCACACGGATCCCCATAGAAGACAGCTCAAACGCATCTTCCAGAACCGGGTTCCAGACCAGAATATCACCGTTCAGACCGGCATGACCCAGCTCGGACGCTGAACTCCAGTCATCATAATCGGGCGCACGTACGTCATGACGGTGACCGTCACTGAGCTTACCGCCGATCCCCACCAGGAATACCGCACCCAGCTCTTTAGCGATCGCACGTTCACGACCTTTTGCATCAAGATCCGGATAACGAGATAACAGCTCCTGGCTATGAACAAAGTGGATCTGCTCCGGCAGGAACGGTGCCAGACCAAACTCTTTGCTAACCGCAGCTTCGGTGGCCTTAATTCCCGCCCAGATAGCCTCTACCGTGCTTTTCAGAGTGGAGAATTGACGCTCACCGTCGCCCATCACGCGCTCCCAGTCCCACTGATCAACATACACTGAGTGCAGTGGGGAGAGGCGATCTTCATCGGGACGCAGGGCTTTCATGTGCGTGTACAGCCCCTCGCCTGCGCTAAAGTCGTGTTGTCCTAACGTTTGACGCTTCCACTTCGCCAGTGAATGAACCACTTCGAATTGAGCGTCTGGCAATGCTTTAACCTTCACCTGCACCGCTTTCTCACAGCCCGACAAGTTATCCTGCGTGCCATCTCCAACGCGGCTGAGGATCGGCGCCTGAACTTCGATCAGGCCTAAACGCTCTTCCAACTGGCGAGAAAAATGAGATTTTACGAAGCTAATTTGACGTTGTTTGGCAATGTAAGCGGTTTTCATTATGTGTACTCCTGTGTCCTGTTGCCTATGATTAAGCAACAGAATGGAGGTAATATTCAATAATCAACAAATAAAAAGCCGACTTCGATTTTGATTCGTTAAAAATTACGTCTAAAATAGAGGGAATCATTAATCTACATAAGAAAAACCTATGGAAAATTATCAGATCGACAATCTGGACCGCGGCATTCTTGACGCCTTAATGGAAAATGCTCGTACCGCCTACGCAGAATTAGCCAAACAGTTCGGCGTCAGCCCAGGAACAATTCACGTTCGCGTAGAAAAGATGAAGCAGGCGGGGATCATTACCGGCGCGCGGATTGATGTCAGTCCCAAACAATTGGGTTATGACGTCGGCTGCTTTATCGGCATCATCCTGAAAAGTGCGAAAGACTATCCGTCAGCGCTGGCCAGACTGGAAAGCCTCGATGAAGTGACCGAAGCGTATTACACCACCGGGCACTACAGCATCTTTATTAAGGTGATGTGCAAGTCGATCGACGCATTGCAGCAGGTACTTATCAACAAGATCCAAACAATTGACGAAATTCAGTCCACGGAAACGCTGATCGTCCTGCAAAACCCGATCATGCGCACCATCAAGCCATGATCGGTTTTTTTAATCCCCTGGTTTTCCACAGGTAGATCCCAGCTCGCTCACAGCGTACAATACGCCCTCTTTATAAAGGTGGGCGATCATGGCAGACATCACTCTTATCAGCGGTAGTACGCTTGGCAGTGCGGAATATGTAGCAGAGCATCTGGCTGAAAAGCTGGACGACGCCGGTTTTTCCAGCGAAATACTGCATGGGCCAATGCTTGAAGAGGTTCCGACTGACGGGATCTGGCTGATTATCAGCTCCACGCACGGTGCGGGAGATATTCCTGACAACCTGCAGCCTTTATATGATGCGTTACGCGAGCAAAAGCCGGACCTGTCACAAGTGCGCTTTGGTGCAATCGGGATCGGCAGTCGTGAATATGACACCTTTTGCGGCGCAATCGACAAGCTGGAAGCCGAATTGAAGGCCTGTGGGGCAAAACAGATCGGCGAAACACTCAGGATCAACGTGCTGGAACATGAAATTCCGGAAGATCCGGCTGAAATTTGGCTGGGATCGTGGCATCCGTTGCTCAGAGATTTGTAAAGATCGTACTTTTTTATGTGGATAACTCTGGTTAAAAGCTTGGATCAACCGGTAGTTATCCCAAGAACAACCGTTGTTCAGTTTTTGAGTTGTGTATAACCCTTCATTCTGATCCCAGCTTATACGGACCAGGATCACCGATCATTCACAGCTAATGATCCTCAGCAACCTGTTGATCTTACTTAAAGGATCGTCCTTATCCACAGAAAGGTGCGATCCTAATAAGAGATCACAATAAAACAGATCTCTAAATAAAAAGATCTTCTTTTTAATACCCAGGATCCCAGGTCTTTCTCGATCGACTAAAGTTGAGTAGAATCCACGGCCCGGGCTTCAATCCATTTTCACACCGCGTTATGCGAGGCAATCACCATGTTTTATCAGGATCCTTTTGACGTCATCATCATTGGCGGGGGTCATGCAGGCACCGAGGCCGCAATGGCCGCGGCGCGAATGGGACAACAAACCCTGCTTTTGACACACAATATCGATACTCTGGGGCAGATGAGCTGCAACCCGGCGATTGGCGGTATTGGGAAGGGACACCTGGTAAAAGAAGTGGATGCGCTTGGTGGATTGATGGCAAAAGCGATCGACCACGCCGGTATTCAGTTTAGGATACTAAACGCAAGCAAAGGGCCAGCCGTTCGCGCTACCCGAGCTCAGGCCGATCGTGTGCTCTATCGTCAGGCGGTACGCACTGCGCTGGAGAATCAACCTAACCTGATGATCTTCCAACAGGCGGTTGAAGATCTGATTGTCGAAAACGATCGCGTTGTGGGTGCAGTAACCCAAATGGGACTGAAGTTCCGTGCCAAAGCGGTCGTATTAACCGTGGGGACTTTCCTCGACGGCAAAATTCATATTGGTCTGGATAACTACAGCGGTGGCCGCGCTGGCGATCCGCCATCCATCCCGCTGTCACGCCGTCTGCGTGAACTGCCGCTGCGCGTCAGCCGCCTGAAAACCGGTACACCGCCGCGTATCGATGCGCGCACGATTGATTTCAGCGTGCTCGGCCAGCAAAACAGCGATAACCCGATGCCGGTCTTCTCATTCCTGGGTGATGCTTCTCAGCATCCGCGCCAGATGCCGTGTTACATCACGCATACCAATGAGAAAACCCATGACGTGATCCGCAATAACCTCGATCGTAGCCCAATGTACGCTGGCGTGATCGAAGGTATCGGCCCACGCTACTGCCCGTCGATCGAAGACAAAGTGATGCGCTTTGCCGATCGTAACCAGCATCAGATCTTCCTCGAACCGGAAGGACTGACCTCTAACGAAATTTACCCGAATGGCATCTCCACCAGCCTGCCGTTCGATGTGCAGATGCAAATTGTCCGCTCCATGCAGGGGATGGAAAATGCCAGAATCGTCCGCCCAGGCTACGCGATTGAGTATGATTTCTTCGATCCGCGTGACCTGAAACCTACTCTGGAAAGCAAATTCATCCAGGGTCTGTTCTTTGCGGGCCAGATTAACGGTACAACCGGTTATGAAGAAGCCGCCGCACAAGGCATGCTGGCAGGTCTGAACGCCGCACGTTTGTCTGCTGAAAAAGAGGGGTGGGCACCGCGTCGCGATCAGGCTTATCTTGGCGTGCTGGTGGACGACCTGTGTACGCTGGGTACCAAAGAACCGTACCGTATGTTCACATCTCGCGCTGAATATCGTTTGATGCTGCGTGAAGATAACGCCGACCTGCGTCTGACCGAAATTGGTCGTGAACTGGGTCTGGTGGACGATGAGCGCTGGGCTCGCTTCAACGAGAAACTGGAGCGTATCGAACAGGAACGCCAACGTCTTAAATCAACCTGGGTGAATCCGTTAGCGGAGTCCGCAGCAGAAGTGAATGCTCACCTGGCTACACCTCTGTCCCGTGAAGCGAGCGGTGAAGATCTGCTGCGTCGCCCGGATATGACCTATGCTCAGTTGACCTCTTTATCTGCGTTCGCACCCGCGCTTGATGATGCTCAGGCCGCAGAACAGGTTGAGATTCAGGTGAAATACGAAGGGTATATTGCCCGTCAGCTGGAAGAAATTGAAAGACAACAGCGCAATGAAAACACCCTGTTGCCTGCAACGCTGGATTATCGTCAGGTCTCTGGCTTGTCGAATGAAGTTATCGCTAAGCTGAACGATCACAAACCCGTTTCGATCGGTCAGGCATCGCGTATTTCCGGCATAACGCCTGCCGCCATCTCCATTCTGCTGGTATGGCTGAAAAAACAAGGTATGCTGCGCCGCAGCGCTTGATAACACTATTTTGGCGGGGGCGCTTCGCTTGCCCGCCGTACAAATTTGTAGGCCCGATAAGCGAAAGCGCATCGGGCATTTGATTATTAACAGGTAACGACCGTGCTCAACAAACTCTCTCGTCTGCTGGCTGATGCCGGTATTTCTCTTACCGATCACCAGAAAAATCAGCTGATTGCGTATGTCGATATGCTGCACAAATGGAACAAAGCCTACAACCTGACGTCGGTGCGGGATCCAAACGAAATGCTGGTGCGCCATATTCTGGACAGCATTGTCGTTGCACCGTATCTGAAGGGTGAGCGTTTTATCGATGTAGGTACGGGACCGGGCCTGCCGGGAATTCCGCTCTCTATCGTGCGTCCAGAAGCGCATTTCACACTGCTCGATAGCCTGGGAAAACGTGTTCGTTTCTTGCGTCAGGTGCAGCATGAGCTTGCGCTTACTAACATCACTCCAGTGCAAAGCCGTGTTGAAGAATTTCCTTCAGAACCGCCGTTTGATGGGGTGATTAGCCGTGCTTTCGCTTCACTCAATGATATGGTGAGCTGGTGTCATCATTTGCCGGGCCAGAATGGGCGTTTTTATGCGCTAAAAGGGCAGTTGCCTGCAGATGAAATTGATTCGCTGCCAGCAGAATTCAGCGTTGAGTCCGTCGAAAAATTACGCGTTCCGCAGTTGGATGGTGAACGTCATTTGGTGGTTATTAAGCCAAACAAAATTTAATTTTTATCAAAAAAAATAGAGAAAAAACGGCTTTTCAGGTGTTAAAAGTCATAGGTAATAGTGTGGTTAAATGTCGTTACATTTCACTAGTGCCTTACGGTTTTGCATCATAACTATAACGTACCGTTTTTTGTTAAAAGCGAAACAAGTCAGCTGTGAAAATATCAGTCTGCTAAAAATAGAACGTAAGAATCACCGTTCGTGTTAATTTTTTATTATAAATGTCAATGAGCGGTTTTTTTGTTGTTAGGCGTTGTTTTTGAAATAGTGGCTATTTTTACGCTTAAATATCAAAAAGATGAAAAGGCATCAATTGCCACGTAAATAAATTATGCGAAGGTGAATATGTTCAATATGTGATCTGGTGCACGCTTTGACGCCAGTGTTTTCGCGGCATTTGCAGTTTTGCATGATCGTTCACAGTTTGCTTAAAAGTAATAAATGTGGGGCAGCGAAAAATATTTAAACATTTATTCACTTTTTAGCTACTTATTGTTTGAAATCACGAAGGCGCACCGTATAATTTGTCCGCTTTTTGATGCTTGACTCTAAGCCATAAAGAACGTTTTATACGACACGCGGCATACCTCGAAGGGAGCAGGAGTAAAAACGTGATGTCTATGTCGCTCTTGAGTCGAAACGTTGCTCGTAAGCTTTTGCTCACACAGCTTCTGGTTGTAATAGCAAGTGGATTGCTGTTTAGCCTCAAAGACCCTTTCTGGGGCATCTCCGCGTTGTGTGGAGGATTGGCAGTGTTACTGCCTAATGTGTTGTTTATGATATTTGCCTGGCGTCACCAGGTACATACACCAGCGAAGGGCCGAGTAGCCTGGTCGTTCGCTTTCGGCGAAGCCTTCAAGGTATTAGCGATGCTGGTGTTGTTGGTGGTGGCGTTGGCTGTTTTGAAAGCGGTATTCATGCCGCTGATCGTTACGTGGGTTTTGGTGCTGGTGGTTCAGATACTGGCGCCGGCTGTAATTAACAACAAAGGGTAAAGGCATCATGGCTTCAGAAAATATGACGCCGCAGGATTACATAGGACACCATCTGAATAACCTTCAGTTGGACCTACGTACATTCTCGCTGGTGGATCCGCACAACCCCCCAGCCACCTTCTGGACGCTCAATATTGACTCCATTTTCTTCTCGGTGGTTCTGGGTCTGTTGTTCCTGCTTATGTTCCGTAGCGTAGCCAAAAAGGCGACCAGCGGCGTACCAGGTAAATTTCAGACCGCGATTGAGCTGGTAATCGGCTTTGTGCATGGTAGCGTGAAAGACATGTACCATGGCAAAAGCAAGCTGATTGCTCCGCTGGCCTTGACGATTTTCGTCTGGGTATTCCTGATGAACTTGATGGATTTGCTGCCTATCGACCTGCTGCCGTACATCGGTGAGCATATCTTTGGCCTACCGGCTCTGCGTGTGGTTCCGTCTGCTGACGTGAACATCACCCTGTCGATGGCGCTGGGCGTATTTATCCTCATTCTGTTCTACAGCATCAAAATGAAAGGCATCGGTGGCTTCGCGAAAGAGTTGACGCTGCAGCCGTTCAATCACTGGGCGTTCATCCCTGTCAACTTAATCCTTGAAGGGGTAAGCCTGCTGTCCAAACCAATCTCTCTTGGTCTGCGACTGTTCGGCAATATGTATGCCGGTGAGCTGATTTTCATTCTGATTGCTGGTCTGTTGCCGTGGTGGTCACAGTGGATCCTGAATGTGCCTTGGGCCATTTTCCACATACTGATTATCACGCTGCAAGCCTTCATATTTATGGTTCTGACGATTGTCTATCTGTCGATGGCATCTGAAGAGCATTAATTTACCAACACTACTACGTTTTAACTGAAACAAACTGGAGACTGTCATGGAAAACCTGAATATGGATCTGCTGTACATTGCTGCCGCTGTGATGATGGGTCTGGCGGCAATCGGTGCTGCGATCGGTATCGGCATCCTCGGGGGTAAATTCCTGGAAGGCGCAGCGCGTCAACCGGATCTGATTCCTCTGCTGCGTACTCAGTTCTTTATCGTTATGGGTCTGGTGGATGCAATCCCAATGATCGCTGTAGGTCTGGGTCTGTACGTGATGTTTGCTGTCGCGTAGTAAGCGTTGCTTGAATTAAGAGCAATATCAGAACGTTAACTAGATAGAGGCATTGTGCTGTGAATCTTAACGCAACAATCCTCGGCCAGGCCATCGCGTTTGTCCTGTTCGTTCTGTTCTGCATGAAGTACGTATGGCCGCCATTAATGGCTGCCATCGAAAAACGTCAAAAAGAAATTGCTGACGGCCTTGCTTCTGCAGAACGAGCACATAAGGATCTTGACCTTGCAAAGGCCAGCGCGACCGACCAGCTGAAAAAAGCGAAGGCGGAAGCTCAGGTAATCATCGAGCAGGCGAACAAACGCCGTGCTCAGATCCTGGACGAAGCTAAAACTGAAGCAGAGCAGGAACGTACTAAAATCGTGGCACAGGCGCAGGCGGAAATTGACGCCGAGCGTAAACGTGCTCGCGAAGAGCTGCGTAAGCAAGTTGCTATCCTGGCTGTTGCTGGCGCCGAGAAGATCATCGAACGTTCCGTGGATGAAGCTGCTAATAGCGACATCGTGGACAAACTTGTCGCTGAACTGTAAGGAGGGAGGGGCTGATGTCTGAATTTATTACGGTAGCTCGCCCCTACGCCAAAGCAGCTTTTGACTTTGCCGTTGAGCACCAAAGCATTGACCGTTGGCAGGATATGTTGACGTTCGCCGCTGAGGTGACAAAAAACGAACAAATGGCAGAGCTTCTCTCTGGCGCGCTGGCGCCGGAAACGCTCGCTGAGTCGTTTATCGCCGTGTGCGGTGAGCAGCTGGACGAAAGCGGCCAAAACCTGATTAGGGTTATGGCTGAAAATAACCGTCTGAATGCGCTCCCGGATGTTCTTGAGCAGTTTATTCACCTGCGTGCAGCCAGTGAGGCTATCTCTGAGGTAGAAGTCACTTCTGCCAATGCACTGAGTGATGAACAGCTTACGAAGATTAGTGCTGCGATGGAAAAACGTCTGTCACGCAAAGTTAAGCTGAATTGCAAAATCGATAAGTCTGTAATGGCAGGCGTAATCATCCGAGCGGGTGATATGGTCATTGATGGCAGCGTACGCGGCCGTCTTGAGCGCCTTGCAGACGTCTTGCAGTCTTAAGGGGACTGGAGCATGCAACTGAATTCCACCGAAATCAGCGAACTGATCAAGCAGCGCATTGCTCAGTTCAATGTTGTGAGCGAAGCTCACAACGAAGGTACTATTGTTTCTGTAAGTGACGGTGTTATCCGCATTCACGGCCTGGCCGATTGTATGCAGGGTGAGATGATTTCCCTGCCGGGTAACCGTTACGCTATCGCACTGAACCTGGAGCGCGACTCCGTAGGTGCTGTTGTGATGGGGCCATACGCTGACCTCGCCGAAGGCATGAAGGTTAAGTGTACGGGTCGTATTCTGGAAGTTCCGGTTGGCCGTGGCCTGCTGGGTCGTGTGGTGAACACTCTGGGTTCCCCGATTGACGGTAAAGGTCCGGTTGATAACGATGGCTTCTCGCCAATCGAAGTTATCGCACCAGGCGTAATCGAACGTCAGTCCGTCGATCAGCCAGTACAGACCGGTTATAAATCTGTTGATGCCATGATCCCAATCGGTCGTGGCCAGCGTGAGCTGATCATCGGTGACCGTCAGACAGGTAAAACTGCGATGGCAATCGATGCCATCATCAACCAGCGTGATTCCGGCATCAAATGTGTGTACGTGGCTATCGGCCAGAAAGCGTCCACCATTTCCAACGTGGTTCGTAAACTGGAAGAACACGGCGCACTGTCCAACACCATCGTTGTTGTGGCGACCGCGTCTGAATCTGCTGCACTGCAATACCTGGCACCATATGCCGGTTGCGCAATGGGCGAATACTTCCGTGACCGCGGTGAAGATGCACTGATCGTTTACGATGACCTGTCTAAACAGGCCGTTGCTTACCGTCAGGTTTCCCTGCTGCTGCGTCGTCCGCCAGGACGTGAAGCATTCCCGGGCGACGTATTTTACCTCCACTCCCGTCTGCTGGAACGCGCATCCCGCGTAAACGCGGAATACGTTGAGAAGTTCACCAATGGTGAAGTTAAAGGTAAAACCGGCTCCCTGACCGCTCTGCCGATTATCGAAACCCAGGCGGGTGACGTTTCTGCGTTCGTTCCGACTAACGTAATTTCCATTACCGATGGTCAGATCTTCCTGGAAACCAACCTGTTTAACTCCGGTATTCGTCCGGCAGTTAACCCGGGTATCTCCGTATCTCGTGTTGGTGGTGCAGCGCAGACCAAGATCATCAAGAAACTGTCCGGTGGTATTCGTACCGCTCTGGCACAGTATCGTGAACTGGCAGCGTTTTCTCAGTTCGCTTCCGACCTGGATGAAGCTACTCGTAAGCAGCTGAGCCATGGTCAGAAAGTAACTGAACTGCTGAAGCAGAAACAGTATGCGCCAATGTCTGTTGCACAGCAGGGTGTGGTGCTGTTTGCGGCTGAACGCGGTTACCTCGAAGATGTGGAACTGGCGAAAATCGGTAGCTTCGAAGCCGCTCTGCTGGCTTACGTTGACCGTGACCACGCTCCGCTGATGCAAGAGATCAACCAGTCCGGTGGCTATAACGATGAAATCGAAGGCAAGCTGAAAGCTATCCTCGATTCCTTCAAGGCAACCCAGTCCTGGTAACGTCTGGCGGTCTGCTTTAGGGCGGACCGCA
Organism: Citrobacter sp. Cpo074; assembly: GCF_030332745.1. NCBI lineage: Bacteria > Pseudomonadati > Pseudomonadota > Gammaproteobacteria > Enterobacterales > Enterobacteriaceae > Citrobacter > Citrobacter sp. Cpo074. The sequence continues at coordinate 389,621 of NZ_JAOWHG010000034.1, forward strand.
AGGCATTGAGGAGAAGCTCATGGCCGGCGCAAAAGAGATACGTAGTAAGATCGCAAGCGTCCAGAACACGCAGAAGATCACTAAAGCGATGGAGATGGTCGCCGCTTCCAAAATGCGTAAATCGCAGGATCGCATGGCGGCCAGCCGTCCTTATGCAGAGACCATGCGCAAAGTGATTGGTCACCTTGCGAATGGTAATCTGGAATATAAGCACCCTTACCTGGAAGAACGCGACGTTAAACGCGTGGGCTACCTGGTGGTGTCGACCGACCGTGGTCTGTGCGGTGGCTTGAACATTAACCTGTTCAAAAAGCTGCTGGCGGATATGAAAACATGGTCCGATAAAGGCGTTCAGTGCGATATCGCAATGATTGGCTCTAAGGGCGTGTCTTTCTTTAACTCCGTTGGCGGAAACGTGATCGCTCAGGTAACTGGCATGGGGGATAACCCTTCCCTGTCCGAACTGATCGGTCCGGTTAAAGTGATGCTGCAGGCCTACGATGAAGGTCGTCTGGACAAACTGTACGTTGTCAGCAACAAATTTATTAACACCATGTCTCAGACGCCAACCATCACTCAACTGCTGCCTCTGCCGGCATCAGATGATGATGAATTGAAGCGTAAATCTTGGGATTACCTGTATGAGCCAGACCCGAAAGCGCTGCTGGATACCTTGCTGCGTCGTTATGTCGAGTCTCAGGTTTATCAGGGCGTGGTAGAAAACCTGGCCAGCGAGCAGGCCGCACGTATGGTGGCGATGAAAGCCGCGACCGACAATGGCGGCAGCCTGATTAAAGAGCTGCAGTTGGTATACAACAAAGCTCGTCAGGCCAGCATTACTCAGGAACTCACCGAAATCGTCGGTGGTGCATCCGCGGTATAACCAGGTTAATTCGTAGAGGATTCAAGATGGCTACTGGAAAAATTGTCCAGGTAATCGGCGCCGTGGTTGACGTCGAATTCCCTCAGGATGCCGTACCGCGCGTGTACGATGCTCTTGAGGTTATGAATGGTAAAGAGAGCCTGGTGCTGGAAGTTCAGCAGCAGCTCGGCGGCGGTATCGTACGTACCATCGCCATGGGTTCTTCCGACGGTCTGCGTCGTGGTCTGGAAGTTAAAGACCTCGAACACCCGATCGAAGTCCCGGTAGGTAAAGCAACCCTGGGTCGTATCATGAACGTCCTGGGTCACCCGATCGACATGAAAGGCGATATCGGTGAAGAAGAGCGTTGGGCTATCCACCGCGCAGCACCTTCCTACGAAGAGCTGTCCAGCTCTCAGGAACTGCTGGAAACCGGCATCAAAGTTATCGACCTGATGTGTCCGTTCGCTAAGGGCGGTAAAGTCGGTCTGTTCGGTGGTGCGGGTGTAGGTAAAACCGTAAACATGATGGAGCTGATCCGTAACATCGCGATCGAACATTCCGGTTACTCCGTGTTTGCGGGCGTAGGTGAACGTACTCGTGAGGGTAACGACTTCTACCACGAAATGACCGACTCCAACGTACTGGACAAAGTGTCCCTGGTATATGGCCAGATGAACGAGCCGCCGGGAAACCGTCTGCGCGTTGCACTGACCGGTCTGACCATGGCTGAGAAGTTCCGTGACGAAGGTCGTGACGTTCTGCTGTTCGTTGATAACATCTACCGTTACACCCTGGCCGGTACAGAAGTATCTGCACTGCTGGGTCGTATGCCATCAGCGGTAGGCTACCAGCCGACCCTGGCGGAAGAGATGGGTGTTCTTCAGGAACGTATCACCTCTACCAAAACCGGTTCTATCACCTCCGTTCAGGCGGTATACGTACCTGCGGATGACTTGACTGACCCGTCCCCAGCAACCACCTTTGCTCACTTGGATGCAACCGTGGTACTGAGCCGTCAGATCGCGTCTCTGGGTATCTACCCGGCAGTTGACCCGCTGGACTCCACCAGCCGTCAGTTGGATCCGCTGGTTGTTGGTCAGGAACACTACGACACAGCGCGTGGCGTACAGTCCCTGCTGCAGCGTTATCAGGAACTGAAAGACATCATCGCCATCCTGGGTATGGATGAACTGTCTGAAGAAGATAAACTGGTGGTAGCACGTGCGCGTAAGATCCAGCGCTTCCTGTCCCAGCCGTTCTTCGTTGCGGAAGTATTCACCGGTTCTCCGGGTAAATACGTTTCCCTGAAAGACACCATCCGTGGCTTTAAAGGCATCATGGAAGGCGAATACGACCACCTGCCAGAGCAGGCGTTCTACATGGTTGGTTCTATCGACGAAGCCGTGGAAAAAGCCAAAAAACTTTAACGCCTTAATCGGAGGGTGATATGGCAATGACTTACCACCTGGACGTCGTCAGCGCAGAGCAACAAATGTTCTCTGGTCTGGTCGAGAAAATCCAGGTAACGGGTAGTGAAGGTGAACTGGGTATTTTCCCGGGTCACGCACCGCTGCTCACCGCCATTAAGCCTGGTATGATCCGCATCGTTAAACAGTTCGGTCATGAAGAGTTTATCTATCTGTCCGGCGGCATTCTTGAAGTGCAGCCTGGCAGTGTGACCGTACTGGCTGATACCGCGATTCGCGGACAGGATCTCGATGAAGCGAGAGCCCTGGAAGCGAAGCGTAAGGCTGAAGAGCATATCAAGAGCTCTCATGGTGACGTGGATTACGCTCAGGCATCTGCGGAACTGGCCAAAGCGATCGCGAAACTGCGCGTTATCGAGTTGACCAAAAAAGCGATGTAACACCGGCTTGAAAAGCACAAAGGCCAGTCTGGTTTCCAGGCTGGCTTTTTTTATGGATTTGTTTCAGTAAAAGTGGAACTAAAAAGCTGTTTTATTATTTTGTGATTTACATCACAAAAATGTTGATCGGTTAAAAAATGAGGCGTAAACTCTTTTTTGTGTGATGTGTGTCACAAAATTAATTCAGATAAAAACAGGATACCAACATGAAATTGTTTAACAAAATCATCGCCCTTTTCAGCAGCATGGACGTTTAGTCGTTCCCTACCTGCTCTGTGGCGCGATGCTTAATACGGTTTATCAGCTAGCGCCATCGTTATTAAATCCCCCTCCTTCGCTGTATCATTTGTTCTCTGTCTTTCCCCCTCAATTTTCCCTACCCGTTTTTCTGCTTCTCACTGAATCACATAAATAAAATCGTATTATGCTGATGTAATGCTTTATTCATGCGGTAAAAAAATAGCAAAAACATTAACCTAAGGCTTTAATAAGAGCAGACTCCTGGTTTTTGGGAGACAAAAGACGCAGATATAGACGAAAATAGTGAGTTATCAGATGGGGAATCCCCCCTGTTGAACGTTTTATCTTCGGTCCATTTCACGCTGAAAAAAATGTAGTATTTTCAATGTGAAACGGTATAAATTCGTTCTCAAATTACAGTCAGGACGTGTATGTTGAATAATGCTATGAGCGTTGTGATCCTTGCCGCAGGCAAAGGCACGCGTATGTATTCCGATCTTCCTAAAGTGCTGCACACCCTCGCAGGAAAGCCGATGGTTCAGCATGTCATTGATGCAGCTAATGAATTAGGTGCGACTCATGTGCACCTTGTCTACGGACACGGTGGCGATCTGCTTAAGCAAACGCTGAAAGATGGCAATCTGAATTGGGTTCTGCAGGCTGAGCAGTTGGGTACCGGCCATGCAATGCAGCAGGCGGCGCCATTCTTTAGTGATGACGAAGACATTTTAATGCTCTATGGAGATGTGCCGCTGATCTCTACCGATACCTTACGTCGCCTGCGTGAAGCCAAACCGCAGGGCGGTATCGGTTTGTTAACGGTAAAACTGGACGACCCATCCGGCTATGGGCGTATTACCCGTGATAACGGCAAAGTTACTGGCATTGTTGAGCATAAAGATGCAACCGACGAGCAGCGTCAAATCCAGGAAATCAATACTGGCATTCTGATTGCCAACGGCGCTGACATGAAGCGTTGGCTGTCTAAACTGACCAACAACAACGTGCAGGGTGAATACTACATCACCGATATCATCGCGATGGCGTATCAGGAAGGACGTGAAATTGCTGCGGTACATCCGGCACGAATCAGTGAAACGGAAGGGGTAAATAACCGCCTTCAGTTATCCCGTCTGGAACGTGTGTATCAGTCCGAGCAGGCAGAAAAACTGCTGCTGGCGGGCGTGATGCTGCGCGATCCTGCACGTTTTGATCTTCGCGGTACGCTGATTCACGGGCGCGATGTTGAAATTGATACTAACGTTATCATTGAAGGTAACGTAACCGTTGGAGATCGCGTCAAGATTGGCGCTGGCTGCATCATCAAAAACAGCGTGATTGGTGAGGGTTGTGAGCTTAGCCCGTACAGTGTGGTGGAAGATGCCCATCTGGAAGCCGCTTGCACCATCGGTCCATTCGCGCGTCTGCGCCCGGGTGCTGAGCTGCAGGAAGGCGCACACGTGGGTAACTTCGTCGAAATGAAAAAAGCGCGTCTGGGTAAAGGCTCTAAAGCTGGTCATTTGACCTATCTGGGCGATGCGGAAATTGGCGATAATGTGAATATCGGCGCGGGTACGATCACCTGCAACTACGATGGTGCCAATAAGTTTAAAACCATTATTGGTGATGATGTGTTTGTGGGTTCTGATACTCAGCTGGTGGCACCTGTCACCGTGGGTAAAGGTGCGACGATTGCCGCAGGAACCACCGTAACGCGTAATGTCGCCGATAACGAATTGGTATTAAGCCGTGTACCTCAGGTCCATAAACAGGGCTGGCAGCGTCCGGTGAAGAAGAAGTAATTTATTTTTGCCAGATGGCGGCTTTGCCTTATCCGGCCTACGTGCGGTGACGTTCTGTAGGCCTGATAAGCGTGAGCGCCATCAGGCAGACAAGAGATGAGGGGATAATATAATCCTCCGCTCAACAAGCAGTACCTATAAAAATAACCCCACTCTCTACAAGGCTCGGGGCGCCCGGAATACGGGTATCAGGTTGACCGACAACGACAGGCACAATGCCTAAATTCGGAATCAAAAAATATGTGTGGAATTGTTGGCGCTATCGCGCAGCGTGATGTAGCTGAAATCCTTCTCGAAGGTTTACGCCGTCTGGAATATCGTGGTTATGACTCTGCTGGTCTGGCCGTTGTAGATGCTGAAGGCAACATGACCCGTCTGCGTCGTCTGGGTAAAGTGCAGATGCTGACTGCTGCTGCGGAAGAACATCCGCTGCATGGTGGTACTGGTATTGCTCACACCCGCTGGGCGACACACGGTGAACCTTCAGAAGCGAACGCGCATCCCCATGTTTCTGAACACATTGTTGTGGTGCATAACGGCATCATTGAAAACCATGAACCACTGCGTGAGCTGTTGAAAACGCGTGGCTACACCTTTGTTTCTGAAACCGACACCGAAGTGATTGCTCACCTGGTGCACTGGGAGCTGGAACAGGGTGGTACGTTACGTGAAGCCGTGCTGCGTACTATTCCGCAGCTGCGCGGTGCCTACGGCACGGTGATCATGGATACCCGTAACCCGGAAACCCTGCTGGCGGCCCGTTCTGGCAGCCCGCTGGTGATTGGTCTGGGTATGGGTGAGAACTTTATCGCTTCCGATCAGCTGGCACTGCTGCCGGTAACCCGTCGCTTCATCTTCCTGGAAGAGGGCGACATCGCGGAAGTAACCCGTCGTTCGGTCTCTATTTTCGACAAGTCTGGCGCGGAAGTGAAACGTCAGGATATCGAATCTAATCTGCAATACGATGCGGGCGAAAAAGGTATTTATCGCCACTACATGCAGAAAGAGATCTACGAACAGCCGAACGCAATTAAAAACACGCTGACCGGCCGTATCAGCCACGGTGAAGTGGATTTAAGCGAGCTGGGTTCGCATGCCAACGAGCTGCTGTCTCAGGTTGAGCATATCCAGATTATCGCCTGCGGTACGTCGTACAACTCCGGTATGGTGTCCCGCTACTGGTTTGAATCGCTGGCTGGCATTCCTTGTGATGTCGAAATTGCTTCCGAATTCCGCTATCGCAAATCCGCCGTGCGTCGTAACAGCCTGATGATCACCCTTTCCCAGTCTGGTGAAACGGCAGATACCCTGGCGGGTCTGCGCTTATCCAAAGAGTTGGGCTATCTGGGTTCGCTGGCTATTTGTAACGTACCGGGCTCTTCTCTGGTGCGCGAATCCGATCTGGCGATGATGACTAATGCCGGTACCGAAATCGGCGTGGCCTCCACGAAAGCATTTACCACTCAGCTGACCGTTCTGCTGATGCTGGTGGCGAAACTGTCTCGTCTGAAAGGCCTGGATGTGGCTATTGAGCAGGAAATCGTTCACGGTCTGCAGGCGCTGCCGAGCCGTATTGAGCAGATGCTGTCTCAGGACAAACGCATTGCCGCTCTGGCTGAAGGATTCTCTGATAAACACCATGCGCTGTTCCTGGGCCGCGGCGATCAGTACCCGATTGCGCTGGAAGGCGCGCTGAAGCTGAAAGAGATCTCGTATATTCACGCTGAAGCATATGCCGCAGGCGAACTGAAACACGGTCCGCTGGCGCTGATTGATGCCGATATGCCGGTTATCGTGGTTGCGCCGAACAACGAACTGCTGGAAAAACTGAAGTCCAACATTGAAGAAGTTCGCGCCCGTGGTGGTCAACTGTACGTCTTTGCTGACCAGGATGCTGGCTTTACCAGCAGCGAAAATATGCACATCATTGAGATGCCGCATGTGGAAGAGGTGATTGCACCGATCTTCTATACCGTTCCGCTGCAGCTGCTGGCGTATCATGTGGCGCTGATTAAAGGCACCGACGTGGATCAGCCGCGTAACCTGGCGAAGTCGGTTACCGTAGAGTAATCCGTACCTAACTGAACTGAAAATGCCCTGCTATGAGCGGGGCATTTTTTTAAACTTGTTCTGTTTTTAATCAATTATCCCGCCTGTTTTATGTGACAAACCGTCATCTTCAGCTACTGTTTGCAGTGTCATAAAAAGAAAATTTTAGCGAAATGTTATTGTCATGGTAATGGTTAACGTTTTGTTTTAAAGGTATTTTTAGACAAATAACTTCCCGTGTTTTTCATTGTCATAAAACTGTCATATTTCGTACATTTAACTGTCACCTGTTTGTCCTATTTTGCTCACAGTAGCAACTCAAACAACGATTTACGAAAACCGTGCAGGAGACATTATGAAAGTTATGCGTACCACTGTCGCAACTGTTGTCGCCGCGACCTTATCCATGAGCGCGTTCTCTGCGTTTGCAGCAGCGAGCCTGACAGGTGCAGGTGCAACCTTCCCTGCGCCAGTGTATGCCAAATGGGCAGATACCTATCAGAAAGAGACCGGTAGCAAAGTAAACTACCAGGGTATCGGCTCCTCCGGTGGTGTAAAACAAATTACGGCCAATACCGTTGATTTCGGCGCTTCTGATGCCCCGCTGTCTGACGAGAAACTGGCACAAGAAGGCCTGTTCCAGTTCCCGACCGTTATCGGCGGTGTGGTGCTGGCGGTGAATATCCCTGGACTGAAATCCGGCGAGCTGGTGCTTGACGGTAAAACGCTGGGCGACATCTACCTCGGTAAAATTAAGAAGTGGGATGACGAAGCCATCACCAAACTGAACCCAGGTCTGAAGCTGCCTTCGCAAAATATCGCCGTTGTGCGTCGCGCTGATGGTTCTGGTACTTCCTTCGTCTTCACTAGCTACCTGGCGAAAGTGAACGAAGAGTGGAAATCTAAAATTGGTTCCGGCTCTACCGTTAACTGGCCGACCGGTCTGGGCGGTAAAGGTAACGACGGTATCGCCGCGTTCGTACAGCGTCTGCCGGGTTCTATCGGTTACGTTGAGTACGCTTATGCTAAGCAGAACAACCTGGCGTACACCAAGCTGGTCTCTGCTGATGGTAAACCGGTAAGCCCGACCGAAGAAAACTTTGCCAACGCCGCTAAAGGCGCTGACTGGAGCAAAACCTTCGCTCAGGATCTGACGAACCAGAAAGGTGACGATGCGTGGCCAATCACTTCCACCACCTTCATCCTGGTCCATAAAGAGCAGAAGAAGCCTGAGCAGGGCGTTGAAGTGCTGAAATTCTTCGATTGGGCATATAAAAATGGTGGCAAACAGGCTAATGACCTGGATTACGCCAGCCTGCCGGACAGCGTGGTTGAGCAGATTCGTGCTGCATGGAAGACCAACGTGAAAGACAGCAGCGGTAAAGCGCTGTACTAATAGAATATCTTTAACGAGTTGGCGGATGGCGCTACGCTTATCCGCCCTACAGTTCCGACTGTAGGCCCAATTTGTAGGCCGGATAAGCGTAGCGCCATCCGGCAGGGCAATTTCGTAAACGCGTTTAACTTAAAGAGTGATTTATGGCTGCAACCAAGCCTGCTTTTAACCCACCGGGTAAAAAGGGTGACATGATATTCAGCGCGCTGGTAAAACTGGCTGCGCTGATTGTGCTATTGATGTTGGGTGGCATTATTGTCTCTCTGGTTATCTCCTCCTGGCCAAGCATACAGAAATTTGGTTTCTCCTTTTTGTGGACCAAAGACTGGGATGCGCCGAACGATATCTACGGCGCGCTGGTACCTATTTACGGTACGCTGGTCACCTCGTTTATTGCATTGCTGATTGCCGTTCCGGTGAGTTTCGGCATTGCGTTATTCCTGACGGAACTTGCACCTGGCTGGCTGCGTCGCCCGTTGGGTATCGCTATTGAACTGCTGGCAGCAATTCCGAGTATCGTATACGGCATGTGGGGCCTGTTTATCTTTGCCCCGCTGTTTGCGACGTACTTCCAGGAGCCGGTCGGAAACATCCTTTCCAACATTCCGTTTGTTGGCGCACTGTTCGCTGGCCCGGCGTTTGGTATCGGTATTCTGGCGGCTGGTGTGATCCTCGCTATCATGATCATTCCGTACATTGCTGCGGTTATGCGTGATGTGTTCGAACAAACGCCGGTGCTTATGAAAGAGTCAGCCTACGGCATCGGCTGTACCACCTGGGAAGTTATCTGGCGTATCGTCCTGCCGTTCACCAAAAATGGTGTGATCGGCGGTGTGATGCTGGGTCTGGGCCGCGCGCTGGGTGAAACCATGGCGGTCACCTTTATCATTGGTAACACCTACCAGCTCGATAGTGCCTCGCTGTACATGCCGGGCAACAGTATTACCTCTGCGCTGGCGAATGAATTTGCCGAAGCGGAATCTGGCCTGCACGTTGCTGCGTTGATGGAACTGGGTCTGATTCTGTTTGTGATCACCTTCATCGTACTGGCGGCGTCTAAGTTCATGATCATGCGCCTTGCGAAGAACGAGGGGGCACGCTAATGGCTACGCTTGAAATGCAAAACACCACTGCGCTGGCGGAGTCCCGCCGTAAAATGCAGGCACGTCGCCGTCTGAAGAACCGCATCGCGCTGACGCTCTCTATGGCGACCATGGCGTTCGGTCTGTTCTGGCTCATTTGGATCCTGATGTCCACGATCACCCGTGGTATTGACGGTATGTCGCTGGCGCTGTTCACCGAAATGACGCCTCCGCCGAATACGGCGGGTGGTGGTCTGGCGAACGCCCTGGCCGGTAGCGGACTGTTAATTCTGTGGGCGACCGTGTTTGGTACACCGCTTGGCATTATGGCGGGTATCTACCTGGCAGAGTACGGACGTAAGTCCTGGCTGGCTGAGGTTATCCGCTTTATCAATGACATTCTGCTGTCTGCGCCATCAATCGTAGTCGGTCTGTTCGTTTACACCATTGTGGTAGCAAAAATGGAACACTTCTCTGGCTGGGCGGGCGTTATCGCGCTGGCGCTGCTGCAGGTGCCCATTGTTATTCGTACCACGGAGAACATGCTCAAGCTGGTGCCGGATAGCCTGCGTGAAGCTGCCTATGCACTGGGTACGCCGAAATGGAAGATGATTTCTGCAATCACCCTGAAGGCGTCTGTCTCGGGGATCATTACAGGCGTTCTGTTAGCGATTGCTCGTATCGCAGGTGAAACGGCTCCGCTGCTGTTTACGTCGCTCTCCAATCAGTTCTGGAGCACCGACATGATGCAGCCTATCGCCAACCTGCCGGTCACTATCTTTAAGTTTGCTATGAGCCCGTTTGCTGAGTGGCAGCAACTGGCCTGGGCCGGGGTACTGATTATTACCTTGTGCGTACTGCTGCTGAATATTCTGGCGCGCGTCATTTTCGCGAAGAAGAAACACGGTTAATTTTTACGGCGTGGCTGATGCGGCGCCGGATGAGGAAGAGATTGAAATGAGTATGGTTGATACTGCCCCGGGTAAGATTCAGGTTCGTGATTTGAACTTCTACTATGGCAAATTCCATGCCCTGAAGAACATCAACCTGGATATTGCTAAAAACCAGGTAACGGCGTTTATCGGGCCGTCAGGCTGTGGTAAATCAACGCTGCTGCGTACGTTCAACAAAATGTTTGAACTGTACCCGGAGCAGCGTGCGGAAGGTGAAATCCTGCTGGATGGCGACAATATTCTCACCAATACCCAGGATATCGCTCTGCTGCGTGCCAAAGTGGGCATGGTATTCCAGAAGCCGACGCCGTTCCCGATGTCCATCTACGACAACATTGCTTTTGGCGTACGTCTGTTTGAGAAACTCTCGCGTGCGGATATGGACGAGCGTGTGCAGTGGGCATTGACCAAGGCCGCATTGTGGAACGAAACCAAAGATAAATTACACCAGAGCGGGTACTCTCTCTCGGGTGGTCAGCAGCAGCGTCTGTGTATTGCGCGTGGTATCGCCATTCGCCCGGAAGTGCTTCTGCTTGATGAGCCATGTTCAGCGCTCGACCCTATTTCTACCGGGCGTATCGAAGAGCTGATCACTGAGCTGAAAGAGGATTACACCGTCGTTATCGTTACCCACAACATGCAGCAGGCTGCGCGTTGTTCCGATCACACGGCATTTATGTACCTGGGCGAGTTGATTGAGTTCAGCAACACGGACGATCTGTTCACCAAGCCCGCGAAGAAACAAACTGAAGATTACATCACCGGTCGTTACGGCTGATTCAGGAGCTTGTTGTGGATAACCTTAACCTTAATAAACATATTTCCGGCCAGTTCAATGCAGAGCTGGAAAGCATCCGTACCCAGGTGATGACCATGGGCGGCATGGTCGAGCAGCAGCTTTCTGATGCAATCACGGCGATGCACAACCAGGACAGCGAGCTGGCAAAACGCGTCATTGAAGGCGATAAGAACGTCAACATGATGGAAGTGGCGATCGACGAAGCCTGCGTGCGTATCATCGCCAAGCGTCAACCGACAGCGAGCGACCTGCGTCTGGTGATGGCGATTATCAAAACCATCGCTGAGCTGGAACGTATTGGCGACGTGGCGGACAAAATTTGCCGTACCGCGCTGGAGAAGTTCTCGCAACAGCACCAGCCGCTGCTGGTAAGCCTGGAATCACTGGGCCGCCACACCGTACAAATGCTGCATGACGTGCTGGATGCGTTTGCGCGTATGGATCTGGACGAAGCAGTGCGTATTTATCGCGAAGATAAGAAAGTTGACCAGGAATATGAAGGCATCGTGCGTCAGCTGATGACTTATATGATGGAAGACCCACGTACCATTCCAAGCGTGCTGACCGCGCTGTTCTGCGCACGTTCCATCGAACGTATCGGTGACCGCTGCCAGAATATCTGCGAATACATCTTCTACTTCGTGAAGGGACAAGACTTCCGTCACGTGGGCGGGGATGAGCTGGATAAGCTGCTGGCGGGCAAAGATCCGAAGGAATAAGCAGTTTGTTGCGTTCGCCGGGATCCCCCGGCGTCGCTATTGTAGGCCGGATAAGGTGTTACGCCGCATCCGGCATTCTGCGCTATTCGCCTGATGGCGCTTTGCTTATCGGGCCTACTGTTTATTCGACGATATTCCAACCCCGCGCTTTCCACAATTCCGGCAACTGTGCCAGATCGGTAAACGTCGTCACTTTTGGATGATCGATCGGTTTGTTATGCGGATCGGCGCAGAAGTAGAACACTTCCATCCCGGCGGCAATCCCCGCCTGCGCACCTGCGCTGGAATCATCAACCAGAATGCAGTTCTCAACGTTAACGTCCATCGCTTTCGCCGCATGGAACATCAGGGCCGGATCGGGCTTCCAACGCTGAATATCGTAGCCGCTGAACAGTAAATCAGGGAAATGGTGCAACATGCCCAGCTTACCCAGCGAATGCTGCATTTTGCTGACTGGACCGTTAGAGACCACACACATTGGTACGGCCATGCTGTCCAGTAGCGCATTGGCACCGGCAATCACCTCCAGTTCCGTATCGAACAGACGTGCGACCTCAGCGCGGTAAACCGGTTCTAAATCGGCTTTTGCCAGTTCGACACCGTGCTCTTCGTTGATAATGTCGATGATCTCGTACAGCTTTACCCCCTTGAAGCGTTTGAAAATTTCTTCAAGATCGAGCGTAATGCCAAACGCCTGGAACATGCTGACATACGCGCGAGAACAAATCACTTCACTGTCGACAAGGGTACCGTCACAGTCAAAAAATACGGCTTCTATCTGGGACATGTCATTTCCGTTTTAACAAGTTTAACGTTTTCGTAATGCATTATTGGGCGACGCAATCGTTGCCGTATAAGCAAAATCAATGAAAAAAGTTGCTCATAACCCAACCCTATTGTCGCATTTTGGTATAGGATAGCGACGAATTTTCCCTCCTTGTTCGGAAATTGATAATGAGTCAACAACACACAACCCAGGCTTCTGGCCAGGGGATGCTGGAACGCGTGTTCAAACTGCGCGAACATGGCACGACGGCACGGACCGAAGTGATCGCCGGTTTAACGACCTTCCTGACGATGGTGTATATCGTTTTTGTTAACCCGCAAATTCTTGGCGTGGCTGGCATGGATACCAGCGCTGTCTTTGTTACCACCTGCCTTATTGCTGCATTTGGTAGCATCCTGATGGGCCTGTTTGCCAACCTGCCGGTCGCACTTGCGCCTGCTATGGGCCTGAACGCATTCTTCGCTTTCGTGGTCGTTGGCGCGATGGGGCTGTCATGGCAGATTGGTATGGGCGCTATCTTCTGGGGCGCTGTTGGTCTGCTGCTGCTGACGATTTTCCGCGTTCGTTACTGGATGATTGCCAATATCCCGGTTAGCCTACGTGTGGGGATCACCAGTGGTATTGGTCTGTTCATCGGCATGATGGGACTGAAAAACGCCGGTGTTATCGTCGCCAACAAAGACACACTGGTGTCTATCGGTAACCTGACGTCCCACAGCGTACTGCTCGGTATCCTGGGCTTCTTTATCATCGCGATTCTGGCGTCACGTAACATTCACGCGGCGGTGCTGATTTCTATCATTGTAACCACGCTGCTGGGCTGGATGCTGGGCGATGTTCATTACAACGGTATCGTTTCTGCGCCACCGAGCGTGATGTCCGTAATCGGACATGTCGACCTGGCCGGTTCGTTTAACATTGGCCTGGCGGGTGTGATTTTCTCGTTCATGCTGGTTAACCTGTTCGACTCCTCCGGTACGCTGATTGGCGTTACGGATAAAGCCGGTCTGGCGGATGCGAAGGGCAAGTTCCCGCGCATGAAGCAAGCGCTGTATGTGGATAGCGTGTCGTCGGTTACCGGGGCGTTTATCGGGACTTCTTCCGTTACTGCGTATATCGAATCTTCTTCCGGGGTTTCGGTCGGTGGACGTACCGGTCTGACCGCCGTGGTCGTTGGTCTGCTGTTCCTGTTGGTTATCTTCCTGTCGCCGCTGGCGGGGATGGTACCGGGTTATGCAGCAGCAGGTGCGCTGATTTACGTTGGCGTCCTGATGACATCAAGCCTGTCGCGCGTGAAGTGGGATGACCTGACAGAAGCGGTTCCGGCGTTTATTACTGCCGTGATGATGCCCTTTAGCTTCTCAATTACCGAAGGTATTGCGCTGGGCTTTATTTCTTACTGCGTGATGAAGATTGGTACCGGACGTTTCCGCGATCTCAGCCCGTGCGTCATCATTGTCGCGCTGCTGTTTGTGCTGAAGATTGTGTTTATCGACGCGCACTAATCGTTGTTTATTTGCCCATATATCAACAAGCCCGGCATATCGCCGGGCTTTTTCTTTTACGCTTTCACGCGCTGAATGTAGTCGCCAAATGCGGTCAATTGACCTGTCAGATGGTCCAGCGTGCTTTGGTCGATCACTTCACCTGTCTGCGGGTCTACTTTGTTCTGAATGACGCCGCCCATAAATTCCGGCTTGTTCATTACCATGGCGTCGAGGAATACCAGGATCTGACGCAGATGATACTGGCAGCGCGCGCCGCCAATAGCGCCCATAGAACTGGTCTGGATCAGCACCGGCTTACCCGATAATGGCTGATCGGGCAGGCGGGACAGCCAGTCGATGGCGTTCTTCAGTCCGCCCGGAACAGAATAGTTATATTCAGGTGTGACGATGACGACACCGTCAGCCTTTCTGATTTGCTCAGCCAGTGCTTCTACGCTGGCCGGAAAACCCTCTTCCTGTTGGAGGTCGGCATCGTACAGAGGGATATCACCAATCGACGGCAGCGCGTTCACTTCCATTCCCGCTGGAGCAATCTTGGGCAGCGTACGGGCAACCATTCCATTAAACGAACCTTTGCGCAGACTTCCCAGTAACGTAACAACATTCAATGTTTCAGACATGGTGGCTCCTGTTTCATCATGAAGGTTAAATCAAAGCGTATGGCTCTTCGCTGCACATAATTGAGAGAACCGGATCAGACGACCCGTTGGCTCATTGGCGCGAGTCTGGATATCAGGCAAAATTTTCCAGTCCTGTTTACCATCAAACTCCCAAACTTTGAGTTTTTCAATGGTTGGCGTAACCGCAACTGACCACACCAGTACATCTTCCGCATCGCAAATGGCTTCAACCTGCGCCACATGGGCACATTTCAGGCGCCCTGCGCCGGGTAAAAGCTGGAGCTCGCGCGGATCGTCATTGCACACATCGCCAGTGAGTTTGAGTACGCTCTGGCGCAATGTAATGAGCTGCGCGCGTGCTTCGTTGGGGTCGTTTTGGTTATTGATCCACAGGTTTTCGTTACTGGAGAAGCGCCACGTTTCCGCTGAATTTGGATTGTGAAACCCGCGGGTGGCCCGCTGAAGTTCCATATCCAGGCCGCACGTTCCTTCAGTTGTTAGCACAACACCGACGATATTCCCGGCATAGGAAATCGAAAAACCCGGCAGGTTCTTATCGCGAAAAACGGGCTTACCTTTGGCCTGAGTAACAATTTCGGGCAGCGTGCTGGTGCCGTAAAGCATAAACATCAGTTCAGCGAGAAGACTTCGGGAAGCCAGGAAACGTGTCCGGCGATGAGCGGGTAGATCTCTTGCTTCGATATGACATGGAGAAGGGAGGCGAGCTGAAACCAGGTGTCCCTCCGTAAGAATCCCTCTGGCAAAATGTGTCGCCATTTGTCGCTCCGTGATTAATGGTCCGTGATTATTACCAGAGTAACATTTACACGGCTTCCGGGCAGGCTTTGCTGCCCAAAAACTAAGCGAAAATGGGAGACATTACGCGATATTTACATTTCTGTTGCCAGAATGGTCGATTTAGCAACACCAAAATGAAGGATCGTCAGGAGATATCGCGATAAAGCGCCTTGATCGTGTCTTTTAGCCAGACGATCTTAGGATTGTGGCTGTTGCGTTTATGCCAAAGAAGAGTGAACGGTACGCGCATTTTTTCCAGTTGCGCCGTATCAAATGGCATAGGTCGCGCCACGAGTGGGAGCTGGTGGAGTTGGTTATAACGCTGGCAATAGACCGGTGCGGTGGCTATCAGCGCGTGATCCGGCTGCGCGGCCATAAACAGCGATTGCTCAAAACCGGGCAGACATAACGCGATATTGCGTGCGCGTCCCATTTCTTGCAGGACTTCATCCAGCGCCCATGTATCGCTTTGCTCCCAGCTAATGCTGATGTGCGGATAGCGCAGAAAGGTGTCCAGATTCCACTCTTCCTGCAGTGCGGGATGATCTTCACGTAGCCAGACGCAGGGCAGATCGGAAAACAGCACTTCATGGTCGATCGACAATGGCAACAAACTCAGCAGTTCGCGCGAACGCGGATGACTTTCGCGCCCGGTAAAGCCAATATCCACTTCACCGCGAATAATGGCATCCAGCGAGTCATAGTCCCAGTTGCGTATTTTGATTGTCGCCTGGGGATAGCGCTGATAAATCTGCTGGGAGAGCGCATTGAACATGATCATCACTAACGGCGTTTCGGCCGCCAGATCAAACTTCAGCCCGCGTGGAGACTCATGGTGCGGCTTATCGAGCAACTGATTGCCCATCTGCATCCATTCAGCAAGGCTCTGCTCCATGCTGACCATCAGCGGCGTCGGCGATAGCCCCAGCGGGGTGTTCACAAACAAGGGATCATCAAACCAGGTCCGCAGCTTCGACAGCGACTTACTGACCGCCGACGGTGTGACGTTCATCCGTTTGGCGGTTTTAGTGACACTGCGTTCCTGCATCAACAGCTGCAGGCAGAGCAATAAATTAAGATCGAGACTGCTGAGGGATTTCTTCATGAGTTGGCGCGGACCGGTTAGGTGCAACAGTGATAATCAGCATGATACTCACTATGCTACAGCCAATCAGAATCCCGATCAGCATATTCAGCGCATCAAGGCCAAGAACCGCCGCCAGCCAAATCCACAGCGAGGAACCGCAAACCTGGGCAATACCTAATGCCGAGCTGGCGACGCCCGCGCGCAGCGAGAACGGCCCAAGCGCCTGGCTCATCGCAACACCGAAGCCGACTGAGAATCCGGCGCAGATTAACGTCAGCCCGAAAAGCGTTACTGCGTGTGAAGTGGCAAGGGTTAACACCACGCCGGCACACAGAAACAGCACCTGTGAGGTCAGCATCAGAACGCGAGGCTTAAATACGCTCAGAGCAAATGGCGTAGAGAAAGAGACCGCCATACTGATGCCTGCGGTCATGGCCATCGTGGTGGCGTACTCACCACGGTCGAAGCCCATCACTTCCATCAGCAGCACCGGAGACGTATTCACGAAGGTCAGGATCACCGACACGCTGAGGGTGGTAATGGCCAGACGGCTTAAGAAAAAGCGGTTTACCAGTGATTCGGTTGTGTGGCTCTTTTCCGTCGTCGCCATAAGCGTTGCTGGGCGCGATTCTCGCAGGACAAACACCGACAGCAGGCAAACAGCCACACCCATTCCCATCATCGTGTAGAACAGGCTCTGCCACGGGTATTTGAGCATGATCAGATGCCCCATCACCGGAGCCAGAACCGGCACGATACAGGTAATACCGTTCAACAACGACAGCACCTTCGCCCGGCGGCGATCGTCGAGTGTGTCGCGCAGGATGGCGAAAGCCACCACGTAACAACAGCCCGCACCTACGCCCTGAATAAAACGACCTATGAGGAATGGCGTACCGCTTTCGGCGAAAGAACATAGCGCAGAGGCGAAAATAAAGATGAGTGCGCCGACTATGGCGACCGGTTTGCGACCTGACTGGTCGGCAATTTTACCGGCGAACAGCATCGCCGTCGCCATTCCTGCCAGATATACCGAAAACGCGATATGCAGTTGCGCCTCGCTGGCCTGTAAATCGGCAGCAATACGGGGCAGCCCCACCAGATACATATCAATACCGGCTGGATAAAGAAGAACCAGGGCGAAACTGCAGATTAGAAAGCGTGTCATAGCGACCTCATAAGAAATGTGGCGCTAAGCATACGGTCAGAGAGTCAACTGCACGAGTTGCCATTTGGACAACAGTGATTTCCTCATGGGAAATAGTTGTTGCCGGATGGCGGCGTAAACGCCTTATCCGGCCTACGGGGCCTGTAGGCCCGGTTAGCATCGAGCTACCGGGCAACACAACGCTACTTACCAATACAGAAGCTGGAGAAAATCCGTCCCAGCAGATCGTCGGAAGTAAATTCTCCGGTGATCTCACTGAGGTTCTGCTGCGCCAGGCGTAGCTCCTCAGCCAGCAATTCTCCGGCCCATGCTCCGAGCAGTTGGGCTTTACCCTGCTCGAGATGCTCTGCAGCTTCTGCCAGCGCCTGCAGGTGACGACGACGCGCCAGGAAGCCGCCTTCCATATTGGTTTCAAAGCCCATGCTCTGTTTGAGATGATTACGCAGTACGTCAACGCCTTCACCGGTACGCGCGGAGAGGCGAACCAGTGAGTGGCTATTTACTTCGCTAAGGCCCAGCGTCTCACCGGTAATATCCGCTTTGTTACGCACCACGGTGATCGGCAGTTTGGCTGGCAGACGGGCAATAAAGTCTGGCCAGATATCTGCCGGGTCCACGGCGTCGGTGGTGGTGCCATCAACCATAAACAGTACACGGTCGGCCTGTTCAATTTCCTGCCAGGCACGTTCGATACCGATGCGTTCAACTTCGTCGCTGGCATCGCGCAAACCGGCGGTGTCGATGATGTGTAGCGGCATGCCGTCGATGTGAATATGCTCACGCAGCACGTCGCGAGTAGTCCCGGCGATATCGGTGACAATGGCCGCCTCACGGCCAGCCAGCGCGTTCAGCAGGCTTGATTTCCCGGCGTTTGGCCGACCGGCAATCACCACCTTCATCCCTTCGCGCAGCAGGCTGCCCTGACGCGCTTCCGCACGCACGGCATCAAGATCGCTGATAACGCTGTTGAGTTGCGCTTCAATCTTGCCGTCAGACAGGAAGTCGATTTCTTCATCCGGGAAGTCGATCGCTGCTTCAACATAGATGCGCAGGTGAGTGAGCGCTTCCACAAGATGATTTACCCGTGCGGAAAATGCGCCCTGCAACGAGTTCAGCGCCGAGCGAGCGGCTTGCTCTGAGCTGGCATCGATCAGGTCGGCAATCGCCTCGGCCTGGGCTAAATCGAGCTTATCATTGAGAAACGCTCGCTCGGAGAATTCACCCGGTCTGGCAATGCGCAGCCCGGGAATGGTCAGAATACGTTTGAGCAGCAGGTCAAGAATCACTGGACCGCCGTGGCCCTGAAGCTCTAAAACGTCTTCGCCGGTAAAGGAGTTTGGGCCGGGGAACCACAAGGCAATCCCCTGATCCAGCGCGCTGCCATCCGCGTCTTTGAACGGCAGATAATCGGCATAACGCGGTTTGGGCAGTTTCCCCAGTACGGTTTCTGCGACCTCACGCGCCTTCAGGCCGGAGATACGCAGGATACCCACGCCACCACGTCCCGGTGGGGTGGCCTGAGCGACGATGGTGTCGTTATGGCTCATGGTTTGTCTCTTCTTAATGCAATAAAAAAGGCGGTCTAATGACCGCCCTTTACTTTATGTTCCGTTTGCCGGATGGCGGCTTCGCCTAATCCGGCCTACACCGAATCAGGAGTTTTTCTTCTCGCGGCTATGCAGGCCACGTTTCTCCAGACCACGGTAAATCAGCTGCTGCTGAATAATGGTTACCAGGTTGCTGACGATATAGTACAGCACCAGACCTGACGGGAACCACAGGAAGAACACGGTGAAGATGACCGGCATAAAGGTCATGATCTTCTGCTGCATCGGGTCGGTTACAGTGGTCGGAGACATCTTCTGAATGAAGAACATCGTCACGCCCATCAGAATCGGCAGGATGTAGTACGGGTCCTGTGCAGACAGGTCATGGATCCACAGAGCGAATGGCGCATGACGCAGTTCAATGGAGCCCATCAGCATGTAGTACAACGCCAGGAAGATTGGCATCTGGATGATCAGCGGGAAGCAGCCGCCCAGCGGGTTAACCTTCTCAGCTTTGTACAGGGCCATCATTTCCTGGCTCTGACGCTGTTTGTCATCGCCCAGACGCTCACGCATAGCCTGAATCTTCGGCTGCAGCATACGCATCTTCGCCATGGAGGTGTACTGCGCTTTGGTCAGCGGGTACATGATGCCACGAACGATAAAGGTGATAACGATGATGGAGAAGCCCCAGTTACCCAGGAAGCTATGGATCCACTTCAGCAGTTTAAACAGCGGCTGAGAAATGAACCACAACCAGCCGTAATCCACGGTCAGATCCAGGTGCGGTGCAACGGCCGCCATTTTATCCTGAATTTCCGGGCCGACCCACAGGGTGCTGGTCATCGCGCCAGTCTGGCCAGGCTGAACCAGTACCGGCTGTGATTTATAGCCGATAGCGGCAATGCCGTTACCCAGGTTAGCGGTATAGAAGTTGTTGGTGCCGTCGTTACGCGGAACCCATGCCGTTGCGAAATACTGTTGCAGCATTGCGACCCAGCCATCTTTAGCATTGACGTTCAGGTTTTCGTTTTCAGCAATGGTGTCGAATTTGTATTTCTCATACTTCTCATCCGGCGTGGAGTACGCCGCGCCACGGAAGGTGTGCAGCGCAAAGTTGCTGCTACCGGTGTCGCGATGAGATGGCAGATTGATGGATTGCTTCAACTGACCAAAGGTGGAGATTTCCAGCGGTTTTTCGCCGGCGTTCTGCACGCTGTAGTTAACGTTGACAGCATATTCACCACGCTTAAGAACAAACGTTTTAGTGAATGTGTTACCCGCTGCGTCAGTATAGGTCATCGGGATCTGCAGTTCGTTCTGACCGTCAGCCAGTACAAACGCGTCTTTATCGACGTTGTACAGCGGACGTGGGCCGTTAGCCGGGTTATCCGGGCCGTCACGACCTGTCAGGCCACTCTGTGCCTGGTAGATGAACTGTGGCGTAGTTTCCAGTAACTGGAACGGTTCGGTAGAACCGAGTTCTTTCGGGTAAGCTGGCAGTGAAGCCTGTTCCACATCACCACCACGGGTGTTGATGGTCAGATCAAGCACGTCAGTTTTAACCGTAATCAGTTTCCCCTGGCCACTGGCCGGTACGCCCTGGTCTGCGGCGCTACCCGCTGCGGTGGTCGTTGTCTGCGTGGTCTGTTGGGCCTGAGGTTGCGGGTTTTTATCCTGCTCCCAGGCTTGCCAGATCATGAAAGACACGAACAGCAAAGCGATGACTAAAAGATTGCGTTGCGAATCCATCGTTAGTGTTCTCTGGTATCAAATGGTCCGGGCGGGACGGGATCGTCACCACCAGGGTGTAAAGGGTGGCATTTTAATACGCGTTTCACCGTCAACCAACTGCCTTTTATCACTCCAAACCTGCGCAATGCCTCAATTCCGTAGCTCGAACAGGTTGGAGTGAAACGGCAATGCGGCCCAAGCAGCGGACTGATCAGGCGTTGATAGACCCGAATGAGGGCTATCAGGACCCGCGAGCCAGGCGACAATGGCGACGCCATAATTTTTCCAACGCTTCCGAGAGAGCACGGTTATCGAGGTCAGCAACCCCTTTTTTCGCCACCACCACGAAATCCATTGCTGGAAGCTCGTGCTGACGTAAACGGAAGCTTTCACGCGTCAGACGTTTAATCCGATTGCGTTCATGCGCACGCTTAACATTTTTCTTGGCGACTGTAAGACCGATACGGGGATGCCCCAGCGAATTCAGGCGGCCGAGGATGGTGATTTGCGGCGTGCCAGCCCGTTGTGGCTGCTGGAAGACGAATGTGAAATGAGTGGGAGTTAACAAACGTAACTCCCTGGGAAATGCGAGCTTAACCACTCAGGGGCTAGCTTTTATTACTTAGAAACGGTCAGACGAGAACGGCCTTTAGCACGACGACGTGCCAGAACCTGACGACCATTTTTATTAGCCATACGAGCACGGAAGCCGTGAGAACGGTTGCGCTTCAGTACAGACGGTTGAAAAGTGCGTTTCATGGCGATTTCTACCTAAACTTGAATAAATTCACTGACTTTTGCGTATACCCGAACGAATTTCGAACGACTTACGCCACAGTGTGGGTGATTAAAGAGGCCGGATTGTAATAATTGTACACTCCGGAGTCAATTCTCTTTCCTTATTTCCCGCTTTTTTCCGCATGGTTTCGCGTAAAAAACAGGCAGCGTTGACGCCGTAAGGCGACCGTTACTCGCTGGGGGTAAGAATTATACGGGCTGGTGGATAAAGCGCAAGGATCGCACGGGATCTTTATTAGATCGTTTAAGCAGTAAAGCATCTTTACTCATTAATTTTTTCAATATGCGCGCTAAAACCTGCAGCACTTCTCCAGGATCGTTTACACTTAGCCGATTCTGGATCATCCTGTGGATAAATCGGGAAGAATCTGTGAGAAACAGAAGATCTCTTTCTCAGTTTACGCTATGATCCGCGGTCCTGATCGTTTCAATGGATCCTGATCGGGTAAAAATTGCAGATAGCAATTCGCACGTCACCCTTTGCATAGGGTCTTGTCGATGTGCGTCAACAATCATGAATGTTTCAGCCTTTGTCATTTATCGACTTTTGTTCGAGTGGAGTCCGCCGTGTCACTTTCGCTTTGGCAGCAGTGTCTTGCCCGATTGCAGGATGAGTTACCAGCCACAGAGTTCAGTATGTGGATACGCCCGTTGCAGGCGGAACTGAGCGATAACACGCTGGCTTTGTATGCGCCAAACCGTTTCGTGCTCGATTGGGTAAGGGATAAATACCTTAATAATATTAATGGATTACTCAATAATTTCTGTGGCGCGGATGCCCCACAGCTGCGCTTTGAAGTCGGCACTAAACCCGTCACGCAAACGCTGAAAACGCCGGTCAACAATGTTGTTGCGCCCGCCCACGTGGCTCAGCAAGTGCAACCACAACGTGCTGCTCCGGCGGCGCGTCCAGGCTGGGATAACGTCCCGGCTCCGGCAGAACCTACCTATCGTTCTAACGTCAACGTCAAACACACGTTTGATAACTTCGTTGAAGGTAAATCTAACCAACTGGCGCGCGCGGCGGCACGTCAGGTGGCGGACAATCCTGGCGGCGCCTACAATCCGTTATTCCTTTATGGCGGTACGGGTCTGGGTAAAACCCACCTGTTGCACGCTGTCGGTAACGGCATTATGGCGCGTAAGCCAAACGCCAAAGTGGTGTATATGCACTCCGAGCGTTTTGTGCAGGACATGGTCAAAGCCCTGCAAAACAACGCGATCGAAGAGTTTAAACGCTACTACCGTTCCGTTGACGCGCTGCTGATTGACGATATCCAATTCTTCGCGAATAAAGAGCGATCGCAGGAAGAGTTTTTCCACACCTTTAACGCCCTGCTGGAAGGCAATCAGCAGATCATCCTGACCTCGGATCGCTATCCGAAGGAGATCAACGGCGTTGAAGATCGTCTGAAATCCCGCTTTGGCTGGGGACTGACTGTCGCGATCGAACCGCCTGAACTGGAAACGCGTGTTGCGATCCTGATGAAAAAAGCCGACGAAAACGACATTCGTCTGCCGGGTGAAGTAGCGTTCTTTATTGCCAAGCGTCTACGCTCTAACGTACGTGAGCTGGAAGGCGCACTGAACCGCGTGATCGCCAACGCCAATTTTACCGGCCGGGCGATTACTATCGATTTCGTGCGTGAAGCGCTGCGCGATCTGCTGGCTTTGCAGGAAAAGCTGGTCACCATCGACAATATCCAGAAGACGGTGGCGGAGTATTACAAAATCAAAATTGCGGATCTGCTTTCTAAGCGTCGATCTCGCTCGGTAGCTCGTCCGCGCCAGATGGCGATGGCGCTGGCAAAAGAGCTCACTAACCACAGTCTGCCGGAAATTGGCGACGCGTTTGGTGGGCGTGACCATACTACCGTGCTTCATGCCTGCCGCAAGATTGAGCAGTTGCGTGAAGAAAGCCATGATATTAAAGAAGATTTCTCCAATTTAATCAGAACATTATCTTCGTGACGCTATGAAATTTACCGTTGAACGTGAACATTTATTAAAACCGCTTCAGCAGGTCAGCGGCCCGCTGGGTGGACGTCCTACACTGCCTATTCTCGGAAACCTGCTGCTGCAGGTTGCTGACGGCACGCTTTCGCTGACCGGTACCGATCTCGAAATGGAGATGGTGGCGCGCGTGGCGCTGATCCAGCCTCATGAACCTGGCGCGACCACCGTTCCGGCGCGTAAATTCTTCGATATTTGCCGTGGATTGCCGGAAGGCGCGGAAATTGCCGTTCAACTGGAAGGCGACCGTATGCTGGTGCGTTCTGGCCGCAGCCGTTTCTCGCTGTCTACGCTGCCTGCCGCCGACTTCCCGAATCTGGACGACTGGCAGAGCGAAGTCGAATTCACCCTGCCGCAGGCGACGATGAAGCGCCTGATTGAAGCCACGCAGTTTTCGATGGCGCATCAGGACGTACGTTACTACTTAAACGGCATGCTGTTTGAAACCGAAGGGGAAGAGCTGCGTACCGTGGCGACCGACGGTCACCGCCTGGCGGTTTGTTCAATGCCTGTTGGTCAGCCGTTGCCAAGCCATTCGGTGATCGTACCGCGTAAAGGTGTGATTGAACTGATGCGTATGCTCGACGGCGGCGATAACCCGCTGCGCGTGCAGATTGGCAGCAACAACATTCGTGCGCACGTTGGTGACTTCATCTTCACCTCTAAGCTGGTTGATGGCCGTTTCCCGGATTATCGCCGCGTATTGCCGAAGAATCCGGACAAACATCTGGAAGCCGGTTGCGATATCCTCAAACAGGCGTTTGCGCGTGCGGCGATCCTGTCGAACGAGAAATTCCGCGGCGTGCGTCTGTATGTCAGCGAAAACCAGCTCAAAATCACCGCCAACAACCCGGAGCAGGAAGAAGCAGAAGAAATTCTGGATGTCTCCTATCCTGGTACAGAACTGGAAATCGGCTTTAACGTGAGCTACGTGCTGGACGTTCTGAACGCGCTGAAGTGCGAGAACGTGCGTATTCTGCTGACTGATTCCGTATCGAGCGTACAGATTGAAGATGCCGCATCACAGTCGGCTGCCTATGTTGTTATGCCAATGAGACTGTAATGTCGCTCACCCGCCTGTTGATCCGCGATTTTCGCAATATCGAAAGCGCGGATCTCGCTTTATCCCCTGGCTTTAACTTCCTGGTTGGCGCGAACGGCAGCGGCAAAACCAGCGTCCTGGAAGCCATCTATACGCTCGGCCATGGCCGGGCGTTTCGCAGTTTGCAGATTGGCCGCGTGATTCGCCACGAGCAGGAGTCGTTTGTTTTACACGGGCGTTTGCAGGGTGAAGAACGTGAGACGTCGATTGGCCTGACGAAAGACAAACTGGGCGACAGCAAAGTGCGCATTGACGGCACTGACGGGCACAAGGTTGCAGAACTGGCGCACCTGATGCCGATGCAACTGATCACGCCAGAGGGGTTTACTTTACTCAACGGCGGCCCCAAATACAGAAGAGCATTTCTTGACTGGGGATGCTTTCACAATGAAGCCGGATTTTTCACCGCCTGGAGCAACCTGAAGCGACTGCTCAAGCAGCGTAATGCGGCACTGCGCCAGGTGAGTCGTTATGAGCAACTGCGCCCGTGGGATAAAGAACTGATCCCACTGGCGGAACAAATCAGCACCTGGCGCGCGGAGTACAGCGCCGGTATCGCGCAGGATATGGCGGATACCTGCCAGCAGTTTCTTCCCGAGTTTTCGCTCTCCTTCTCATTCCAGCGCGGCTGGGAGAAAGAGACTGATTATGCCGAAGTGCTGGAACGCAGTTTTGAACGCGATCGCATGTTGACCTACACTGCGCACGGCCCGCATAAGGCGGATTTCCGCATTCGCGCCGACGGTGCGCCGGTGGAAGATACGTTGTCGCGTGGGCAGCTAAAGCTGCTGATGTGCGCCTTACGTCTGGCGCAAGGGGAGTTCCTGACCCGTGAAAGCGGGCGGCGCTGCCTGTACCTGATAGATGATTTTGCCTCTGAACTGGATGACGCGCGTCGCGGACTGCTGGCCAGCCGCTTAAAAGCCACGCAATCTCAGGTCTTTGTCAGCGCAATCAGCGCTGAACACGTTATAGACATGTCCGATGAAAATTCGAAGATGTTTACCGTGGAAAAGGGTAAAATAACGGATTAACCCAAGATAAAATGAGCGAGAAACGTTGATGTCGAATTCTTATGACTCCTCCAGTATCAAAGTCCTGAAAGGACTGGATGCGGTGCGTAAGCGCCCGGGTATGTATATCGGCGACACGGATGACGGCACCGGTCTGCACCACATGGTATTCGAGGTGGTAGATAACGCTATCGACGAAGCGCTCGCGGGTCACTGTAAAGATATCGTGGTAACGATTCACGCTGACAACTCCGTGTCCGTTACCGATGATGGCCGTGGTATCCCAACCGGTATTCACCCGGAAGAGGGCGTTTCGGCAGCGGAAGTTATCATGACCGTTTTGCACGCAGGCGGTAAATTCGATGATAACTCCTATAAAGTTTCCGGCGGTCTGCACGGCGTGGGGGTTTCCGTCGTTAACGCCCTGTCACAGAAGCTGGAACTGGTGATTCGTCGTGAAGGCAAAGTGCATCAGCAAACTTACGTGCACGGTGTGCCGCAGGCGCCGCTGGCAGTAACCGGCGAAACAGAATTGACCGGGACTCAGGTCCGTTTCTGGCCAAGCCACGAAACCTTTACCAATGTTGTTGAATTTGAATACGACATTCTGGCGAAACGTCTGCGTGAGCTGTCATTCCTGAACTCCGGCGTCTCTATTCGTCTGCGCGACAAGCGCGACGGCAAAGAAGACCATTTCCACTACGAAGGTGGCATCAAGGCGTTTGTTGAATATCTCAACAAAAACAAAACGCCGATCCACCCGAATATCTTCTACTTCTCCACCGAAAAAGACGGTATCGGCGTTGAAGTTGCGCTGCAGTGGAACGATGGTTTCCAGGAAAACATCTACTGCTTCACCAACAACATTCCACAGCGTGACGGCGGTACTCACCTTGCAGGCTTCCGTGCGGCGATGACCCGTACCCTGAACGCCTACATGGACAAAGAAGGCTACAGCAAAAAAGCGAAAGTCAGCGCTACTGGTGACGATGCCCGTGAAGGTCTGATTGCCGTTGTTTCCGTGAAAGTACCGGATCCGAAGTTCTCCTCACAGACCAAAGACAAGCTGGTCTCCTCTGAGGTGAAATCGGCGGTAGAACAGCAGATGAACGAACTGCTGAGCGAATATCTGCTGGAAAACCCGTCTGACGCGAAAATCGTTGTTGGCAAAATTATTGATGCTGCACGTGCTCGTGAAGCTGCACGTCGTGCGCGTGAAATGACCCGTCGTAAAGGCGCGCTCGACTTAGCCGGTCTGCCGGGCAAGCTGGCGGATTGTCAGGAACGTGACCCGGCGCTGTCCGAACTGTACCTTGTGGAAGGGGACTCCGCGGGCGGTTCTGCGAAGCAGGGCCGTAACCGTAAAAACCAGGCGATTCTGCCGCTGAAGGGTAAAATCCTCAACGTCGAGAAAGCGCGCTTTGACAAGATGCTCTCCTCTCAGGAAGTCGCGACGCTGATCACCGCGCTCGGCTGTGGCATCGGTCGTGACGAGTACAACCCGGACAAACTGCGTTATCACAGCATCATCATCATGACCGATGCCGACGTCGACGGCTCGCACATTCGTACGCTACTGTTGACCTTCTTCTATCGTCAGATGCCGGAAATCGTTGAACGCGGCCACGTTTACATTGCACAGCCACCGCTGTACAAAGTGAAAAAAGGCAAGCAGGAACAGTACATTAAAGATGACGAAGCGATGGATCAGTATCAGATCTCTATCGCTCTGGATGGCGCAACGCTGCACACCAACGCTAGCGCACCAGCCCTTTCCGGTGAGTCGTTAGAGAAACTGGTTTCTGAATACAACGCGACGCAGAAAATGATTGGCCGTATGGAACGCCGTTTCCCGAAAGCGCTGCTGAAAGAGCTGGTTTATCAACCGACGCTGCCAGAAGCCGATCTGGCTGATGAAGCGAAAGTTACGGCCTGGGTTTCCCAGTTGGTTAACGTGCTTAATGAAAACGAAATGCACGGCAGCACCTGGAATAGCTTCGTGCGTAAAGACGCTGAACTGAACCTGTTCGAACCGGTGATCCGGGTGCGTACCCACGGTGTCGATACTGACTATCCATTGGAACATGAATTTGTGACCGGTGGCGAGTACCATCGTATTTGTACGCTTGGCGAGAAGCTGCGTGGGCTGATCGAAGACGATGCGTTTATCGAACGTGGCGAGCGTCGCCAGCCGGTTGCCAGCTTTGAGCAGGCACTGGAATGGCTGCAGAAAGAGTCTCGTCGTGGCCTCGCTATCCAGCGTTATAAAGGTCTTGGCGAGATGAACCCGGAACAGCTGTGGGAAACCACCATGGATCCGGAAAGCCGTCGTATGCTGCGCGTTACCGTGAAGGATGCGATTGCTGCCGACCAGCTGTTCACCACGCTGATGGGCGATGCCGTTGAACCGCGTCGCGCGTTTATCGAAGAAAACGCCCTGAAAGCGGCGAACATCGATATTTAAGCCAATCTGTAGGCCGGATAAGGCGGTTTACGCCGCCATCCGGCAAGACGTTGTATTGTGCCTGATGGCGCGTTGCTTATCAGACCTACAAACGACAACCAATCTACAAAAAGGGGAATCTCGATTCCCCTTTCTATCCCCCTTTTCGTAGCTGTTTTTTGAGCGGAATCGCGTTAGCATGAGGACGGACTCATTTAATCCGGGGAACTCATGGCTATCAAACTTATTGCTATCGACATGGATGGCACACTTCTGCTGCCCGATCACACCATTTCACCAGCGGTCAAAACGGCGATTGCCGCGGCACGCGCGCGTGGCGTGAATGTGGTGCTGACCACGGGACGCCCGTATGCCGGCGTTCACAGCTATCTGAAAGAACTACATATGGAACAACCCGGTGACTACTGCATTACCTACAACGGTGCGCTGGTGCAGAAAGCAGGGGATGGCAGTACCGTGGCGCAAACCGCGCTGAGCTATGATGATTATCGTTACCTGGAGCAGCTCTCCCGGGAAGTTGGCTCGCATTTCCACGCCCTCGATCGCAATACGCTGTATACCGCGAACCGTGATATCAGCTACTACACGGTACACGAATCGTTTGTTGCGACGATTCCGTTGGTGTTCTGCGAAGCCGAGAAAATGGATCCTGCAACCCAGTTCCTGAAAGTGATGATGATTGACGAGCCGGAGATCCTCGATAAAGCTATCTCTCGTCTACCTGCGGAAGTAAAAGAGAAGTACACCGTGCTGAAAAGTGCGCCGTATTTCCTCGAAATCCTCGATAAACGCGTCAATAAAGGGACGGGCGTAAAATCGCTGGCCGATGCGTTAGGCATTAAAGCCGAAGAGGTGATGGCGATTGGCGATCAGGAAAACGACATCGCGATGATTGAATACGCAGGGGTGGGCGTTGCTATGGACAATGCTATTCCATCAGTCAAAGAAATCGCCAACTTCGTGACGAAATCTAACCTTGAAGATGGCGTCGCCTGGGCGATAGAGAAATACGTCCTTTCCTGATGCGTGTTATGCCTGGCCTCGGCTGGGCAATAACATTAACATGTTATAAAACATATATTTATATTATCAGATGTGAAACCGCACATTAATACCTCCACATAGTACGTAACTTCTATACTCTCCCTTCTTCTTTTATATCTGGGCAATTCCTGCCTGCTACTAAACTTTCTTATGACAAACACAAGCATCCGCGTGGTGTTGATAACGTCTTCCTGTCTGGTTTTTCATGCCAGTGCCGCGACGGATTCCAGCTCAACTATTACACCTCTCTTTGGCTATCAGGATGACGGTCTGTCTGCGCCAGTACCGGAAAAAACGACGGTTAAACCTGTCGAAAACCACACCATTTTGCCCTTTTTAGGCGATGAAGCGCGTAAGCGCGGATATGAACTACCGGCACCGTTTGGCGTGAATATTAACTACATGAATATCCGACAAAATATTAATGTGGATAGTATTAACTTCAACGGTCTTTCCCTCGGTGGCCGCTCACTGGATAACGCGTTTAAAATTAGCGTCGGCAATACGCGTGAACGCAGTAAAACCGAAACGCTGAAGCTGGATGCCTGGCTGCTGCCGTTTATGAATGTCTATGGCTTGATTGGCTATACCGATGGCCACTCCGTTTCGCAAATAGGCGTCGGGATAAAAGGCCCCCTTAAAGACCGCACACCAAGCAGTTTGCAGAATCTGGCGTTTCAGCTCGATTTTAAAGGCACCACCTACGGCGTAGGGACGACGTTGGTCGGCGGTGTAGGCAACTGGTTTACTGCTTTTGATGCCAACTACACCCAGACGCGGTTCGATATTCTGGATGGGAGTATTGACGCCTTAACTCTTTCTCCGCGCATCGGATATCGCTTTACCACCCCCAGTGTGGATGCGCTGCACCTGCCATCCGGAAAGTTGAATCTATGGGTTGGCAGTATGTACCAGGACGTGCAGCAAGAATTTAGCGGTAGCCTTAACGACCTCACCATGCCGTCTGAAACGCTGCAAAGACTCGTTGATATTGCCAACAAAGACGGTAATGGTCGCTTTGACGTTAAACAGCATCTGCAATCCCCCTGGAACGTGCTGGTGGGCGCACAGTATGAAATTACCCGGAACTTCAACGTCACGACCGAAATCGGCTTTGCTGAACGTAACAGTTTCTTCATGGCGGGAGAGTATCGCTTTTGAGCCGTCTTACCCTCTTCCTGCTGTTCAACATGCTCTCCTGTACAGTGCGGGCAGCGTTGCCAAGCCGAGGCGAAGTTGACGGTTGGCTAAATAAGTTGGGTGCCAGTGATAGCTTTGACGCCAGCAAAGGCATTGACTGGGGAGTAATGCCGGGACCGTTTTATACCCCGGAGCTGGGGTTAGGGATCGGTACAGCGGTGGTGGGGATGTATCGCCCTGACCCGAATGATACGGTAAGCCAAAACTCGACGCTGACGCTCAGCGGCTATTTTAGCTCAACTGGCGCATTCGGTATCACGATGCAAAATTACGCATTTTTTGCCGACGATCGGTGGCGATTTTTTCTCAATGGCGCATTAACGGATACTCCAACCTACTACTGGGGGCAAGGTTTTAGCGCTGGGGATAAAGATAACCAAAAACAGCAATACACCGCTCAGGTTCTGGAGTTGCGTCCAACGTTGTATCGCCAGTTGGCACCCAATGTTTATCTGGGGCTTGGCTGGTCGCTGAACGCCCAGCACGCTACCCAAATGGACGATAACGATCCGCCCAACATTGAGCATACCGGGCAGGGGGCGTCGGTTCTCAGCTCCGGAAGTAGTGTCGAACTCAGCTGGGACGATCGTGATTTCGTTCCCAACCCGCGTAAAGGACAGTATGCCGATGTGCGCTATACCCGATTCACACCAGAGGTGGGAAGCGATACGCGATTTGATGAATATCAACTGCACTACAGCCGCTATCACTCGCTGGACGAGAACAATGTGCTTGCCTGGGAGATGGACGGCGCGTTTACCCAGGGCGATGTGCCGTGGAGCATGATGCCGCTGCTTGGCAGCAATCAGCGTATGCGCGGTTATTACGAAGGGCGCTACCGGGATAAAAACGCCGTCAGCGGGCAACTGGAGTATCGGCGGAAACTTGACTGGCGGCATGGTGTGGTTGGTTGGCTCGGTGCGGGCACGATGGGACCCTCTTTTCATGCGCTGGACGATGGACGCTGGTTACCGTCCGCCGGTGTGGGCTACCGCTTTGAATTTAAGCCCCGGGTGAATGTGCGTCTTGATTATGGGATTGGCAAAGGGAGCAGCGGTTTTTATTTTCAGGTTGGAGAGGCATTTTGATCAATAAGGTGGTGTTAATAGCGCTCTTATGGCTGGCAACGGCGATAGCCCGTGCGGCAATACCTGTAACTTTGCAGCTCGTTTCTACAGAGGATAAGGCCCAGGGTACTGCCTGGCCGGTAGTTTCGCCCCTCCCTGCACCTCAGGGATTACGTCCGTGCTGCGCGTTTGGCTACGACCTGCACGCACAGGTACTGCATATGCCGGTGCCATTTTATGAACTTGATAATGTTGTCACGATCGATAGCATCGGCGAGCACCGCTATAACGATAGCCTACTGTTAGGGCTAGCGAATCTGGCAGGGATCGGGCATGAGAATAACGGCATAGTGTATACCGCTCGCGGTGGCTTCATTGATACTGCACATGTCCGTGATACCGCAGACATGACGGCCTGGCTCTTTAGCCATCTTCTTCCACGGCTTGGTCAATCATTTACGCTGCGTCTGGATGATGAGCTTGCGCAACGGCATGTCGTATTTAACGCTTTCACACCTCCCACAGAGCCTGCTGATCGTTACGCGCTGGCGGCATGGATGGCCGCGCATCTGGCGTTTCAGCTCGCTGCCTGGCATGAAATTGCGCAATGGTATGGTTTTGAGTCCGTCCCTGGATTTTCGGAGGAGGTTTCTGCATTTTCCCCGGAAGATCTCTACTCAAATTTGTTGGGTGCCAGAATTGCGGTATCGCTGATCCTCAATGGGCAACTGGCAACAACGGAAATGTACGATGCGGCGATGAACAACGCGCTGCGCCAGGCGTTGAAGCAATTGGGGGCTAAACCGGAAAAAATCACCCGCTTTCAGTTTGATATGCTGGATGGTAAATGGTGGAACAGCCAGCGTCGGGTACCAGAGAAATATTTGGTTCTGCACAGAAACTATGATGTGAGTGACTCGCGTTTACCGACGCCGGTACCGGGTGAACAAGCCTCGCCATTGAGACTGATGTTGCCACATCACTGGCGACAATATTCCCTTGATGCGTTGGCACAACTCGAACTTTGGCCTGGCCATACAATGGAGCGGCTGCCTACGCCAGGTTCCTGGTACACCGTCGCCAACTTTCCCGCGCTGGCTACGGTGGCACAAGGCCGTGACAGTGAGGTGAACTCAGTCCCTTAAAAAAACGCGCCATAATGTCATAGCCATACTACGCGATTTCTCACGCTTTGCTTTCGCTGGCGGGTGACTTTCAGATTTTGCCAAGGGAATATGCGCAACGCCGCTGCGCATAATCCATTTACGGGAAAATGCCGACGTCAGGGCCCGGCTTTTCAGGATTTTGCCATACAGTTTGAGACGTAACTTGTGGGTGGCTTTACGGTAAGCGTGATTCATATCTGGCGTATCCCGCAGCAGTACCGATTTGAGGATCTCCGCGCTGTCCAGCGCATAGCTAATCCCTTCCAGCGAGCTGGCGCTGATAAAACCGGCCGCTTCACCAATCAAAAATGCGTTGTCCTCGCCGCAGACGAAGTCTTTCCAGCGTGAGGGGAATAGCACCGTACATTTTTCACTTTTCACCGGTTTGCCGAACTGGAAATGGAACGCTTCCAGCTTCTCTTTCAGCGCGTCAAAGCGTGCCTGTCCGTCCTTCATGGGGTAGGCGCCACCAAAGATAAAATAGCCATCTTTGCTGATACTCCAGGAATAACAGTCAGTTGCATCGTTATCAAAAATACAGGAATAGAACGGTACGGGATGCTTTTCCGCAAACCATTGTTGAATAGCGACATATTTACGGATTTGGTGCTGTGGATAGAGATGACGGCGCACCAGTGAGTTCGCACCGTCTGCCCCCACCAGATAACGTGCAGTTATCTGCTGCTCCCAACCGTCGGCGCGGAAGATAACATGCCATTTATCGCCCTCGCGCCAGATTTTCCGGCACAGGCTGTCGTGATACACCTGCACATCATCAGGGATGAGAGATTTAAGCCATAAATCAAAAGCATGGCGGTTGATATTAATGTAGCTGCGCTGGTAGTTACGCGTCAAAGAAGCGGCAACATCAACCGTTTTAACGCTAAAAATCTGCGGGTTGGCGATGACATCAACGGGTAAGGTAATCCCGTCGCGGATAAACGAACGCTGGGCGTCCGGGGCCAGCAGGCCGCCGCAGGGTTTAGTGAAACCTTCGTTGCCGCACTGGCGTTTTTTATCCAACGCAATCACGCGCATTTTTCCGCTCAACTGTCGCGCCAGCGCTGCGCCTGCCGGACCTAAACCGATAATCGCTACGTCAAAATGTTCCATCTTTCTGTCCGCAAAAATGAAGATGGCGATACGCTAAAGCCTGAAAGTGAAGTGCTTGTGAAGTATGATTGTTTTAATCGTCTTGTATCAGGGCATCTCATGAAGCAAATCACCTTTACGCCGCGTAATCATCAGCTTACCAATATCAACACCTGGACATCGGACAGCCAGTGGCTGGTCTTTGATGTGCGCCCTTCCGGCGCCTCTTTTACCGGTGAAACAATTGAGCGCGTCAATATCCATACTGGCGAGCTGGAAGTGATTTACCGGGCTACTCAGGGATCGCACGTTGGCGTGGTGACCGTTCATCCAAAGTTGGAAAAATATGTATTCATTCACGGGCCTGAAAATCCTGATGAAACATGGCATTACGACTTCCATCATCGTCGTGGGGTGATTGTTACGCAGGCTGGGGTGGAGAATCTGGATGCAATGGATATTACCGCGCCCTATACGCCAGGTGCGCTGCGCGGCGGGAGTCATGTGCATGTCTTTAGCCCGAACGGTGAGTTTGTCAGTTTCACCTATAACGACCATGTTTTGCATGAGCGCTCTCCGGCGCTCGATTTACGCAACGTCGGTGTGGCCGCACCGTATGGCCCGGTGAAGGTCTCCGCGCAGCATCCGCGTGAATACAGTGGCAGCCATTGGTGCGTGCTGGTGAGCCAGACGACACCAACGCCAAAACCGGGTAGCGATGAGATTAACCGCGCCTATGAAGAGGGCTGGGTTGGAGAAAACAGGCTGGCGTTTATCGGTGATACGCTATCAGCCACTGGCGAGAAAGTACCGGAGCTGTTTATTGTTGATTTGCCACAGGATGAAAGCGGCTGGAAACAGCCGGGGGACGCGCCTCTGGAGGGGACTGACATGACCATGCCTGCGCCACCATCCGGTATTCGCCAACGCCGTCTGACGTTTACCCATGAGCGCGCCTTCCCGGGGCTGGTGAATCAGCCTCGCCACTGGGTACGCAGTAATCCAAAGGCATCAGAGATTGCGTTTTTAATGCGTGATGACAACGGTATTGTACAGCTTTGGCTGATTTCCCCACAGGGTGGAGCGCCGCGTCAGCTTACCCAGTGCGCTACGAATATTCAGTCAGCCTTTAACTGGCACCCATCGGGGAAATGGCTGGGATTTGTACTGGAGAACAGAATTGCCTGTTGTGATGTTCAAACGGGCGAGATTGATTTTTTAACGGAACGTCATGATAACCCGCCGTCGGCCGATGCGATCGTCTTCTCCCCTGATGGTCGACAGGTTGCGTGGATGGAAGACGTCGAGGGTTTCCGCCAGCTGTGGGTGACTGAAACCGGGCGTTAATTTATGGAGCAGACATTTCTGCCGGGGGAATAACGGCGTTCGTGGCCTGGGTTCTCTCCTCGCTCTTTTCTACGCGGGATCTCACCGAGTTATCTTTGCGAAAGAGATCCCAAGGTAGCAATACCGTATCGAGCACCGCGGTAAAAGGCATATCCAGAATCGCCAGCGACTTGGTTCCCCAGTTTGTATCACTTTCGCTAATCATTGTGGCACTGGCTCGCGTGCCAGGATACGTCCCTTCTTTACCACCTGTATGCGACATGATGCTGGAACAACCGCTTACAAACGCCATCCCACTACACATCGTCAGTGTTACCAACATTTTTTTAATCATCATTTATTCATCTGTATTTATCGTGTTTGCATGGTGAGTTAAAGCGATCCGTTGCGAAAATAACATCACCATTTCGTCGCACTGTGGCGGCCATCGCGATTTAACGAGAACAACTGCTCCCCCCAGTGTATGCAATAGACAACAAACTGCAAAAAAAGTCAGATGAATACGCTTGAAAAGTTTGTATTAAGACCCATTTTTAGAGTGTAGACAAATGAAGGGCATGCCTGATGGGTGTCCTGGCTACCTGACCTGTCCATGATGGAAGGTCAATTATTCTCGCTGATTTCAGGAGCTATTGATTATGCGTAACTTTGATTTATCCCCGCTGTACCGTTCTGCTATTGGTTTTGACCGTCTGTTTAACCTGCTGGAAAACAATCAGGGCCAGAGCAATGGCGGCTACCCTCCGTACAACGTTGAGCTGGTAGACGAAAACCATTACCGCATTGCAATTGCTGTTGCCGGTTTTGCTGAAAGCGAACTGGAAATTACTGCCCAGGACAATCTGCTGGTGGTAAAAGGCGCCCATGCGGACGATCAAAAAGAACGTACTTACCTGTATCAGGGTATTGCCGAGCGCAACTTTGAACGCAAGTTCCAGTTAGCGGAGAACATTCATGTTCGCGGCGCAAACCTGGTAAATGGTCTGCTGTATATCGATCTTGAGCGCGTGATTCCTGAAGCGAACAAACCGCGCCGCATCGAAATCAACTAATTCTGTAGGCCGCTTCAGGCGGCCTTGCTAAGTCATCGGCTTGCCGTCAGGGAGCCGAAAGGTACCTACTCGCTTCTTAGAAGGAGATTATTATGCGTAACTACGATTTATCCCCACTGCTGCGTCAATGGATCGGTT
The DNA here is from genome assembly GCF_030332745.1 of Citrobacter sp. Cpo074. Classification (NCBI taxonomy): domain Bacteria; kingdom Pseudomonadati; phylum Pseudomonadota; class Gammaproteobacteria; order Enterobacterales; family Enterobacteriaceae; genus Citrobacter; species Citrobacter sp. Cpo074. The sequence goes on from NZ_JAOWHG010000034.1 coordinate 426,138, forward strand.
TTGACAAACTGGCCAATGCCTTGCAAAACACCGGTGAAAGCCAGAGCTTCCCGCCTTATAACATCGAAAAGAGCGATGATAACCACTACCGCATTACCCTTGCGTTAGCCGGTTTCCGCCAGGAAGATCTGGATATTCAACTGGAAGGCACGCGCCTGACCGTGAAAGGTACGCCGCAGCAGCCGGAAAAAGAGACCAAATGGTTGCATCAGGGGCTGGTCACTCAGCCGTTCAGCCTGAGCTTTACGCTGGCTGAAAATATGGAGGTCTCCGGCGCAAGCTTCACTAACGGCTTGCTGCATATTGATTTGACCCGGAATGAACCTGAAACCATTGCTCCACAACGTATCGCCATCAGCGAACGTCCTGCATTAGATAGTTAAATAGCTCCATGCCTTTGCCCCGCCAGAAATGACGGGGCTTTTTTGTGCTTTACCACCCATACATTGCGACTGTACTCTGCGAGAATCCATTTACTTAATGATGTTATTCACAGGGAACAGAATAATGAGTGATATAGCATTGACGGTCAGCGTTCTGGCATTAGTGGCAGTTGTCGGGTTATGGATCGGCAACATAAAAATACGTGGTGTGGGTTTTGGCATTGGAGGCGTGCTGTTCGGCGGTATTATCGTCGGGCATTTTGTCGATCAGGCAGGGATGACCCTGAGCGGCGACATGCTGCATTTTATTCAGGAATTTGGCCTGATTCTTTTCGTCTACACCATTGGTATTCAGGTGGGGCCGGGCTTTTTTGCTTCTCTGCGCGTTTCGGGCCTGCGGCTGAATCTGTTTGCTGTGCTGATTGTCATCATGGGTGGCCTGGTCACCGCGATCCTGCATAAGATTTTTGCCATTCCTCTCCCTGTGGTGCTGGGAATATTCTCTGGAGCGGTCACCAATACCCCGGCGTTAGGTGCGGGGCAGCAAATTCTGCGCGATTTAGGTACGCCTGGCGATGTGGTTGACCAGATGGGGATGAGCTATGCCATGGCTTATCCTTTCGGCATCTGCGGAATTTTACTGACCATGTGGCTGATGCGCCTTATTTTCCGCGTTAACGTCGATGCTGAAGCCCATCAGCATGAATCCACGCTGACCAACGGGCACGCACTGATTCAGACGATGAACATCCGCGTGGAAAACCCAAACATCAACAATATGGCGATTCAGGATGTCCCGATTCTGAACAGCGACAAAATCATCTGCTCGCGTCTGAAACGTGACGAGACATTGATGGTGCCGTCGCCAGGGACTGTTATCCAGATGGGCGACCTGCTACACCTGGTCGGACAGCCTGCTGACCTGCATAACGCGCAGGTGGTGATTGGGCAGGAGGTAGACACATCGCTGTCTACGCGAGGTACCGATTTACGCGTCGAACGCGTGGTGGTGACCAACGAACAGGTACTGGGTAAACGAATCCGCGACCTGCATTTCAAAGAGCGTTACGACGTGGTGATTTCCCGCCTGAACCGTGCGGGTGTTGAGCTGGTAGCCAGCAGTGACGCCAGCCTGCAATTCGGGGATATCCTCAATCTGGTGGGGCGTCCCGCGTCCATTGATGCCGTTGCCAATGTTGTGGGTAACGCGCAGCAAAAACTGCAGCAGGTGCAGATGCTGCCGGTATTTATCGGTATCGGGCTGGGTGTTCTACTGGGTTCAATCCCGCTGTTCATCCCGGGGTTCCCGGTGGCGTTGAAACTGGGGTTGGCCGGCGGGCCGCTGATTATGGCCCTGATCCTGGGGCGTATTGGTAGCATCGGTAAGCTGTACTGGTTTATGCCTCCCAGCGCTAACCTGGCGTTGCGAGAGTTGGGTATCGTGCTGTTTCTTGCAGTGGTGGGACTGAAGTCAGGCGGTGATTTTGTCGATACCCTAACACAGGGAGATGGTCTGAGCTGGGTGGGCTACGGTATTTTCATTACCGCGATTCCGCTCATTACCGTGGGCTTGCTGGCGCGAATCTTTGCCAAAATGAACTATCTGACGCTGTGCGGCATGTTGGCTGGCTCAATGACCGATCCCCCGGCTCTGGCGTTTGCTAATAACCTGCATGCCACCAGCGGGGCAGCAGCGCTCTCCTACGCTACCGTTTATCCACTGGTCATGTTCCTGAGGATTATCACCCCGCAACTGTTGGCGGTGCTCTTCTGGGGATTAGGTTAAAACTGACTTATCCGGCCTGCATCTCCTGTAGGCCGGATAAAACGCAACTCTCCATCCGGCATTACAAACACCCTCTCTCTTTCCCATTGTCTCATCACCCGACTCGCCCTCTCGTTTGAGAATCAGGTTCATACTCCTTAACTGTTCCGGTATAACGACCAGACAACAATATTTAAGGAGCTGTCATGAAGATTTCTCGCCTTGGAGAAGCACCGGATTATCGCTTCTCGCTGGCAAATGAGCGTACTTTTTTGGCGTGGATCCGCACCGCGCTCGGATTTCTGGCGGCGGGGGTTGGCCTTGATCAACTGGCCCCGGATTTTGCCACGCCGGTCATCCGTGAGGCGCTTGCCTTGTTGCTGTGTCTGTTTGCCGGCGGTCTGGCGATCTACGGCTACCTGCGCTGGCTACGTAACGAAAAGGCGATGCGACTGAAAGAGGACTTGCCCTACACCCACAGCCTGCTGATTATCAGCGTCATGCTGACTATTGTGGCGGCGATTGTCATGACGCTGGTGCTGTATGCCGGATAGCCGCAAATCGCGACGCATCGCTGACCCGGGGTTACAACCGGAGCGGACTTCACTGGCCTGGTTTCGCACGTTGTTGGGTTATGGCGCGTTAATGGCGCTGGCGATTAAGCACAACTGGCACCAGGCGGGAGCGTTGTTCTGGATATCGGTAGTTGTGCTGGCGATAGTGGCGATTATCCTCTGGCGCTACACCCGCAGCCGTAATCTGATGGATGTGAGTCATAGCGATTTTTCTGAATCTCGCGCGGTGCGTGACAAATTTATGATCTCCCTCGCGGTGTTATCCCTCGCAATGCTGTTTGCTGTAACGCATGTTCGCCAACTTATCGTATTTATCGGGAATTTTGCATGACAGGATGTGAGAACATGGATGTTAGTGATGATGTTTTAAACGTGGTGATTGACCATCAGAAGTGTTTACAACCGGTTGAAGTGTACCGTGGTTTGCAACAAGGAAATGTTCGCCTGGTACAGTTTATTCCGCTGGTTAAGCACGATGGTTCAGGTCATCTGACAGACGAATCGGTTACGTCTGAGGCATGGGGCCGATTTTTAATTACGATATTTGATATCTGGGTACGTGAAGATATTAATCAGATATCTATCCAGCTTTTCGATAAAACGCTTCGCCAGTGGTGTGGTCTGACGGCACAGATTGAACGACAGACCATGTCATCAATGAATACGCGTTGCCAGACATGCTCATTGTTTCAATATTACCACGGTGATTGTCCTGCGTACTGCGAGGAAAATGGAAAGGGCGTGCTGTGTGCAGGCTATCAGGCTTTCTTCAGCCACACCGCACCACATATGCGCGTGATGCGTGACCTGCTTAAGCAGCATCGCTCACCGATGGAGCTGATGGCGATGCTGCGTTAAGCTCAGCGGTATTTAACGTCCTTTGGCCAGATACTGCGCCATTTCATCTTCCGGGACCATTCCACCGCCGGTCGCCCACACCAGGTGGGTGGCGTTATTGAGCTGGTTCGTGTTGAAGCCGTGCATGTGCTGATAGTCAGCAGAGGCGCAAACGTGTTGCGGACCGGCCATCCCTGCCAGCGCTGACGGTTCGAGGCGAATACCTTCTTCCTGCGCCAGCCAGCCCAGCATGTCGTACATAGTCTGATCGTCCAGGGTGTACAGACCGTCGAGCAGACGTTCCATTGCCCGGCCAACAAAGCCAGACGCACGGCCGACAGCCAGCCCATCAGCCGCCGTCAGGTTGTCGATGCCAATATCCTGCACGGAAATCGTATCGTGCAGTCCGGTATAAATCCCCAGCAGCATGCACGGTGAATGGGTTGGTTCTGCGAAGAAGCAGTGCACGTTATCGCCAAACGCCAGCTTCAGGCCAAACGCCACGCCGCCAGGGCCACCGCCGACGCCGCATGGCAGGTAAACAAACAGTGGATGGTCTGCATCCACCACGCGCCCCTGCTGGGCAAACTGCGCCTTTAAGCGCTGTCCGGCCACCGCATAGCCTAAAAACAGAGTGCGGGAATTTTCATCATCGATAAAGAAGCAGTTTGGATCGGACTCCGCCGCCTTACGGCCCTGTTCAACCGCCACGCCGTAATCTTCTTCATACTCCACGACCGTCACGCCATGACTGCGCAGTTTGGCTTTTTTCCATGCGCGGGCGTCGGCCGACATATGCACCGTCACCTTAAAGCCGATACGGGCGCTCATTATACCGATCGACATGCCGAGGTTACCGGTGGAGCCTACCGCGATGCTGTACTGGCTAAAGAACTGTTTGAACTCAGGCGAAAGCAGAACGCTGTAATCGTCTTGTGTGGTCAGCAGACCAGCTTCCAGCGCCAGTTTTTCCGCGTGGGTCAGTACTTCATAAATGCCACCACGGGCTTTAATCGAGCCAGAAATTGGCAGGTGACTGTCTTTCTTCAGCAGAATTTCGCCATTGATGCGCTGCCCGTACTCTTTCTCCAGCCGCTTTTGCATGGCCGGAATCGCGGCCAGCTCAGATTCAATAATGCCGCCGGTGGCCGCGGTTTCCGGGAATGCCTTTGCCAGGTACGGCGCAAAGCGCGTCAGACGGGCGTGAGCATCCTGAACATCGTGTTCAGTCAGGCCAACATACGGTAAACCTTCCGCAAGAGAGGTGGTGCCAGGGTTAAACCAGGTTGTCTCCTTGAGAGCAACCAGATCTTCCACTAAAGGATACTGGGCCATAAGTGTTTGAATGTTTTCCATAGTCAGTCTCTTTGCGCTTAGATAATAAAGGAAAGCAGGAATGTGCAAGCCAGTGCAATCACGGACGCGATAAATGTCGCGGTCGTATAGTATTTAAACGTTTCATTCAGGGTGGCACCGCAGTATTGCTTCACCAGCCAGAAGAGGGAATCGGTAACGATCGTGCAGCCAATAGCGCCGGAACCGATAGCAATGGCGATGATCTCCGGGCTGACGTTGGGATAGAGCGGCAGCATCGGTGCAACGATTGCCGTGGCGCCCATCATTGCCACCGTGGCGGAACCCACCGCGGCATGCAGGATTAACGCCACCAGCCACGCCAGCAGAATCGGGTGCATATGCATGTTCGAGAGGATCAGCGCAAGAGTATCCGCCAGCCCACTGCTCTTGAGGATAGCGTTGAACGCGCCGCCTGCGCCGATAATCAACAGAATGTTAGCGATGGAGCCAAACCCGTTTTCAGTGTGGGTCAGCAACGTACCCATACCGATGTGCTGACGCAGGCCGAGAATGTAATAGGCAACGAAAACGGCAATAAACATCGCGGTGATCGGGTTACCAATAAACTCCAGCAGCGTATATACCGTGCTGCCTTTCGCCATGTTCAGCTCAGCGACGGTTTTTACCAGCATCAGGCCAATCGGCAGCAGAACGGTAAACAGCGTAGCACCCAGCGACGGTAGCGTACTTTCGTCACGCACTTTAAGGTCAGAAAACTCAGCCGGAACCGGTTTAAACGGCAGACGGTTACCCAGGAATTTCAGGTACAGAGGACCACCGATCAGCGAGGCCATCAAGCCGACCAGTAAGCCGTAGACAATCACGGTGCCAATGTCTGCGCCCAGCTTGTTCGCCACGAACAGGGCAGCCGGGTGCGGTGGTACCACGCAGTGCACCGCCATCAGCGCCGTACACAGCGGAATCGCCAGCTTCAGTAATGAAGTATTGGTTTTCTTGGCAATTGAAAAGGCCAGTGGAATCAACAGCACCACGCCGACTTCAACAAACAGCGTGATCCCGCAAATCAGCCCAACCAGAACCATAATGACGTCGGCGGATAGCCAGCGGCAGCGCTGCAGCGTCAGGCCAATGCGTTCGGCTGCGCCGGACACTTCCATCATTTTGCCCAGAATGGTCCCAAGGCCGATAACCGCGGCGAGGAAGCCCAGCGTACCGCCGATGCCACTCTCAATGGCATTGACCATATCCAACGGCCCCATGCCCATCATCGTACCCACGAAGAAGCTGGCTAACAGTAGCGCCAGAAACGGGTGGAATTTGAACTTCACGATGGTCAAAACGATTAACACGATGCTTATCAGCAGCGTGCTCACAACCCAGATTTGAGAGTGCATAACTCACCTTGCCCTGTGATTAATATAGGGTTATTGGACAAAAATAAGGCATGGTCTGACAAACGATATAAATCCCCCTTCACATGAGCCAGATTGCATCAAATGAGTGATTTATGTCTAATTGCGCTTTGTTTATGCGATATGGTTCACTTTGATTCACCTTTGAGCTGATTTTTGCAGCGAACTTTTTTACACTCCAGCGCATGAATCAGAAGAAAAAGAGGTGAGAATGGATCCCCTACGCGAAGTCAGAAACCGGCTGCTCAACGGCTGGCAGCTATCAAAGCTGTATACTTTTGAAGTGGCGGCCCGGCATCAGTCTTTTGCGCTGGCGGCAGACGAGCTGTCATTGAGCCCCAGTGCCGTCAGCCATCGCATAAATCAGCTTGAAGATGAGCTTGGTATCCAATTATTTGTTCGTTCTCATCGCAAAGTGGAACTCACTCATGAGGGTAAGCGGGTATTTTGGGCGCTGAAGTCGTCGCTGGACACGCTTAACCAGGAGATTCTTGATATTAAGAATCAGGAGCTCTCGGGGACGCTCACCGTCTACTCACGGCCTTCTATCGCCCAGTGCTGGCTGGTTCCGGCGCTCGGCGACTTTACCCGTCGCTACCCGTCAATTTCGCTAACCATGTTGACCGGGAACGACAACGTCAATCTACAGCGTGCGGGTATCGATCTCGCCATCTATTTTGACGATGCACCCTCCGCGCAACTCACGCATCACTTCCTGATGGATGAAGAGATCCTGCCGGTGTGCAGCCCGGACTACGCCCGCCGCCATGACCTTACCGGTTCGCTGGTGAATTTGCCGCACTGTACGTTGCTGCACGACAGACAGGCGTGGAGTAACGATTCCGGGACCGATGAGTGGCACAGTTGGGCGCAGCATTTTGCGGCGAATTTGCCGACATCGTCGGGGATTGGTTTTGATCGTTCGGATTTAGCAGTAATTGCGGCAATGAACCATATCGGCGTGGCGATGGGCCGAAAACGGCTGGTGCAAAAACGCCTCGACAGCGGAGAGTTGATTGCGCCTTTTGGCGATATGGCGCTGAAATGTCATCAGCATTACTACATCACCACGCTGCCCGGCAGGCAGTGGCCGAAAATCGAGGCGTTTATTGGCTGGCTGCAGGAGCAGGTTAAATAAGCGGGTCGCGAATATTTTTTACGCTTTCGCTCTACACGGAAAGTGAAAAAGCGTGCTAAATACGTGATATCACTCCTGATGATTTGCGTAAGGACGACCGTGTTAAAGCCGATTGTTTCCCTTTTACTGTTGGCCAGCGCCACCGTGTGTGCCGCGCAACCTGCGTTGACGGCGGCGCAGTATGTGCAGCAGCTTGGGGTTGGGATGGATGTAGATTGGGCGCGTACCGATCGGGGCATCCGTGAATTCGATCCGCTGGTGGTGAGGGATTATAAGGCGAAAGGGTTGACCCACGTGCGCATTCGCGTGGCGGGTGAGCCTACGGAGGCGCGGCTCATTCATCTGCGCAAGCTGGTGGAAGCCTGCGAGCAGTATGGCGTGATCCCGATAATCGCCTATCAGGCTGACGAGTATAAAAAAGACCCCAGTGCCAGTAACGAAAAAGAGGTGGTTAACTGGTGGGTGGCAGTGGCGCATTACTTTGGTCAAAGTTCGCCGTTGCTGGGTTTCGACCTGATTTATGAACCTGCCGATAAGCTCAACCATAATCAGGCGTCGCTCAATAGGGTGTATGGCAAAACCATCCGTACCATCCATGCTATCGATCCACAGCGAATGATATTTATCGCGCCGAAACTGCATGCCGCTCCGGAAGATTTGCCCAACCTAAAATTGCCGCCGCAAAGTCAGAATACCGTGCTGGCCCAATGGCATATTTTCCCGTGGGGGCCGCTGAAAAATAACGGTAAATACCCGTGGACCTCAGGGACAGCGGCAGAAAAGGCCGCCATTCGCGCCCGTATCAATACTGCCATTCACTGGCAGCAGAAAACCGGTCATGTTAGTTGGGTAGGAGGCTGGTCGCCGGGAGAAACCATCAGGAACGCGCCTTCTGCCTCGCAAATGGCGTTTGCCCGCTTTATGGCTTGCGAGCTGAAGAAAGCGAAAATTCCCTATGCTATCAATGCGGATACGCAGTTCTATGATGGTGAGGAAGGGGCATGGAGACCGGCGCTGGAGCCGTTGTTGAATACCATGATTGCCCCTGAGTGTGAAAAGCCCGGCGAGAAGCCGGGCCATCATACGCTTAAACCGCCTGTCCCTGATGCGACACGCGTGACGCCAGCGGAAGCCAGCAAACAAAAATCAACAGCCCCATAAGGGTCATCAGCAGGCCCAGACTGGCTTGCCCGGTCTGCGGCAGCATGGCAGAGAACCACGCCAGCACGCCGGAACCAATGTTCTGTAATCCACCAACCAGCGCACCAGCAGTACCGGCCAGGAACGGGAAAGGCTCCATTGCGCCGCTGGTTGCCAGCGGAAACAGCATCCCGGCGCCGAAGAAAAACAGTGCGGCGGGAACCAGCAGCGTCCAGACGTTCATCACGTCGAACAGACCAGGGATCCACATCATCAAACCGGCGACCAGACAGCAGATAACTGACTGCCACATTAGCGTCGAGAAACGCTTATTCGGGCGACCGGCGAACCAGGCACCAAAAAACGCCGCCGGAATGGGCAGAATAAACAGGATACTGACCACCATGCTGCTTAAGCCGAGACGCGCGCCTAACAACACCCCGGAACAGGCTTCGAAGACCGCAACGCCCGCCAGGCCGCCGATCAGCATCAGCACGTAACAGGTGAAAGAGCTGTTGCCAAACAGCGTTTTGTAGCTGGCGATAAGCCGTGGACGCGGCGCACCTGCGGGGCGCGTTTCCGGCATCCAGCGCGCCATGCTAAACGTAACGCCTGCGCACAGCACCAGCAGGAAGATGTAACAGGCACGCCAGTTCCACAGGGTATCCAGCATACCGCCAATCAGCGGTGCCAGCAGTGGGCTGACCAGAATCCCCATGTTTAACAGGCTATTAGCGTGGCGTAACTGCGTGCCTTCATACAAATCGCGCGGTAACGTTCGCGCCATCACGCCGCCGACGCCTGTTCCCATCCCCTGTATTGCGCTGGCGATAATCAATACCGTCAGGCTGTGGGTGGTTATGGCGACCAGCGTAGCCAGCATAAAAATGGACATCCCGGCGAGGATCACCGGGCGGCGGCCAACGCGATCGGAAAGTGGGCCGTAAATCAGTTGTGACAGGCCGTAGGTCAACAGATAGGCGGCCATCACGCTTTGCACCGCCCCTTCGCGAACGTTCAGTTCACGCGCCATATCAGCAATCGCGGGGATATAAATGGTTTGCGCCATCTGACCTACCGCCACCAGTAATACCAACATCAACAACAAATTGACGCTTCTATGCCTTTTCATTTCGCTGATTACTTTTCAAAAAGTGAAAAAATAAGAATAAGGTGCTGCACTTTCCCGTAAATGCGCGTGGAATCTACCACAACAGAAAAAGAAGGCCAGATAGTGGGCTGGAATGTTTAAACGATGAACGGCAGGAAATGTAAACAAAAAGCGGCAACAAATGTTGCCGGATTGCATCGGGTTTACAGAGGTCATGATAAGCGTAGCAAAACTGCGCCTATGGCAATGCCTCCAGCCGCAACAAGACGTATTCCGGCAACCTTCTCTTTCAGTAGCAGCCACGCGAGCAGCGCGCCAAACAGGATGGAAGTTTCACGCAGCGCAGCGACTACCGCCAACGGAGCCTGAGTCATGGCCCACAGCGCCAGACCGTAAGAACCCATTGTGCCAACCCCGCCAAGAATACCTTTCTTCCACTGTTGTACCAGATAGCGCGACGCTTCCCGGCGTCGGGCAATCATCGCCCAGCCCAGCAGGCAGGAGCCGTTCAGAAAGAAGGTCCACAGCGTATAACCCAGCGCGGTTTCTGATAAACGTACGCCGGTGCCATCAACCAGCGTATATCCGGCGATAAAGCAGGCGTTAATGAGCGCCAGCACGATCCCGCGTTGCGAGCTGCTGCGTCCGTTAAACGCCATGCCGAGGATCGCCAGACAGATCGTGGCAATCCCCACCCAGGCTAGCACAGAGAGGCTATCGCCAAGAAACAGGACGCTGATAATTGCGACCAGCAGCGGCGCTGTGCCGCGCATTAACGGATAGGTCTGGCTCATATCCGAAACCTGATAGGTTTTGGCGACCAGGACGGTATATACAATTTGCAACGCAGTTGAGACGGCTAAAAACGGCAGGCTGGCGGCGGAAGGTTGCGGCGCAAAGGGTAAGCAAATCAATGCCATAATTGCAGCAGAACCGCTGACACCGATCGCTGAGTACAGTTTATCGTTTCCAGCTTTAACAATGGCATTCCAGCTGGCATGCAGCAGCGCGGCGAACAGCAAAATGCAGAAAACAGAAAGCGTCATGGTGGAATTCTTCCCTGAGAATGTCATAAAAACGTAACATATTGGCGCGACACAAGCACCAGGGAGAAGGTGAAAGGGGAGCGGAGTGTTACCCGCCCCCCTTAGGTGCGACTTGAATCCGAATTACTTAACGTATTTCAGAACGGCATCAAGTAGTTGCAGTGCTGCAACAATGAGTTTGAGGATAAGAATAGCGATATCCACGAGGCTCATACGCTCTCCTTTTGGTACAAGGAGCACGGTGCTGACGTACCTCGCCGCTGCCTGTTGCCAGCACCTTTGTTGACATAACACAGTGTGCTCACACGGGGGTTAAGGCGCTGACGGCACCACCCGTTTCAGCCAGGACTTTGATGCGCCGGTTTACGATGCGGCCCCCGCATAACACATTGCGTACCGAGACATTATAGATAAACACTGTATAAATTAACAGTATTTTATGGACGTTACGCTATTCATGTTCCATACTCAAAACCATCAAAATTCGTGCCGAAATTGCGTGTTCTTCGCAGAACGCGTATACTTTTTTCGTTGACATAACACAGTGTGTTCGGCGGCTACCAACCGCACAGCACTGAAAAAAACCTCGCTCCGGCGGGGTTTTTTGTTTTTCAGCAATGCACAACGAAATGTGATCGTTGACGCATTTTTATGCAGATGAAAATTTTTCCATTGTCACGCTGAAAAACCTGTGTTTGTATAAATCCAGTTAATCAACAAACAGACAGGTCCCTAATGAACCCTTCCATGCTGACTGCGACCCTACTAAAAACTGCGCCATCTCGCGCAGCGGTCGTCGTGCGTGTGGTGGTGGTCGTCGGCAATGCGCCGTAGGGTCCGAATCAACACACGATTCCAAAACCCCGCCGGCGCAAACCGGGCGGGGTTTTTCGTTTCAGAGACCTGCCCGGAGCAAAGGCCCAGAATAAAAGGACTGGAGCATGGCAAGTTCGGGCATAACATCCAAGCGTACGCGTTTTACGGGCGCAGAATTCATCGTTCATTTCCTGGAACGCCAGGGAATTCAGGTTGTTACCGGTATTCCCGGCGGATCGATTCTTCCCGTCTATGACGCCTTAAGTCAAAGCACGCAAATCCGTCATATCCTGGCGCGCCACGAGCAAGGAGCAGGGTTTATCGCGCAGGGAATGGCGAGAACCGATGGCAAACCCGCCGTCTGTATGGCCTGCAGCGGACCGGGCGCAACCAATCTGGTGACCGCCATTGCCGATGCGCGTCTGGATTCCATCCCGCTGGTGTGTATCACCGGGCAGGTTCCGGCTTCAATGATCGGCACCGACGCCTTCCAGGAAGTCGACACCTACGGCATCTCTATCCCCATCACTAAGCACAACTATCTGGTCCGCCATATCAGTGAATTACCTCAGGTCATGAGCGATGCGTTCCGCATTGCGCAGTCCGGACGTCCAGGCCCGGTGTGGATAGACATTCCTAAGGATATTCAAACCGCCGTTTTTGACATTGAAGAGATGCCGGAGCCTGCGCAGAAAATGGCGGCACCAGCGTTCAGCCAGGACAGCATTCGCGATGCCGCAGCCATGATTAACGCCGCACAGCGTCCGGTGCTGTACCTCGGCGGCGGCGTGATTAACGCACCTGAGCGCGTGCGTGAACTGGCGGAAAAAGCGATGCTGCCCACCACTATGACCTTAATGGCGCTCGGTATGTTGCCGAAAGCGCATCCGCTGTCGTTAGGCATGCTGGGCATGCACGGCGCGCGTAGCACTAACTTTATTCTGCAAGAAGCGGATTTATTGATTGTTCTGGGCGCACGTTTTGATGACCGGGCGATTGGTAAAACGGAGCAGTTCTGCCCGAACGCCAAAATCATTCACGTGGATATCGACCGCGCGGAGCTGGGTAAAATCAAACAACCGCACGTGGCGATTCAGGCGGATGTCAATGAGGTTCTGGCACAATTGATCCCATTAATTGACGCGCAGCCGCGAGAGTCGTGGCATCAGACGGTGGCCGATTTACAACGTGAATTCCCTTGCACTATTCCGCAGGAAAGCGACCCGCTCAGCCACTATGGATTGATCAACGCCGTGGCTGCCTGCGTAGACGATAGCGCCATTATCACCACCGACGTAGGCCAGCATCAGATGTGGGCGGCACAGGCTTATCCGCTGAACCGTCCGCGTCAGTGGCTGACCTCCGGCGGTCTGGGGACCATGGGCTTTGGCCTGCCAGCGGCGATTGGCGCGGCGCTGGCCAACCCAGACAAAAAAGTGCTGTGCTTCTCCGGCGACGGCAGCCTGATGATGAATATTCAGGAAATGGCGACAGCCAGCGAAAATCAGCTGGATATTAAAATCATCCTGATGAATAACGAAGCGTTGGGTCTTGTATATCAGCAGCAGAGTCTGTTCTATAAGCAGGGTGTTTTTGCCGCGACCTATCCGGGGATGATTAACTTTATGCAGATAGCCGCCGGGTTTGGTCTCGAAACCTGCGATCTGAATAACGAAGCGGACCCACAGGCAGCGTTGCAGGAGATTATTAATCGCCCTGGGCCTGCGCTGATCCACGTGCGCATCGATGCCGAACAAAAAGTGTACCCGATGGTGCCGCCGGGTGCGGCAAACACAGAAATGGTGGGGGAATAAGCCATGCAACAGCAGACACATGACAACGTAATCCTGGAACTCACCGTACGCAACCATCCGGGCGTAATGACTCACGTTTGCGGGCTGTTCGCCCGCCGCGCGTTCAACGTAGAAGGCATTCTCTGTCTACCGATTCAGGACAGCGATAAGAGCCGCATCTGGCTACTGGTCAACGACGATCAACGTCTTGAGCAGATGATAAGCCAGATCGACAAGCTGGAAGATGTGGTGAAAGTGGCCCGCAACCAGTCCGATCCGTCGATGTTTAACAAAATTACCGTGTTCTTTGAGTGAGTTAGTCGCCGTCTGAATCCGGGGTGATCACTTTTACAGAGCCGTTCCGGCAGTGGGTTGCGTAATCTGCCGGTAACGGACGGTCGCTTATCAGTACGTCAAAGGTGGAGAGTGGACCAATGCTGGCGGGGGCGACCTCATCGAACAGGGCGTGCCGCGTCAGCAGAATTTTGCGTAATCCGCGTTCCATCGCTTTGCGTTTTGTGGCCAGATCGTCCGGATTGAACCAGCTAACGCCGAAATGCTCATGGACTCCGCTGGCGGAGATAAAGACTTTCCGTGGGTTTAGTGCATCCAGCGGGGAGGGATTGCTGGTGTCGTAAAAGGCGTCACTTTTCGCCCGGTAGGTCCCCCCGCAAAGAATCGCTGTGGCGTTGGGCTTTTCATTTAGCGCTACGAACACCCGGTGCGAGTAGCAAATCCCGGTAAAGGAAATATCGTCCGGGATCATGCTGACCACCAACGGCATTTCCGCACCATTATCAAAAAAGACCAGATCATTTTCACTCACCAGTCCCGCAGCCAGAATGGCAACCGGTAAATCGTCGCGGTGATACTGTTTTTGCGCGGGGAGTGGCGCGTTAACGATGGCAGCAGGTTTGTTCACCATCACAATGTAACCACCGAGCAGCGTGAGTGGTAACGGTTCGTCATCCTGACTGAGATCCCGACGAATAGTCATCACGGAAACTTCCAGCATTCGTGCCGCCTCTTTCAGATGGATTCGGTCGGTCTTCTTCAACAATTCCATCAGACGTCGAATACGTTCTTTTTGCTTAGTTTCCATGTGCTTCTCCACGAATCATGTTCCCATGTTCCTTCAGTAACATTTTTGTGTTTCTGAGAACATGACATTGCCGCATTACTATACGTCTGACTATTCGGAAATAAAAGCGTGTTTTTTCACGTTTTATTGATTATATCCAGTTAATTTTCAGTCAATTGTAAGCAAGTTCATCATTTGTATTGTGATGTGGGTGTAACGTTTAGTGCAATAAATAAACAATAAAATGATCTTCCAATCGCGATCCTAGTCACAAATGATACAAAAGTAACATGATAATGTTATTTTAATATCATTGTTGTGTGATTGTTTCTGAGAGGTAGTAAAATGGATATCGCGGTTATTGGCTCCAACATGGTGGATCTCATCACCTACATCAACCAGATGCCCAAAGAAGGGGAAACGCTGGAAGCACCGGCGTTCAAAATTGGCTGCGGGGGCAAAGGCGCAAATCAGGCCGTTGCGGCCGCTAAGCTCAATTCCAAAGTGCTGATGCTGACAAAAGTCGGTGATGATATTTTTGCGGATAACACTATTCGCAATCTCGAATCCTGGGGAATTAATACTACCTATGTCGAAAAGGTACCCTGCACCAGCAGCGGTGTCGCACCGATCTTTGTTAATGCCAACTCCAGCAACAGTATTCTGATTATTAAAGGAGCGAACAAATTTCTCTCCCCGGAAGATATCGATCGTGCGGCGGAAGATCTGAAAAAATGTCAGCTTATTGTCCTGCAACTGGAGGTGCAGCTGGAAACCGTTTATCACGCGATTGAATTTGGCAAAAAACACGGTATTGAAGTGTTACTGAATCCCGCCCCTGCATTACGGGAATTAGATATGTCTTATGCCTGTAAATGTGATTTTTTTGTGCCGAATGAAACCGAGCTGGAAATATTAACCGGTATGCCAGTAGATACTTATGACCATATTCGCGCAGCGGCACGTTCTCTGGTTGATAAAGGTCTGAACAATATTATCGTCACCATGGGTGAGAAAGGTGCGCTGTGGATGACGCGTGACCAGGAAGTCCATGTTCCAGCGTTTAAAGTGAACGCTGTCGATACCAGTGGCGCAGGCGACGCTTTCATCGGTTGTTTTGCTCACTATTACGTTCAAAGCGGTGATGTGGAAGCCGCCATGAAAAAAGCCGCTCTCTTCGCTGCTTTCAGCGTTACCGGGAAAGGCACTCAATCATCTTATCCAAGCATCGAACAATTTAATGAGTTTCTTACCTTAAACGAATAATACTCCTGCACTGTAAAAGGTAGCACTATGAACGATAAAAACATCATTCAGATGCCTGACGGCTATTTGAATAAGACCCCTCTGTTCCAGTTTATTTTGTTATCCTGTTTATTCCCGTTATGGGGATGCGCAGCCGCATTAAATGATATTCTGATTACGCAATTCAAAAGCGTATTTTCACTCAGCAACTTTGCCTCGGCATTAGTTCAGAGTGCCTTTTATGGCGGTTATTTTTTAATTGCGATTCCAGCATCTCTGGTGATTAAAAAGACCAGTTATAAAGTCGCCATCTTAATGGGGCTGACCCTTTATATCGTTGGGTGTACGCTCTTTTTCCCGGCATCGCACATGGCCACCTACACCATGTTCCTTGCGGCGATTTTCGCGATTGCGATTGGTCTGAGCTTCCTGGAAACAGCAGCCAACACCTACAGCTCAATGATCGGCCCAAAAGCGTATGCCACTTTACGCCTGAACATCAGTCAGACTTTTTATCCTATTGGTGCGGCTGCTGGCATTCTGCTAGGTAAATATCTGGTCTTCTCTGAAGGTGAAAGCCTGGAAAAACAGATGGCCGGGATGAACGCTGAGCAGATCCATAACTTTAAAGTGTTGATGCTGGAAAATACCCTTGAGCCATACAAGTACATGATTATGGTACTGGTTGTGGTGATGGTGTTATTCCTGCTGACTCGCTTCCCGACCTGTAAAGTCGCGCAAACCACGAGTCATAAACGCCCGTCAGCGATGGATACACTGCGTTATCTGGCCAGCAATGCCCGTTTCCGTCGTGGAATTGTGGCGCAATTTCTTTATGTGGGGATGCAGGTCGCGGTGTGGTCATTCACCATCCGTCTGGCACTGGAATTAGGTGATATCAACGAGCGCGACGCCTCAACCTTCATGGTCTATAGCTTCGCCTGCTTCTTTATCGGCAAGTTTATCGCCAACATTTTGATGACGCGCTTCAATCCGGAAAAAGTGCTGATTCTCTATTCCATTATTGGTGCGCTGTTCCTCGTCTATGTTGCACTGGCGCCAAGCTTCAGCGCTGTGTATGTCGCAGTGCTGGTGAGTGTCCTGTTTGGACCCTGCTGGGCGACAATCTATGCGGGTACGCTTGATACCGTGGATAACGAGCATACCGAAATGGCGGGTGCCGTCATTGTCATGGCGATTGTCGGCGCGGCGGTGGTTCCGGCGATTCAGGGCTATGTGGCCGATATGTTCCATTCATTGCAACTTTCGTTCCTGGTTTCCATGCTCTGTTTCGTGTACGTCGGTATCTACTTCTGGCGTGAAAGCAAAGTGCGCAACAACCTGGCTGAAGCGACAGTTTCCTGAGGAGAGCGATCATGACAACACGTATAACGCTGTGGCGAGAACTCTTTGCAGAGCATCCGCGAATCTTACTGAAGAATAACGACTTCACGGTTACCGCATTTCGTTACGCCAGCGGAGTGGAAGGGCTGAAGGTAGAAAACAGTCGTGGACATCTGGTTATTCTGCCCTGGATGGGGCAGATGATCTGGGATGCTCAGTTTGATGGCCATGACCTGACCATGCGTAACATGTTCAGTCAGCCGAAACCGGCGGCGGAAGTGGTGGCGACCTACGGCTGTTTTGCCTTCCACTCAGGTCTGTTGGCAAATGGCTGCCCATCACCAGAGGATTCACATCCTTTGCACGGTGAAATGGCTTGTGCCGCGATGGATGAAGCCTGGCTGGAGCTGGAGGGTGAGAATTTGCGCGTGGGTGGACGCTATGAGTATGTGATGGGGTTCGGTCATCATTATCAGGCGCATCCTGCGGTGGTAATGCACAAAGCGAGCGCGCTGTTTGATATTCAGATGGCGGTTACCAACCTCGCCTCAGTGGCAATGCCGTTGCAGTACATGTGCCATATGAACTATGCCTACGTACCGGAAGCCACCTTCAGCCAGAATATTCCGGATGAGGCCATGAAGCTGCGTGAGTCGATACCCGCGCATGTTAAGCCGACTGAGCAGTGGCTGGCGTTTAATCAGCGGATTG
Organism: Citrobacter sp. Cpo074; assembly: GCF_030332745.1. Lineage (NCBI taxonomy): Bacteria > Pseudomonadati > Pseudomonadota > Gammaproteobacteria > Enterobacterales > Enterobacteriaceae > Citrobacter > Citrobacter sp. Cpo074. The sequence continues at coordinate 443,852 of NZ_JAOWHG010000034.1, forward strand.
TACAGGGCGAGGCTTCTCTGGCGCGGCTCAATGAACCCCATTTTTACGATCCGGAAATTGTCTTCTTTGCTGACCAACTGGACAGGTACACTAATAAGCCAGAATTTAGCATGATCGCGCCTGATGGCACCACGTTCGTTACGCGTTTCTCCAGCACGGAGCTGAATTATGTGACGCGTTGGATCCTCTATAACGGCGATCAACAGGTTGCGGCATTCGCCTTGCCTGCAACCTGTCGACCTGAAGGATTCCTGGCAGCACAACGCAATGGCACCTTGATTGAAATAGAACCGCAGCACACCCGGACATTTACAGTCACAACTGGCATAGCCTGATCGCTCAAGGCTTGAACACCAAAGCACTTATCGTTAAGGTAAGCGCTTTTGCTGGATGGCGGCATTAATGCCTTATCCGGCCTACAACGGCACCCGCCCGTAGGCCTGATAAGCGTAGCGCCATCAGGCATGCCTTAGCGCCAGGATGAACCCATGATTACCGTTGCCCTTATTGACGACCACCTCATCGTCCGCTCCGGCTTTGCCCAACTGCTGGGGCTGGAACCTGATTTGCAGGTGGTCGCTGAGTTTGGCTCAGGCAGTGAGGCGCTGGCGGGATTACCGGGACGCGGCGTGCAGGTGTGTATCTGCGACATCTCGATGCCTGATATCTCCGGTCTTGAACTGTTAAGCCAGTTGCCAAAAGGAATGGCGATTATCATGCTCTCTGTCCACGACAGCCCGGCACTGGTGGAGCAGGCGCTCAACGCGGGCGCGCGTGGTTTCCTTTCTAAACGTTGTAGCCCGGATGAGCTGATCGCGGCGGTGCATACCGTGGCGACTGGCGGCTGTTACCTGACGCCGGACATCGCCGTCAAACTGGCGGCCGGTCGTCAGGATCCGCTCACCAAACGCGAACGTCAGGTGGCGGAAAAACTGGCGCAAGGTATGGCGGTCAAAGAGATTGCCGCTGAACTGGGTCTGTCGCCGAAAACGGTGCACGTGCATCGCGCCAACCTGATGGAAAAGCTGGGGGTCAGCAACGACGTCGAACTGGCCCGACGGATGTTTGACGGCTGGCAATGAACACGCTCTGTTCCCGGTTAATCACCGTTGTTGCCTGCTTCTTTATCTTCTCTGCCGCGTGGTTTTGCCTGTGGAGCATCAGCCTGCATCTGGTTGAGCGCCCGGAGCTGGCGGTACTGCTGTTTCCGTTTGGCCTGCGTCTGGGGTTGATGCTGCAATGTCCGCGCGGCTACTGGCCGGTGCTGCTGGGTGCGGAATGGCTGCTTCTTTTCTGGCTGGCGCAGGAAGTGGCGCTGGCCCATTTGCCACTTTTGATGATCGGTAGCTTCCTCACGTTACTCCCGGTGATGTTGATTTCGCGATACCGCCATCAGCGCGACTGGCGCACGCTGTTGTTGCAGGGCGCGGCGCTCACGGCGGCGGCATTGCTGCAATCTCTGCCCTGGCTTGGGCAAGGTGAAGAGGCGTGGAACGCGCTGCTGCTGACGCTCACCGGCGGATTAACGCTGGCGCCGATCTGCCTGGTGTTCTGGCACTATCTGACCAGCACGACCTGGCTGCCGCTGGGCCCGGCGGTGGTGTCGCAGCCGGTGAACTGGCGCGGGCGGCATCTGGTCTGGTACCTGCTGCTGTTTAGCGTCAGCCTGTGGCTACAGCTCGGTTTACCCGCCGAGCTTTCGCGCTTCACGCCGTTTTGCCTCGCGTTGCCGATCATTGCGCTGGCCTGGCACTACGGCTGGCAGGGGGCGCTGATTGCGACGCTGATGAACGCCATCGCGCTGATTGCCAGCCAGACCTGGCACGATCATCCCGTCGATCTGTTGCTCTCGCTGCTGGTGCAAAGCCTGACCGGGCTGCTGCTCGGTGCGGGTATTCAGCGTCTGCGCGAACTTAACCAGTCGCTGCAAAATGAATTAGCACGCAACCATCGTCTGGCGGAACGCCTGCTGGAAACCGAAGAGAGCGTGCGCCGGGATGTGGCGCGCGAACTGCACGATGATATCGGCCAGACCATCACCGCCATTCGCACCCAGGCGGGTATTGTTCAGCGGCTGGCGCCAGAAAACGCAGGGGTGAAGCGCAGCGGGGCGCACATCGAACAACTTTCTCTCGGCGTGTACGATTCGGTGCGTCGCCTGTTAGGCCGTCTGCGACCACGTCAACTGGACGATCTCACGCTGGAGCAGGCCATCCGCTCATTGATGCGCGAAATGGAGCTGGAAAGCCGTGGCATCGTCAGCCATCTCGACTGGCGAATTGACGAATCTGCACTTAGCGAAAGCCAGCGGGTGACGCTGTTTCGCGTCTGTCAGGAAGGGCTGAACAACATCGTTAAGCACGCCAACGCCAGCGCGGTGACGCTTCAGGGCTGGCAACAGGATGAACGGCTAATGCTGGTGATTGAGGACGACGGTAGCGGCCTGCCGCCAGGGTCGAATCAACAGGGATTTGGCCTTACGGGGATGCGTGAACGGATTAGCGCCCTCGGCGGATCGCTCTCGATTTCCTGTACGCACGGCACGCGGGTCAGCGTGTCGTTACCCCAGCGATATGTGTAAGGCGCGGTCATGTTTTCGTTTTTAAAAGCTCCGGCCAGTGCGCCGCTCATTACTGATAAGCGTGAAGTGGATGCCCTCTACCGCTACTGGCGGCGGCATATCCTGACCACCATCTGGCTCGGCTACGCGCTGTTCTATTTCACACGCAAAAGCTTCAATGCCGCCGTACCGGATATCCTCACCAGCGGCGTGCTGACTCGCAGCGACATTGGGCTGCTGGCGACGCTGTTTTACATCACCTACGGCCTGTCGAAGTTTGTTTCCGGTATCGTCAGCGACCGATCCAACGCTCGCTATTTTATGGGCATCGGACTGATTGCCACCGGCGTGGTAAACATTCTGTTTGGATTCTCCACCTCGCTATGGGCCTTTGCGGTGCTGTGGGCGCTGAACGCCTTTTTCCAGGGCTGGGGATCGCCGGTCTGCGCGCGTTTACTGACCGCGTGGTATTCGCGTACTGAACGCGGCGGCTGGTGGGCGCTGTGGAACACCGCGCACAACGTCGGCGGGGCGCTGATCCCTATCGTGATGGCGGCGACAGCGCTGCACTACGGCTGGCGCGCCGGGATGATGATCGCCGGGCTGCTGGCGATTGTGGTGGGGGTTTTTCTCTGCTGGCGGCTGCGCGACAGGCCGCAGGCGATTGGTCTGCCGCCGATTGGCGACTGGCGGCATGATGAACTGGAAATTACCCAACAGCAGGAAGGTGCTGGGCTGAGCCGCAAAGAGATCCTCACCCGCTATGTGCTGCTGAATCCTTATATCTGGCTGCTGTCACTGTGTTATGTGCTGGTGTACGTGGTCCGTGCCGCGATTAACGACTGGGGCAATCTGTATATGTCGGAGACACTTGGCGTTGATTTGGTCACTGCCAATACCGCCGTGACCATGTTCGAACTGGGCGGCTTCATCGGCGCGTTGGTCGCGGGCTGGGGCTCGGACAAGCTGTTTAACGGCAACCGCGGTCCAATGAACCTGATTTTCGCCGCCGGAATTTTGCTCTCCGTTGGCTCGCTGTGGCTAATGCCGTTCGCCAGCTATGTGATGCAGGCCGCGTGCTTCTTCACCACCGGATTCTTCGTCTTCGGCCCGCAGATGCTGATCGGCATGGCGGCGGCGGAGTGTTCGCACAAAGAGGCGGCGGGCGCGGCAACCGGATTTGTCGGGCTGTTTGCTTATCTGGGGGCATCACTCTCCGGCTGGCCGCTGGCAAAGGTGATGGAGGTCTGGCACTGGACCGGATTCTTTGTGGTGATCGCTATTGCGGCGGGAATTTCCGCGCTGCTGCTGCTGCCGTTTTTAAACGCCCAGGCTCCGCGCGAACTCAACGAAGCGTGATGTACCTCACCTTTTTGCCCCGAGTGGAGCAAAACTAAGAAATTTTCCCGGTTTCACCTGGACGCTGTCTCAGGCGCGTCTTCTGGCTGATTTTTACAATGCCTGCTATTCGCAGGTATAAAAATTAGCTCGGGAGTGTCAAATGCTGGCCTTTCTAAACCAGGTGCGCAAGCCGACCCTGGATCTGCCGCTCGATGTGCGGCGCAAAATGTGGTTCAAACCGTTCATGCAGTCCTATCTGGTGGTCTTTATCGGCTACCTGACCATGTACCTGATCCGCAAAAACTTCAACATCGCGCAGAACGACATGATCTCCACCTACGGGCTGAGCATGACGCAGCTGGGGATGATTGGCCTGGGCTTCTCCATCACCTACGGCGTGGGTAAAACGCTGGTTTCCTACTACGCGGACGGCAAAAACACCAAGCAGTTTCTGCCGTTTATGCTGATCCTCTCCGCCATCTGTATGCTTGGCTTTAGCGCCAGCATGGGCGCGGGTTCAACCAGCCTGTTTTTGATGATCGCTTTCTACGCGCTGAGCGGTTTCTTCCAGAGTACTGGCGGCTCATGTAGCTATTCCACCATTACTAAATGGACGCCGCGTCGCAAGCGGGGTTCCTACCTCGGCATGTGGAATATCTCCCACAACCTCGGCGGTGCGGGTGCGGCGGGCGTGGCGCTGTTTGGCGCTAACTATCTGTTCGACGGTCACGTCATCGGTATGTTTATCTTCCCGTCGATTATTGCTCTGATTGTCGGCTTTATCGGCCTGCGCTACGGCAGCGACTCCCCGGAATCTTATGGCCTCGGTAAAGCCGAAGAGCTGTTCGGTGAGGAGATCAGCGAAGAAGACAAAGAGACCGAAGAAAACGAGATGACCAAATGGCAGATCTTTGTTGAGTACGTGCTGAAAAACAAAGTGATCTGGCTGTTATGTTTCTCGAACATCTTCCTGTACGTAGTGCGTATCGGTATCGACCAGTGGTCCACAGTCTACGCCTTCCAGGAGCTGAAGCTTTCCAAAGAAGTGGCGATTCAGGGCTTTACCCTGTTCGAAGTGGGCGCGTTGGTCGGTACGCTGCTGTGGGGTTGGCTCTCTGACCTGGCGAACGGTCGTCGTGCGCTGGTGGCCTGTGTAGCGCTGGCGTTGATTATCGCCACCCTGGGCGTTTATCAGCACGCCAGCAACCAGTACGTTTATCTGGCTTCGCTGTTTGCGCTGGGCTTCCTGGTGTTTGGCCCGCAGCTGTTAATCGGCGTTGCGGCAGTCGGATTTGTGCCGAAAAAAGCGATCGGCGCAGCCGATGGGATTAAAGGCACTTTCGCTTATCTGATTGGTGACAGCTTCGCCAAGCTCGGTCTGGGGATGATTGCCGACGGCACGCCGATTTTCGGGCTGACCGGCTGGGCAGGCACCTTTGCTGCGCTGGATACCGCCGCCATTGGCTGTATCTGCCTGATGGCCATCGTGGCCGTGTTTGAAGAACGTAAAATTCGCCGCGAGAAAAAGATTCAACAATTGAAAGTTGCTTGAGTTAAGTGTGCATTGGTAACTTTTGCCCGCCTTAATGGCGGGCTTTTTTATGCTCTAAACTGGCTGGTTTCATGTACCAGATTGCGCAGCCACTGATGAGCGGCATCGCGATGCGTGCGTTCATGCCAGGCCATGCTTTTTGTAAAACCGGTTATGGGCAGCGGGGGCGGTAAAACGTGCATACGGGTGTCGTCATACGCCAGACGGGCAGGAACAACGGCAATCATATCACTGATGGCGAGGATGTCCGGCAATACCAGGAAGCTGCTAACCGACAAACCAATCTGCCGTTGGCGTCCGACGCTTGCCAGTGCCTCATCGGTGACGCCCCAGAAACTTTCACCCTCATAAGAAACCAGCACATGCTCCAGCGCGCAGAAGCGATCGAGCGTCAGCGGTTGCCCCGCATCAGGATGCGCATGACGCATGAGACAAACGTACTCTTCATCATATAACGCCCGGCTATGCAGGTTGTCGGGCGTGGAATCCGGCGTCAGCAACGCCAGGTCGATTTTCCCCTGCTCAAACTGTGTGGTGAGCAGCACTGGCTCAACCGGGATCACTCGTACACGAATGCCCGGTGCGCGCACGCGAAGCGCGGCAATAAATGGCACGATAACCGCTTTGAGCGCGTAATCCGTAGCGGCGACGGTAAAGGTGAGCGCTGCGGTGAGCGGGTCAAATTGTGTCGGTTTAAGCAGGATATCGATATCGCTGAGGATCTGTTTGACCGGGGCGGCCAACTGTTGGGCACGCAGCGTCGGAACAATGCCATGCGGTGTGCGACTAAACAGCGGATCGTCAAAATAGTCGCGCAGGCGGTTGAGCATACCGCTTACCGCAGGCTGAGTGAGCGACAGCCGCTGCGCCGCCCGGGTTACGCTGCGTTCATCCAGCAGGGCATCCAGCGTTTTTAACAGATTGAGATCGAGCGTTCTGATATCAGATTTCATGATGTCTGCCTGCGAGTTCGATAAGTCACATTATGACACGTTCAGTCGTCGACAGAGGTGAATTTGCCGCTATGATGGGCGTCCTGTCTGGTAATGGATGTGCGCATGATTTGGATAATGCTGGCCACGCTGGTGGTTGTTTTTGTGGTGGGATTTCGGGTGCTAACGTCCGGGTCGCGGCGGGCAATTCGCCGTCTGAGCGAGCGGCTGAACATTGATGTCGTGCCGGTAGAATCGATGATCGATCAGATGGGAAAAGTACAGGGTGAGGCTTTTTTACAGTACCTCCACCGTCCTGATGAATCGCATCTACAAAATGCTGCCCAGGTGCTGTTGATCTGGCAAATCGTTATTGTCGACGGCAGTGAGCAGAACTTGTTGCAATGGCACCGCTGGCTGCAAAAAGCCCGGCTGGCTGCACCGATTACCGACGCGCAGGTGCGTCTGGCGCTCGGTTTTCTGCGCGAGATGGAGCCGGATATGCAGGAGCTTAATGCGTTCCAGATGCGCTATAACGCCTTTTTCCAGCCCGAGGATGGCGTGCACTGGCTGCACTGATATCAAAATTTATGATGACGACTATTTTGAACCGTCATTATCTTTATATCTTACGCGAAAGCATGATGTACCTCGTTAACTCACACGACGAGGTACATCATGAATCAAGCGACTCAACAACGTGCAATTATCTGGCCTGCAGCGTATCTGCCGGGGACGACTGATAACTTTGCCTCAAATGAAATTATCGTTGCCGGACTGAGCGCCCGTGCCGTCTGGGCACAGCTTAATGACACAACGCGCTGGCCGACGTATTACAGCAACGTGGCGGATATCCGTTTTCACGACGGTTCCGGTCCATTGTTAAGCATGGATGCCCGTTTTCGTTTTACGACTTTTGGTTTCCCCATCGAAGCGCAAATCACCGAGTATGTGCCGCCGGTTGACGGCCAGGTCGCGCGTGTTGCCTGGCATGGCTGGGCGGAAGGCGACGCCACTACACGTCTGGATGTGATCCACGCCTGGCTCTTTGAGGATTTACCCGGCGGGCGCGTACGTATTCTGACCCAGGAATCACAAATTGGCGTTCCGGCACAAGAACTGGCACGTACGCTGCCCAATCCGATGATCAACGGTCACCAGGAGTGGATAACCGGCCTGGCCCGGGCTGCGCGTGACGCTTAATTGAGCCAGAAAGGGCTCTCTGTCCTGGGCCGGATAAGGCGCAGCCGATCTCTGGTGAATAGTTGTCAAAACGTTAATTACGTCACAAATTTAATGTTACACTGCGTAACTTTTCTACAATAACCCCACGCAGGTAACAAAATGAGTGAAGCTGTTGAACAAAAATCCCGCGCTGAGGCAAATTCCCGACCTAACTGGTCGGCGGTATTTGCCGTGGCGTTCTGCGTTGCCTGCCTGATAACCGTTGAATTTCTCCCCGTTAGCCTGTTAACGCCGATGGCGCAGGATTTGGGGATTTCTGAAGGCGTGGCCGGGCAATCGGTGACCGTGACGGCATTTGTCGCCATGTTCGCCAGCCTGTTTGTGACGCAAATTATTCAGGCGACCGATCGTCGCTATGTGGTGATCCTGTTTTCGGTGCTACTGACGCTTTCCTGTCTGCTGGTTTCCTTTGCCAATTCTTTTTCGCTGCTGCTCGTTGGCCGCGCCTGCCTCGGTCTGGCGCTTGGCGGCTTCTGGGCGATGTCGGCGTCGCTGACCATGCGTCTGGTTCCTGCACGTACGGTGCCGAAAGCGCTGTCGGTTATTTTTGGCGCGGTCTCCATCGCGCTGGTAATTGCCGCGCCGCTGGGGAGCTTTTTGGGCGGCATTATCGGCTGGCGTAACGTGTTTAATGCGGCGGCGGTAATGGGCGTGCTGTGCACGATTTGGGTGGTGAGAGCGTTGCCTTCGCTGCCTGGTGAACCTTCGCATCAGAAACAAAACATGTTCAGCTTGTTGCAGCGTCCAGGGGTGATGGCCGGGATGATTGCCATCTTCATGTCCTTTGCTGGTCAGTTCGCCTTCTTTACCTATATTCGCCCGATCTATATGAATCTGGCGGGCTTTGGCGTTGATGGCCTGACGCTGGTGCTGCTGAGCTTCGGTATTGCCAGTTTTGTTGGCACGTCGTTCTCGTCGATGATTTTGAAGCGTTCGGTCAAACTGGCGTTAGCCGGTGCGCCACTGGTGCTGGCGCTCAGTGCGCTGGTCCTGATCCTGTGGGGAAGCGACAAAGTGGTCGCGGCGGGTATTGCGATAATCTGGGGACTGTTGTTTGCGCTGGTACCGGTCGGCTGGTCGACGTGGATCACCCGCTCGCTTGCCGATCAGGCAGAAAAAGCTGGATCCGTCCAGGTCGCCGTGATCCAGCTTGCCAATACCTGCGGGGCTGCGGTGGGAGGCTATGCGCTCGATAACCTCGGACTGCTGTCGCCCCTGATGCTTTCCGGCAGCCTGATGCTGCTGACGGCGCTTTTGGTGGCAGCGAAAGTTCGCATAAAAGGTATGCAATAATCTCGGTGTTGTTCGCCGGATAAGGCGTTCTCGCCGTATCCGGCACTTCACGACTCACTAATCAGAACCATGCTTCCCACATGGCACCAAGGTTAAAGTCGTCCAGCGTTTCATCCTGCGTGCCGTTGACCCGCGCGGTGCGATCGTTATCCACCTTGCCGCCGGTGACGTAGAAGCGCAGCATCGGGCGGAACTCCGGTCCCATGGCGATCGACATGTTCTGCGACAGCGTCAGTTTCCAGCCGTTGTTATCCCCGCCGTTGTCGTAATCTACGCGCTGATAGCCCGCTTCCAGCCAGGTGGAGTGAACGTCGTTCCAGAAGTACATTGGACGCACAATCGCGCCGTAGTTCTTACGGTTATCGCTCTTATCGGTGCTGTTATCGTAATCATGGAACGCTAACAGGTATTCCACCTGCGCCTGGCGGGTAAACTTATGACTTCCCTCGAAGCTGGCGTAAACCGTAGTCAGGTCGTCGGTTTTGTTATAGACGCTGTTGTCGGAGTTATCAGAATAACGGGCAATCACTTTATTCACGCCGCTGTCGTTGGTGTGGCTCAGCACGAATGCGCCCTGCCAGGCTTTCAGGCGGTCATCGCTCTCGACGGCTTTGGAGTCAAAACCGTAGTTGGCGTAGATCTCCAGATCCAGCGGGCCCACTTTCATATTGTGAATTTTTGACGTCACAGCGTAGTTGCCTTTATCGCCGGTACCGGAACCGCCGGTACAGGTAATACGCGATGGGTTGGCTTCGTCTTCCATCACTTCCGGGCTGCACGATTCAACTGCGGCAACGGTGGCGACATCAAACTGTACGCCGCCGATGTCGAAGTTCTTCACCCCGGCGCCCTGGCCGTCGTGGTTCATCCAGAAGTAGTCGTTGATACCCTGTTGCGGACGCTGGTGGAAGTCGCGGCCTGCCCAGATATAGGCGTTGGGATTGGATTCCAGTACGTTGGTGACGCCCGCGTAGGCTTTTTTCAGGTTAACTTCGTCGCCCCAGTGGTCGATCATCACGTTGATGTCCCAGATGGCGCCGTTATCGCTTTTGAACGCTTTTGAGAGCTGGAACTCGCCGCCGTTGCCTTCGTTACCCAGGCGACCGATAGCGGAAGCACCGTTGTAGGAGCCATCAACGCCAACGTATTTCTGATCGCCGCTCTGGAAATGCGCGCCGTAACGCGCATAGCCGCTGAATTTCACACCGAACGGAATAGCCATATCCGGCGATTGCGCCGCGCTTTGCGGCTCGTTAATGACATCGGTTTTTTTCGCCACGGCGGCGTCCATTTTAGCCTGACGCTCAGCCAGCGCTTTATCGACGGCTTTGGCAACGATGGCATCGATTTGTTCTTGTGTGAATTCCTGTGCGAGGACAGAAATTGGGCACAGCGCGGCGACGACCGCCAGCGTGACTGGAAGTTTTTTTATCATGTTCATGGTTATCTCATCGACACTTTACCCTTCAGTTTGCGCAGAGCATTCTGAATAAGCGTGTGCATTAATTTATTTTAAGATAATAACCATCCCGTCTCGGTTTAATTTGCTATCACCAAAACAAGTTGATTTGTCTATTTAATAACGGGTACAGGGCTGCTTTATTTAATCGTAATGCTTTCTCCGTTGTTGAATGTTTAATTAACGATTAACGCTGATACAGATGAATAATTTCTTCTGACAGTTCGCGGGCTAATAACGACGTCATTAAGTGATCCTGCGCATGCACCATAATTAATGTCATTGGTTGCCGGGCTTCCCCGGCGTCCTGTTCGATCAATTTGGTTTGCATGTGATGAGCCTGACGGGCGTAACCGTCAGCCTCACGAAGCAGGCTTTTTGCCTCGTCAATATTGCCGGCGCGCGCGGCATGCAGCGCTTCAAAGCACAGACTGCGGGATTGCCCGGCATTGACGATGATTTCCATTACTGCTTCTTCTAATGCAATCATGTTGTTCTCTTCCTAATCGAACCCGTTATTTTCGGCGGTCTGGGCAAACCATTCGCCGCTTTTTTTCACCGTACGTTTTTGCGTTGCTAAATCTAACTGAACAAAACCGTAGCGGTTTTTATAGCCGTTAAGCCATGACCAGTTATCAATAAAGGTCCACATATGGTAGCCAAGACAATTACAGCCTTCGCTAATTCCTTTATGTAGCCATTTAAGATGATCAGAGACAAATTCAATACGGTAGCTGTCGTTGATTTGCTCTTGCTGAATAAAACGCTGCTCATTCTCGACACCCATACCGTTTTCAGAAATAAAACAGCGCGGGTTGCCATAATTATCACGCAGATTGGTAATAATATCGTAAATACCCGGCTCATAAATTTCCCAGCCACGGTAGGGGTTCATTTTCCGCCCCGGCATTTCGTAATAATCAAACAGCCACTCCGGCATAAACGGTGCATCCGGGTTGACGGCGCTATCACGACATTTCACGCGACGCGGCTGATAGTAGTTGATGCCGAGCAGGTCGATTTTGCCCTCGGCGATTAACTGGCTGTCGCCTGGCTGGCATGTTGGTAACTGATCGTACTCCTTCAGCAGCTCAACCAGATCCGCTGGATATTCACCCTTCAGCACCGGGTCGAGGAAGCTGCGGTTAAACAGCAGATCCGCATAGTGTGCGGCTTTTACATCCGCCGGATTTTGTGAACGCGGGTAGGAAGGCGTTAAATTCAGCACCACGCCGATTTCACCATCATGATTTGCGGCACGATATGCCCGAACCGCCGTCGAATGCGCCAGTACGGTGTGATACGCCACGGTGGCTGCACGTTTGAAATCCACCACATTAGGGTAATGGAAGTCATACAGATAGCCGCCTTCAACCGGGACAATTGGCTCGTTAAAGGTAAACCAGTGCTTAACCCGGTTGCCGAACAATGTAAAACACGTTTGTGCATAGCGGCCAAACGCCTCGACCACTTCACGGTTTTCCCAGCCGCCTTTCTCCTGCATCACCATCGGCATGTCGAAATGGAACAGGGTGATAAATGGCGTAATGCCTTGTGCCAGCAGCTCGTCGATGACGTTGTTATAGAACTCGACGGCTTCAGGATTAACCTCGCCGGTACCGTCCGGAATCAGGCGCGACCAGCTCAGAGACGTACGGAAGCTGTTATGCTTCAGCTGTTTGAGCAGTGCGATATCCTGTTTCCAGTGCTGATAAAAGGTCGAGGTAGTTGCCGGGCCAACTCCCTGATGGAAACGACCTGGCTGACGGTCGAACCACACGTCCCACGTGGTCTGGCTTTTGCCGCCGTTCAGGCTATCCCCTTCGGTTTGCAGCGCTGAGCAGGCACTGCCCCACCAGAAGTTTTCAGGAAAACGGTATCTCATTGTTCTGACTCCTTGATTCATTATGAGTTGCTACGGGCAGCGTTCGCCACGGAGACGGCATCCTGTGCTTTTTGCTCTTCGGTTTTCAGCAAAGAACGTTCGTAAGCACGCAGGAATGGAAGGTACATCAGCGCTGACATCGCCATACAGATAAAGCACATCACCACCGGACTTAATGCCCAGTTTGCGGCCCAGGAAGCACCGATTGGCGCAGGCGTAGTCCACGGCGTCAGTGAAACAACCTGTGCCAGCCAGCCGAGTTTGGTGGCGCTATAGGCCAGCACGGCGTTAACCAGCGGGACGCAGACAAACGGGATGAACAACATCGGGTTCATGATGATTGGCGCACCAAACAGAATAGGCTCATTGATATTAAAGAAACTAGGCACAATTCCCATTTTGCCGATAGTACGCAGATGCGCGACGCGACTGCGCAGCAGCAGGAATGCCAGCGGTAAAGTTGAACCGACGCCGCCAATCAGCAGGTAGTGATCCCAGAAACCTTGCAGATAGACATGGGGCAGCGCAGCGCCCGTTGCCAGAGCGGCCTGGTTAGCGGACAGGTTCGCCATCCAGAATGGGTTCATGATGCCGGTTACGATCAATGAGCCGTGAATGCCGGCAAACCAGAAAATCTGGCACAACAGCACAGAAAGCAGAATAGCGGGCAGTGAGTCAGAAGCGGAAACCAGCGGCTCCAGCAGGTGCATAATCGCCTGCGGGATGATCATCCCGGTTTGTGCTTCGATAAACAGGTTCAGCGGATGCAGGGTCGCAATCACCACCAGTACCGGAATGAGGATCTCGAATGAACGTGCGACGCCGGTCGGGACTTCCTTCGGCAGGCGGATTGTCACGTTATTCTGCTTCAGCCATGCATATATACGGGTGGAGTAAATGGCGGTGATGAGGGCGGTAAAGATACCCTGACCGGAAAGATACTGCGTCGAGATTTTACCGTCGGCATAGGGCGCAGCAACCAGTAAAAACGCCATAAAGGCCAGCAGGCCAGACATCACCGGATCGAGGTTAAACTGACGGCCCAGGCTGGCACCAATGCCCACGGAGATAAAGAACGTCATAACACCCATGCTGAGGTTAAACGGCAGCATCAGCTGTTCACGATAAGTTGCCGAGAAATCGAGCCAGCCCCGGGCAAAGCTGTTGGTGGTATCGGCAGAGAACGGCGGAAAAATAAACACCAGCATGAAGGAGCCGATGATCATAAACGGCAGCGCCGCCGTAAAACCGTCACGAATTGCAATCACATACTTCTGCTGCCCTAACTTGCCAGCGAGCGGGGTGATGGATTGTTCAATGACGGCAACCATTGACTGATATAACGAACTCATAATGACACCTTTCTAGTGTGTCGCTTCAATCAGCGACAGAGCATAATCCAGCACTTTGTCACCGCGTTGCATACCGTAATCCATCATATCTATGGCTTTTACGGGTATACCCTGGGTGGCAGCCTTTTCGGAGAGCGTATTAAGCATGTACTTTACCTGGGGGCCGAGTAGCACCACCTGGTAATTTGGAAACTGAATGTCAAATTCGGAAACACCGTAGGCCTCAATCTTCACAGGCAATCCGCGAGACTCTGCCTCTTCAACCATTTTGCGAACCAGCAAGCTGGTGGACATCCCTGCCGAACAACACAACATAATCCTGAACATAGTGAACCATCCTTTAAATGTAAAAACTTATTGCGAGTCTGATTTGATATCATACGGAAACCGGTTTCCATTCATGGAAAACAGAACTGTGACGGCCATCAAGATCTTATTCTTATAAGGCTAATTATTTGGATTTAGCTCACGAAATTAGCTGTGAAGATCTCTTTTTGAGTCCAAATGGAAAATCGGTTTCCATGAAAAACGGAAACAGCTATACTGCGGATGGCGATTATTTGAGCCAATGTTAAATTCAGGATGGAAAGGGCCAGGCGGGTCCTGTCAGGGGAGAATGATGTCTACTATCAACGATGTATCGCGTTTGGCTGGCGTGTCAAAAGCCACTGTGTCACGCGTGTTGAGCGGATCGCGTGGCGTAAAAGAGGCCAGCCGCCTCGCCGTGTTGAAAGCGGTGGATGAACTCAATTATCGTCCGAACGTGATTGCGCAGTCGCTACTCAGCCAGTCTACGGGCTGTATCGGCGTGATATGCGCGCAGGACAACATTAATCAGACCACGGGTTATCTCTATGCGCTGGAAAAGCATCTTAGCCAGCATCAAAAGCACCTGCTGCTGCGTTTTGCCAATACCAAAGCGGAAGTCATGAGCGCTCTTGATGAATTAAGCTGCGGCTTGTGCGATGACGTCCTGATTATTGGCGCGCGTTTTCCGCTGAACATCAATCAGGAGAATGTCATTCTGGTGGATTGTCTGGATTCCGGCGATGACGTCAACAGCATCCAGTTCGATCATGAGTTCGCTACCGAAACCGCCTGTAACTACCTGATAAGTCAGAACCGACGCCAGATTGCTTTAATTCATCCGGACGGGATGGGTTTCTCCGATCAGGTGCTGTTGGGCTATAAACACGCGCTGGAAAAAAACTTCCTGCCGTTTAACCGTAACCTGGTATTTATGGCTGCAACGTCATCGTCAGTGGCCTTGCAGGAGCTGCTGAACAACGCGTCAACGCTGAATTTTAACGCGCTGCTGGTGGCGGATGAACAGCAGGCACAGCGGGTGATCCCGCAGTTGCAGGCGTTTAATAAATCAGTACCGCAAGACATTATGGTCTTTAGCCTGGCCGGTTCGCTGCATCTGCCGGGAATCCCTACGATCCCGGCGATTGAATATTCCATGGACGCCATGGCGGCGCGGATCGTCAGTTGGCTCAACGAGAAAACCCAGAGTGTGCTGGGGTCGTACGTGCTGCGCGGCGACTTAATTATTCCTCAGCGTTAACGCTTTCCCTCTGGCGTGGGGCTATTTCGCTTCACGCCTATAAATCCGGGCATTCAACTTTGCCAAGCGCTTCCCAGTAGTTGTTTTGATTGTTTCTTTGAATTGCCAGAATGGCTTCGCGGATGTGCTGCTGATTACGCGTATCAGCCATAATCGTTTTTTCCCACACCTCATCAGATGGCGACCCTTGCGGGGTGCAAATCTTACGTAAATCCTTCATAACAGTATTCTTTTCGTGTACAGCCTGCAGACTGCCATAAGCCGAGTCGGCATGTGCCAGACCGGGTAGCGTGAAAAGGACGGCAATAATCGGAAAAATGACTCGTTTCATGATAATAATCCTTGTTGTCTATGCGCATCATCTCAAGAGTAAGTGTAGACGGCATACGACTCACTCATCACCCTGTGTTAATGTCTAAAAATAAATCAGCCAGAAGTTGTAGTTATTTCAGGAGGATAGGATGCAAATACAGATTACAGATACGATTACCGAAGACGATCAAGATGCCCTGCTTGCCGGATTGCGCGCTTACAACCGGCAGTTTCTGAGAACCACCAATTTTGGCGACCTGGCGGTGTACTGGCGCGATGAGCGCAATGACATTCTGGGTGGGCTGATCGGCAAAATCAAAGGCGAATGGCTGTGCATTGATTTTCTGTGGATGCATGACTCGCTGCGTAAAGGTGGTTACGGCACAAAATTGATGCAGGCCGCAGAACAGACGGCGCGTGAGAGAGGATGCCTGCATGCGCTGGTGGATACCATGAGTTTCCAGGCGCTGCCGTTTTATCAGAAAAACGGCTATCAGCTGCAAATGACCCTCGATAACTTCCCGGAAACCGGTTCCGCGCGCCATTATTTGTCGAAAACGTTTTGATGACCGGAAGGTCTGGATACCGCCGCCAAAGAGGATTTAGGTACTTGCCCGGAGGTGATCACGCTTACCGGGCATTTTTGCGAGCGTTATTCCCTGAAAATGAATACATTGCAAAAGTATGTATTTATCCGCCAAGCCGCCCCGCAACTAGAAAAATTCACAGATGTTGTGTGTGCGCCTGGCGAGTAAGGTTCTGTCATCTTGTTCTTCTGGTGACGGACCGCCATGAAAAAACCAACAACTTCTACGCCGCATGATGCGGTATTTAAAAAGTTCTTAAGCCATCCAGAAACGGCACGGGATTTTCTTGATAGCTATCTCCCCGCACCATTACGTGAACTTTGCGATCTGAACACACTGAAGCTGGAGCCTGGGAGTTTTATTGAGGAAGACCTGCGTGCCAGTTATTCCGATGTTCTGTGGTCGCTAAAAACGAGAACTGGTAAAGGCTATATCTACGCGTTGATTGAACACCAGAGTTCACCGGATGCTCATATGGCATTCCGAATGATGCGTTATGCCGTTGCCGCGATGCAGAATCACCTTGATGCTGGCCACAAAACGCTGCCGCTGGTGGTTCCGATACTTTTTTACCATGGCGTTGCCAGCCCGTACCCTTTTTCGCTGTGCTGGCTGGATGAGTTTGACGATCCAGAGACTGCGCGGCAGCTTTATAGCGCGGCCTTCCCGCTGGTCGATATCACGGTGGTGTCTGATGATGAGATTATGCAGCACCGGCGAGTGGCACTACTGGAACTTGTCCAGAAGCATATACGCGAGCGCGATTTGATGGTGCTGGTCGATAAACTGGTTGCCCTGTTGATTAAGGGACACGCTAATGACAGTCAGGTAGAAACGCTATTTAATTACCTGGTGCAGTCTGGCAGCGCACCGCGTTTTGAGGCGTTTATTCGAGAGGTTGCCCTGCGCGTTCCCCAGCATAAGGAGAGATTAATGACGATTGCAGAATGCTTACGTGAGTCGGGGCGAAGGACAGGGTTGCTAGAGGGCAAACTCGAAGGCAAACGCGAGGGCAAAAAGGACGAAGCGTTGCGGATAGCCCATGCCATGCTTGAGAAGGGGATCGATCGTGAACTGGTGCTAATTATTACCGGGCTTGCAATTGATGAACTAACAGTATCTTCCGACTAATTTATCTTAGCCCCATTATGCTTTTTTCTTCTTGCTGATGCTTTTTCGTTTTTTAAACCGCAGCGGCCTTCCCGCTATAGTCATTTCATTACTCATCAGGCGGTTATTGCAAAAGGATAAAACGTGAAGCTGAAGATACCTTATTTCGGGGCCGGGGCGGCGGTATTACTGGCGGGATTATTGCTGGCAGGATGCGATCAACAGAGCAGCGATGCAAAGCATATCAAAGTGGGTGTAATTAACGGTGCAGAGCAGGATGTGGCGGAGGTCGCGAAGAAAGTCGCTAAAGAAAAATATGGTCTGGAGGTGGAACTGGTGGGTTTTAGCGGTTCTCTGCTGCCCAACGATGCCACCAATCATGGTGAGCTGGATGCCAACGTCTTCCAGCATCGCCCGTTCCTTGAACAAGATAATAAAGCACACGACTATAAGCTGGTTGCGGTGGGCAATACCTTTGTGTTCCCGATGGCTGGTTATTCGAAGAAAATCAAAACTGTCGCTGAACTAAAAGACGGTGCAACGATTGCGATACCTAACGATCCAACCAACCTGGGCCGGGCGCTGTTGCTGCTGCAAAAAGAGAAGTTAATTACGCTGAAAGCGGATACCGGCCTGCTGCCAACAGCGTTGGATATTACTGATAATCCTCGGCATCTGAAAATTATGGAACTGGAAGGTGCGCAGTTGCCGCGTGTGCTGGACGATCAGAAAGTGGATGTGGCGATTATCAGTACCACCTACATCCAGCAAACCGGGCTTTCCCCGGTACATGACAGCGTATTTATTGAAGACAAAAACTCACCGTACGTGAACATTCTGGTGGCGCGAGAAGACAACAAAGATGCCGAGAATGTGAAAGAGTTCCTGCAATCTTATCAGTCACCTGAAGTGGCGAAGGCGGCAGAAACTATCTTTAACGGTGGCGCGGTTCCGGGCTGGTAATCATAACCTTTTGCCGCGCCGGTTGGTGTTAAACCGCTCTGGCGCGGCGACGTGAGTCCATTGAGATAAGTATTACCGAAGAGAGGATCAAAAGCGTGCCCAGCCAGTCTGGCAGGGTAAAGGTAATACCTAACAGCAGCAGGGACAGCAATGCGCTGCTCAATGGTTCCGCGCAGCTTAAAATGCTCGCTTTCGGTCCGCCAATCATCTGCGCGCCTTTCAGGTACAGGCTAAACGTCAGCGACGTGCCGATGACCACCAGATAGAAAAACGCCAGAATCAAACTGCCATTCACCACGAAATTAGTGCCCTGTCCGGCATAAAACGGCAGCAGGATCATGCCGCCGATTAACATACTCCAGCCGACGACCGGCAGCGTACCATAGCGCGCGATAAGCGTTGAGGGGTAGGTGGTGTAGAACGCGGCGGCAAACGCCGAGGCAATTCCCCAGAACAGCGCGGCAGGTGAGATAGACAGCGACGTCGGGTTACCGTGGGTGACCAGCAAGAAGGTGCCGATAAGCGAGGTGAAGATCGCAGTCAGCACTAAAATCCCCGGTCGTGCTTTGCGCACCACGGAAAACCACGCCACGATTATGGTCGGTGACAAAAATTGCAGCACCGTCGCGGTAGCGGCGTTGGATTTTTCAATAGTCAGCAGAAAAGTTAGCTGTACGGTGAGAGCCCCAACCACGGAAAAAATCAGCAGGCTGATGGCGTCTTTGCGGTTTTTGATAATGGAGAACACTTTGTCGCCGTGAACGAAAGAGAGCATCAGCAGAATGAGCCCGGCGAAAATCAGGCGCGTCATGGTCAGAAACTGCGACGACATCTGGCTTTGCTCCATGATGTATTGCGCGCAAACGCCTGAACTTCCCCACAATACGGCGGCAATCAGGACGTTCATCATCCCTCTTCTGGTGGAACTCATCTTTCCCTCGGCATGTTGTTTTGTTTTATTTGTGTGCAGGCATCATAGCAGAGATGGTTGTGATTTCTGCCAGCACATCCGCAATCAGCCAGTCATTAAAGACTTTTACCTCCGGGCGCATTACCGCGTGCTGTGGCGTAACAATGTAGTAAGACCACGCCAGAGGCCAGCGGGTGTTGGGATGAAGCTGAACCAGTTGTCCGTCTGTCAGTAGCTGCTGCACCAATGCCCTACGCACAATGGCGACACCTTGACCGCTGAGCGCCGCCAGAATCACTGCAGAGGTAGAGTTGATGTGCAATCCACTGTCGCGAACGGCAGGTGCCTGGGTGGCGGTCAGGACATCATTCCAGCCCGGGAAATTGGCGCCGGGGTGGGGAGTGTCATCATGGATAAGCTTCTGTGCGGCCAACCATTCTCCACAGGATATTTTATCTACTGGCACAATACGTGGGCTACAAACCAGAACCGCTTCTTCATCCATCAGCCAGGTTTTATTTACCCCAGGCCAGTCGCCTTTACCGCAACGTACGCCCAGATCCGCTTCGCCATGAGCAACATCCATCAGCTTTTCCGTCACGTTCAAGCGTAATTCTATGTTTTCATGCGCTTGTGAGAAACGATTGAGGCGGCTCATCAGCCAGTTCATCACCAGTACCTGAGAGGCCGTGATAATCACCACCGAGCGCGCTCGCCGACCGCGTAACTTGTTCAGCCCAGATTCCAGACTATCCAGTCCCTGGGTTATCTCGCGCAACGCGTCCTGTGCTTCGCTGACCAGCGTGAGACGCTCTTTGCCTGAACGGGTACGATGCAGCAGCGGGTGGCCAACCCAGTCTTCCAGCGCACGAACCAGTTGCCCAACGGCAGCCGGAGTGACCCCCAGTTCCTGCGCCGCACCAGTGAAACTGCCGTGGCGGGCAGTGGCCTCAAAAGCGTGTAACCATTTAAGCCGATTAAGCGAGCGCATCAGGTCATTTCCCGTTTTGTGAATATCTTCAGTATATGCCATCGAGATAGATTTTCTTTCTCGGTTCGCTATTTCTTCTCATTCGTCAGCGCCTCAGGGGAGTGGCATTGTTAGCGCATTAACGAATACGTGAAACGAGGCTAGCGATGAACACATTATTTGTCGGCAAAAAACTGTTAGTGGTGGGCGGTACCAGTGGTATCGGATTTGAAACCGCAAAACTGATCCTCCAGGGTGGTGGTCGAGTGGTGCTGGTTGGCAATCGCGCCGAGAAAGCGGAACGGGCCCGTCAGGCGTTGGCGGAACTGGGTAACGTCTCTGTCATTGTGGCGGATCTGATGTCAGAAGCGGGCGTTAAGCAGGTGATGGCAACGGTGAATGCTGAGCACAAAGACATCAACCTGTTAGTAAATGCAGCTGGGGTTTTTTTCCCAAAACCTTTCACTGATCATGAAGTTGAAGATTATGAACTGTACATGAGCCTCAACCGCGCGACGTTTTTTATCACCCGCGATGTCGTGCGTAATATGGTGGCGGCTAACATCCAGGGTGCCATCGTGAATATTGGTTCGATGTGGGCGCAACAGGCAATTGGCGCAACACCTTCTTCAGCGTACTCAATGGCAAAAGCGGGCCTGCATGCATTAACTAAAAATCTGGCCATCGAGCTGGGGGCGAATGGGATCCGCGTCAATGCCGTTTCGCCAGCAGTGGTGCATACACCTATCTACGAAGGATTTATCCCGAAAGAAGACGTACAAGGTGTGATGAGCAGCTTTGACAGCTTCCATCCGATTGGTCGGGTTGGTACGCCGCGTGATGTGGCTGAATCCGTCGCGTTCCTGTTGTCAGACAAAGCGCAATGGGTAACTGGCGCTATCTGGGATGTGGATGGCGGTGTTATGGCCGGACGTAATGGCTGATGTAAATCCCCCGCATAGCTGCGGGGGAGCGTCGAGACATTAAGGCGCAATCGGCGTCAGATAATCCAGCCGTAGCGGTTCGGCTAGCAGATCGTTCATTTGTAGAATGAACGCCTGGAAATGTGGCAGAGCGATATGCTCATCCAGACCGGCCTGACCGCGCCAGGATTCGCGCACGTAGAACACATCCGGCGTGTCGCGTAACTGGAACAGGGCATATTCAATATTGCCCGGCTCCCGACGCGTGGGCAGCAGCAGAGCTTGTAGCGCCTGTTTCAGTGCGTCTATTTTCCCCGGTTTGGCTTTCAGTACCGCAATAATTGAAATCACGTCAGAATCAGACATGTTAAAACCCCTCCAGCACAATCTTGCCGACCGAGCGACCGGTTTCAATTTGCGTGTGGGCTTTTTGCAGATTTGCCGCGGTAATCGCGCCAAAATGTTCGCCCAGCGTGGTACGGAGGGTGCTGTCGTCGATCAGCTGCGCCACGCGGGTCAGTAACTGATGCTGCGCAATGATGTCGTGGGTGGTAAACATCGAACGGGTAAACATAAACTCCCAGTGCAGCGAAATGCTTTTGGCCTTCAGCGGGCGCGCATCGAGAGATTGAGGATCGTCAATCAGCGCCAGTTTGCCCTGCGGCGCCAGTGCGGCAATAATTTGCGAATAGTGCTGCTCGGTATTGTTCAGGCTGGCAACGTGCGTCACCTCTTTAATGCCTATCCGTGCCAGCTCTTCCGTCAACGGCTTGCTGTGGTCAATCACATGATGAGCGCCCGCTTCACGTACCCATTTCTGGCTCTGCGGACGCGATGCGGTACCGATGACGGTCATTTTGGTCAGCTTACTGGCCAGTTGTGTCAGAATAGAACCGACGCCGCCAGCCGCGCCAACAATCAATAATACATCATCTTCATTGCCATTTTCCTCAACGCCCAGACGGTCGAACAGCATTTCCCAGGCGGTGATAGCTGTCAGTGGCAGCGCCGCAGCAGAAGCATTATCCAGTGTTTTTGGCTTCAGCGCGGTAATACGTTCATCAATCAGCTGAAATTCACTGTTACTGCCAGCGCGGCCGAGCGCTCCGGCGTACCAGACTTCATCACCGGGTGCGAACAGGGTGACGGCTTCGCCCACGGACTTCACCACGCCAACGGCGTCCCAGCCTAGCACACGCGGCACATCAGCGTTAAAACCTTCGCGGACCTTGGTATCAACGGGGTTGACGGAAATGGCTTTCACTTCAACCAGCAGATCGTGCCCGGTAGCAACTGGCATGGGCAGGTCAATCTCTTGTAAAAATTCAATGTTATTGCCGTCGGTCGCGGCGCGGGTAATGGCGATGGCTTTCATATTCTCTCCGGTCACAGGAATCAGTTTATACCCGTCATACTTCAAGCTGCATGTGCGTTGGCTACGTTCGCTCACCCCAGTCACATAGTTTGCTATGCTCCTGGAGATTCACTCTCTTGCTGCCTTCATGCAACTCGAATTATTTAGGGTATATCTGTTGATATAATTTGATGGTAAACCGGTAACAGAACGGGAAAAATAGCCCTATGGCGACA
This sequence comes from Citrobacter sp. Cpo074, assembly GCF_030332745.1. NCBI lineage: Bacteria > Pseudomonadati > Pseudomonadota > Gammaproteobacteria > Enterobacterales > Enterobacteriaceae > Citrobacter > Citrobacter sp. Cpo074. Next base: position 466,403 of record NZ_JAOWHG010000034.1, read on the forward strand.
GGACTTATACTCGGGGAGTGAAAATGTTCCGGCTTGAAGATCTCACGTTGTTTGTCCGCGCCGCGGCGCTGAATAGTTTTAGTGATGCCGCGCGCGAAGTCGGCGTTCAGCCTGCTCAGGTCAGTTCAGCTATCAAGCGCCTGGAGTCTACGTTGGCTATCCGCTTGTTCGCTCGCTCCACGCGCAGCCTGCGCCTGACGCCAGAAGGTGAAGTCTGGCTACCCTATGCTCGCCAGATGCTGGACGTAATGCATGCCGGGCTGCAAAAAATTCAGACCCCGGAAGATGAAGTGTCAGGCACGCTGCAAATCGCCGTGCCTTCCGATCTCGGTCGTAACCTGCTGCTGCCGGTCTTTCAGTCGTTTCGACGCCGCTATCCCGCGCTGCGCCTGCGGATTTTTTTCTCCGACCAGGTAACGGATGTCTTTAAAGACCCCGTCGATGTTGCGTTTCGCTATGGCAACACCGAAGACGCGTCTTACATTGCGCTGCCCGTTGCAGCGGGTAACCGACGCGTGCTGGTGGCATCACCGGAATGGGTTGAGCAAAACGGCGCGCCGCAAAAACTGGATGATTTAACACAGCTCAACGCCATGACTTTCGTATTACGCGGCCGCCTGCACGATCGCTGGACGTTTACGCGCAACGGCGAGGTCAGCAGTGTGCAGGTTAACGGCACCATTATGAGTGACGATGCGGAAGTGATCCGGCGCCTGGCGATTGCCGGAGAAGGTGTGGCGTACAAGTCGTGGCTGGATGTCAGCGAGGATGTGCGTGACGGTCGATTACAACTGCTGATGCCGGATTATCAGGGAGAGAAAGTCCCGCTGAATATGATTTGCCCGCATCGGAAGCAGCTTTCAACCGCGGTACGCCTTCTGCACGAGGCGGTGAGGGCACGGTGTGAAATGCTGGCGCAAAGCTAATAAGCGCTTTACGCCAGAATACTATCGCGTCGTTACTCAGTCTTTTTTCGTTGCATTCGCAAAGAAAATATCAGACTGAATGTCTTTAGTACGGATGGTAAATAGCTGATTGGTTAGATCTTCCGTCAGCTTCTCGGCGTCGGCCATGATGCGTAGGTTGAAGTCATTCAGCATCTTATCCGCGGCGGGTTTATCGGTTTTCGCCATCTTCAGATACTCTGCTTCGACCTCTTTTTGCTCCTTCGCCACTTTGTCTTCCCACGCTTTGTAGGCTTTTTTGACGATTGGCGCGAGCTTCGGATAATCGGTCATCGTCAGCGTTTGTAATTTACGATATTTCCAGTAGATAGACTGATCGTCCGCTTTATCGGTACCCATCGTGTAGTTAGCCGGATACGCTTTCAGACCGCTGTAGTACGGAACGAAGGCGGTGAGGTCAGCCATGCCCAGGCCAATGTAGGTCGTTTCACCAATCTCTTTTGGCAACCACGGACGGACCTGCATAACGTGCGCTTCATAGGTACGGAAAACGCTGACCGGACGCCATGGCTCTTTGCCGTTCAGACCGTTGGTGTACGGGTCATGGCTGGTCCCTTCATAGTGACTACGCAACACGGCTTTCACATCGTCCAGCGTCATTTTCTTCTCTGGCGTCATGAAGACCGGGAATTCGCGCCCTTTGGCCATATCCTGATTTACGGAAGGATTGAACTCTTTCTGGATGGTCCATACGCGAGGGTCGTTATACGTGCGGTCACGCTCGTCATCACGGGTATAGGCTTTGGAGAAGTTGAATTTACCGTCTTTCGCCGGATCGTACAGCCCTTTTTCAGTCGCAAATTGAATCAGGTTTTTTGACGCCATCATGTCCGGACTTTTAGGATCGTAATCCTGTAAGCGGCCCTGATTACCGGTGGCAAAATACTGGTTATTCGGCAGACGCTGCGCCATCCACTGGTGGCCGCTACCGGTTTCCAGGTACCAGATCTCGTTATCGTCGACGACGGCAACGCCAAAACCTTCGCCTGCGCCGACGGTCTCAACGATATGGCCCAACAGCGCCACAGCTTCACGTGCGGTTTTACTTTGTGACAGCAGAATATCCGGGATATCGTCTTCGGTGATCCCTTTATCCTCAACGTACGGGTCGGCGGCCAGTGCTTTCGGTGAGGCAAAAATGGATTCTGTACCGCTCACGCCGACACCCAGCTCGTTAAATCCGGTCGCGCCGTGCAGTTGGGTTTTCCAGTTTGGGACAGTGGTATAACGCAGAGAGTTTTTCGGCAGTGGCCAGGTAAAATCATTCGCACCATTATGTGCTTTGGTGCTGTATACCCCGGTCTGATTTTGCTTTGCCGGATGAATGACAAAATGCTGTGCTTTCAGGGCATCGCTGTCTGCGCTACGGGCGACCAGCATGGAGCCGTCCGCTGATGCTTCGTTGCCGACCAGCAGGGTCGTACAAGCAAAACCTGATGAAACAACGGCCAAATTTATAGAAAGTGCAATCAGGCACTTTTTAAAAGTAAACATTACGTATCCCTCATATGTACGCCAAAAATACACCGGAAACACACCGTTTCCTGAAATGCGATAACGCCTGAACGCTCAGACATTGCTCGCGAGAGAGATAAACGCCCCTGCCCACGTCTTCTCCAAATATCCATCCGTAGGTTGAAGTCTTCTGGGCAAAATATAACGCCCATTTCGCTTAATTATTACGCAACGGATATTATGATATTCAGGATGTTTCCTGATTCGCGATGAAGAATAGCAATGGGTTATGTGTGGATTCAGTGACCCATGTCGCGTAAGTCAATGATGACAAATGTGAATTTCATTGAGGGGCCGTACTTTTTGTTTCCGGATATGACGCTACCTTTTGCGGCAATACAGCGAGGGCACATTGGAGCTGGCAAAAATCCATGCACCTTTATACTCCTCCATGACCAGGCTCAGGCTTCGTCCGCTTTGGCGGTAAAATCCAGGTAATGTGTCGTTAATATCCGCTTCATCAGCGGTGTCAGCGAAGGTTTTGACGACCTGCATCGCCTGTAGCACCCGGGCATCGCGCTTTTGGGTGTAGTTAAAATAGATGTTCCTGCTAATGTCTGAGGTATTACGCCCGTACAGTTTGCCGGTAATAGTGGCCAGGCCTTCACTGTTGTACATCCGAAACGATAACGTACCCGTAAAGCGGTTGCTGCCAATATTCCATTCCATGTTACCGATGCAATTCAGCGGTTTGTCGGCATAGCGTGAATGCCATAACCATCCGCCTGAACCGAGCACAGTAACCAGCCCGGCCACGAGCACTATAAGGTGGCGTGTTTTTTTCATTGCCCGCGCATCCAGTAATAATGAGTAGTACAAAATGCGTTAGCATCCACCCGTGCATCTTTATCACAGACAAATGCCACGATCCTTTCCGCTTTGCTGTAACCGGTAAGAAACACGTGCTTGTTGTTTTCACAGAGATAGGGATGTAACTGCATCAGATTGAAATAGCCTTGCTGGTCGTGTTCATTTGGTGAGTAATAGATTTTGCAATTTTGCCGCGATGGCGTCTGCATGGAAGCCTGGACAAATTTACTAAACGGCATAACAGGGCGCGTTTGATACCACACCAGCCAGATGATCAACGTGGCAATCACGACACTGGCGCTAAATAAAACCTCAAACCAGGGTATCTGCGTCGTTTGTTGTGGTGTCGAAGGAATTATCTTTGCGGGGGGGATTTCTTCAATAACCGGCGGCGGGGAAACTTCACTCTGTTGAAGCATTATTGTCTCTACTTGCGTATTCTCATTTAATCTGAGCCCGCGTCGGGAAATAGTTTTCACCGTATCACGAGGCAACCCCACGTCCGCCAGCGCGTTTCGTAGCGTCAGAATAGCCTGGTAAAATGTGTTGGTGGTGGTCACATTATTTCTTTCACCCCAACCAATTGTCATCAACGTGTTCTGGGAAACAATGTCACTTGCGTGAGTAATTAAATAGAGAAAACAGAGCGAGGCAGGGAGCTGGAGCTGAATTGCTCGCCCGGTCTGACGATTGACCAGACTTTTGCTATCAGGATTAAATTCGACCAACTGATTGATAAGGTACAATTGCCCAGCCCTCAGTAACCAAAACGAATCACAGCGTGTGCTAACGCATCCTTTAAATTTTACATCCAAATCGAAAATGCGCCTCACTCTTTGTTCATGAACGAAGATAAGAATTTCACTAATTCATTAAAACATCTTTAAATACAATATGTTAGCGATCTTATTTCTTAGGTGAGAATTAACTAAGGTTAAATAATGAGAATTCATTACAGTTTTATCTGAATTATCTTTATATTTGTCCACAACATGACAAGGGTGATTGAGTTATCAGAATTACGTAATTAGTAAGTAACTTTTGCGCAGGTTATTTTTTAGCAAATAGTGCTTTTTTACTGTTTATCCTGGAATCTGAATTTATGCATAAAATTCCTAATGCATAGGTTGTTATTCTGAGATAAAGCGTAAATAAGCTTAGCGCAATCGTATTACTCACAGACCATACATATTAGTGCATCAGGAGTTTATTACATTTTATTAGCGCCACTGTTATTAGCTGACAAGGAACGTACTACGTGTTGGATTGACACATTTATTTACCAATGAAATATTTATGGAAAAATAACAGGAGTCATTTTTGATGAAGAGATCACCGTCACAGACTGTTCGTTGCATAAGCTGTGAATTATCCTGTCAATTATTTCCGGATACTGCGGTTCGTGCCAGTTACTGTCACCGTGCCGCATTTGCGATCTGGCCTGAGGGGAATGGCTTTCTGCAAAAAGGAATTATTGAAAAGCTTCTGCTTAATAATCAAAACCATTTGTCGCGTGGGTTTATTTTTGTGGACTTTTCTTTCCCGAATCTGCGCCTGTTTGCCGACCCGCAATGGGTTGACCGGCTTGCCTACAGCGGTATGCATATTGTGTTGATAGCAGACAGGAACCTGGCGCCGTTAGCCAACTACTGGCTGTCCAAAAGCAATAAAATACAAGGGATTATATATTCTGATGATGATGACGAAGTTCAACATCAGAAAATTAGGCGACTCTTTACTGGTCATCTCGCTAACAGCAAACGTGGACGCTCACTTAACTATACTGAAATGATATTACTGAAGCGTTTTGTGTCAGGGAAAAGTATTCAGCAAATTACCAAAATAGATAATATCGATATTAAGAAAATATATGTCTACAAGCTCAGGCTTGAAGATAAGTTAGGCCATAGTATTCATCAAATATTGTCGAATATTTTATAACGTTTTTTGAATTTTATTATTTTCACATCCTTGCGATGTGGTGGACGCTCTACGCCTGAAAGCAGGAGGCTAATATGCCAAATCCCAAATCTTATTCTCGTATTGCCATAGCGGTTTCAGCCGCATTAACCTCTATGGTATTTTCAGCTCAAGCGGCATGGGTTGACGTTGATAGTCTACCCTCCACCGGACTGGTTAGCAGTCTGCCCCCGGAATTGCAGGCAATAATTCCAGCGCAGGCAAATGCCAGTTTCGCTAAAACCAGCGCCATGCCGAATTATGTTTATCAATGGAGTGCGGGCACGATTCCCGTTTATGGCAATGGATTAACGATTAATGGACCCGGCGCTGAAGCTTTTGAGCACTCTGTTACCGTTATTCAGAACAGTACAACGGGTAGTCCGGGCGTTATTTTTGGGGACGACCTGACGATTCGCACGCAGTCGAAGAATGCCGCCAATAATGGTAAAGATGTTGACGGTATCCGCACGCACGGGGCCAATACGCCGGATAACCCGGTCTTTATCATCACCGGGGATCGCACCAGTATTTATGTGGACGGTCAGGATGGTGACGGTATTAACGCCGGTTACAACTCCTATAGCCAGGGTTGGAAGGGCTCGGCCAGCATTTACGTCGGCGACGATCTGTATATTCAAACCACCGGTTCCCAGGGACGTGGTATCACAGCAAACGCGATGAAAGACGCCACGCAGGCCAAAAATACAATTGTGGTCGGCGACCGGGCACACATTGTGACGACAGGTGACAGTTCAGAGGGTCTTCGCACCGGGCAGAGCGGTTCCTCGATACTGCTTGGCAATGACGCCACCATTGAGACTTCGGGTGCTTCTTCAACGGGGATTTATGCCGCCTCATCGTCCAAAACGGAACTGGGCAACAACGCGACGATTACGGTCAACGGCGTCAGCGCACATGCGGTTTATTCCACCAACGCGACCGTGAATCTTGGTGAAAACGCAACGATCAACGTGAACAGTTCGGCGAAAGCGGCGTCATACAGCAAAGCGCCACGCGGCCTGTATGCGACTTCACGCGGGGCGATAAACCTGGCAGGCGGTGCCGCCATTACCATGGCGGGCGATCACAGCAACGAAAGTTATGCCATCAGCACTGAAACGGGCGGCATCGTAGACGGTTCTACTGGCGGGCGTTTTCTTATCGACGGCGATCTTCATGCCGCTGGCGCGACTGCTGCAACCAGCAGCTTGCCGCAGCAAAACAGTACCATTAAGCTCAACATGACCGACAACTCGTTGTGGAGCGGGGCGTCATACATCACCAGCGCCACTGCCGGGACGGGCGTTATCTCGCTGCAAATGAGCGACGCGACCTGGAACATGACTAACAGCTCAACGCTCACCGACCTGACGCTGAACGGCGGGTCAGTGGTGAACTTTGGGCATGCTGACGGCGAACCGTGGCAGACGCTTACCATCAATGAAGATTTTACCGGGAACGGCGGCAAACTGGTTTTCAATACTGTCCTGAATGACGATACCTCCGAAACCGACAAGCTGAAAGTGCTCGGCAACACCGCGGGTAATGCGTTTGTGGCGGTGAATAACATTGGCGGAACCGGGGCGCAGACCATTGAAGGTATTGAGATCATCGAAGTGGCCGGTAATTCTGACGGTACTTTTGAGAAAGCGGGCCGTATTGTTGCCGGTGCGTACGACTATAACGTGGTGCAGAAAGGCGGTAACTGGTATCTGACCAGCTTTATTCCTGCTCCGCCGGATCCGGAAGACCCGGACCCCGTCGATCCGCATGACCCTGACCCTGTTGATCCGGACCCGGTTGACCCTATTGATCCAGACCCGGTCGATCCTGTAGACCCGATTATCCCTGAGCCGGAAGAACCTGTTGCGCCTCCTGTCACTGAGCAGCAATACCGTCCGGAAGCAGGCAGTTATCTGGCGAACAACTATGCGGCTAACACGCTGTTTATGACCCGACTGCACGATCGTCTGGGTGAAACGCAGTACGTCGATATGCTGACAGGCGAGAAGAAAGTTACCAGCCTGTGGATGCGTAACGTTGGGGCGCATACCCGCTTCAAAGACGGTAGCGGGCAGTTGAAAACCCAAAGCAACAGCTATGTGATGCAGCTAGGCGGCGACCTGGCGCAGTGGAGTAGCGACGGTCTTGACCGCTGGCACCTCGGCGCGATGGCCGGTTATGCCAACAGCCAGAACCGCACGCAGTCCAGCCTGACCGGCTACCATTCACGTGGCCAGGTCACCGGTTACAGCGTGGGGCTGTATGGCACATGGTATGCCAATGACGCCGACAAGACCGGCACCTACGTGGATACCTGGGCGCTGTACAACTGGTTTGATAACAAAGTGATGGGCCAGGAGCAGGCAGCAGAGAAATACAAATCCAGCGGGATAACCGCTTCGGTTGAAGCCGGTTACAGCTTCAAACTGGGTGAAAGCGAACGCAACAGCTACTGGCTGCAACCGAAAGCGCAGGTGGTATGGATGGACGTGCAAGCCGACAGTCACCGCGAAGCGAACGGTACCCGCGTGAAGGACAACACCGATGGCAACCTGATGACCCGTCTGGGTGTGAAAGCCTTTATCAACGGGCACAACGCCATCGACGACGGTAAATCTCGCGAGTTCCAGCCGTTTGTTGAAGCCAACTGGATCCACAACACGCAGACGACCAGCGTGAAGATGGACGATGTGAGCAATGACATGCGCGGCACCAAAAACATCGGCGAGCTGAAAGTCGGCGTTGAAGGTCAAATCACTCCGCGCCTCAACGTGTGGAGCAACGTGGCCCAACAAGTCGGCGATAAAGGCTACAGCGATACCCGCGGTATGCTCGGCGTGAAATATAACTTCTGACGTAGTTGCAGGTAATGGAAAAGCCGCTGATTAACCGATCGGCGGCTTTTTTACGTATTAAATATGATGGTTATTGCAGTTGTTCGGTAAAACCGAACAACTGAAAATGAAAGGCCGCAACGTTATTTTTTGCTGTGTGCAGTTCGTAGGCCGGATAAGCGTTAGCGCCATCCGGCATCTGGCTAACCTGTAATTAATGCTTACAGGTTCAGACGTACTTCACTGGAGAGTTGCCAGCGTGCTCTCAATTCTTTTTAACTTCTGATTTGCTTCTTGCAGCTCATCCTGCAACCGTTGTTCCTGCTCGCCGTAGATCATCAGGACGATACAACCGTTCATCACTTTTACGCTAATCTGTTGCCCGGTATCAAACCCCGCTTCGCGTAGCCACTTGCCGGAAAGAATAATTTTGGGTGTGGATTTGTCGAAAACATTCGGGCGATATCCCACAATTACCGAACGCTCGGTTCCAGATTGGTCGGTGTCTGGGGTAGAATGCGAATCAGCCATAATCAACTCCTTGATAGTTGGTGAGGTTAGACGCCCTTTGGTGTTCGAGCACCTTAGGGCGCCGTTAGATTTCATTATCCGTATGGTAGGTACCATATGATGATAAACTAACCTAAGTGGTACCTACCATGCAAGAGAAAAAAAAGCCAAATTTTGACCGCACGAAGAGCACGATGAAGAACATTCGATTTGAGGATGAGCTTCTGGAGCAGATTGAGAAAGCTGCGGGGAAAGGGAATTTTAGTAAGTGGGTGAAAGATGCGTGCAAAATTAGGTTAGTCCATGAGCAATTAAGTAAAATAAATTCTAAATCTTGAGGTATTAATGAACAAGTATCTTTCCGATAAAAGGCATCGTGTTTCTGAATCTAAAGATAAACAACTATCTTTTTTGGCAGTAACGCAAAGTGATCGTGCTAGATTAATTTATTCTGCGGCATTCCGGAGGTTACAACAAAAGGCTCAGGTTTTTTCTCTCGAAAGTAATTCTGCGGTACGTTCTCGATTAACACACTCTATAGAAGTATCTCACATTGGACGGTATATAGTTTCTGTAATTTGTGAGTTAGTTGATAAGTCAGATGCTTTGAATGACGAGCAAAAAAAATGTTGGCGAGAAAATAGTCAGGCAATTTCAAATATGGTTGAGATATCGTGTTTAGCACATGATATTGGTAATCCTCCATTTGGTCATTTTGGTGAAGCAGCGATAAAAGAGTGGGCTCGCTCAGAAAAAACAATAGATGCTTTAAAAAAAGCATTGGGTGATTCTTGTGATGTCAATATCGATTGTATTTTATCAGACTTTATCGAGTTTGATGGTAATCCGCAGGGTTTTCGAATTCTAACAAAACTTCAGGGGGAAGATGGATATAATGGCCTCAATTTGACATATAGCCAGCTAGCAAGTTTTTTGAAGTATACTTATGGCCCTAGTGATAAGCCTAAGCATGAAGATAATGTCGAGAAAATACCATTTAGTAAAAAAATAGGATACTTTAACTCTGAAAAAGATATTATTTATAGTACTTGGGACGGTTTAGGTATGCCAAAAAATACAAGACACCCATTAGGTTTTTTGATGGAGGCATCCGATGATATTTCTTACTGTATAAGTGATATTGAAGATGGGATAGAAAAAGATATTATTCATGAAGAGCATTTTTTCAAATTTGTGATTGAGCGGTTAACAGAACTTAAAGATAAATATCCAGATAGAACAGTTTATTGCAATGAGTTAATAGATATTTTAGAAGGAAGAAAAAAATCTTCAATTGGTCCTTTTCTTTCGTTTAAAACCAATCTTTCAAACTATTTAGTAGCACAGGTAGCAAAAAAATTCGTTGATAACTATAATTTATTCTTATCCTTAAAGTTTAATAAAACAATCATATGTAAGAATGAGTTTGAGTATGATGTATTAGAGATATTGAAAGATTATACATCAGAAAATTTATTCTCTTCATATGAAGCCGAAAAAATGGAGTTATCCGGTTTTGCTATAATAAAAGGTATTCTTGATGAGTATCTAAAAATTTTATCGCTCACAAAACAAGAGTTCTTGTATTTATTACTCAATGACTCTGATGGTATTAAAGAAAATAAGCTTCATATTGAAAGGCGCTTGTTTAACCGCTTACCAGAAAAACACTTAAATGCATATAAAGCTGCTGTTTCGGAGTTATCTATAAAAGATGATAAATGGTCAGATGAACTATTTAAGAATAAAATTAATGAAATAGACATTTGTGATGAATGGATGTTACGAGCCCACTTGATTGTTGATTTTGTTTCTGGAATGACGGATCAATTTTCAATGGAAATTTATCATTTATTAAGAGGAATAAAGATAAAATGAATAAATGGAGAGGGCTTAATATAAAAATCAATAGACACCCAATATTTTGGGTGGCTGATCTTTTGCATCAATACATGTACAGTAATGTTTTAACAAGAAATGCACGATTGGAATTTAGTAAGTATAAATATATTCCGCAATCATATTATGATGAAAGAATAGTATTCACTTTACCTATTGCTGATTTAAACAAATCATCATTATTTGATTTGTTAATGGATCTAGAAGATGATGAAGAATTAGCGTTGCACTCGACGGTTTTCGATATTGGTTCAGCATTTCATATGCCATTGATCGACTTTGGAGGTAAAGATAGTCGATTATTCGAACCCACCCTAAAGGAATTTTGTAGTTATTGGGGGCTAGAGTTTCAAGCTTATAGTAGCGGACGCTCTTACCATGCATATGGAAATCGACTTTTGAGTCAAAACGAATGGATAAGTTTCATGGGAAGCCTATTATTACTAAATATGCCAGGATCTTCAAAAATCATAGATGATAGGTGGGTTGGGCATAGAATTTTAGCTGGTTATTCATCTCTGCGGTGGAGTAAAAACACGTCAAAATATAAAAAGTATCCTACTCATATTGGTTACTTCAATGAGCAAGGTTTCTATGATGAGCTAACTTCATTTGGTGATCTTAATGGGATCTCAAATGAAAGTATAAGAAATTTTGAAGGTTAACAATTCTAGAACGAATCTTGTAGATTATCTGAATGAGGAGGTGGGACTCCTTATTCAGATAATATTTTTTATCCAAATTCTATATGAAAAATTATTTTAGCTCTAGTGAAAGCGAATAAGTATATAGATTTTGGCGGAGAAATCGGAAGCGCCAGGCTTTTGAGCCGTCTGGATTGATGAGTAATGACAGACCTTGTCCATCGTTCAATGTATAGGGCTTGTCTTGGGGCTTTGCTCGTTTAATTTGTATGTCTGTTAGTGGCATGAGTATAAGTCAAAAATATGTATAAAAAATCTATACACATCACTATACATATTTTTCATGGATTCAGGGAGAACTTGTCGGACGGTTACGGATAAGTGATTTACTATGTATGTTGAAAATAAAGGATTTTTAGACGTTCTCGGATGGTGGCGGAGGAACTTTGGCGGAAGATCACAGGAGTCGAACCTGCCCGGGACCGCTGGCGGCCCCAACTGGATTTGAAGTCCAGCCACCTCACCGGAGATGACGATCTTCCGCGCCTCGATTGCTACATGGAGGCGGGGCGCATTATAGCTACTTCCAAACGTTTCCACACCCCCTCACTCACTTTTTTAACTTCCGTTTCTCCATACCATGACCAGTTTCAAATAAATCCCCGCAAAATCCATTACTTACACTTAGACACATTTTTTGACGCTACTCTGATCACAGAAAACAAGAATCGTAATTTGATAACGAGATATCGGAATACCCGCGCTCACAGGGATGGTTTACAAGAACTGTAACCGGTATCAGTGCGTGTGAAAGTGCTAACAAGGATGCGTAATGAAAAGTGAGATTTTGTCCGTTAAAGAGAAGATTGGCTACGGCATGGGCGATGCCGCCAGCCACATCATCTTTGATAACGTTATGTTATATATGATGTTCTTCTATACCGATATTTTTGGTATCCCGGCCGGTTTTGTCGGCACGATGTTCTTACTGGCTCGCGCGCTGGATGCTATCTCAGACCCTTGCATGGGACTGCTCGCCGACCGCACCCGTTCGCGCTGGGGGAAATTCCGCCCGTGGGTGCTGTTTGGCGCTCTGCCATTTGGTCTGGTCTGTGTGCTCGCCTACAGCACGCCGGATCTCAGCCTGCACGGCAAAATGATTTATGCCGCAATCACCTACACGCTGCTGACCCTGCTTTATACCGTGGTGAATATTCCCTACTGCGCGCTGGGCGGTGTGATAACCAATGACCCAACGCAGCGTATCTCCCTGCAGTCATGGCGCTTTGTGCTGGCGACGGCGGGCGGCATGCTCTCCACCGTGCTGATGATGCCGCTGGTGAATCTGATTGGCGGCGAAGATAAAGCGTTGGGCTTCCAGGGCGGGATTGCCGTGCTCTCGGTTGTGGCGTTCCTGATGCTGGCGTTTTGCTTCTTCACTACCAAAGAACGTGTGGAAGCGCCGCCGAGCAGCAACTCAATGCGTGAAGACCTGCGCGACATCTGGCAGAACGACCAATGGCGCATCGTCGGCCTGCTGACCATCCTCAACATCCTTGCCGTCTGCGTACGCGGCGGGGCGATGATGTATTACGTCACCTGGATTCTGGGTACCCCGGAAGTGTTTGTCGCCTTCCTCACCACCTATTGCGTCGGCAATCTTATCGGCTCTGCGCTGGCAAAACCGCTGACTGACTGGAAATGCAAAGTCAGCGTCTTCTGGTGGACGAACGCCCTGCTGGCGGTCGTCAGTCTGGCAATGTTCTTCGTGCCGATGCACGCCAACCTCACCATGTTCGCCTTCATCTTCGTGATTGGCGTACTGCATCAGCTCGTGACGCCAATCCAGTGGGTGATGATGTCCGACACCGTTGATTACGGCGAGTGGTGTAACGGAAAACGTCTGACGGGGATCAGCTTCGCGGGCACGCTGTTCGTGCTCAAGCTGGGTCTGGCGCTCGGCGGGGCGATGATCGGCTGGATGCTGGCGGGCGGCGGTTACGATGCCGCAGCGAAAACCCAGAACAGCGCCACCATTAGCATCATTATCGCATTGTTCACGATTGTCCCGGCTATTTGTTACCTGTTGAGTGCCGTGATTGCCAAACGCTTCTATACCCTGAAAACGCCGTATCTGACGGAAATCATGAGTCAGCTGGCTCAGGGTGCGCACCGCAATCAGCAGGATTTTTCGACGAAAGAATTACAGAACTAAGGAACCAACGATGAAAATTAGCGACGGAAACTGGCTGACGCAGCCTGGCCTGAATTTAACTCACCCGATTCAGGTATTCGAGGTCGAGCAACAGGGTAACGAGATGATTGTCTACGTTGCGCCGCGCGATGTGCGTGAACGTACCTGGCAACTGGATACTCCACTCTTCACCCTGCGCTTTTTCTCGCCACAGGAAGGCGTGGTGGGCGTGCGTATGGAACATTTCCAGGGCGCGTTGAATAACGGTCCGCACTATTCGCTGAACGTGCTGCAGGACGTCAATGTAGAGATACAAAACACCGCTGAATTTGCCGAACTGAAAAGCGGAAATTTGACCGTGCGGGTCACTAAAGGTGAGTTCTGGTCGCTGGATTTCCTGCGTAACGGCGAACGTATTACCGGCAGCCAGCTGAAAAATAACGGCTACGTGCAGGACACCAATAGCGGGAAAAACTATATGTTTGAACGCCTGGATCTGGGCGTTGGCGAAACGGTGTACGGTCTGGGCGAGCGCTTTACTGCGCTGGTACGTAACGGCCAGACGGTGGAAACATGGAACCGCGATGGCGGCACCAGTACCGAGCAGTCTTACAAGAACATCCCGTTTTATCTCACCAACCGTGGTTACGGCGTGCTGGTAAACCATCCGCAGTGCGTGTCGTTTGAAATTGGCTCTGAGAAAGTGTCAAAAGTGCAGTTCAGCGTTGAAAGCGAGTATCTGGAATATTTCGTCATCGACGGCCCTACGCCGAAAGCGGTGCTGGATCGCTATACCCGCTTTACCGGTCGTCCGGCACTGCCGCCAGCCTGGTCATTCGGTTTGTGGCTGACTACATCGTTCACCACTAATTACGATGAAGCGACGGTGAACAGTTTTATCGACGGGATGGCCGAGCGCAATCTGCCGCTGCACGTCTTCCATTTCGACTGCTTCTGGATGAAAGCCTTCCAGTGGTGCGACTTTGAGTGGGATCCGGTGACCTTCCCTGACCCGGAAGGTATGATCCGCCGCCTGAAAGAGAAAGGGCTGAAGGTCTGCGTATGGATAAATCCTTATATCGGCCAGAAATCCCCACTGTTCAATGAACTGAAAGAGAAAGGTTATCTGCTCAAGCGCCCGGACGGCTCCCTGTGGCAATGGGATAAATGGCAGCCGGGCCTGGCGATTTATGACTTTACCAATCCTGAAGCCTGCGAGTGGTATGCCAACAAGCTGAAAGGTCTGGTGGATATCGGCGTTGACTGCTTCAAAACTGACTTTGGCGAACGCATTCCTACTGACGTTAAGTGGTTTGACGGTGCCGATCCGCAGAAAATGCACAACCATTATGCGTACATCTACAACGAACTGGTATGGAACGTGCTGAAAGAGACCGTCGGTGAAGAAGAGGCAGTGCTGTTCGCCCGTTCGGCCTCGGTCGGCGCGCAGCAGTTTCCGGTGCACTGGGGCGGCGACTGCTACGCCAACTATGAATCAATGGCCGAAAGCCTGCGTGGCGGGTTGTCCATCGGCCTGTCCGGCTTTGGCTTCTGGAGTCACGATATTGGCGGCTTTGAGAATACCGCCTCGGCGCACGTCTACAAGCGCTGGTGTGCGTTCGGGCTGCTCTCCAGCCACAGCCGCCTGCACGGTAGTAAATCCTACCGTGTGCCATGGGCGTACGATGATGAATCCTGCGACGTGGTACGCTACTTCACTGAGCAGAAATGCCGCATGATGCCATACCTGTATCGCGAAGCGGCGCGCGCCAATGAACTCGGAACGCCGATGATGCGCGCAATGATGCTGGAGTTCCCGGACGATCCAGCATGTGATTATCTCGACCGCCAGTACATGCTGGGCGATAGCGTGATGGTTGCGCCGGTGTTTAGCGAGGCGGGTGATGTGCAGTTCTATCTGCCGGAAGGACGCTGGACACATCTGTGGCGTAACGACGAGGTGGCGGGCAGCCGCTGGCATAAGCAGCAGCATGACTTCCTGAGTCTGCCGGTTTATGTGCGCGACAATACACTGCTGGCGCTGGGCTGCAATAACCAGAAGCCGGACTACGCCTGGCACGAAGGGACGGCGTTCCAGCTGTTCCATCTGCAGGAGGGTCGGGAGGCGATTTGTGAAGTCCCGGCGGCTGACGGTTCGGTTATCTTCACGCTGAAAGCGACGCGCACGGGTAATACCATCACCGTGCAAGGAAGTGGCGAAGCGCGTAACTGGACGCTGTGTCTGCGTAATATTACGCAGGTTAGCGGCGTGAAGGGCGGCTCATCTGTGGGCAGTGAGTGGGGAACGGTTGTCACGCCGGATGCGGATGTGCTGACGATTACCCTGTAAGTAAATCTCAACGTGGGCTGGATGGCGACGCAATGCGTTTTATCCGGCCCACGCTGCGAGCAGCATTCCAGATCTGAAAATCCAAAACATCCTGAATTAAATTTTTATCTCCCCATATTTGCGAGCGATATCACTCTGAATCCCACGAAAAATGTGATCTGCGCCGTAAATATCTCACTATTTCCCGTTTTTGTCTTATTTCTGTCCGGAATACAGGACACGATTTAGTATTGTTGGCGCATCGTAGTCCTCTTATATTTATCATCACGGATTACACGTGGAGCATCAATGCTTCTTTATAACCTAAATAATTCGAGTTGCAGGAAGGCGGCGACGCAGCGAATCCCCTGAACGTACATAAGTACGTGACTGGGGTGAGCGAGAAAAACCAACGCACATGTAGCTTGAAGTATGACGGGTATAGATATTTAATCTGGTATGTAATAAGGGTAAATAATGCAAATGATTACCTCCCGACAAAACAGATTATTAAAATTTCTTCTGTCTAAGAAGGAATATGTCACGCTGCTGAAAATTGCCGAGTATTTATCTGTTTCAGAGAAAACTGTGCAGCGCGATCTGCGCTTACTGGAACCATGGTTATCAGAATGGAAAATAACTATCGATAAACGTGCTGGTGCTGGGGTGATATTAAGTGCCGATAATATTACCGACCTTTTATATATGGACCAGTTATTAGGATCGGAGGGTGATGATGCTGACGGCATGATGAATAATTCACGGCGAGTCAAGATAGCTTCACAGTTATTAAGCGAAACGCCGCATGAAACGTCGATCAGTAAATTATCCGAACGTTATTTCATTAGTAGCGCATCGATTGTTAACGATCTGAAAGTAATTGAATCCTGGATTACCCCGTTGGGCCTGTCGTTGATTCGTAGTCAGAGCGGCACGCACATTGAAGGTAGCGAGAGCGGTGTGCGCCAGGCGATGGCATCGTTGATTAACGGCGTGATTAACCATAATGAACCCGGCAGCGTGATTTATTCACGCCTGGATCCGGGCAGTTATAAAGCGTTAGTGCATTACTTTGGCGAAGAAGACGTTTTATTTGTCCAGACGTTATTGCAGGAAATGGAGAACGACCTGTGCTGGTCGCTCGGCGAGCCTTATTACGTCAATATCTTTACCCATATTCTGATCATGATGTACCGCATCACGCGGGGCAATGCGCTTCCGAGAAAAGAAGAGAGCATCTCTACCTGTGATGAGAACATATTTTCCATTGCCAGTCGCATGATCCAGCATATCGAAAAACGCATTGCCCACCCGCTGCCGGAAGACGAAGTCTGGTTTATATATCAATACATTATCTCCTCGGGTGTGGTGATTGAAGAGCATAATGACGTGAGTGTGATTGGCCATATGCACTCCAGCGACGAAGCGCGTTTGATTACCCATCGGTTGATTGCCACCTTCGCCGAGATGGTCGACAGCGATCTTAGCCAGGACACGGCGCTGTATGACGGATTGCTGATCCACATTAAGCCGCTGATTAACCGACTGAACTACCAGATCCGCATTCGTAATCCGTTGCTGGAGGATATCAAAGGCGAGTTGCAGGACGTGTGGCGTCTGACCCAGTGTGCGGTGAATAGGGTGTTTAGCGGTTGGGGCGAGCGGGCCGTGTCGGAAGATGAAGTGGGATATTTAACCGTGCATTTTCAGGCCGCAATGGAGCGTCAGATAGCGCGTAAACACGTGCTGCTGGTCTGTTCAACGGGTATCGGCACTTCTCACTTACTCAAAAGCCGTATTCTGCGCGCCTTTCCGGACTGGACTATCGTCGGCGTGGTGTCGGCAGGCAGCCTGCCCACTGTACTGACGGACGATATTGAACTGGTGGTATCGACGATTAATTTACCCGCGGTTGCCATGCCGGTCGTGTATGTCACTGCCTTCTTCAATGATGCGGATATTAAGCGGGTAACAGAAACGGTTATTACGGAAAAATTACATCGGGCGACGTCGCTGGTCGTTGAAAATTAATGTCTGAACTCCATGAGGTATGATTGATGGACATCACGAAAATACTCAATACAAATCGCGTTATTTTGGACATGAAGGCTACAAGCAAAACGGAGGCTATTGAGGAACTGACGGATATTCTGCAAAAAGATGGAGCAATTAGCTGTCGCGAAACGTTTATTCAGGATGTCTGGCAACGTGAGTCAGAAGGCTCGACCGGCTTCGAAAACCATATTGCGATCCCGCACGGGAAATCCTCGGCGGTGGTCAATACCACGCTGGCGATTGGGCGTACCCGCCAGGATATTCCCTGGGAAACCCTGGACGGCAGCAATGTACGGTGCATTATTCTGTTTGCCGTACGTCTTGAAGATCAAAACACCACCCATATTCGTCTGCTTTCGCAGGTTGCTGGCGCGTTGGCAGATGACGACATTATTGAACAACTATTAGTTGAAAGTAGTCCACAAAAAATTATTGAGCTTTTTAGCCAATATGCTGAATTCAATGTCTGCTAAATAAAATGTGGAGCATGTTATGAATATTGTTTGTGTTGTCGCCTGTACGGCGGGTATTGCGCACACCTATATTGCCCGTGAGAAGTTAATTAAAGGTGCCAAAGCGCTTGGTCATAATATAAAAGTTGAAACCCAGGGCACCATTGGCACAGAAAACGAACTGCTGACAGAAGATATTTCTGCGGCTGATGTCGTGATTCTTGCCGTCGATGTAAAAATAAAAGGGGAGGAGCGATTTTCAAACAAACGCATTGTGCGAGTAAAAACTGAAATCGTCATAAAATCGCCCATTCAGTTTCTTGAAAAGGTCGAAAAATCATTAGTTAATAATAACCAGTAGCGATCCTCATTCTGGAGGGGTTTCACATGAGTGAAAATAAAATTCCGCTATCTCAGGAAATAAAAAAACATTTATTAACGGGAATTTCGTGGATGATCCCGTTAATTGTCGCCGCCGGGATCTGTATTGCTCTCGGGCAAATACTTGGCGGCACTAACGTCGGTGAAAAAACAGGAACCATTCCCTGGATGCTCAACCAGATTGGCGGCTGGGGGATGGGGTTAATCGTACCGCTGATTAGTGCGGCGATTGCGTACTCAATTGCTGACCGTCCGGGATTCGCGCCGGGCCTGATTGTCGGCTTCGTCTGCGGAGAAATTCATACCGGTTTTATCGGCGGTATGCTGGGCGGATTTCTGGTCGGTTATACCGTCCTGCTGCTCAAGCGCTATATCCGTTTGCCGCAGTCGATGCAGGGGTTGATGCCCATCATGGTGCTGCCGGTACTGAGTACCGTTATCGGCGGCCTGTTGATGATGACGCTGATTGGCAAGCCGATTGCCTGGCTGCAGGACGCGTTGATTCATCTGCTGGAGTCCATGCAGGGCGGATCCCGCTTTCTGATGGGCGCTATCCTCGGTGCGATGGCGACATTCGACTTCGGTGGGCCAGTGAATAAAACCATGTCGCTGTTTGCTGACGGCATGCTGGTCAGCGGCGTGTACGGTCCGGAAGCGGTGAAGTTTGTTGGTTCGATGATCCCTCCATTTGGCATTACGCTCTCTTTCCTGCTGACGCGTCACAAGTACACCCGTGCGGAACGTGAGGCGCTGAAGGCCGCATTCCCGATGGGGATCTGCATGATTACCGAAGGGGTTATTCCGATTGCGGCGCGCGACCTGCTGCGCGTAGTGGGCTCCTGCGTGGTGGCCTCGGCGATTGCGGGTGGCCTGATTATGGTGTGGGGTGTCGAAAGCCCGGTACCGCACGGCGGCATGTTTGTGGTTCCGCTCTTTACGCATCCGCTGCTGTTTTGCCTGGCGCTGGGGATCGGTACGGTGATTTGCGGCGTCATGCTGTCGCTGTGGAAGAAACCGGTAACCGAGCGTGATGAAGAGTTTGACGAACTCAGCGATCAAAAGCTGAAAGACGAAGAAATCACCTTCACCCTGGAATAACCGGAGGCCGTATGTTTGCCGATATGAAAAGCATGGTGACCAAAGCCTGGCGCGAGCAGTACGCGCTGCTGGCCATCAACTGTATGAACCTGGAAAGCGCCCGCACAGCAGTGCGAGTGGCGGAGAAACACCGTGCGCCCATCATTCTGAATTTGTATCAGGGGCATCTGGAGCATTTTCCGGCCCCGATAGCGGCAGCGGTGGTCAAAACGCTGGCAGAGGAAGCCTCGGTTCCGGTCGCGCTGGCGCTGGATCATGGAAAGGATCCTGTACGCATTCGCCAGGCTTTTCGCGCCGGATTCAGCGGCTTAATGATCGACGCCTCCGCCTTTGCGCTGGAGGAGAACATTCGCCAGACCCGGGCGGTGGTTGAGCTTGCAGCCAGCGTTTCTCTGTGCGTGGAAGGCGAGCTGGGTCATTTGGCCGATGCTCCGTGCTATGACCACGCCGCTAACGCTGATTTGATGACCCAGGCCGCCGACGTGGAACCCTTCATCCAACAGACCGGGATCGATTTGCTGGCGGTTTCGGTGGGTACGGCACACGGCATGTACGCGCCGGGTATCACTCCTGCTATTGATTTCCAGCGGCTGGAGGAAATAGCCCGGTTATCAACGGTGCCGCTGGCGCTGCATGGCGGCAGCGGGACGCCGTTTGACCAGCTACAGCGCTGTCCGACGTTTGGTGTCGCCAAGATAAACGTTGGTGCGGCGGTTTTCGAAGCCGGAAAGGCTGCGCTACTGCATACCCTGTGTCGCGACACATCCGGTGAACTCGTTGATGCCCTGGCCCTGATGGAGCAGGCCTGCGAGGAAGCCATTATTCCGTACCTGCAGGCCAGCGGCGCTATCGGCAAAGCCTGATTCATTTTCTGTAACGCCTTCTATGCCTCTGCGATGACGCACTGGCAGGGCTTTCTACACCCTGAAACTGGAGAATTAACATGTTAGTTTCGATGAAAGAATTACTGCAACCTACCCGTCAGCACGGTTTTGCCATCGGCGCATTCAACGTGGCGGACAGCTGCTTTGTACGCGCAGTAGTGGAAGAAGCGGAGGCGACCAATACCCCGGCGATTATCTCCATTCACCCCAGCGAACATGATTTTGTCGGCGATGCGTTTTTTAGCTACGTCCGTGATATCACCCTGCGTAGCCCGGTTCCCTTTACTCTGCATCTGGACCACGGCGCTTCGGTTGAGCATGTCCTGCGGGCGATTCAGTGTGGGTTTACCTCGGTGATGATTGATGGCTCGCTGCTGCCATATGAAGAGAACGTGGCGCTGACCCGCGAAGTTGTCAAACTGGCGCATGCGGTAGGTGTTTCGGTGGAAGGGGAGTTGGGAACGATTGGCCAGACCGGGACGTCAGTGGAAGGCGGCGTGTCGAAGGTTACTTATACCGATCCTGCTCAGGCAGAGGATTTTATCACCCGAACGGGTGCAGACACGCTGGCGGTGGCGATTGGAACCGCGCACGGGATCTACCCGAAAGGGATGCAGCCTGAGCTGCAAATGAACATCCTGCGCGACATCGCCGGGCGTGTGGATATTCCGCTGGTGCTGCACGGTGGTTCCGCGAACCCGGATGCGGAAATTGCCGAATCCGTGACGCTGGGCGTTGGCAAAATCAACATTTCCAGCGATATGAAATACGCCTACTTCCAGAAAGTCCGCGAAATCCTGGCGAAAGAAACCTGGTGGGACCCGAACGTAATCTACCCGGAAGCCATTAGCGCCGCGCGGGACGTGATCCGCCACAAAATGAAACTGTTCGGTTCAACCGGCAAAGCATCACTTTACTAACGGCATGCAGGCGGGGCGACCCGCCTCTTTCGCAACAAGGAAAAGTGGAATGAAGCGTTCACACATTAATTATGCCGTCGATAAAGCGCATGCCATCGCTGAGACTTTTCGGGTCTGTCTGCCTGATTTTGCGTATTTTTCAGTCGATGCCTGGCGGCAACAGGATCAAACTCTGTGGCGTGAAGTGCGCGATCTCCAGTTGGGCTGGGATATTACCGACTTCGGGCACGGAGATTTTGCGCAAACGGGGCTGACGTTACTAACGTTGCGCAATGGTCTGATGGGGTCAGCGGATTACCCCAAACCGTACGCCGAAAAGATGCTGCAAATTCAGCAGGATCAGCAAACGCCATGGCATTTTCATCGCCATAAAATGGAAGATATCGTTAATCGCGGCGGCGGTGATTTATGTATGCAGCTGGCGTGGGCCACGCCTGATGATGAGTATGATGCCCGACGCGTTGTTGAGGTTAGCGTGGATGGTCAGCGGCGTACCGTTAACGCTGGCGAGACACTGGTATTGAAACCGGGACAAGGAGTGTGTCTGCCGCCGCGCTTGTATCATCGCTTTTGGGCGGAGAAGGCGTTTGTGCTGGGCTGGGAAATCTCGATGGTCAATGACGACCAGCATGACAACCACTTTCTGGAACCTGGCGGTCGCTTCCCGGTGATTGAAGAAGACGAGCCGGTGAAATGGCTGTTGTGCAGTGAATATATTCGCTTATGAGCGTGAGTAGGCCCGGTAAGCGAAGCGCCACCGGGCAATAAATCATTGTGCAGGTGGTGGTGCAGTGACTTCACTCCCCGAAACCACGCCAGCCTGCATAGTTTGCGTTACCTGCTGTTTCTCCACGTTCACCGCATGCAACTGACCGTTGACCGTTGGCTTGAGAGGCGCATCGGCCTGAATATTGCCGCTGGCGGTAAGCTGGATGTTACCATCGCCGGAAAGCGGCAGTGCGGGCCAGCCCCACTGCTGCAGGATCGTCATTGGCACGCCGCGCCCGTTCAGGCTGACCTGCGTCTGGCGCTGAGGTAGCTGCGAAATGCTGGCAGTGGCCTCCAGCAGTCCTTTTTCCGTATAGGCGCTCAGTTCGCTGATATTGATGGTGCTGCTGTTTGCCGTTAGCGCCAGAGAAGGACGACGCACATCCGTACGGTTAAAGGTGGCTGCGGCAGCGTTGAGGGTGGCGCTCCCGCTCCAGATCCCCCACTGATTGTTCTGTACCAGCCCGAGGTTAGCGCCGTAGCCGTCCAGCGCGGTGAGCTGCCACGGGAAATTGGGGTCGATATCTATTACCAGATTGCGGCTGGCGCTGAATTTCTTCAGCGTCAGGCTGTTTAGCCACGCTGGCAGGGGGGTCATCCACAGCTGCTTCCAGTTTTCCGGCAGCGTGTATTCCAGACCAGCAATAGCGGCATCGTCAAGGACCAGCGCTTTGTTGCTGCGCATCCAGTTTCCGGATGTTCTGACCATACCGCCTTCCCAGCGGGTGGTGAACTGGCGCAGCGCAATGCCCTGCGGTGAGAACTCGGCGTTCAGAATCGGATCGAAGAAGTGCAGAGAGCCGTAAATAAACTCGCTGGCATTCATCGACAGTTTGCCTTCCTGAGTTTGCCAGTCGTCCTTGCTGAAGGTCATGTTGCGCAAGCTCAGATCGAGATCCGTCACCGCCCAGTCGGGGCCTTGCAGACGGGCATCCGTCACTTCCAGACGACCAATTTGCAGGGAAGGAATAGTGCTTAATGGGGCAAAAAAGTCGGCCAGCGATTTGTCGCTTTGCAGCCGGATATCGTTCAGGCGCAGATTCTCCACAACCCAGCTCCCGTCGGCATTGCGTTGCGCTACGCCGGTTAATGCCCCTCGCGCCACGTCAGCGCCAATATTGCTTAGCGTCACCCGGTCATGGTCGATGCTGCCTTCAATCAAGACGTTGGTAGTTGGAACATCGTTGAGCGTCAACGAACTGGCGCTGAGCTGAATTTGCGCTTTGCTCCCGAGAATTTTACCTGCCTCAGGGCTCCAGGGAATGACGCCGCCGTTAACGCGCTGGGCGCTGAGATTCCACTCGCTGCCGGGGCTGTTAAGCGCCATATCCTGCAATTGCAGGCGATCGGCCTGGAACGGCAGCGGTGCGGTTTGCTGGGAAAGATTCAGCGTGCCGTTTTGCAACAAAATGGTGTCTACGTGCAGAGGGTCGGTGATTTGGCGGCTGCTCAGCCCAATATCGACCGTTTTAGCGACCAGCGTTGCGGGCTGACCATCCCGGCCAAAGGTGACGTTTTCCAGCAGAATATGGGAAGGGGAGGAAAACCGGTGATCGATGGCATCAAACGCCAGATGGTAGCTGCTGTTCTCCGAAACCCAGGCGCTGACGTGCTCTGCCCCCCAGCGGGTTTGCAGTAGAAAATAAAGGCCGAGAATCGCCACTGCAAGGGCGATCAGCACGTAAAGAAGCAGCTTTCCAATAAATTTCATGGTCTTCCATCCCGCGAAGTGCACATAGTCAAGTTATGCACGATTTAGGCGCAATGCTCAAGGCGGGAATGGTGAAAGAGCGTTACAGCGGCGTTGATTCAGAACCAACGCCGCATTTTGCTTATTGCTTTTCTGGCGGGAATACCAGATTCAGAACGATTGCGGTAATACCGCCAGCGGCGATACCAGAAGAGAGCAGGTTTTTCACCCAGTCCGGGGCGAACTGGAGAATCAGCGGCTGCTGGGAAACACCCAGACCAACGGCCAGCGACAGCGCGATAATCAGAATCGCGCGGCGGTTCAACGGCTCGCGGGACACGATACGCACACCGGATGCAGCGATAGTACCGAACATCACCAGCGTTGCGCCGCCCAGTACCGGCTCAGGAATATGCTGTACAAAACCGCTGACTGCCGGGAACAGGCCCAGCGCGATCAACATCAGCGCCACCACAAAACCAACGTAGCGGCTGGCAACGCCTGTTAACTGAATAACCCCATTGTTCTGGCCAAAACAGGAGTTCGGGAAGGTGTTGAACACGGCGGAAACAAACGAGTTCAGACCGTTCGCCAGCACGCCGCCTTTCAGGCGCTTCATATACAGCGGACCAGAAACCGGCTGCTCGGAGACATCGGAGGTAGCCGTAATATCGCCGATGGTTTCCAGTGAAGTAATCATAAAGACCAGCATCAGCGGCAGCAGTAAACTCCAGTCGATGCCCAGGCCATAATACAGCGGCGTTGGCACCATCAGCAGGTCCTGACTTACCGGTGCGGTATTTTGCGGCAGCATGTCCATAAACCAGGCCAACAGATAGCCTGCCGCCATCGCAATCACCAATGACGCAACGCGCAGGTACGGGTTGCGTTGACGGTTAAGCAGGATGATTAGCGCCAGCACCACGCCTGCCAACAGTAAATTCTTCGGCGCACCAAAGGTGTTGTCGCTCATTGCGGCATAGCCACCGCCAATCGATGTCAGACCTACCTGAATCAGCGACAGGCCGATAATCATCACCACCACCCCTGAGACCAGCGGAGTAATAATACGACGCGCCAGGTGCAGGACACGCGAGATAACCATCTCGGTGCAGCTTGCCAGCATCAGCGTACCGAACAGCGCCGCCATCATGGTTGGGACATCTGCGCCACCGGTTTTTAGCGCCGTACCGCCCATAATCAGTGGCGCAACAAAGTTAAAGCTGGTGCCCTGAATGGATAGCAGCCCTGAGCCGACCGGCCCCCAGGCTTTGATCTGGATGATAGAAGCCACGCCGGAGGCGAACAGCGACATACTGATAATGTGTTGAGTATCCTGAGCCGGTAAACCAAGCGCCTGGCAAATTAACAGAGCAGGGGTGATCACCGCGACGAACATGGCCAGCAGATGCTGGCAGGCGGCAAACAGGGTCTGGGCTAACGGGGGGCGATCTTCAAGACGGTAAATCAGTTCACTGTTGTGAGTCTGCGCAACCGGTTGCGCATTTGTTGACTCTACGGCGTTAACGGACATCAGAGGCAATCCCATGGTGGAAAAGCGGTGATTTTATCTGACCAGGGCAGAAAAGCAAACGTTTGCTAGCAGGTATTCTTAATATTTAAAACGGATAAACAAACATTTTTATATAACTTTTCATCATTTTCTGCTTAAAATCCACTCCGAAAACTCAATAAGAGCTAAAAATCGGTCTGGAATGCATCGTGCGTGATTGTGCTAAACGCACTAATGGAGCTGTAAATGTTTTATCTCGATACGTTATCAACGCTGGTTGCGGCAACCCTTGTGTTGCTGCTGGGACGTAAGCTCGTCCAGTCTGTTTCCTTCCTGAAAAAATACACCATTCCCGAACCCGTTGCAGGCGGATTGCTGGTGGCGATTGCGCTGCTGGTGCTGAAAAAAAGCATGGGTTGGGAAGTGAACTTCGATATGACCCTGCGCGATCCGCTGATGCTGGCCTTTTTCGCCACTATCGGTCTGAACGCCAATATCGCCAGTCTGCGTGCTGGTGGCCGCGTGGTGGGTATTTTTCTGATTGTGGTTGTTGGCTTGTTGCTGATGCAAAACGCCATCGGTATTGGTATGGCGACCCTGCTGGGTCTGGACCCGCTGATGGGTCTGATTGCTGGCTCGATCACCCTCTCTGGTGGACACGGAACCGGGGCCGCATGGAGCAAGCTGTTTATTGAACGTTATGGCTTCACCAATGCGACTGAAGTGGCGATGGCTTGCGCAACGTTTGGTCTGGTGTTGGGCGGGCTGATTGGCGGCCCGGTGGCACGCTATCTGGTCAAACACTCCACCACGCCAGACGGTATGCCGGACGATCAGGCCGTGCCGACCGCATTTGAAAAGCCGGACGTTGGGCGCATGATCACCTCGCTGGTGCTGATTGAAACCATTGCTCTGATCGCTATCTGTCTGACGGTGGGTAAAATCGTTGCGCAAATGCTGGTTGGAACAGTGCTGGAATTGCCGACCTTCGTCTGCGTCCTGTTTGTTGGGGTGATCCTCAGTAACGGTCTGGCGCTACTGGGCTTTTATCGGGTGTTCGAACGTGCGGTTTCTGTACTGGGTAACGTTAGTCTGTCGCTGTTTCTGGCGATGGCGCTGATGAGCCTGAAGCTGTGGGAACTGGCTTCACTGGCCTTGCCGATGCTGGCAATCCTGGTTGTGCAGACTATTTTCATGGCGCTGTACGCGATATTCGTCACCTGGCGCATGATGGGTAAGAACTACGATGCCGCCGTGCTGGCTGCCGGACACTGCGGTTTTGGCCTCGGCGCGACGCCGACGGCGATTGCCAACATGCAGGCGATTACCGAACGTTTTGGACCATCCCATATGGCGTTTCTGGTGGTGCCGATGGTGGGGGCGTTCTTTATCGATATCGTCAACGCGTTGGTGATTAAGCTGTATCTGCTGTTACCGATTTTCGCGCAATAACGGCTGTGCGGCGGGGTAACGTCCGCCGCCGCTATGAATTAACTACGCGTTGGAGTAGCGTTCGGTTTCCGGCATCCAGCGCTCTATCAGTGCCACGGCCTGTTGCGGATAACGTTCGTGAATATGGCGGGCAATGCGCTGAACTTCCGGGATAATCGCCTGATCGCGCAGTAAATCTGCGACCTTGAATTCTGCCGTTCCGGTCTGGCGAGTACCTAACAGCTCGCCGGGACCGCGAATCTCTAAATCTTTTTGCGCAATTACGAACCCGTCGTTGCTGTCTCGCAGAACCTGCAGGCGTTTCTGCGCGGTTTTAGACAGCGGTGATTTGTAGAGCAGAACGCAGTGGGAAGCCACCGCGCCACGGCCTACGCGACCACGCAACTGGTGCAACTGGGCCAGACCTAAGCGTTCCGGGTTTTCAATAATCATCAGGCTGGCGTTTGGCACGTCCACGCCCACTTCAATCACCGTGGTGGCAACCAGCAGATGCAGTTCACCCTGCTTAAAGGCCGCCATTACCGACTGCTTCTCGGTGGGCTTCATGCGCCCGTGTACCAGGCCAATATTGAGTTCTGGCAGCGCCAGTTTAAGCTCTTCCCACGTCGCTTCTGCCGCCTGAGCTTCCAACAAGTCAGACTCTTCAATCAGCGTACAGACCCAGTATGCCTGACGTCCTTCGTGGGTACAGGCGTTGCGCACGCGATCAATAATATCGCTGCGACGGGTATCCGGAATCGCCACCGTAGTGACCGGGGTACGCCCCGGAGGGAGTTCATCGATAACCGATGTGTCGAGGTCAGCATAGGCTGTCATCGCCAGGGTGCGCGGAATCGGCGTGGCGGTCATGATTAGCTGGTGTGGGTGGAAACCCTGCTGCTGACCTTTTTCCCACAGCGCCAGGCGCTGATGAACGCCGAAGCGGTGCTGTTCGTCGATGATAACCAGCGCCAGCCCGCTGAACTGCACCTGTTCCTGGAAAATCGCGTGCGTGCCGACAATCATCTGCACCTGACCGCTGGCGATGGCTTCCTGTTGCGCCAGACGCGCTTTACCTTTCTGCTTGCCCGCCAGCCAGCCCACTTCAACGCCCAGTGGCGCGAACCAGTTGCGGAAGTTATTTGCATGTTGTTCAGCCAATAGTTCGGTAGGAGCCATTAGCGCAACCTGCTTACCATGTGCGATAGCCCGCAGCGCGGCCAGCGCGGCAACCAGCGTTTTACCGGAGCCGACATCACCCTGCACCAGGCGCATCATCGGCACATCCAGTGCCATATCGCGTTCAATCTCAGCGGTAACGCGGGCCTGTGCGCCAGTAGGTTTGAACGGCAATGCTGCCAGCAGCTTATCTTTTAGCGCGTTGTTAGCACTTAACGGCTGGGCGTGAAAACGCTGTGCCCCGGCGCGTAGTGCCAGCATGCTGAGATTATGCGCCAGTAGTTCTTCGAGAATCAGACGTCGCTGCGCCGGATGTTGTCCGGTTTCCAGATCGCTGAGTTGCAGCGACGGTGGGGGGCGGTGCAACGTGCGCAGTGCTTCGGGTAGGCTCATCATGCCCTGTGACAGCTCTGGCGGCAGCAGTTCGGCAATGGCGCAGGTATCGAGTAGATCCAGTGCCTGATCGGTCAGCTTGCGCAGCGTGGCCTGCTTCACACCTTCGGTGGTTGGATACACTGGTGTGAGTGTTTCCTGCAATTCTGGCGTGCTGAGATCGCCTTGTACGCGGTATTCCGGGTGAATCATCTCTGCGCCGTATTTCCCGCGTTTGGCTTCGCCGTAGGCCAGTACCCTACGCCCGGTAGCAAGGCTGTTTTTCATCGCTGCGCTGAAGTTGAAAAAGCGCATGGTGAGAATCCCCGAGCCATCGCTGATTTGACAGGTCATCATCCGGCGGCCGCCGAAGGTAATATTGCAGTTCAGCACTTCGCCTTCAACGGTGGCATAGACACCCGGCAGCAGTTCGCCAATTGGGTACAGATGGGTACGGTCTTCGTAACGCAGAGGGAGGTGGAGCAGGAGGTCCTGCACGGTGTGCAGGCCAATTTTCGCCAGTTTACTGCTTTGCGCTGCGCCAACGCCGGTCAGAGAGTTGAGTGGGATGGCATCCAGTAAACGGCCTTTCATCGCGTTTATCTCGCAGATTGCATAGTGGCCCACCACGTTGCATCGGCTTCAATTTCGCCCTGCGTGTTTACGTGAGGGTAGGGAAGACCTTTGCGCTTAGCGACATTCGCCAGCACCGGATAACCGCCTTCAAACAGTAAGCGCTGCTGCTCTTCTTGTGGCAGCATGCTGTTTTCTCGTCGGTACATCCCCGCGTTTTGCCGCTGGCGCTGTGCTTCGTACAGAATCAGCGCGGAGGCGACAGAAACGTTCAGTGACTGCACCATGCCAGTCATGGGAATGATGATGTCCTGATCAGCCAGATTCAACGCTTCCTGAGTGATGCCGGTTTTCTCCTGGCCCATCAGGATGCAGGTGGGGCGCGTGTAATCAATCTCGCGAAAATCCACAGCTTTATCTGACAGATGGGTTGCCAGGACCTGCATGCCCCGGCTTTTTAAATGTGTGACCGCATCGCCAATGGTAAGGTGAGTTTTCACCTGCACCCAACTGTTGCTGCCTGCGGCAGAAGAGGCCATGGTGCGCATACGGCTACCCGGCCAGACGGCGTGGACTTCATGCACGCCAACCGCATCTGCAGTACGAATAATCGCAGAAACGTTATGAGGTTTGTGAACCTGCTCCATGCAGACGGTCAGATCGGGCTGACGACGTGCGAGCATCTCGCGGATACGTGCATAGCGCTGTTCATTCATAAGACTAGTTTCGGTTACGGGTGACTTTTATCACGTCCGGCATGACGCGGATTTTGCGCATGATGTTCGCCAGGTGCACACGATCGCGAGCGGTCAGGCGAATAAAGGCGCTATAAACGCGGCCATCTTTTTCTTCCGTATTCAGACTTTGAATATTGGAGGTGGTCGTGTTGATTGCCGCCGTCAGGTTCGCCAGAGCACCCTGGTGGTTAAACATATCCACCTTAATCTCGGTGATGAATTCCTGCTCCGTCTCTTTATCCCATTCCACCGCCATAAACTTCTCTGGCTCTTTCTGGTAGCCACGAATATTACGGCAGGACTCATGGTGGATCACCAGACCTTTACCCGGACTGACGTGGGCAATGATTGGATCGCCTGGAATTGGACGACAGCATTTCGCGAAGGTGATCAGCACGCCGTCTGCGCCTTTGATTGGCAGATGACCATGGCCAGATTGTGCTGGTACGTTCGCTGTTGCTTCGCCCTGCTGGAGGTTTTTCGCTACCACCACGCTCATGGCGTTACCCAGACCGATTTCTGCGAGCAGATCGTCAAGCGTGGCGAGCTTCATACGCTCAAGCTCACGCTGGATGCTCTCTGGGGGGATCTCAGCCAGTTTACGGCTACCGCCCAGGGCATGGTTGAGCAGTCGACGACCCAGACTGACGGAATCATCGCGCTTGAGGTTTTTCAACAGTTGGCGAATCTTGGCGCGCGCTTTCGAACTGACGACGAAGTTTAGCCACGCGGCATTCGGACGTGCGCCCGGCGCGGTGATAATCTCAACGGTCTGGCCGCTAAAGAGCGGTTGTGAAAGCGGGTAAGGCTGTCTGTCGACGCGCGCGCCGACGCAGGCGTGACCGATATCGGTATGCACAGCGTAGGCGAAGTCGACAGGCGTTGCACCAGCGGGCAGTTCGACAATGCGCCCTTCCGGTGTGAAAACATAAATCTCATCCGGGAAGAGATCAGATTTGACGCTTTCAATAAATTCAAACGAGCTACCGGCGCTCTGCTGCAGTTCCAGCAAGCTTTGCATCCAGCGCTGAGCGCGGATTTGCGCAGTGGTGCTGCTTTCGCCGCCGTGCTCTTTGTAAGCCCAGTGCGCTGCGACACCCATCTCTGCCATCTGGTCCATGTCTTCAGTACGAATCTGTACTTCAACCGGGACGCCATGAGGGCCGATCATTGAGGTGTGCAAAGACTGATATCCGTTCGCTTTCGGAATGGCGATATAGTCTTTCACGCGACCAGGGCGTGGTTTGTACAGGCTGTGCATCTGGCCGAGTACGCGATAGCAGGTATCGGAATCATGAACGATGACGCGAAATGCGTAGATATCCATGATGGAGTGAAAACGCTGCTCTTTGAGCACCATTTTGCAGTAAATAGAGTACAGGTGCTTCTCACGCCCGCTTACGCGACACGGAATACCTGCCTCCTGCAAACGCCCTTCGATTTCCGAGAGGATTTTTTGGATCATCTCTTTGCGGTTGCCGCGAGCGGCTTTAACCACTTCTTTAATCACGCGATAGCGGTTTGGGTACAGCGCTTCAAAACCCAGCTCTTCCAGCTCGGTTTTAATGTGATGAATACCTAAACGGTGTGCCAGCGGACTATAGATTTCGAGGGTTTCACGGGCGATGCGGCGACGTTTGTCCGGGCGTAATGAGCCCAGCGTGCGCATGTTGTGGGTGCGGTCGGCAAGTTTGATGAGAATGACGCGGATATCCTGCACCATCGCCATAATCATCTTGCGAAAGTTTTCAGCTTGCGCCTCTTTCTTATCGCGAAACTTAAGCTTATCAAGTTTCGATACCCCTTCTACCAGCTCTGCAACGCTTTTACCAAAAAGCTGTTCCATGTCCTGATAGGTGGCTGGGGTATCTTCAATCACGTCATGCAGCAGCGCAGCCATCAGCGTTTCGTAGTCGAGTTTCATCTCGGCCAGAATGCAGGCTACCGCTACCGGGTGCGTGATATAGGGTTCACCGCTTGAACGTGTCTGGCCCTCGTGAGCGTCACGTGCAACGAGATACGCCTGCCGAAGACGCTTAATCTGGTCTTCCGGCAGGTAGTTTTGAATCAGTTGATTCAGGCTTTCAAACAGATACAAGGGCGACCCGCTTTGTGATTAACGACGACCTTCAGCAATAGCGGTAACGGCTTGTAATTCAGCGGCTTCCTGCTCTTGCTGTTCCTGGCGCTCACGCACGTCGAGGATCTGGTTGTTGATCAGACCTTCTTCGATTTCGCGCAGCGCGATAACGGTAGTTTTATCGTTTTCTTCCGGTACGAGCGGATCCTTTCCGCCTACCTGCATCTGACGAGCGCGACGCGCGGCGACCAGTACCAGGTCAAAACGGTTACCAATTTTCTCTACAGCGTCCTGAACAGTTACGCGTGCCATACTTAAAATGCTCCACAGGTGAAGAAATGACTGGGCATGATACTGAATGTGGGTTCAGTCTGCCAACAGTTTGCTGATTAAAGCGTCATGACGCTGCTTTTGGCGGCTCATGCGCAGACGTTCGGCGCGAATGATGGTTTTCAAATCGCCCAGGGCGGTGTCGAAATCATCATTCACAATAAGATAATCATATTCGGCGTAATGGCTCATTTCTGCAACAGCTTGCGCCATACGTTTCGCGATCACGTCTTCGCTATCCTGACCGCGGCCACGCAGGCGGCGGTCCAGCTCAATCTTAGACGGTGGCAAAATAAAAATACTGCGCGCATGCGGCATTTTTTCACGAATTTGCTGCGCACCTTGCCAGTCGATATCTAAAAAGACGTCTACGCCGGATGCTAATACTTGCTCAATGGTTTCACGCGAGGTGCCGTAGTAATTACCGAAAACCTCCGCGTGTTCCAGGAACGCTTCTCTGCCAATCATGGTTCTGAATTCATCATGGTTCACAAAGAAATAGTGTTCACCGTGCACTTCCCCCGGGCGCGGTGCGCGCGTGGTGTGCGAAACAGAAACCTGGGTGTCATACAACGGTTGGGTCTTTAATAAAGCCTGAATCAGGCTGGATTTACCCGCGCCACTGGGGGCAGAAACAATATAAAGCGTGCCTTGAGCCATGAGTATCTTAATGTATGTGATTGTCGAAAGAGAGCCTACATACGGGCTTATTATACACGTAGCCGCTATGTGACGTAGCCCTTGTCACACTTTTTGCGCATGTTTATTGCGTTTTGCGTACCAGTTTCCTGTTTTATCGGTGATTTGCAGCAATACATGCAAATGTCCGGAAAGCTGTTCGCAGGATGAATTTTTGCCGCTCTGTTTCTATTTCACTTCGCGCTATACCTGCCGGGAAACGTATCGTTCAGCGGAGATAGCATGGGATTATGGAAATGCATAGGGCTGGTTTTACTGGTGTGGCATTTACCTGCGTGGGCGGTATGCCCCGTCTGGTCGCCTGCCAGGGCAAACGAGGAAATTTCACGACTACAGCAGCAGATTACACAGTGGAATGACAGTTACTGGAAACAAGGGGAAAGTGCCGTAGACGACGGCGTTTATGACCAGCTCAATGCGCAACTAATTCAATGGCAGCGCTGTTTTGGCGATGAAGTCCCACCAGATCTGTCTGTGCCCCCAATAAGTGGCACCGTCTCGCATCCAGTTCCCCACACGGGCGTTCGAAAACTTGCTGATAAGCAAGCGCTACAGCAATGGATGCTCGCTCGCAGCGATCTCTGGGTGCAACCGAAGGTGGATGGCGTGGCGGTGACGTTAGTCTATCGCAATGGCAATCTGGTACGGGCGATTAGCCGTGGTAATGGCCTGAAAGGCGAAGACTGGACGCAAAAGGTTCTGCAGATCCCTTCCGTACCACATTCCACCAAGGGGAAACTCGCTAACAGTACGTTGCAGGGTGAGATATTTTTGCAGCAAGAGGGGCATATTCAGAAGCAGAGAGGGGGAATGAACGCCCGCTCGAAGGTTGCTGGATTAATGATGCGCCAGGGCAATCCGGAAATGTTACGCTCGCTGGCAATTTTTATCTGGGCCTGGCCTGATGGTCCGGCGGTCATGCCTGAAAGACTGGAGCAGCTCACGGCTGCCGGGTTCAGTTACACGCAACGTTATACTCACGCCGTGAAGAATGCGGATGAAGTCGAAAAGTTGCGCGCCAGGTGGTGGGGTTCAGCATTACCTTTTGTGACAGATGGTGTCGTGGTGCGAACGGCAAAAGAGCCACGGGCAAAGTATTGGCTACCCGGGCAGGGTGAGTGGCTGGCGGCGTGGAAATATCCTCCCGTGACGAGGGTATCTGAGGTTACTGGTATTCAGTTCTCCGTTGGTAAAAGCGGGAAAATTGCGGTGGTTGCATTGCTGACTCCCGTCATGCTGGATGATAAACGCGTACAGCGCGTCAATATTGGCTCCGTCCGACGCTGGAATGAATGGGATATCGCGCCTGGCGATCAGATTCTGGTGAGCCTGGCTGGACAAGGGATACCCCGTATAGACGAGGTGGTCTGGCGCAGCACTCAGCGTACTAAGCCAATACCCCCCGAGGGGCGCTTCAATTCATTAACCTGTTTTTATGCTACAGCGGAGTGCCAGGAACAGTTTGTTGCCAGACTGGTCTGGCTGGGCGGCAAAGAGGTGCTGGGGCTGGAGGGGATCGGCGAGGCGGGATGGCGAGAGCTCAACCAGGTGTATCGCTTTGAACATATCTTTTCCTGGCTTGGGTTAACTCAGGAACAGTTAGAGTCTGCACTTGGTGTAATCAAAGGGGAGAAGCTGTGGCATCAGTTCAACCTGTCGCGCGATCTCCCGTTCACGCGCTGGGTGATTGCCATGGGAATACCGTTAACACAGGCAACGCTAAATGCCAGCCGGGATGGTTCGTGGCAGCAATTAAAAGAACGCGATGAACAAAGCTGGCGGCAGCTTCCTTTCATGGGGGAACGGCGGGCACGGCAGGTTATTCAATGGCTGGAGGATCGAGAGGTCACAGCGCTGAGCAACTGGTTAGCTGCTCAGCGGATCGCGGGCTTTATGCCTTAATGGCCTTCGTGGCGATAGTAAAATACCGGCAGACCTAACTTCAGGCGCAGCGCCAGTAATCGGGCGGTAAAGCCGAAGAGCAGAGTAGAGATAACCACTACATCATGACTGGAGACA
Source organism: Citrobacter sp. Cpo074 (assembly GCF_030332745.1). Taxonomy (NCBI): domain Bacteria; kingdom Pseudomonadati; phylum Pseudomonadota; class Gammaproteobacteria; order Enterobacterales; family Enterobacteriaceae; genus Citrobacter; species Citrobacter sp. Cpo074. The sequence goes on from NZ_JAOWHG010000034.1 coordinate 501,249, forward strand.
TAATGCTGTAGCACGATGTACAACACAGCAGCGGCGAATGATACGCCAGCATACAGCTCTTTCTGGAACACTAACGGGATGCGTTTGCAGAACATGTCGCGTAATACGCCACCGAAGACGCCGGTCGTGACCGCAGCGACCACGGCGATAATCGGTCCATGACCCATATCCAGTGCCACCTGAGCACCGATAATAGAAAAGACCACAAGGCCCAGCGCATCCAGTACGAGGAATATTTTGCGCAGATAGGGCATGACGGGAGCAATAATAGTGGTGAGTACCGCAGCGGTCGCCACGATAATGACGTATTCAGGGTGCTTTACCCAGCCAAGAGGATAGTGGCCGAGAAGAATATCGCGTACCGATCCGCCGCCAATGGCCGTCGCGGTGGCAATGATGATGACGCCAAATGTATCCATACGACGACGCCCAGCAGCAAGCGCACCGGTCATGGCTTCGGCAGTAATACCAATTAAATATAAAACGTGTAACAGCATGCATTCCCCCTGATTTGCTGGGGGCTAAGGTTAACGATTTGTGCGCCTTGTCACGATTGAGATTTTCTAAGGTGAAGTGATTTTAATAACTACAGCTAATGCTGGTTTGGTGAAAATGCGTGGTGATATGCGCTTTGTGTTATGAGCTTCAATAAAGAATGATGAGAAAATATAATTCGAATTGAACAGGGAAGTACCAAAGCGTCGGGAAAAACACGTAGCCTCGCCATTTATTGGCGGGCTACGTAGAATGGTTGCTTACTCGATGTTCTGAATCTGCTCGCGCATTTGCTCGATCAGTACCTTCAGTTCAATCGCGGAATTCGTCACTTCGGCATTGATAGACTTCGATGCCAGAGTGTTCGACTCACGGTTGAATTCCTGCATCATGAAGTCCAGACGACGGCCAACCGCCTCTTTTTTCTTTAGAATGTTGTAGGTTTCTTTGACGTGGGCTTCCAGACGATCTAATTCTTCTGCCACATCGATACGCTGCGCCATCAGCACCAGTTCTTGCTCAAGGCGGTTATTCTCCAACTGTACCTGGGCGTCTTCCAGTTTGGCTACCAGACGCTCGCGCTGCCATTGCAGGATTTCCGGCATATGAGCACGCACTTTTGTGACTTCAGCACTGACGCCTTCCAGACGCTGCTCGATCAGCGCTTTCAGCGCCTGACCTTCGGTTTCACGCGCAACGATGAAGTCATCCAGCGTACCGTCAAGCGCGGCGAGGATTTCGGCGGCAATGGCGTCCAGATCTTGCTCCTGGGCAGCCATTACGCCAGGCCAGCGCAGGATATCAACCGGGTTGATTTCACCTTCATCGCTCTGCATTTTGACCCAGTTAGCAGCGCTAACGAGCTGTTTAGCGAGTTTTTCATTCAGAATCAGCTCGCCTTGCGCGCTGGCATCAGGCTCAAAACGCAGCGTACATTCGACTTTACCGCGCGTCAGACGCGTGCGAATACGTTCGCGAACAACGGGTTCGAGACTACGGAACTGCTCCGGCAGGCGAAAATAAGTTTCCAGATAACGCTGGTTTACCGAGCGCATTTCCCAGGTGGCGCTACCCCATTCACCCTTGATTTCACGCCGGGCGTAGGCGGTCATGCTGCGGATCATAGACGTTCCTGTTTTTAAAGATGAGATGGGAGGATTATAGCCATCCGCGTCTTGTCAGGATAGGAATAACAGTCGGAAGTCCGTATAATGCGCAGCCACATTCGTTTCAAGCCGGAGATTTTATCATGCGTCCAGCAGGTCGTAGTGCCAATCAGGTGCGTCCCGTCACCCTGACCCGTAATTATACAAAACACGCTGAAGGCTCCGTGCTGGTCGAATTTGGTGATACCAAAGTGCTGTGTACCGCCTCTATTGATGAAGGCGTACCGCGTTTTCTGAAAGGTCAGGGCCAGGGCTGGATCACCGCAGAATATGGCATGCTGCCACGCGCTACGCACACCCGTAACGCCCGTGAAGCGGCAAAAGGTAAGCAGGGCGGTCGTACCATGGAAATCCAGCGTCTGATCGCCCGCGCGCTGCGCGCAGCTGTTGATCTGAAAACGCTCGGCGAATTCACAATTACGCTGGACTGCGATGTTATTCAGGCCGATGGCGGTACGCGCACCGCATCAATTACCGGCGCATGCGTTGCGTTGGCGGATGCGCTGAACAAGCTGGTGGCGAGCGGTAAGCTGAAAACTAACCCGATGAAAGGGATGGTTGCCGCGGTTTCCGTGGGCATTGTGAACGGTGAAGCACTCTGTGACCTTGAGTATGTTGAAGACTCTGCTGCTGAAACCGACATGAACGTAGTGATGACTGAGGACGGTCGCATTATAGAGGTTCAGGGTACGGCGGAAGGCGAACCGTTCAGCCATGAAGAACTTCTCACCCTACTGGCATTGGCCCGAGGGGGAATCGAATCCATTGTAGCGACGCAGAAGGCGGCGTTAGAAAATTGATTTTAAAGGCGACTGATGAGTCGCCTTTTTTTTGTCTGTAATAAAGTGAGATGAGGAGCGAATCCATGAAACCGTATCAGCGCCAGTTTATTGAGTTTGCGCTTAGCAAGCAGGTACTAAAGTTTGGCGAATTTACGCTGAAATCCGGGCGCAAAAGCCCCTATTTCTTCAACGCCGGGCTGTTTAATACCGGGCGCGACCTGGCACTGTTAGGCCGTTTTTATGCCGAAGCGCTGGTGGATTCCGGTATTGAGTTCGATTTGCTGTTTGGCCCTGCCTACAAAGGTATTCCGATTGCGACCACAACGGCCGTTGCGCTGGCGGAACACCATGATAAAGATTTGCCGTACTGTTTTAACCGTAAAGAGGCGAAGACCCACGGTGAAGGCGGAAATCTGGTCGGTAGCGCACTAGAGGGACGCGTAATGCTGGTGGATGATGTTATCACCGCAGGTACGGCGATTCGTGAGTCGATGGAGATTATCCAGGCGAATGGCGCCACTCTGGCGGGGGTACTGATTTCTCTCGATCGTCAGGAACGCGGTCGCGGCGAGATTTCCGCGATTCAGGAAGTGGAACGCGATTATGGCTGCAAGGTGATTTCTATCATTACCCTGAAAGATCTGATTGCGTATCTGGAAGAGAAACCAGAGATGGCGGAGCATCTGGTGGCAGTACGGGCCTATCGCGAAGCGTACGGAGTTTAAGAACTGCCGGATGGCGCTGCGCTTATCCGGCCTACGTAACCCCGTAGGCCGGACAAGACGAAATCGCTACTGCAATTGAGCGGCAACCAACGGCCAGCGGGTGTCAAAATCATCCGTTGGGCGGTATTTAAATTCGCTACGTACAAACCGGGACAGCATACCTTCGCAGAAAGCCAGTAACTGGCTGGCCAGCAGCGTTTCATCCACGGTGTAGCCTTCACCTTCACGCATTCTTTTTTCTCGCAGAACCTGGCGCAACTGCGCTTCAATGCGCTCAAAAAGTTGGTTAATGCGACCTTGCAGACGGTCTTGCTCGAACATCAACGCGTGTCCGGTCAGAATTCGTGTCAGGCCAGGGTTACGCTCACCAAACCCTAAAATCAGCAGAACGATCAGACGCAGACGCGCGTTGGTGTCTTTTTCATCTTTCAAAATCAGATTGATACGCGTAATCAGACTATCTTCGATAAACTCAATCAGGCTATCGAACATACGGGTCTTGCTGGGGAAATGGCGATACAATGCCGCTTCGGATACGCCAACTGAGGCTGCCAGCTTTGCTGTGGTGATGCGTTGGCTACCATCGCTGGACTCAAGCATCAGTGCCAGAGACTGAAGTATTTCTTCGCGACGATTCCTTTTCGCAGTTTGCTTTTCTACCATGTTACAAAATACCCCTGAAAATAAGCTCTTGCCAGGCAGGCATCCACACAGCGACCGCAAACTGTTGTTTGCGGTGTGTTATTGCGTTATTACGCTATGGGATACTTTTCTGCGGGTTACTTGCGCCCGGAATGGCCGAAGCCACCTTCGCCACGATCGGTGGCTTCAAACTCTTCCACCAGATTAAATTCAGCCTGCACGACCGGTACAAATACCATCTGTGCGATACGTTCGCCCGGCTCAATAGTGAAGCTGTCCTGACCACGGTTCCAGACGGATACCATCAGTTGGCCCTGGTAGTCGGAATCAATCAAACCAACCAGATTGCCCAGCACGATACCGTGCTTATGGCCAAGCCCGGAGCGCGGGAGCATTACCGCTGCCAGAGAAGGATCGGCAATGTGGATAGCTAACCCGGTTGGCACCAGCGTTGTTGCGCCCGGCGCCAGCTCTACGGCGTCATCAAGACAAGCACGCAGGTCAAGTCCGGCAGAACCAGAAGTGGCGTACGTCGGGAGCGGAAATTGTTGCCCTACGCGCGGGTCCAGAATCTTAACGTCGATTTTTTTCATCATAACGGGTCACGATCTCGTCGAGTAATAATTGGCCCAGGAGTTCTTTACGCTCAAGCGGTAAGACTTTGTCTCCATCCTGCCAAAAAAGGTGTAATGCGTTGCTATCGCTGTTAAACCCTTGAGTTGACAGCGAAACGTCGTTCGCACAGATCACATCAAGGTTTTTGCGGATGCGTTTTTGCCGGGCATATTCTTCCACATTATTTGTTTCGGCGGCAAACCCAACGACAAAAGGACGGTTAGCATCCAGTGCGGCAACACCGGCGATAATGTCCGGATTTTTGACCATTTTTACTGTTAATTCATCGCCCTGCGTCGCTTGTTTTTTTATTTTTTCGTGGGCGACAGTTTCAGCGCGATAATCAGCGACCGCAGCGCAGCCGATAAAAATATGCTGTTGTTGCACCGTAGACTGCACAGCGGCTTCCATTTCCAGCGCAGTCATCACATCAACCCGTTGAACAAATGGTGGTGTGGATAACGAAACGGGACCCGATACCAGAGTGACGTTTGCCCCGCGCTTTGCGGCAGCGGCCGCGATCGCAAACCCCATCTTCCCGGAACTGTGGTTGGAAATATAACGCACGGGATCAAGCGGTTCACGCGTCGGACCCGCCGTAATCATGATGTTGAGATGTTGCAGATCGTTGACAGGTGAAAAATGTTCTGCCGCCATATCCACAATCGTTAACGGATCCAGCATACGTCCAGGGCCGATATCACCACATGCCTGACTACCGCTGTCAGGACCCCAAATGAGCAAACCGCGTGAGGAAAGAATACCCAGATTGTGCTGGGTCGCGGCAGCGCGGTACATCTGCTGGTTCATGGCTGGCAGTACAGCAACAGGAGCAGGCGTTGCCAGACAAATCGTTGACACCAGGTCGTTGGCCATACCTGCGGCGACACGAGCAATCAGGTCTGCTGTAGCGGGTGCCAGGATGACCAAATCGGCCCATTTTCCCAGCTCAATGTGGCCCATCGCGGCTTCGGCTGCGGGGTCAAGCAGGCTGTCGGAAACGGGATAACCTGAAACCGCCTGTAAACTCAGGGGAGTAATAAATGCTTTTGCCGCTTCGGTCATCGCCACGCGGACGTCAGCGCCGCGTTCCCGTAAACGACGCACCAACTCAGGGGTCTTGTACGCAGCAATACCGCCACTGACGCCAAGTACGATTTTTTTACCGGCCAGGCTCATCATGATCTTTCCTGTTGGGTTTCACCAGAAGGCGGATATTTTATCACAATCCGCAATTTGTCGTGCTTTTGACCGTGCTCCACTTTGCGAGGCGCTACGAAGAAGTGAAAACAACGCGTCGAATCACCGTCGGTGTTATGCCACTATGCGGACGCGAAAGGAGGGAGAAGCATGGAAAATACAGGAAGTATGATGCCCCGGGAAAAGCTATTGGCGCAGGGGGCCAGTTCTCTGACCGATGTTGAGCTTTTGGCTCTTTTTTTACGTACCGGCATGCAGGGTAAAGATGTGCTTACGCTGGCGAAAGAGATGCTTCAGCATTTTGAGTCGCTGTATGGCCTGTTGTCTGCTGATTACATGGATTTTAGCTATGTTCAGGGAATCGGTATCGCGAAGTACGCGCAGTTGAAGGGGATTGCGGAGCTGGCAAGACGCTACTACAACGTGCGAGTGATAGAGGAGCGTGCTCTACTTAGTCCGGAAATGGCGCGTGAATTTCTGCAAAGCCAGCTTTCGCAAGAGGAACGTGAGATCTTTCTGGTGATCTTTATGGATTCTCAACATCGCGTGATTAAACACAGCAAACTTTTTTCCGGTACGCTTAGCCATGTCGAGGTGCATCCGAGAGAAATTGTCCGTGAAGCGATAAAAATGAATGCTTCTGCGGTGATCCTTGCGCATAATCACCCTTCGGGGTGTGCAGAGCCGAGTAAAGCAGATAAACTCATCACCGAGCGTGTTGTGAAATGCTGTCAGTTCATGGATATCCGGGTGCTTGATCATCTGGTCATTGGGCGCGGAGAGTACGTTTCTTTTGCGGAACGCGGTTGGATTTAACGCACTTTACGCGATCCATCGGGATCTTTGTCTGTTCGGGACTTGAGCACATCGCTGACTCAGCGTATACTACGCCACCTTTGAGAATCTCGGGTTTGGCATTTGGGCCTGGCAATCGAGAGTTCGCAAATACGCAAAATCATTCTTGTTGCGTCCAATGACGAGGCAACATTGAAAGATTAAGTGTATTGAACTGCGATAACCGGGCTGAGAAGCCTGACGAGGCGCCAATACCCCATACGAAGCTCGAGCTAATTTGATTTTTGGAGAATAGACATGTCCCGAGTCTGCCAAGTTACTGGCAAGCGTCCGGTGACCGGTAACAACCGTTCCCACGCACTGAACGCGACTAAACGCCGTTTCCTGCCTAACCTGCACTCTCACCGTTTTTGGGTTGAGAGCGAGAAGCGTTTTGTCACCCTGCGTGTATCTGCTAAAGGTATGCGTGTTATTGATAAGAAAGGCATCGAAACAGTTCTGTCTGAACTGCGTGCCCGTGGCGAAAAGTACTAAGTACTAAGAGGAAATAAATCATGGCTAAAGGTATTCGTGAGAAAATCAAGCTGGTTTCTTCTGCTGGTACTGGTCACTTCTATACCACTACGAAGAACAAACGTACTAAGCCGGAAAAACTGGAACTGAAAAAGTTCGATCCAGTTGTTCGTCAGCACGTTTTATACAAAGAAGCGAAAATCAAATAATTTTCGTTTTGATGTAAAGAAAAACCCTGCCTCGGCGGGGTTTTTTGTTTTCTGGCCGTCCCCATATTAATGAGACCTGACATACCGCCGGAGATACTATGCCTGAATTACCTGAAGTCGAAACCAGCCGCCGTGGTATTGAGCCGCATCTGGTGGGGGCAACGATTATGCACGCGACGGTGCGTAACGGTCGTTTGCGTTGGCCAGTATCTGAGGAAATCTATCGTCTGAGTGATCAACCTGTCCTCAGCGTACAGCGGCGCGCGAAATACCTGCTGCTAGAACTGACGGATGGCTGGATAATCATTCATCTGGGGATGTCGGGTAGCTTGCGTATCCTTCCTGAAGAGCTTCCGGCAGACAAGCACGACCACGTTGACTTAGTGATGAGCAACGGCAAAGTTCTGCGTTATACCGATCCCCGCCGCTTTGGCGCCTGGCTGTGGACTAAAGAACTGGATGGACATAATGTCCTCGCTCATCTTGGCCCTGAGCCGCTGAGCGACGATTTCAACGCCAATTATCTACAGCAGAAATGTGCGAAGAAGAAAACGGCGATTAAACCCTGGCTGATGGATAACAAACTGGTGGTGGGTGTGGGTAATATCTACGCCAGCGAGTCGCTATTTGCGGCTGGGATTCATCCTGACCGTCTTGCGTCATCACTGTCGAAAGATGAGTGTGAATTGCTGGTACGCGTTATCAAGGCGGTGTTGCTGCGTTCTATCGAGCAGGGTGGGACGACGCTGAAGGACTTTCTGCAAAGTGACGGGAAGCCTGGCTATTTTGCCCAGGAGCTGCAGGTCTATGGGAGAGAAGGTGAACCGTGTCGTGCATGCGGCGCACCGATTGTTGCGAAAAAACACGCCCAGCGTACAACGTTCTATTGCCGTCGCTGTCAGAAATAGTGTCATTGCTGGCCGGATGCTGCATCCGGCCTGGTGCATTACTTCAGTTTACTCATTAACGCCTGATGGACGTTTTCCGGCAAAAAGTGCGTCACGTCACCCTGGTGGCGGGCAACTTCTTTCACCAGTGATGATGAGATAAAAGACCACTCTTTAGATGGCATCAGAAAAACGCTTTCCAGCTGTGGCATGAGGTGGCGGTTCATATGGGCCAGCTGCATTTCATACTCAAAATCGGCTACCGCGCGCAGGCCACGGATCAGAATGTTCGCCTGATTATCACGGGCAAAGTTTGCCATCAGATCGCTGAATCCCAGCACTTCCACATTGCCAAGATGCGCCGTTGCCTGTTGTGCCAGCTCAACGCGCTCTTCCAGAGTAAACATCGGCTTTTTACTGGGGCTTGCGGCAATCGCCAGAATCACGTGATCAAACATGCTTGTCGCACGCGTCACGATATCGAGGTGGCCGTTAGTAATAGGATCAAAGGTTCCTGGATAAATCGCCCGTTTTTGCATGACTTGCCTCAATGCGTTTTGGGTGGCAGGTAAGGTTCCAGCAGTTGCAGCAGACGCTGTAGCGCGCCCTGATTTTGATACAGAACTTCAACTGCGTGACGGCCATAAAAATTACGATAATCTGCATCGGTCAGTAAGGAAGAGACCTCTTTCACCAGCGTAGTTGCGTCGGTGACGGTGATCAATCCGCTTGCCTGTTCGAGACGGGCGCAAATATCTTTAAAATTAAACGTATGTGGTCCCATCAACACCGGAATAGCATGCGCTGCCGCTTCCAGCGGGTTGTGTCCACCACGTTCAACCAGTGAACCGCCGACAAAAGCAAGGTCGGCAATGCCATACAGCAACATCAGCTCACCCATGGTATCGCCGATCACAACCTGAGTACCTGATGATGGAACTTCACCCGAAGAACGAGTGGTATAGCTTAGTCCAGCCTGGCGTACGAGGTTAATGGCATCCGGGAACCGTTCTGGATGTCTGGGGACCAGAATCAGTAAAAGATTCGGGAACTGATTTAATAACGCCTGATGGGCGGCAATGATGATGCTTTCTTCGCCGTCGTGGGTGCTGGTTGCAATCCATACCGGGCGGTGAGGTGCCCATTGACGACGTAATGTCACCGCTTTTGCGGCCAGTTGCGGTGTGACGGATATATCAAACTTCAGGCTGCCAGTAACGGTGACTTGATTGCTTCTGGCGCCAAGCGTAATAAAACGTGCGCCATCTTCTTCGTTTTGTGCGGCAATCAACGTAATTCGTCGCAGTAGTCTGCCAACAAATTTACCCAATTTCGCATAACCAGCGGCTGAACGAGCAGAAAGACGTGCGTTGGCAATGACCAGAGGAATGTGGCGCTTATGGAGTGCCGCGATCAGATTTGGCCACAGCTCGGTTTCCATAATTAACACCAGTTTGGGGTCAACTTTATTCAGAAAACGGTTCAGGGCATCCGGTAAATCGTATGGCAAATAAATGTGCTGAACGTCAGTGCCAAAAGCAGATTGTACGCGCTCAGAACCGGTTGGCGTCATGGTGGTTACCGTGATCGGCAAGTCGGGATAACGATGTCGCAGAGCGCGAACTAATGGGATTGCAGCCAGCGTTTCGCCCACGGAAACCGAATGAAGCATGATGCCGCCAGGTTTTAGCGGGCGGCGATAAAAGCCGTAGCGTTCGCCCCAGCGTTTACGGTAGGCCGGAGCCTTACGTCCGCGCACCCAAAGCCGTATCCAGATCAAAGGCTGAATAAGGTAGAAAAGGGCGGTGTAAAGCAATTCGAGCATAATGGTAGCTGACTTATGAATGTGCTGGGGATTCTATGTATTTAACTATGGCTTTACCATCATTTTTATCCAGGTTGTATCAAAACGATGGAATTGGTGAGGGACCGATTTCGCTGATGGCTATTTCAAAAATGCACATGGCCGCATTTATATGTCTTAACCTCTTGTGCGGTGTACGTTTTCTGATGAACTGGTTTCTTTTTTATCTGTATGTTTTTCATGGCTTATTTTGTATTTTGTTCAAAAAATATTCATTTCGGAATGCGTGATAATAAATGATATACTACTGCGCAATTTCAGGTAGCTAGCGGGCAGAAACGTTTCGAAAGCTCAGAAAGTCATCTTTGGATGCTTTAGGCAAGGATTACACGATTCTGATGCTTCAAACCTGACATGCCTGGCGACGCGATGCGGATATTAATGCATGAATATTGCTTTTTGTTTGTACAAGTATTTTCCCTATGGTGGGTTACAACGTGATTTCTTGCGGGTAGCGCTGACGGTTGCTTCTCGTGGCCATCATGTTCAGGTATTTACCCAGTCATGGCAGGGCGAGCGTCCGAAAGGGCTGGAGATTATACTCGTCCCCGTCACATCCAGAACGAATCATGGGAAAAACGAGCAATATTATCAGTGGGTTCAGAATTATTTAACTCAACATCCCGTCGATCGTGTCGTTGGTTTTAATAAAATGCCTGGGTTGGATGTGTATTACGCTGCGGACGTTTGCTATGCAGAAAAGGTCGCCCGCGAGAAAGGCTTTTTCTACAAATTGACGCGCAGGTACCGACACTATTCTGCATTTGAACAAGCTGTATTTCAGCGGGGTGCCGGCACTACGCTTTTGATGTTAACCGATAAGCAAATTGGTGATTTCAAACATCATTACCAAACTGAGAGCCAGCGTTTTTGTATCCTGCCACCAGGAATCTATCCTGACCGAAAGTACAGCCAACAACCTGAAAACAGCCGGCAGGTTGTCAGAGAAAAAAACGATATTGGTCTCGATCAGTACTTACTCTTACAGGTAGGTTCCGATTTCAAACGCAAAGGCGTGCCAAGAACATTACAGGCGTTGGCTTCTTTGCCTGATGTCATCCGCCACCGCACGCGATTGATGGTTGTTGGTCAGGATAAGGCCGATCGCTATCGCGCTCAGGCTCGTCAATTGGGGGTTGAAGAACAAGTGCAGTTCTTCTCGGGGCGAGACGATGTCGCAGAATTGATGTCTGCTGCTGATTTATTACTTCACCCCGCTGTACAGGAAGCTGCCGGTATTGTCTTGCTAGAAGCTGTAGTTGCCGGGCTACCAGTATTAACTACCGAAGTTTGCGGCTATGCGGGTTATATCAACGCCGCACAATGTGGGGTGGTGATTCCTAAACCTTTTGAGCAGGAAAATCTGAATACAGCACTTTTCGATGCGCTGCAAAATAATGAGCAGAGAAGCCGTTGGGCCGGGAACGCGCGGCATTTTGCTGATACAGAAGATCTCTACAGCCTGGCAGATAAAGCTGCAGATATCATTTTAGGTCCTAAGAATGATTGAATTAAAAGAACCATTTGCCACGCAGTGGCAAGGAAAAGACCCGTTTACTGAAGTCACTAAGCTGGATGGTGAGGTTTTTCGCGCTCTGGAAACACGGCGTACCCTACGTTTTGAGATGATGGGAAAGGGTTATTTTCTTAAATATCATCATGGAACCACGCTTAAAGAAGTGGTGAAGAACCTTATATCTCTGCGTATGCCTGTACTGGGTGCCGACCGTGAGTGGCTGGCGATTCACCGCTTAAAAGAACTGAATGTTGATACTATGACAGGGGTTGCATTTGGTCAAAAAGGTCTGAATCCGTTAGAGCGAACCTCGTTTATCATCACTGAGGACCTTTCTCCCGCCATCAGCCTTGAAGATTTTTGTGCCGGGTGGGGAGTTGAGCGTCCTGATTTTGTATTAAAACGGACCATTATTACCCGTGTGGCAGAAATGGTGGGTAAAATGCATCGGGGTGGAGTAAATCATCGGGATTGCTATATTTGCCATTTTTTACTCCAACAACCGATGCCAGAAAATATTGCGGATATCAAACTTTCCGTAATCGATCTGCATCGTGCACAAATTCGTCAACATGTACCGCGCCGCTGGCGAGACAAGGACTTGATCGGACTCTACTTCTCTTCACTTGAGATCGGTCTGACGTCCAGAGATATCTACCGTTTTTTACGTGTCTATTTTTCGATGCCACTTCGTGAAATCTTTCGTCAGGAAGTCAGGTTGTTTGAACAGGCTGTCACAAAAGCGCAAAAAATAAGACGAAGAACAATAAGAAAAGCGCTATAAATCACATATAAAGTTTGAGGCCATTTTATTATGAACATTGATTTCCAGAAGCTAGTTATTCAAAAACACGTCATAGACAGCTCTACGCATGAGAAGAGTAAAAAACTAAGTGTTGCGTATGGTGTCGACCGTAATTTTTTATTTGGCTCTGGCATTTCAATGACCTCAGTATTAGTGAATAACCCTGATATTGATATTCACTTTTATATAGCAACAGACTATATAGATGACGATTATCTGGAGAGTGTAAAACGCCTGACCCAAATGTATAGTACGACTGTGACGGTTCTTGTGTTCGATAACGCGGCGTTTCGTGACTTACCGAGTACAAAAGCATGGACTTATGCAATGTACTATCGTTATTTCGCATTTGAATATTTAAGCACAGACTTAAGCTCCGTACTGTATCTTGATGCAGATGTTATTTGCAAAGGATCTCTCCGCGAGCTTACCGAGATTAATTTCTGTGGAGAATATGCCGCTGTTATTAATGATATTGATGAAGTGCGTATTAAATCCGGTAACAGACTCGGTATTCCTGAACTGAGTAACGGTTACTTTAACTCTGGCGTGGTATTTGCTAATCTCGAAGTGTGGCGTGAACAGAAGCTGTTGACCAAAGCATTTTCTATTTTAGAAAAACGTCAAAAGGAACTTCTATATTTTGACCAGGATGTGTTAAATATATTATTTGTAGGGAATGTGATTTTCCTGAGAAGAGATTTTAACTGTATTTATGGTGTGGATCAGGAACTAAAAAACAAAAACGATAAGATTTATCAGGATTATATTACAGATGATACTGTTTTAATCCATTATGTCGGTGTTACTAAGCCATGGCATACATGGGCTAAATATCCGGTGGCTAAATTCTTCATCGAAGCATATAAAAAATCCGCATGGGCGGAACAATCCTTGTTAAATGCAAATACGGCAAAGTTGTATAAACGTAAGTCACGGCATGAAAGAGTGCAGCGTAAATATATTCGCTCGGTACTTAGTCATGTAATGTATATAAAAAATAAGTTAAACAATTCAAAAGCATATTGAATATAGAAACAATAACTTATTGATAATAGATTAAATAGGTGTAGCGAATGAACTTTGATTGTCATCAGTCTATAAAAAAGATACTTGAGTTTAATCAAGCGCCGACCGAACAAAAAATACAACTTAACATCGCCTGGGGTGTTGACAGGAATTTTATGTTTGGTGCTGCAATTTCGATGACATCGGTACTATTGAATAATAAAGATTTAAATATCCATTTTCATCTTTTTACTGACTACATTGATGCTGATTACCAGCAGCGGATTTCTAAATTAGCAGAGCAATTTTCCACAAACATCTCAATTTATGTTATGGATGCTAATGGGTTAAAGGTTTTACCAAGTGGCCACGCTTGGTCACACGCAATGTACTTCAGATTTATTGCCTTTGAATATCTTGGTGAGAAAATTGATTCACTTTTATACATTGATGCGGATGTGATGTGCAAAGGTTCACTTTTTGAACTCACGCAGATTGATCTTGGAGAATATGTTGCAGCGGTAATTACTGATGTGGATGATAGCCCTGCCAGAGATATTGAGATAAATAAAGATTATTTTAATTCAGGTGTCATATTTGCAAACCTGAAAAAGTGGAAAGAGCAGAATTTTATCAATGCAGCTTTTGATATCTTATTAGACAAAAATAACAAACTTTCATTTCCAGATCAGGATGTCTTGAATATTCTTTTCTTTAAAAAAGTAATTTTTCTGGAAAGAAGATTTAATGCTATCTATGGTATTAAGCAAGAATTAAAAAGCAAGAACCTTTCAAAATATAAAGAGTATATAACGCCTGAAACGATTCTTATCCATTATATAGGTGTAACTAAACCATGGAATTCATGGGCTGACTATCCCTCTGCACAGTACTTTGTTGAAGCCTGGAAAGCTTCGCCGTGGGCGGATGTTCCACTGCTACCAGCCAGAACGCCAAAACAGTATAAAAAGAAATCACGCCATGAAAGATTACAAGGGAAGTATTTCACCTCGGTAATCAGTTATATTGGTTATTTGCGTGAAAAATTAAAAAGTAAGTAAAAAAACTCCCGTAAGGGAGTTTTTTATTAACGTAATTTAGTCTTAAGGTATTTCAAATACCATTTAAATGAGGCGTAATAATTCCCTTTTTTAGCTTCCTGGCGTGAATAGACCCGATAATCAGTAGGTCTCATGCGTGGAGCGTAAGAACGCATTTCTGTGTTTCGCCATGGTGTGAAATGATGGTAGAAAAGATAAAGTTGCTGTGAAAGCCCAGTATGTTCTTTATACCAGGGTTTCCTTCCACCGGTGAAATGAATAATTCGAGGTAAGCTATCTTTTTGATAAAAAAAGGTATCTTTTTGCTGGTCTGTGAACCAGTTAAATAAGAAATTCCATCGCTTATCAATAAATTTAACGTTACCGTTCATTGCGATGTTCAGTGCATCCTGATCAAAGTAAGGTAAGGACTTACCTTGTTCAAATAACACTGTGTTTGCTTTATTTTCAATGTCATACTTGATCCAGTTTTCAATGTTAATATATAAAAAACCAGCATTGAAATAATGACCAGTATTAAGGCTCAGACGTTTGGCATTTTTTGTATCATGAATATCGAGAGAATCATGGCTGACAGCGCAAATGACATTGCTAATATCAATGCTGTTAATATCATTGAGCTTATCAAAACATAGTGTATCAGCATCTAAATAGATAAAATGTTCAACCTTATCCTTAAGTAAGCGCGGTACGGCCAGACGCATATAGGTAGAACGGTTCAGGTGTTTGATTGCAAAGTCATTGTTATACTTTTCAATCTCTTCCTTATCGATATTGATAACCTGAATTTTATCACTGGTAGAACGTAGTTTATTGATTTCTTCATCTGTAACGTCATAGACAAAGACGAAGAATGACAGATCCTGCCCCGGGTTGTTCATTATGACAGACATAATGGACACTGCTACATATTCCAGATAATTGGCATCTGTACAGTAAGCAATGTTAATAACGTTTTTTTTGCTGTCCATTTATGCTTTCTCATTACCTTTTATATTGTCACTATCATGAAGTACCTTATCGATAGCGTCAATCACAGCTTGCTCCGGTATCCATGTTAGATATTTTTTAGATCTGTCGAGTTCATCTCGAGAAGGCATCGGATGATAATCGCCAGCCCAAATCAATAAAGCTTTATCCGACCATGGCTTCCACTGTTGATAATTGGTGGCGCCAAACAGGCAGACCTGCGGTGTCTTTAGCGCCGCTGCCATATGCATAGGAGCAGAATCGACGCCAATGTACAGAACGGCATGATCGATCAATGCAGCCAACTGTAAAAAGGTGGTTTTACCTGCCAGCGTCAGATCAGGGGAAGATTGACACAGTTCAGCAATGCGCTGAACCTGCTGCTGCTCACTTAGCGCTGGCCCACAGGTAAGATAAACATGCAGATCACGCCGATGAAGGTGGTCTATAACATGCGCAAATTTATCATCATCCCAGCATTTAAACTCTTGTCTGGCAGTAGGTTGAATAACAACATATTTTTGTGATGGCAATGCCGGGAGCTGGGTAACTAAATGTTGATAGTCGTCAGGGCGATAACAAAGAGACATCTCTTTCTTCAGTTCTGTTTCGCTAAACCCGATACCTTTTAGAATAGATAAATTTTGTTCAACAATATGTGTTCCAATGGATGGCGTTACTCGCGTAAAAAGTCGGTTCCACTGATCTTTTTCGCGCTCAAAAGCAATTGAAGGGCAATGCAAAGACGCTATAAGAGCGCCGATCGGCCATTGTTCGGTGAGGTTAACGATCAGGTCGTAGTGATTTTTCTTCAGTTGCTTACGCACTGAAAGGTAATTTTTCACTGTTGACAGCAGGCCTTGCTTTTTCTCAATCAGATAAAAATTATTGATATCTTTATGGGCGGCTAAGATTGCTTTGGTATCTTTATAGAGCAGCAAATCGATCTTAGCTTGCGGATAACGAGCTCGAATGCTGGCAATAACAGGTGTAGTTAGCAGAACATCCCCATAAAACTTGAGTTTGCAAATAAGAATCCGGTCAACTTTTTCAAACATGTTAAAATCCCTTTCGCAAGAATAAGCTTTTGCAAGCAGATATTATCTTATATCTTGTTTCAGAAATAGAACGATCGATATGGGGATATTTCATCTTCAGAATTATTTTCTTCTTAACGATTTTCGTATCGCAGCATGCAAGTGCATTCTGAATGTCATTTAGCATACTCTCGCTATAGCGATAATAGCCTTTTTTCTTGCGTAAAAGTTTACGTCCTTCGAGAAAGCAATTGATAATCATAAATGTCGCAACAGTACGCTTGGAACTATTTTCATTAATATATTTATACATTTTTCGCATAGCAAAGAAAATGCTGTCAGCGTCACTATCAATAATGTTCTCGGTAATACTTTTATCGTTTACTCGGTAGTAATATAACTTATTCTCGATTTTTAGAATCTTATGGCATTTAAAATACTGGAATGGACAAAAAATCATGTCTTCGTAGCGATGATGTTCCTCGAACTTATCGCTACCAATGATATTACGGTGAAAGATTTTTGTCATCAGATGCCATTGCCCTGCCTTGAATATTGGTAATAGAGGGGCGTAATTGTCATCTGATAAGATTATTTCGCGCTGGGTAATGTTGTTTTCCATTTTCGGCGCGTTCTTATACAAATTGTTTATATCTCGAGTTAAGTTAAATTCGATGATGTCATATTTTTCGTCTCTTAACTTAGGCAGGAGAATTGTAAAATAATTCTGGCAGACAATATCATCACTGTCTACAAAGCCAATATATTTCCCTGTCGCATGAGCAAGCCCAACATTACGGGTGATTGCAACACCCTGATTTTTTTGACTTATATATTTAACATTATGACAATCTTTTTCGCGGTAAAACGCATTTATACGCTCTTCGGTTAAATCCGTAGAGCCATCATTAACAATTATTACCTCCACATCATCAGTGATGCTCTGATGTATAGACGCCAACGTCGCTGTGATGAGTTCAGCGTTGTTGTATGTAGGTATAATAATGCTCAGTAAATAACCGGAAGCGTTAACCATGGCATCGTTCTCTTGTTGGATTCGAGCTCAGTACTGCTGCTACACATAACGCCAGCACGCTGCTCAGGGCTTCACCTTTGGCATACAATAATAAATCACTCAAGCCATAGACTGCGATAGCGCCTGAGACGACGAACAACAGAGGACTACGTTGCCAGTAAGCTATTAAAAACATGGCAGTATAGAGCAAGAGTAGCACAACAACACCAGGGATGCCTTTTAGTGAGAAGGTATCAACTATTTCGTTATGTAGGTGGACGTTAATGAACTCAAGTGCCCCTTGCAGCGAGGTGTCCTGCACCGCAAGTCGCTGAATTTCTGCTCCGCGTTGTTCGAGTGACTGTCCCCAGTGGTGCATTTTCCCGGCTTCAATACCTGCCCGTTGCATCGCCAGTCTCGCGCCGATAGAAGTATTACTATTGTTTTGATTATAAGAGTGCAGATCAACCAGGAAGTTCTGATAGCGGCTTTCAATGATTGGTTTTAAGGGGATTGCAGCAACCCCCACCAGTATTACAAAACCCAGCAGTGCCCTTAATAGCATAGTGCGGTTGTGACGATAGTACATCAGGAATAGGCCGATACTCAGGATCGGGTATACCAAAATAGCGGCTCGAGTTTGCGTTGTGATGATGACTGCCAGCGATATCAAAAAATGTAACAGATAGAGTGCAACGGTGTGTTTTAGACGCAGATTAATAATGGCCTGAGAGGCTAATAATGCAATTAGCGTCAGAGCGTAGGCTGTGCCGGTTTGGTGTTCAAAGCCCAGCGCAACACGGTAGGTCATAATATCTGGTGCCCCGGCGACCTCGTAGCCTGCGAAAAGATACAGGCCTATTGCTGTAAGAATCGTCCAGATACTGGTGATGCGAGTTTTGTTGGCACATGGCTCTCGCGATGCCAAAGCGGTCATAACCAGTGCGGCAAAAATCATCACTTTTCCACCGTTCTGGTATGACCTATAGGCTCCGGTAAAAGCAGATCCTGGCTGTTTAAATAATTCTACCCAAATAATCTGGAGTAAACCGAAGAGCAACAACATAACAGGTAAAACCAGGTTTTGTTTGTTACTGCACACATGTTTTATATTTTTTCCTATAAGCGGTAGAGATAGCGCCGTGGAGAAAATAAATACCTTCAGCGCTTCATCTGGATTGACCAGCACCATCGCAAGCGTTGCCAGGATCCCAGCGTAAAATAAGAAGTATATAAAATCGAATGGATTATTTTTTATACTATAAATAAAGCGAGAAAACATGTGTTGGCGAAGCATGGTTCATCTCTTAAAGTTAGAGCAAATTATTATCAACTAGCGATATGTTGACTAAGTTAGCATCCAGATCCTGCAATTTTCCGGAATGGCTTTGCTGTGTGTATTGATTCTTCCCATATCCCCCAATCAGTCCGGGATCCGTTGGGCCATACAACGTAATATTAGGGCGATCCAACGCGGCGGTTAAATGGCTCAATCCTGTATCAACCGACACCACAAACTTTGCCCCCGCCAGAATGCGAGCCACATCTTCCAGACTCATTCGCGGCAGGACATCAACGTAGGGAAACCCTTCTGCCAGCCTTTTGGCGCGCTCTTCTTCATGAGGAGCACCCCAGGGCAGTTTAATACGGATGCCCGTATTATTTAACAGGCCAATCAGCTCCCGCCAGTTGGCTTCTGGCCAGTGCTTATCATCACGTGTCGTGGCGTGCAGAAATACAGCATACTGGCCTGCATCAGCCTTATGTTCATTCATAAAATGCTGCGCAATCGCGTAATCACCCTGCAACTGCGGTTTAGCATACCCCAGACTTTTGGCGAACAATTCACGCGTACGTTCTACCGCGTGCTGCTGTTTGGCTATGTGATGTTTGCGATTATAAAACAGACTCGCCAGCGGTTCGCGGGCTGTGCTCCAGTCCATACCATGCTTGATGCCACGTGCCAGACGTGTCACCAACGCGGCGCTCTTAACTAAACCCTGAGCATCGATTATCGCGTCATACTGCTGTAAACGCACCGCATCACGAAACGCTTTACGCTCGGCTTTAACCGGCGCTGAAAACCAGGCTTTACGCCAGCGACGGATCGCTACTGGAATAACCTGGTCAACGGCTGAATGCCAGGAGGGGATTTGAGCGAACCCTTCTTCCACCACCCAATCAAATTGAATACCCGGAATAGCCTGCTGCGCATCGGTTAATGCAGGCAACGTATGCAGTACATCGCCCATAGACGACGTTTTAACGATCAGAACCCGCATCCGTCAGGCTTCCTCTTGTAACAACAGGTCGTTGAGTTCTTCCAGTACGCGCTGGGGTGTGATGTCAATCAGGCTCTGGTGATAGCCTTCTGCCGCATCGCCCTTACGCACTTTGTGATACCCCGTAATCAGGCGAATGACACGTGCCTTGTGGGAAAGCGGGGGCGTAAAATCCGGGCTGCTTGGACCATACAATGCGACCAGTGGACGGTTCAGTGCTGCGGCCACGTGCATTAATCCAGAATCGTTGGTGACGACCGCTTTGCAGGCGGCGAGCAGAATGACGGCCTGTTCCAGCTGTGTTTCGCCCGCCAGATTACGGCACCAGGCTTGCTGTTCAGTGCTCAGCGTTGCCAGGATCTCATTGCCAGCTTCATGGTCTTTTGCTGAGCCAAACAGCACAATCTGATGGCCTTCATCGATCAACTGCTTCGCCAACTCTGCGTAGTGGTAATGTGGCCAGCGTTTTGCTGGACCAAATTCCGCACCTGGGCAAAAACCGATGATGGGGCGTTCGGCTGAAAGGGAGAACTGGCTACAGGTTAGCGATTTTTCACCCTCGCTGACCTGCAACTGTGGCCATAGCAGAGGCTGCGGCAAATCTTTGGCCGTCAGCATCACGCCTTTATCATAAGCCAGAGCCACATAGCGCTCGACCATCAGTGGCCATGCGTCTTTATCCAGTACGCGCGCATCGTTCAGCAGACCGTAGCGCATCTCGCCACGCCAACCGGTACGATGGGGAATACCCGCAAAGAATGGCACCAGAGCGGATTTAAACGAGTTAGGCAGCACATAAGCGCGGTCATAGCGCTTCTCACGCAGACTATGGCCGAGTTTACGGCGCTCGCCGATCTCCAGCGCGCCGTGCCCCAACGGCATGGCGATAGCTTCGTTGACTTCTGGCATGCGCGACAATAACGGACGGCACCAGGCAGGTGCCATCACGTCGATTATCGCCTGGGGATAGCGCGCCTTGAGCGTGCGATAGAGACTTTGCGACATCATCATGTCGCCCACCCAAGACGGGCCAACCACCAAAATCTTCATTCACTTCATCCTTCAAGCTGTCTCTGCGTTGGCTGCCTGCGTTCACTCCGGTCACTTACTCTTGTAAGCTCCCGGAGGTTCACTTAGTTGCCGCCTTGATACCGCTCGAATGATTTTGTGAATTTGTAGTGTTGTCGCGGTTCAGCCAGGCCATATATTCCGTGACGCCTTCGGCGACGGTTTTAAACGGCTTGTCATAGCCCGCTGCGCGCAGGTTCGTCAGATCTGCCTGGGTAAATGCCTGGTAGCGGCCTTTCAGTTTTTCCGGGAATGGAATGTACTCAATGCTGCCTTTTTTGTGGTACGCCAGCGTAGCATCGGCAACGGCCTGGAAAGATTCCGCACGACCTGTACCGAGGTTAAAGATGCCGGAAACCCCGTTTTCCAGGAACCACAGGTTTACCGCAGCCACGTCGCCTACGTAAACGAAATCACGTTTGAAGTTTTCACTGCCTTCAAACAGTTTTGGCGTTTCGCCATTGTTAAGCTGGGTGTTGAGGTGGAAAGCAACGCTTGCCATGCTGCCTTTGTGGCCTTCACGCGGTCCGTAGACGTTGAAATAGCGGAAGCCAACAATCTGTGAATTGGCTTCTGGCAGGATCTGACGCACGTACTCGTCGAACAGGAATTTTGAGTAGCCGTAGACGTTCAGCGGTTTCTCATATTCACGGGATTCGATGAAATCAGAAGTGCGCCCGCCGTAGGTGGCGGCAGAGGACGCGTACAGGAACGGGATTTCACGCTCCAGGCAGTAGTGCAGTAGCTCTTTGGAGTATTGATAGTTGTTATCCATCATATACTTGCCGTCCCACTCGGTGGTGGAAGAGCATGCGCCTTCGTGGAAAATCGCTTCGATATCGCCGAAATCTTCCCCGGCCATAATCTGGATCAGGAAGTCTTCCTTGTCCATGTAGTCAGCAATATTCAG
This sequence comes from Citrobacter sp. Cpo074, assembly GCF_030332745.1. Lineage (NCBI taxonomy): Bacteria > Pseudomonadati > Pseudomonadota > Gammaproteobacteria > Enterobacterales > Enterobacteriaceae > Citrobacter > Citrobacter sp. Cpo074. Next base: position 522,813 of record NZ_JAOWHG010000034.1, read on the forward strand.
ATCCACCAGGTTAACAAACTTGGTGCCGTCTTTCAGGTTGTCCACCACCAGGATGTCGGTGATGCCTTTATCATTCAGGGACTTAACGATGTTGCTGCCGATAAAGCCCGCGCCGCCGGTAACGATGATCATAAATGTAACCTTCGAATTATGGAGTCAGAGACAATCTCAGACACGAATACTTCTATCATATCACTACATGGCTTAGGCTTCAGCCATTCACCGATAAGCCGTGCGGGTACACGTGATTTATGCTTCATTTTGAAGAAGTGATGATGCGTCATCTCGTATCAACGTATAGCTTTGGGTAATATGTGCTGAAATTTGCCCAGTCTGGAGAATTGAAATGCGTGGGGATTTTTACAAACAGTTAACGAACGATCTCGAAACCGCACGTGCGGAAGGATTGTTTAAAGAAGAACGCATTATTACATCTGCCCAGCAGGCGGATATCACCGTGGCGGATGGAAGCCACGTTATTAACTTTTGTGCGAACAACTATCTGGGACTGGCTAACCATCCGGAACTGATTGCAGCGGCAAAAGCGGGTATGGATTCTCACGGATTTGGTATGGCTTCGGTTCGCTTTATTTGCGGTACCCAGGACAGCCATAAACAACTGGAGCAAAAACTGGCGGCATTCCTCGGTATGGAAGATGCCATCCTTTACTCTTCTTGCTTCGACGCCAACGGCGGCCTGTTTGAAACGCTGTTGGGCGCAGAAGACGCAATTATTTCCGATGCCCTGAACCACGCTTCTATCATTGATGGCGTGCGTCTGTGTAAAGCAAAACGTTTCCGTTACGCCAACAACGATATGGTGGAACTGGAAGCTCGCCTGAAAGAAGCGCGTGAAGCGGGCGCTCGTCATATCCTGATCGCCACTGATGGCGTGTTCTCTATGGATGGGGTAATCGCTAACCTGAAAGGCGTTTGCGATCTGGCGGATAAATACGACGCGCTGGTCATGGTTGATGATTCCCATGCCGTCGGTTTTGTCGGCGAAAATGGTCGTGGCTCCCATGAATACTGTGACGTGATGGGTCGCGTGGACATCATCACCGGTACGCTGGGTAAAGCACTCGGCGGCGCATCCGGTGGTTACACCGCAGCGCGCAAAGAAGTTGTTGAGTGGCTGCGTCAGCGTTCCCGCCCTTATTTGTTCTCCAACTCACTGGCACCAGCGATTGTTGCGGCTTCCATTAAAGTGCTGGAAATGGTTGAAGCTGGCAGCGACCTGCGCGATCGCCTGTGGGCGAATGCACGTCAGTTCCGCGAGCAAATGTCTGCCGCAGGCTTTACGTTAGCCGGTGCGGATCACGCGATCATCCCGGTTATGCTGGGTGATGCAGTAGTGGCGCAGGCATTCGCCCGCGAGCTGCAAAAAGAGGGGATTTACGTTACCGGATTCTTCTATCCGGTGGTTCCAAAAGGCCAGGCGCGTATCCGTACCCAGATGTCTGCGGCGCATACCCCTGAGCAGATTACGCGTGCTGTTGAGGCGTTCACACGCATTGGTAAACAACTGGGCGTTATTGCCTGAGGATGTGAAATGAAAGCGTTATCCAAACTGAAAGCGGAAGAGGGCATTTGGATGACCGACGTTCCTGAACCGGAAGTCGGTCATAACGATTTGCTGATTAAAATCCGTAAAACAGCCATCTGCGGGACTGACGTTCACATTTATAACTGGGATGAATGGTCGCAAAAAACCATCCCGGTACCGATGGTCGTTGGGCATGAATATGTCGGCGAAGTTGTTGGCATCGGTCAGGAAGTTAAAGGCTTTAAAATCGGCGATCGCGTTTCAGGCGAAGGTCATATCACCTGCGGGCATTGCCGTAACTGCCGTGGTGGACGTACTCACCTGTGCCGCAATACGACCGGTGTCGGTGTAAACCGCCCTGGCTGCTTTGCGGAGTACCTGGTGATCCCGGCATTTAACGCATTTAAAATCCCGGACAATATCTCCGACGACCTGGCGTCTATCTTCGATCCGTTCGGTAATGCAGTGCACACGGCGCTGTCGTTCGATCTGGTTGGGGAAGATGTGCTGGTTTCCGGTGCGGGTCCAATCGGTATTATGGCGGCAGCGGTCGCGAAGCATGTTGGCGCACGCCACGTGGTGATCACCGACGTTAATGAGTATCGCCTTGAGCTGGCGCGCAAAATGGGTATCACCCGCGCGGTCAACGTGTCGAAAGAGAATCTGACCGACGTGATGGCTGAACTGGGTATGACCGAAGGGTTTGATGTGGGCCTGGAGATGTCAGGGGCGCCGCCAGCGTTTCGCGCCATGCTGGACACCATGAACCACGGTGGCCGTATTGCTATGCTGGGTATTCCGCCATCTGATATGTCCATCGACTGGACCAAAGTTATCTTTAAGGGGCTGTTTATTAAAGGTATCTACGGTCGTGAGATGTTTGAAACCTGGTACAAAATGGCTGCACTGATCCAGTCTGGTCTGGATTTGTCGCCGATCATCACCCATCGATTCTCCATCGATGAATTCCAGCAGGGCTTTGACGCGATGCGTTCAGGCCAGTCAGGTAAAGTGATCCTGAGCTGGGATTAACCGTATCCACCCTGTGGATTCTGTGTGTTGTCCCCGGATGTTGATTATCATTACCATCCGGGGTTTTTTTGCTTCCTCCTGCCCGGCGCATTTTCCGCTAAAGAATTAATATTTTTTTCTGAAAATCTACCGCTTAATATGCTAAAAAGTGCCGATAACTCTACTGTTTGGCAGGATTTGATATGACCTATACCCCTGGTCTCCTGAGCGTCATTATGCCGCTTTACAACACGGGTGAGCCGTTCATTGCGTGTATGGATTCACTGATTGCGCAAACCTGGAAGAACCTGGAGATCATTATTGTTAATGATGGCTCTACGGATAACTCTGCGGAGCTTGCTCAGTCTTATGCGGATCGTTATCCGCACGTTCATCTGCTGCACCAGCGCAATGGGGGCGTTTCTGCGGCGCGCAATACCGGTATGAAAGTTGCCAGGGGAGAGTATATCGCGTACGTAGACGGCGATGATATTGCCTATCCGGAAATGTATGAAACGCTGATGAATATGGCGCTGAAAGACAACCTGGATGTTGCGCAGTGCAACGCTGACTGGTGTATTGCCGAGACGGGCCACACCTGGGCATCCATTCCTACCGATCGTATTCGTTCTACCGGCGTGATGACCGGGCCAGACTGGTTACGCAAAGCGTTAGCCAGCCGCCGTTGGCGGCACGTTGTCTGGATGGGCGTTTATCGTCATCAGACTATCCGCGACGCGGGGCTGACCTTTCTGTCTGGCCTGCACCACCAGGATATTATCTGGACAACGGAGTTTATGTTTAATGCGAAGCGCGCGCGTTACACGGAAGTCCCGCTGTACAAATACTTCCTGCACGGCGCATCTGTTAGCCGTCTGCCGCGCACCGGGCTGAAAAACCTCGCTTACCAGCGCCACTACATCAAAATTACCCGTCTGCTGGATAAGATGAATCACGACTACGCCGGACGCATTCCAATTTACCCGGAATTCAAACAGCAGGTGATTTACGAAGCGCTACGCGTTTGTCATTGCATACGTAAAGAGCCGGACGAAAAAATCCGCCAGCGCATGATTGCTGAAGTATTTGTATCGGGTATGTTCAAGCGTATGGTGAGTAATATCTGCAGCGTTAAGCTGGGTTATCAGGTGCTGTTGTGGGCTATCCGTTTTAGCCAGTGGCGCGATAAATCATTGACGCCGCGCCGCCTGGCCCATTTAACGCTGGATAGTAAAGACTGATTATTGCCAGCCCTGCCACTGCAGGCGCATATACTGCACCAGCGTGCTTTGGGTGATGCTTTCGCCGAGCACGCTGAAGAAGCGGCTGGCGTACACCGGCTCTAACGGCTGTTTCGGTTTGCATAATTTCACCCCGCGGAAAGGATTACGCGGAGCATCAGGCGTACCGTTCTTCGGTGGCGTGAGGTTTGGCTTGGAGGTATCCACCTGTGGTTCATTGAGCAAGCTGCTTGGGCGAACCAGCGTGATGTCAGCTGGCAGGCTATACAGCATCTGCTGCAGGACGCGAACCGTAGACGGGTGAGGGTGGCCAATGGCGATTGCGGAACCGTTGCGGCGTGCAAGCTCGACGGCACGATTAAACTGACGGCGAATATCGGCTTCGTTTTGCGTGTCATCCAGGAAGACTTTGCGTTTGATGACCTTCACACCGGTGCCTGACGCTGCGCGCATTGCCTGGCTGTTACCGATGGTCATGCTGTCCAGGAAGTAGAGGTCGTAGCGTTCCAGCGCCTGCATCACCTTCTGCATGCCGAAAAGACTGGAGGTCATCGCGCTGCCCATATGGTTGTTCAGACCGACCGCATTCGGTACTTTGCTTACCGCGTCGCGAATGATCCGCTCAATCTCTTCGCTGCTCATTTCAGGGCGTAACGTGTCTTTCTCTAACGGCTGCTTGCTCAGCGGCGCCATTGGCAGATGGATTAAGACTTCATGCCCGCTGTTATGCGCTTTGATTGCCATTTCACGCGCATGTGGGGCGTTAGGCAGAACGGCAACGGAGATGGTAGAAGGCATCGCCAGTACCTGGTTTTCAGTGTGTGGGCGATAGCCGAAATCATCAATGACGATGGCGAGTTTGCCAGCAAATACAGGTGTTGCGAAGGCCAGCAGACTGGCGAGAGAGAGTAGTAGACGACGAAATTGTTGTGGCAAAACTTATCTTCCCAACCACGGCTGTGGATTGACCGCCTGACCCTGGCGACGAATTTCGAAATAGAGTGCCGGCCTGCCCTGACCGCCGCTGCTACCCACAAGTGCTATAGGCTGCCCGGCGCGAACCTGCGTACCGACGCTGACCAGTGCGCTCTGGTTATAACCGTACAGGCTCATATCGCCTTTACCGTGTTCAACGACGACCACCAGGCCATAGCCCTGCAGCCAGTCCGCCAGAATGACACGACCATCGGCAATGGCTTTAACTTCGGTGCCCTCGGATGCACCAATAACCATCCCCTTCCAACGTAGCTCACCCTGCAGCTGTTCGCCATAACGATGTAACGTTGGACCACGAACGGGCCAGAATGCCTGACCGCGTGGCGAGCCCAAACCGCCGGTACGCGACATCAGTGATTTTTCACTTTCGGTCGGTTTATAGGTTGAGCCTTTTCGTGACGCATCCTGTTGCTTATCGCGCACGGCCTGCGCCTCGCGTGCTTCACGTTCCGCACGCGCTTTGGCTGCGGCTTCGGCACGGGCAATGCTGTTGCGCAGACGGGATTCGTTGGCGCGCATTTCGCCCAGTTGCTGTTGACCCTGTTGAATCGATGATTCCAGACTCGAAAGCGTTTTTTGACGTTCGTTACGTGCCTGTTCCAGCTTAGCCTGCTGAGCGCGCTGTTCGTACAGTAGCGTCTGCTGCTCGCTCTGCTTATCTTCCAGCTCGGCTTTTTGCGAGTCGACCTCTTCGCGGGTTTGTTTCAGCTGCGCGATGGTTTCCTGCCGCGCCTGGTTCAGATAGCCGAAATAGGCCTGCAGGCGTTGCCCACGCTGGCTTTCTTCACCGCTAAGAATGAGCTGAATGCCGGTGTGTTCGCCCTGGCGAAAAGCTGCGTCTAGCTGCGCTGCCAGGCTGCGTTCTTGCGCGGCCCGCTGTTTTTCCAGCTTCGCGAGTGCTGCATTCATCTCTGCGATTTGCGCATTCAGCTGTGCCAGTGAGTTTTGCGTTTCGCGCAACTGCCTTGCGGCAACGGCGATGGCTTGTTCCTGAGCTTTAAGCTGAGCGAGGAGGGTGGCGCGTTGTTGTTGCTGTTGGCGTACCGCGCGTTCTTTTGCCGCGATATCAGCCTGAATAGATTTGAGCTGGTCGCGTTCGTCCGCGTGGGCGGAAAAGGCGCACAGCAATACGCCAGCGCTAAGCGCGCTGGCGTAGAACAAGGGCCTGACTGAAAACTTACGTGGTTTCACGGCCCGAGTGATGGTATTAATCGCCTTTCCCCTCATGGGGAGGGATTATTCCACGATGAACAGCGGCTTACCAGTCATCTCTTGCGGGATTTCCATACCCATCAGCGTCAGCATCGTCGGGGCGATATCAGAAAGTTTGCCGCCTTCGACTGCTTTAACGTTCTTACCACCGACATAAATCAGCGGAACGGGCAGGTTGGTGTGCGCAGTGTGCGCCTGACCGGTGGACGGATCGCGCATCTGCTCTGCGTTACCGTGGTCCGCGGTGATCAGCAACTGGCCGCCAACGGATTCAACCGCTTTCGCGACCTGTTCAACGCAGTGATCCAGCGCTTCAACCGCTTTAACCGCTGCTTCCATCACTCCGGTATGACCAACCATGTCGCCGTTCGGGTAGTTACAAATGATGGTGTCGTATTTTCCGCTCTCAATCGCCGCAACCAGTTTTTCGGTCAGCTCAGCAGAGCTCATCTCCGGCTGCAGATCGTAGGTCGCAACTTTCGGCGAGTTGATCAGGATGCGGTCTTCGCCTTTGAACGGCTCTTCTACGCCGCCGTTGAAGAAGAAGGTCACGTGCGCATATTTTTCGGTTTCGGAAATACGCAACTGCGTTTTGTCGTGCTTCGCCATCCACTCGCCAAGGGTGTTAGCCAGAGATGCTGGTGGGTAAGCAACCGCAGTTTTGATGTCGGCCGCGTATTCGGTCAGCATCACAAAGTTGAGGTTAACGACTTTCTTACGGGCGAAGCCGTCGAAGTCAGCGTTAACAAACGCACGAGTGATTTCACGCGCACGGTCAGCACGGAAGTTCATGAAAATCAGCGTATCGCCGTCTTCCATGGCGGCTTCAGCCTGGCCTTCAGCACGGATCACGGTCGCTTTCACGAATTCGTCGTTTTCGTCGCGGGCATAAGCAGCCTGCAGGCCTTCAACCGCCGTAGCGAACTGGAACTCGCCTTTAGCCAACGTCATCAGGTCATAAGCCTGTTCAACGCGATCCCAACGGTTGTCGCGGTCCATCGCGTAGTAACGACCGATGATGGACGCTACGCGGCCTTTGCCCAGTGCGGCAAATTTCTCTTCGAATTTCTGCAGTGAATGTTCAGCGCTGCGCGGCGGGGTATCACGGCCATCAAGGAAAGCGTGCAGATAGATTTTTTCCGCGCCGCGTTCAGCAGCCATTTCTACCATCGCCATGATGTGATCTTCGTGGCTGTGAACACCGCCCGCAGAGAGCAGACCCATGATGTGAACCGCTTTGCCGCTATTTTTTGCCTGGTCGACCGCATTGGTCAGCACCGGGTTAGCGAAGAAAGTACGCTCTTTAATTTCTACATCCAGACGGGTCAGGTCCTGATACACGATGCGGCCCGCGCCCAGGTTGACGTGACCGACTTCGGAGTTGCCCATCTGGCGATCGGGCAGGCCAACTTCCAGGCCAGACGCATCAATCAGGGTATGCGGACGTTTTGCCCACAGGGCATCCATTACCGGGGTTTTGGCATTAAAGATGGCGTTATCCTGGCTGTCTTCACGATAACCGTAGCCATCCAGAATCACCAGTACCATAGGTTTTTTAGAAACCGACATTGCGACAACCTCACACTTAATAGATAAAAAATAATTGCGTAATTTTACTACAGCTGAATCGATAAAGTAGCCCCGGAAGATCAAATAATCGACCAGAGCGCACCGCAGAGGGCGCGGATTTACGTTTTTTTTTCCGTAGCGCCCCGCAAAAATGCAATCCAATGCACGCTCTGGCTGTATTTGCGCCAACGCGCAGGTATACTCCTTTCCTGGTTTTTTAATCACTGAGTCGGGAGTTGTTACCCCCCATGCAAGAAATTATGCAATTTGTTAGTCGCCACCCTGTATTGAGTATCGCCTGGATTGCGTTACTGGCGGCTGTATTATTTACCACGTTTAAGAGCCTGACTTCCAAAGTGAAGGTGATTACGCGCGGAGAAGCCACACGTCTCATCAATAAAGAAGACGCCGTTGTCGTGGATTTACGTCAGCGCGACGACTTCCGCAAAGGCCATATCGCAGGCTCTACGAACCTGCTGCCGAGCGAAATCAAAGCCAACAACTTTGGCGAACTGGAAAAACACAAAAACAAACCTGTTATTGTGGTTGATGGCTCAGGCATGCAATGCCAGGATTCAGCGACTGCGCTGATCAAAGCCGGTTTTGAGCAGGTGTCTGTACTGAAAGATGGCGTAGCGGGCTGGAGTGGTGAGAATCTGCCACTGGTTCGCGGCAAGTAATTTACCCGTCTTCTTTCATGCCGCAGGGTAAAAAGAACACTGGAGATAAGTCATGGCCAATATTGAGATCTATACCAAAGCAACCTGCCCGTTTTGCCATCGCGCAAAGGCGCTCCTGAACAGCAAGGGTGTGAGTTTCCAGGAGCTTCCGATTGACGGCGATGCCGTGAAGCGTGAAGAAATGATCAAGCGCAGTGGCCGTACTACGGTTCCGCAGATTTTTATTGATGCACAGCACATTGGTGGTTGTGACGACTTGTATGCGTTGGATGCGCGTGGTGGACTGGATCCGCTGCTGCGTTAAGGCGTACCGAAGTATTTAAAGGACAACACTAAAGGGTTTTCTCAACATGTCAGAACAAAATAACACTGAAATGGCTTTCCAGATCCAACGTATTTATACCAAGGATGTGTCTTTCGAAGCGCCAAATGCACCGCATGTTTTCCAGAAAGATTGGCAGCCAGAGGTTAAACTGGATCTTGATACCGCATCTACCCAACTGGCAGATGACGTGTATGAAGTAGTGCTGCGTGTCACCGTAACGGCTTCCCTGGGTGAAGAAACTGCGTTCCTGTGCGAAGTTCAGCAGGGCGGTATTTTCTCCATCAGTGGTATTGAAGGGACTCAGATGGCGCATTGCCTGGGCGCATACTGCCCGAACATTCTGTTCCCGTATGCCCGCGAATGCATCACCAGCCTGGTTTCACGCGGTACGTTCCCGCAACTGAACCTTGCGCCGGTCAACTTTGATGCGCTGTTCATGAACTATTTACAGCAGCAGGCTGGCGAAGGTACTGAAGAACATCAGGATGCCTGATGAACCAAAGTAATGCTTCAATGACTGTGATTGGTGCCGGCTCGTACGGCACCGCTCTTGCCATCACCCTGGCAAGAAATGGCCATCAGGTTGTCCTGTGGGGCCATGATCCTAAACATATCGCGACTCTCGAGCACGATCGCTGCAACGTCGCGTTCCTTCCTGATGTGCCTTTTCCCGACACGCTGCGCCTGGAAAGTGATTTAGCCACTGCATTGGCCGCCAGTCGTAATATTCTGGTGGTGGTGCCGAGCCACGTCTTTGGCGAAGTGCTGCGTAACATCAAACCATTGATGCGTCCTGACGCACGACTGGTCTGGGCGACAAAAGGTCTGGAAGCGGAAACAGGGCGTCTGCTGCAGGACGTCGCGCGTGAAGCGCTGGGGGACTCAATTCCACTGGCGGTTATTTCCGGCCCGACGTTCGCCAAAGAGTTGGCTGCGGGCATGCCGACGGCGATTTCTCTGGCCTCGACGGACGACACTTTTGCTGACGATCTCCAGCAGTTGCTGCACTGCGGCAAAAGCTTCCGCGTTTATAGCAACCCGGATTTCATTGGCGTGCAGCTTGGCGGCGCGGTGAAAAACGTCATTGCCATTGGTGCGGGGATGTCTGACGGCATCGGTTTTGGCGCGAATGCACGAACCGCATTGATCACCCGTGGGCTGACCGAAATGTCTCGTCTTGGTGCGGCGCTGGGGGCCGATCCTGCCACCTTTATGGGGATGGCGGGTTTAGGCGATCTGGTGCTGACCTGTACCGACAACCAGTCGCGCAACCGTCGTTTTGGCATGATGCTCGGCCAGGGGATGGACGTGCAGGGTGCGCAGGACAAGATTGGCCAAGTGGTTGAAGGCTATCGCAATACGAAAGAAGTTCGTGAATTGGCGCACCGTTTTGGTGTTGAGATGCCAATAACCGAGGAAATTTATCAAGTATTGTATTGCGGAAAAAACGCGCGCGAGGCAGCATTGACGTTATTAGGCCGTGCACGCAAGGACGAGCTGAGCCGCCACTAGCTGTAAGGAACTGTTGAATATAACGACCCGATCCGCGAAGAACGGATCGGTCGTTTTGCTACCTTCTGGAGTACGCAATGCCGTGTGAAGAACTGGATATCGTCTGGAAAAACATTAAAGCAGAAGCCCGGGCACTGGCGGAATGTGAGCCAATGCTGGCCAGTTTTTACCACGCAACGCTGCTCAAGCATGAAAATCTCGGCAGTGCGCTAAGCTATATGCTGGCGAATAAACTCGCTTCTCCAATCATGCCCGCCATTGCGATTCGCGAAGTCGTAGAAGAGGCCTACGCGGCCGATCCTGAAATGATTGCCTCAGCGGCCTGCGATATTCAGGCAGTACGCACGCGTGACCCGGCTGTCGATAAATATTCCACTCCACTGCTGTATCTGAAGGGCTTTCATGCGCTTCAGGCCTACCGTATCGGTCACTGGCTGTGGCATCAGGGGCGTCAGGCACTGGCGATCTTCCTGCAAAATCAGGTGTCCGTTACCTTCCAGGTAGATATTCATCCGGCGGCAAAAATTGGCCGTGGGATTATGCTCGATCACGCCACCGGCATTGTGGTTGGTGAAACCGCGGTGATTGAAAACGACGTCTCTATTCTGCAATCCGTCACGCTGGGCGGGACCGGTAAAGCCGGCGGTGACCGCCACCCGAAAATTCGTGAAGGCGTGATGATCGGCGCGGGAGCAAAAATTCTCGGCAACATTGAAGTCGGGCGCGGCGCGAAGATTGGCGCAGGTTCGGTCGTGCTACAGCCCGTACCGCCGCATACCACCGCCGCAGGCGTTCCGGCACGCATCGTCGGTAAGCCAGACAGCGATAAGCCGTCCATGGATATGGATCAGCATTTCAATGGGATACATCATACGTTCGAATACGGCGATGGAATCTGATTTCCGAGCTATCTTACTTGTCATCTTGAACCTGGGCTGTGCTCGCCATCCTCACGTACTACGTGTACGCGCAGGTCGGCAAGCGCAGTCCGTGTCCAACCTGACTGCGCCGATAACGCTCGAAAAATAACGGTAAATTCTTTCGTAGGTCGGATAAGGCGTCAGCCGCCATCCGACAAAAATCAACTACGCAATATCGCGCCGGGATAACCTAACTGGCGCCAGGCCTCATACACCACCACCGACACCGCATTCGACAGGTTCATGCTGCGACTGTCCGGCATCATCGGAATACGAATTTTTTGTTCGGCAGGCAGCGCGTCGAGGATGCTGGCTGGCAGACCGCGAGTTTCCGGGCCAAACATCAGATAATCCCCATCCTGATAGCTTACCGCGCTATGCGCTGGCGTACCTTTGGTGGTCAGGGCAAACAGACGATGCGGATTTTCTGCGGCGACGAAGGCGGCGTAATCAGGGTGGCGTAGCACAGCGGTAAATTCATGGTAATCCAGCCCCGCGCGACGCAGGCGCTTGTCGTCCCAGGTAAAGCCCATTGGCTCAATAATATGCAGACGAAAGCCGGTGTTGGCGCAAAGACGGATAATATTGCCGGTATTTGGCGGGATTTCTGGTTCGAATAAAACGATGTTTAGCATGCTGCCCCCTTAAGTACGGGGCAGCATAGCAAATTAATGTTTACGCCGCATTTCCACGTTTGGGCTGCATCGGGTAGTCAGCCACCTGTTTGCCCAGTTCCTGTACCAGCGAATCACGGCTGATTTCGCTAATCGATTTCGCCCCGGTAAGGGTCATTGCCACCTTCATCTCTTTCTCGATCAGATTCAGCAGATTCGCCACCCCGGCCTGACCGTGGGTGGCCAGCGCGTACAGATAAGCACGTCCCAGCAGAACACTATCCGCGCCCAGCGCAATCATACGTACGACGTCCAGACCGTTGCGGATCCCACTGTCTGCCAGAATGGTGATATCGCCTTTTACCGCATCGGCAATGGCGGGCAGCGCGCGAGCTGAAGACAGCACGCCGTCTAACTGGCGACCACCGTGGTTAGAGACAACGATGCCGTCCGCACCAAAGCGTACGGCGTCTCGGGCATCTTCGGGATCGAGGATCCCTTTGATCACCATCGGGCCATCCCAGAATTCGCGGATCCACTCGAGGTCTTTCCAGGAAATCGACGGATCGAAGTTATTCGCCAGCCAGCCGATGTAATCCTCAAGACCGGTAGGTTTACCAAGATAAGTCGAGATATTACCTAAATCATGTGGGCGACCGTTCAGGCCAACGTCCCATGCCCACTGTGGATGGGTGACTGCCTGCCAGTAGCGGCGTAGTGCGGCATTTGGGCCGCTCATCCCGGAATGGGCGTCACGGTAGCGTGCACCAGGGGTTGGCATATCGACGGTAAAGACCAGCGTGGAGCAACCCGCCGCTTTGGCGCGCTCCAGCGCGTTGCGCATAAAGCCGCGATCGCGCAGAACATATAGCTGAAACCACATCGGACGTTTGATGGTTGGGGCGACTTCTTCAATCGGACATACGGATACCGTGGAAAGCGTAAATGGAATGCCTTTGGCATCAGCGGCGGCGGCGGCCTGAACTTCGCCCCGGCGCGCGTACATGCCGCACAGACCGACAGGTGCAAGGGCCACCGGCATGGAGAGCGTTTCGTTGAACAGCTTTGTCTCCAGGCTCAGGTCGGACATATTCTTCAGCACGCGCTGGCGAAGTGCCACTTCAGACAGGTCTGCCACGTTACGGCGCAGAGTGTGCTCTGCATACGCCCCACCGTCTATATAGTGGAACAAGAAGGGGGGTAGGATGCGCTGGGCTGCGGCGCGATAGTCGCTGGCTGCTGAAATAATCATGTGTTGTTCTCCCTGCTATTCTCACCAGGGTCACCGGGCAGGCGGGTGATACGCGCCTGGCGGGCCTGATCTTCATCAAATCGTTTAATCGTGGTGTGGACAAAACTGAGGTGCGCCATCATTGCTTTACGCGCTCCGTCGGCATCTCCGGCAACAATCGCATCCAGGACGGCCTGATGCTGCGCCGTCAGTTGCGAAAATACGGGCGGCACAAGGTACATTCGCTGGCGGCTCTGTTTCACCGAAGACTGCAATACGTCGAAGAAACCGCGCATGGTCTGTAACAGCACCACGTTGTGCGAGGCTTCCGCAATGGCGAGATGAAAGCGAACGTCTGCCTGCGAGGCGAGATCTGGATCTTCGCTTTGTGTGGCCTCGAAACAGAGTCTGATCTTCTCTTTGTCGGCAGCAGTGGCACGCATAGCTGCATGCCAGGCGGTGCTGGCTTCGATGGCGTGGCGGGCTTCCAGAATATCGAAACTGTAATCAGGGTCGTCCGCCAGCAGAGTTTTCAGCGGCTGAACGATGTTTTGTTCAGACCAGGCCTCATGCTGCCAGCGGATAAACGTCCCGCCGCCACGACGGCTAATCAACACGCCTTCGCTCACCAGTTTCGCCAGCGCCTCGCGCAGCGAGTTGCGCGATACGCCGAGCTGTACGGCCAGTTGGCGCTCAGCGGGCAACTTCATGCCCGCCTCCAGCTGTTGTTCTTCAATCAGCGCCCGCACACGAGATGCGACTTCGTCTGACAGGCGTCTGGGCATCACTATCATGGAATCATCCAGGTTAAGACATAGGCCTGCAGCGTGGTAATCACACCCACCATGCAGGTGAAAATCAGACTGTGCTTCACGGTAAAGCGGAACAGATCAGACTCTTTCCCCACTAATCCCACTGCCGCACAGGCGATTGCGATAGATTGCGGAGAGATCATCTTGCCGGTCACGCCGCCGGTGGTATTTGCGGCCACCATCAGCACATCCGAAACGCCGATTTGCTGAGCGGCCGTGGCCTGCAGGGCGGCGAACAATGCGTTTGATGAGGTGTCGGACCCGGTCAGGAATACCCCCAGCCAGCCAAGGAACGGCGAGAAGAAGGTAAATGCGCTGCCGGTATGTGCCAGGGCCAGTGCCAGGGTGGATGAAAGCCCGGAGTAGTTAGAGATAAACGCGAACGCCAGCACCATCCCGATGGAGTAGATAGGCAGCGCCAGATCTTTCAGCGTGCTACCAAAGGTCTGCAGCGCAGCAGATGGCTTCATCTTCAGCCAGACGATAGACAGCAGGGCGGCAAACAGAATCGCAGTACCGGTCGCGGAGAACCAGTCAAATTTGTACACCGCCGCGTAGGCTGTGGCTTCGTGTACGACCGGCGGCATACGGGCAACCAGCTTGTCGAGGAACGGAACCGGAATATTGACCACCCAGTGGTACATCGCGCCGCCTGGCGCAAACAGCGCTTTAAACGGCGGTATGCTCCACAGCGTGACGGTAGCGGTCAGGAACAGGAACGGTGACCAGGCGCGTACCACCTGCCCAGCGGTGTAGCGGGTGCGTGACAGATCCATATCGACCTGCGAAGCGCCCATATCGCCAAAACGGAAGATGCGTACCGGCTGCCAGCGTTTCAGGAACAGCGTCAGACACACCAGTGAGACCAGAGAAGAGATGATGTCCGGCAGTTCCGGCCCGATAAAGTTAGAGCTGAGGTACTGTGCGATAGCAAACGAGCCGCCAGCGACCATCACCGCAGGCCAGGTTTCTTTGACACCACGCCAGCCATCCATAATCGCCATAATCCAGAACAGCACGATAATGGTCAGGAACGGCAGTTGACGACCTACCATCTGGCCAATCTCGAAGCTGTCCAGTCCGGTAACCTGACCGGCAACCAGAATCGGAATGCCCATTGCGCCAAAAGCGACCGGCGCGGTATTTACGATCAGGCACAAACCTGCCGCATACAGCGGGTTAAAGCCAAGACCGACCAGCAGTGCGGCGGTAATCGCTACCGGAGCACCGAAGCCTGCTGCTCCTTCGAGGAATGCCCCAAAGGAGAAACCGACAATCAGCATTTGCAGACGCTGGTCTGGGGTAATCGAGAGTATCGATGATCGGATAATGTCGAACTGTCCGGTCTTCACCGAGATTTTATAGACGAATACCGCGGCGATAATGATCCAGGCAATTGGCCACAGACCGTAGAAGAAACCGTACACTACGGATGCCAGCGCGTGATCGACCGGCATTTTGTAAAACAGCAGGGCGACTGCCAGAGCAATCACCACCGTCCAGGACGCCGCAACATAGCCTTTCAGCTTGAGCTTAATCAGGGCGAAGAAAAAAAACAGGATAGGGAGCGATGCGATCAGGCTGGAAAGCCAGATATTACCGGCCGGGTCGTAGTTCTGTTGCCAGAGATTCATTGCAGGTCTCCTGGGGGCCGCTGACATAATGGAATGAGTCTTTGCTCAAATCTTCGTCACATTATGTGTAAAAGTGGCCCTGCCAATATTGTTGTGTAGGGGTAATGACAATGAATGGTTAATCAAATGTTATTTATTGGCAACGGTATTGTACTCACATTTTAATGAAATGTGAGGTGTTGGTATGATCTGGCTAAAATTGGTAGGGCCAATTGGCGGAGTGAGGGCAACAAAGAGAAGTGAAAAGGCAATGGCATGATGCCATTGCCTTTGATGTCGGGAGTATTGTTACTTCATTACCACTGGAAGCCAGCACCAATGGCTGCAGAGTAATCGCCCTGGCTGTTGCTGGTTCCTTGCAATTTATACACCCAGCCCCCGCTTTCACTTACCATGGAGACACCAATGGCGACGGCACTTTCACCATTAAACGTACCCCCAGCAATCGAGGTCATGTTGGCTCCCGGTGCGTAAGCTTGTGGAAGACCAGCCATGGCCATTGCTGAGGCAATACCGCCGCTCATCTTGTTTTCTACTCCTTTGATTTTACTGTTCATTTCACCAATTTTTTGATCGGTATAGGTGTTTGCTTCTTCTACGCTGCGTTTCAATTGCGCATAGTTCACCGCATCCGTATCGTTCACCGCCGCTGAAACATTGCCGATCCGAGTGGTACCGCCACTCCCGTCTCCCAGGTTGAGCACACTGTAGTTAACCGAGCCATCGGTATTGGTTTCATAACGAACGGAACCTGCTTCTGAAGCTTTCAGTTGCGCCACATTAACCGCGTCAGTGTTGTTCACCCCTGCGGCAACATTGGTAATACGACGTTGTTGAGTAGAAGAACCGACAGACACCGTATTCGCTTCATCTGCGACTGAATTTGTACCTAACGCCACGCTGTTTTCAGCAGCCGCAATAGATCCGGAACCTATCGCGACGCTGTCCGTACCTTGGGCATTTGCATCTACGCCATCGGTGTTGGTCTTGAAGTACTTGGTGCTCCCCGTAGTGACAATATCGCCGACAGAATTTTCGATATTGGTGACACGGGTATCAAGGCTACTCACCTGCGTATTCAGGTTATTGATGCTTTCGGTATTTGCGGCAACGTGGCTGTCGGTGACTTTCAGTTGACTAACGTTTACGGCATCGGTGTCTGCCGAACCCGCCGCGACGTTAGTGATCTGACGTTGACCGTCTTCACTGCCGACAGAGAACTCACCGACAGAGTTCTGCGGTGCGTCCATGTTGTAGGCGGTGTAGTCAGTCTGTGCGCCGCGAGTGGTCTGAGAACCATTACCCATTGCAATACTGTTTGCATGGTTGGCGCGTGCGTTAGAACCGATAGCAATACCGTTGATGGCATCAGCCATCACCAGTGTATTCAGACCAATACCAATACCTGCATCAGCATTGACGATGGTTTTCGCACCCATTGCCAGTGAGTCAGTCCCGACAGCCAGTGAATCTTCTTCCGTTGAGTTTGCGTGGTAGTACTTGGTCGGTGTAGTGGCGACCGCACCAATGGCATTTTGTAACTGACGAACTGTTACTGCATCTTGCGCTTCAGAGCCGTCCGCAACGTTGGTAATTTGACGATAGCTTTCTCCATCCGTCCCCAATGACAACGCGCCCAGCAACTCTCTGTCTGTTGTATCGTAACCAATGACGACGCCATCGCTTGTTACACTCGTTGCTTGTGTACCGGTTGTAATAGCGCGGTTAGAGCTGGAGCCACTGCCCAAGGCGATGCTGCCCTCAATGCTGCTGCTGCTGTTCTCTCCAAGCGCCAGACTCGAAGCACCGGATGCGACGGCGTTGTAACCCACTGCTGTTGCGCCGTCACCCGTTGCGTATGCATCCTGGCCTTCAAGCCCGCTATCATTCGTGCGGATGTATTTCACGCCGGTACCATTTTCCGTGATATAGGTTTCGCTGGTATCGCCGGTTATTTGGCTAATAGATTCGTTGTACTGAGAAATCAGCATGTTAGTTTCATAGAGCTGAGAGCCATTAACGGCGTCAGTACTGTCACTGGCGATTTCACCTGCTGCTACATTGGTTATCTTATTGGTACCGCTGGTACCGTGGTTTGCGCTGAAAGCTTCGATGTCTTCGTCCCATAACAGAGCATTATCAGTGAGGCCGGTAATGGACGTATTAATGTCGGAGACAGAAGTATTCAGGTTCTCAATCGCGGTGCTGTTCTGAGTGATGTTGGTGGTATTGGCGGCGATATCGGTCGTGTTCTGATCCACTTTTTCATTGGTTTCGAACAACTGCGAGCCGTTAACCGCGTCGGTACTGCTCTCAGAAAGGTCCCCGGCAGCAACGTTGGTGATTTTGTTTGCCGTACTACTTCCGTGGCTGGCAGAGAACGAACTCGTTGTTTCATCCCAGCTCAGTGCATCAGTGCTAAGGTTGGTGATCGTCGTATTGATATCTGCAATATCTGATGTGTTTTGATCTACTTTCTGGTTGGTTTCATATAACTGTGAGCCGTTCACCGCGTCTGTACTGTCTTCAGAAAGGTCGCCGGCGGCGACATTAATGATTTTGCTGGCGCTTCCGTTGCGGTTAGCGTTGAATGCGCCAGAGGCTGCATCCCACAAAAGGGCATCGTCAGTGAGCGTGGTAACTGAGTTGCTCAGGTTGTTGATATTGGTGGTGTTGGTGGCAATATCGGTTGTGTTTTGGTTGATGCTGTCGGTATTGGTGGTGATATCAGCAGTGTTCTGATCCACTTTCTCATTTGTATCAAACAACTGGGAGCCGTTAACGGCATCGGTGCTGTCCGCGGCCAGGGTGCCTGCCGCCAGATTGGTGATCTTGCTGGCACTTCCGTTGTGCTTAGCGCTGAATGCACCAGAGTTAGCATCCCAAAGCAGTGCATCGTCAGTGAGTGTGGTAACAGCGTCGCTCAGGTTATTGATATTGGTAGTGTTGGTGGCGATATCGGTTGTGTTCTGGTTAATGCTGGTCGTATTAGCGGCAATATCGGCTGTGTTCTGGTGAATGCTGTCGGCATTGGCGGTAATATCGGCAGTGTTTTGGTTGATGCTGTCGGTATTGGTAGTGATATCAGCAGTGTTCTGATCCACTTTCTCATTTGTACCAAACAACTGGGAGCCGTTAACGGCATCGGTGCTGTCCGCGGCCAGGGAGCCTGCCGCCAGATTGGTGATCTTGCTGGCACTTCCGTTGTGCTTAGCACTGAATGCACCAGAGGCTGCATCCCACAACAGGGCATCGTCGGTGAGCGTGGTGACGGAGTCGCTCAGACTGTTGATATTGGTGGTATTGGTGGCGATATCAGTGGTGTTCTGATTGATGCTGGTCGTATTAGCGGCGATATCGGTTGTGTTCTGGTTAATGCTGTCGGTATTGGCGGTAATATCGGCAGTGTTTTGGTTGATGCTGTCGGTATTGGTGGTGATATCAGCAGTGTTCTGATCCACTTTCTCATTTGTATCAAACAACTGGGACCCGTTAACGGCATCGGTGCTGTCCGCGGTCAGGGAGCCTGCCGCCAGATTGGTGATCTTGCTGGCGCTTCCCGCGTGGTTAGCGCTGAATGCGCTTGCGCTGTCATCCCACAATAACGCGTCATTGGTTAAGCCAGCGACAGAGGCTTCTGTGTTAGTGATAGAGTTGTTCAGTGCGCTTAACGCACTGCCTACGTTATTGTAGGTGCCTGTGCCTACCTCGTAGAGGGGAGCATTCACTGTACCATCAGAGTTAACGGAGGCGCCTCCGCCTAGTCGGTCGGCAACGGATTGACTTAAAGAATAAATTTGCGCACCTGTGACTGCATCTGTACTGCTGGAATTGATGTCGCCTTTAGCAACGTAGGTGATCTGCCGCTGCGTGGTGCTGTTACCCACAGCAACGGAATTGTCTTCCTGGGCGGTAGAGCCTGCGCCAATGGCAACGGAGTTAGTGCCTGTCGCTTTTGCTCCATTACCGAGAGCGGCGCTATTATTGCCGCCCGCGGTAGCCTTATTGCCCAACGCAACCGAGGTTTCTCCGCTGGCGTTAGCGTTGACCCCCATTGCCATTGAATAACTTCCCGCGGCTGAAGATGAGGCACCCATCGCAATGGCACGGTTGCCGGTTGAGCTTGCTTTTACGCCGAGCGCTAGGGAAGAGTCTCCGGATGAATCACTGTATGAACCAATGGCGGTACTCCATTTCCCCATCGCGGAGGCGTGATAACCCATTGCGGCGCTTGCGCCATCTTCGTTGGTGTAAGTATTGGCTGTGGCAGCGGTACCAATTGCAATCCACCCTGTTCCCGTTGTACCGGATACAGTAACACCGCTGCCAGTATCGTTCCCTGCGTTGGCCAGCGCATCCGCTGAGATCATAATACCGCTAAGGCTGATGAGTGCGGAAACCGCCAGCTTTCTACGGCCGCTTTTTTTCCCGCGGCTTTTTGTGGTTTCACTGGTGACAATAAATGTTCCCGTAGCGGCATTCCAGAGGACTTTAAATATTCTGTTCATGGATAAGTGCTTTCCTTTTCTAAAATAGTTGTATCAATAGCTATTATTTTTTGGGCTTCTTTTTTGTATCGTTAATAGGTTGTATGCTTTCGAAAATAACATTCTTCATGTTAATGCCTATTTTTAGATACTTAAGATTATTGGGCGATACGCCTTTTAATGTCAGCGTGACATTGGTCCATGCTCCCGGTAAGAGTTCGATTGTCGAATCCATTTGCGTGTTGAGCAGGAGTTGTCGCCAGCGAGGTAGATCTTTTGCCTCGGAAGGTTTTTTCGTACCCCACGTCATATTAAACGCCAGGTTTGATACGGGAACGCTGAGTAAGTTAACCAAATCAAGATGAATAACACTTCCATCATCTATTGGCTCAATAGATAAAATACGCCCGGCTAATCCAATATTGCCGTTGTTAATAATAAAATAGTGCGTTTGTGATGGGTCCAGTTCTGTGTAGTCGAATAGTCGTTGTTTACGTTCAATGCGGCCAACGACTTCGGCGACCTTTTGGGTCGCCTGGATAAGCGTAGTTTGTTGTTTTTCTAAAAGGTCTATCTTTGCTTCTTGTTCTTTTTGCTGTTTTTTTAGTTCTTCGACAAGGTGTTTATCTGCAAAGTAATCACAACCCGATAACAAGAATGTGAATCCCAAAACAATCAGGGGAATAAATTTTCCATTTTTGTGCATATAAAATATCCTTATTAATTACTAATGTAGTATTAATAGTTAACCTATTATTTATACAGCTAACTCATCATCCTGCGAGTATTATCAATAACCCGTTAATGCATGGTTATAATGAACACATTCATTGCTTTTATAGGATTGAGCCAGTGCTCGATAATTTTTATCAATTATCCATGGCAATGCCTTATAAAAATATAATCATAATATTTATGTATGGGGCATTATTTTATAGATGATAATGTTATTTAATTTTGTGGGTCAATTATATTCTGCGGGTCATGAGAAAAGTGGAAGAAAAAATTCATTGTATAAATACAAATGGACATGGTGGAGTAATTTATTTTCATGAAAAGCAGGGAGGGCCGTTAAAAATGAACTTGTATATAAGCGGTGTAAATATTTATGGGGAAAAATTCGGAATATAGCCCGATGCTCTCAAGACACCCGCTGTACGACGGGTGTCTTGAGAGCCTGTGATACGAGAGTGTTTAGAACTCGTTCTTCGCAAAGCCAGTCATCTCTTTCAGGCCCATTTCACGGCCAAGCTCGGTCATCGGGTGGACGACGATCAGGCCGCGCACGCTTTTCTTCAGTTTGCCCATGTCAGCCTGCTCTTTTTTGGTGATGGCCCGACGGAACGGAAGTTTTGTCAGCTTTTGCGCTTCTTTGCTCAGCTTCTGGCCATGGACTTCACGCAGGCGTGCGATCTCGGCTTCCAGAGTTTCTTTCTCTTTTTCCAGCTCGGCGTATTTGTCGGCGGCTTCAACAAGGGACAGGTCTGCCTGCTGGTGGCGAATAGCGTCCAGACGATCGCTCAGGCGTTTAATTTCGTTTTTTTCGACTTCTTTCATAGGATAGCTTCTGCTAAAAATAGGATGAATGCCCTATAGTATGCGCGCAGAGCGGGATTATTCACAACTGCTCGAAGATAAATAATCAAATACCGTAAGTATTAATTAGCTAATGATAATGTTACTACATTGATTAACAAGGAATTTTAAGCGATAAGATCGGCCGTGGTGCTTTTTATTGGCGTGTTCGTGGTGAAGCACGTTTTCCTCAATATAAACACCCAACTGATCCTAAACTTAAATGATCAACCGCACAGGCTGAGCGCGGTTAATACATGGAGGAGGGAAGATTATGGCGAAAATAGGTGAGAACGTTTCAATCCTGATTGATAAAACTGTCGATTTTATGGCTTCAAGCCAGGCTTTTCGCGAATATTTGAATAAAACACCGCCGCGCAACGTTGTCCCTTCAGAAATACCGCAGGAAAACGCGCAGCTGTATCTGCAACGTCTGGCGTACTATCGGCAGCTGTATCGACCGCAGCAGGAAGAGAAATAAGCAAACATCGTCTTATTTTTGAAAGGCTTTTTTTAAGCTGATTTTAGAAATCAGCTCGGTCAGGGAAAGGACCATGGTGGATCGTACCATCTGCTGGTAACGCTGGATCTGCATGGCATGCAAACCAGAGTCTGAGGTATCAAACTGGGGTGGCGGCGGGAGTGCCGTCACGCAGTGAAGTTCACCAAACGGTCCAAGAATTTCGTCGTCGGTGAATGCGTATTCATTGCCGTCGTGATTCAGCTCCTCCCGCAGCGCCATCAGCAGCTCCGCATCTTCGTACTCCGGGCGACTGAGTACGCCCAGGCCGTAGATTAACTTCAGACGAACAGAAAGATCGCCCAACGGACCATCGCCGTCTAGCAGCGGTTCTACGGCGTATTTCACCGCATAGTCGTCTTTGCGAAATACCTGAAGCACAAGGATATTCACCGCCTCGGTGAGCAGTTCTACGGCGGTGATGAGGAAGCTGCGTACGGTTTTGCCAGCATTCAGACGCTCAAGCACACGATTTTCAAAGGCCTGCGTTTGTTCCATTATTGCCTGCATATCTGACAATCTATTATTCAGGCGCAGGATATCCTGCGCCAGGTCCTGCATCATTTCTTTGCGTTATACGCGTTAACAGCCTCAAGCACGACATCACTATTGGCATCCAGCCCGGAAACTTGCGCCAGCGCGGCCTGTGGACCTTTTTCGTCAATCAGCGCGGCCAGTTCCTGTGCCTGCGGATCTTCTTCGCTGCGATAGTGCATCGCTGCCGCAATACCGGTAACCAGATTCGCATGCGGCAAACCATACTCCAGCGTACCCAGCAGCGGTTTAATCAGGCGGTCGCCTGCGCTCAGCTTACGCAGCGGCTGACGACCTACGCGCTCAACGTCATCTTTCAGATACGGGTTTTCAAAACGACCGAGGATTTTCTGAATGTATGCCGCATGTTTTGCTGCATCAAAGCCATAGCGTTTGATCAGTACCGCGCCGCTCTCTTCCATCGCACCTTTTACCACTGCGCGGATTTTCTCGTCGAGAATCGCGTCACGGATGGTCTGATGACCGGTCAATTTTCCGAGGTACGCGGTTATAGCATGCCCGGTGTTCAGCGTGAAGAGTTTACGTTCGACAAATGCCATCAGGTTATCAGTTAATTCCATTCCTGGGATATTTGGCAGTTCACCTTTGAACTGTGTTTTGTCGACAATCCACTCACTGAAGGTTTCGACGGTAACTTCCAGCGGATCGTTGGTTGCTGAAGCCGAAGGCGGAACAATGCGGTCCACGGCAGAATCGACAAAGCCAACATGTTCTTCAACCCAGGCTTTATCTTCATCTGCTAACGCGTTCATTACATGGCCTTTCAACTGGGTCGTTCCGCGCACCATGTTTTCACAAGCGATGATATTTAGTGGAGTAGCGATGCCCTGCGCCTTGCGTTTAACCAGTCCTTTGGCGATGGCTGGAGCGATACGCTCAAGTACAACCGGACCGACGGCGGTAGTGACTAAATCTACGTGGGCAATCAGTTCAACAACATCATCGCCGATGCTGCTTACAGCGTTGACGCCGGAGACGGTATCAACCTGCTCATTTTCACCCACGACATGAACCTGATAGCTATGACGGGCATTCAGGGCATCGAGCACGACCTGATTTACATCCGCGAACGTCAGCTGTATCCCCGCGTCCGCCAGCAGTTTGCCGATAAAGCCACGACCGATATTACCTGCGCCAAAATGTAATGCTTTCATAGTATTAACCTTCATTAATGTTTTTACCCAAGAGGGCTGGGGTGAGGGACTGCATTGATTTCCCCTCAACCTAACCCTCTCCACAAGGGAGAGGATATCGCCTTCATATTTCGAACTGCAGATGCGTTGGCTCTCCTCGCTCACCCCAGTCACGTACTTATGTACGCTCCTGGAGATTCACTGCGTTGCCGCCTTCCTGCAGCTCGAACTATTTTGGGGATACTTAACTGTTAAGCTTTTTGACCTGCCAGCAGTTCCAGAACTTCATCCACGCTGGTGGTATGGGCCAGACGTTCGATCACGGATTCATCATCCAGAGCGTTGGTCAGGCTGGTAATCACCTGGATGTGCTCGTTGTTACGCGCTGCGATACCAATAACCAGACGGGCAATATCGTCTTCTTCTTCACCGAAGCGAACGCCTTCCGGGTACTGGCAGAACACCACACCGGTTTTCAGCACGCGGTCTTTGGCTTCAACCGTACCGTGCGGTACTGCGATGGACTCACCCAGGTAAGTCGGGGTCAGTTTTTCGCGGTCCAGCATCGCCTCAACGTATTCTGGCTCAACGTAGCCACCTTTCACCAGTTGCTCACCAGCAAAGCGAATCGCTTCTTCTTTGTTAGCCGCTTTACGGCCAAGGAAGATGTTCTCCGCACCCAGTTTGAACAGGTGGGTATCACCCTCTTCAAAGCTGTCTTTCAGGTGGTCGCGAACTTTCTCCTCGTTCACGTTGTGGCGCTGCGCAGCGACCAGACGTTCGGTCAGGTTGGAGTACAGACCGCTGTCGAGGAAGTTGGTCAGCGAAATGTGCTGTGCCTGAGGCACCTGGCGCATCGCGCGTTCGGTCAGGTCACGGTGGGTAATGACCAGATCCACATCCGGCGGCAGATTGTTAATCGCGCTGTTAGTGACGGAAATCTGAGACAGCCCTGCATCCTGTACTTTCTTACGCAGTACGCCCGCACCCATGGCACTGGAACCCATACCGGCATCGCAGGCAACGATGATTTTACGCACATGGCTCAGGTCGTTGGTGACGTCGCCAGCCGCCAGCGGGGATGCGCCTTTGGATTCCGCTTTCATGTCGTGCATACGACGGGTTGCGGCATCAATGTCATCATCTTCTTTCACTTTGCTGGTTTTCAGCAGAATGGCTGAGACCACAAAGGAGACTGCCATAGCCGCACAGATAGCAGCGATGTTAGCGAAGTAAGCTCCCTTAGGTGTCATTGCCAGCACGGCCAGGATAGAACCCGGAGACGCCGGAGAAACCAGACCGCCGTTCAGGATAGTCAGGGTAAATACGCCAGTCATACCGCCGAGAATAACGGCCAGGATCAGGCGCGGGTTCATCAGCACGTACGGGAAGTAAATTTCGTGGATACCACCCAGGAAGTGGATGATAGCCGCGCCGCCTGCAGACTGCTTAGCGCTGCCGCGACCGAAGAACATGTACGCCAGCAGGACGCCCATACCCGGACCCGGGTTTGCTTCAATCAGGAAGAAGATGGATTTGCCCATCTCATGGGACTGCTGAATACCCAGCGGTGAGAAAATACCGTGGTTAATGGCGTTGTTGAGGAACAGGATTTTCGCCGGTTCAACGAAGATAGACGCCAGCGGCAGCATGTCATGGACAACCATGAAGTTAACGCCTGCCGCCAGAATTTTGGACAGTGCTTCAACCAATGGGCCAATGCCGAGGAATGCCAGAATGGCGAGGATCATACCGATGATGCCAGCGGAGAAGTTATTCACCAGCATCTCAAAACCGGATTTGATCTTACCGTCTACCCAGTTGTCGAAGTGTTTGATCGCCCAGCCGCCCAGTGGACCTGCAATCATCGCGCCGAGGAACATTGGCATGTCCGCACCGACGATAACGCCCATGGTGGTGATTGCACCAACTACGCCGCCACGCTCGCCGCCAACCAGTTTACCACCGGTATAACCGATCAGTAGCGGCAGCAGATAGGTGATCATCGGGCCGACCAGCTTCGCCAGCGTTTCGTTCGGCAACCACCCTGTCGGAATGAATAATGCGGTGATAATACCCCACGCGATAAACGCGCCGATATTTGGCATCACCATGTTGCTGAGGAATCGACCAAAGCTTTGCACCTTGATCTTAATATCGGATGACATAAAAACACCCCTTCTTATGTTTGCTATCACGCAGGCTGAAAGCCCGAGGTTTGTTAATGTAGCGGCAGGAGGTAGCCGGACCCTGTAGATACTGCGAAATCTGGCACTGAATCGTTCAACTGTCCAGTCGACGGCCTTTTATGTGACATTCGTCACGTAAATATAGGGTGTATGGCGTTAGTTAATGTGATTTTCATCACAAAATACCCGTACAAAAAAACATCGCAGTGCAATAATTCGCTGAAAATGAGGATTAAATGTGAAGTGGTTCACATTTTTGCTTTCCTTGTTTGTTGGATTTTTGTGATGTGAATCGCAAAGTATTTTCATCTGAAATTTATCAGATGTGATCTGCGGCAGGTTCTACCCCCGACATTTTTTATTGCAAAACAAAGCAATTTCTCACCAGAAAAAATATTTATTTTGTGGTATGGCAAAAACCCTTAACTCCAGTTATGTTCAAAACATCAGCCAGGGTGCATACGGCTGCCGGCATAAAAAAACTCTAATTAGCGTGAATTCGAGGCAGGTATGTTTCTAAATTATTTCGCGTTGGGCGTGCTGATTTTCGTATTTCTGGTTCTGTTTTATGGAATCATCGCCATCCACGATATCCCCTATAACATGGCTAAGAAGCGCAACCATCCCCATGCCGATGCCATCCATACTGCAGGATGGGTGAGCTTGTTCACTCTTCATGTTATTTGGCCGTTCCTGTGGATCTGGGCCACGCTCTACCAGCCTGAAAAGGGATGGGGAATGCAGTCACACATCACACCGACCGGAAAGGAGTCAGACCCTGAGATTGCCGCGCTGGCAGCGCGAATCACCCAGTTGGAAAAAAGACTGGATGGGGAGAAAAAAACCGATAACTCCACCTTTCCGGAGATTTAATCATGGATTTGTTGATAGTCCTGACCTATGTGGCCTTTGCCTGGGCCATCTTTAAAATATTCCGTATTCCGGTAAACCAATGGACGCTTGCTACCGCTGCATTAGGTGGGGTGTTCATTGTTGCGGGATTGATTTTATTAATGAACTATAACCACCCATATACCTTTACGGCGCAAAAAGCGGTTATTTCAATTCCGGTCACTCCGCAAGTCACAGGAATTGTTAGTGAGGTAACGGATAAAAATAATCAGCTAATTAAAAAAGGCGATGTGCTGTTTAAGCTCGATCCGGTACGGTATCAGGCGCGTGTCGACAGGCTGCAGGCTGATCTGGTTACCGCTACGCACAACATCGACAACCTGAAAGCACAGTTGTCGGAAGCGGTCGCCAATACCACCCGTGTATCTGCTGAACGTGACCGTCTGTATAAAGATTATCAACGCTATTTGAAAGGCAGTCAGGCGAAGGTTAACCCGTTCTCTGAAAGCGATATCGATAACGCCCGGCAAAACTATCTGGCACAGGATGCGCTGGTCAAAGGCTCTGTTGCAGAACAGACGCAGATTCAGAGCCAATTAGACAGTATGGTCAACGGTGAGCAATCTCAGGTTGCGTCCCTACGTGCCCAGCTTGCCGAGGCTAAATACAATCTTGAACAGACGGTAGTTCGTGCCCCCAGCAACGGTTATGCCACGCAGATTTTAATTCGTCCGGGGACTTACGCAGCAGCATTACCTTTGCGTCCGGTAATGGTGTTTATTCCTGAACAAAAACGGCAAATCGTGGCGCAATTCCGCCAGAACTCGCTGCTGCGCCTTAAACCGGGCGATGAAGCGGAAGTGGTGTTTAATGCGCTGCCTGGCCAGGTTTTCACCGGCAAGCTGACCAGTATTCTTCCGGTCGTTCCGGGCGGTTCTTATCAGGCGCAGGGCGCATTACAGTCCTTAACGGTGGTGCCGGGTACCGATGGCGTGCTGGCCACGATTGAGCTGGATCCGAATGCCGATGTGGATGCGCTGCCGGACGGTATCTATGCTCAGGTTGCAGTCTATTCCGACCATTTCGCCCACGTGTCGGTAATGCGTAAAGTACTGCTGCGCATGACCAGTTGGATGCATTACCTTTATTTGGATCATTGAGACTGCCATCACCTGCCATTTTCAGTGACCTGAGCCATACTAAGCGGTGTCCCACTATCGTTGGGCACCGCTTTTTTGTTGGCAAAAAGGACCCGGCATGAAACTCATTGGCAGCTATACCAGCCCTTTTGTGCGTAAAATTTCTATTCTGTTACTGGAAAAGGGCATCACCTTCGAATTTGTGAATGAACTCCCCTATAACGCGGATAGCGGCGTGGCGCGCTATAACCCGTTAGGTAAAGTACCCGCGTTGGTCACCGATGCGGGCGAGTATTGGTTTGATTCTCCTATCATTGCGGAATATATAGAGCTACTGGATATTGCACCAGCCATGCTGCCGCGTGATCCGCTGGCTGCGCTGAAGGTACGCCAGTTGGAAGCGTTGGCAGACGGCATTATGGATGCCGGTTTAGTTTCGGTGCGCGAACAGGCTCGCCCTGCCGCGCAGCAGTCAGAAACTGAATTATTACGTCAGCGTGAGAAGATCACCCGTAGTCTGGATGTGCTGGAAGGCTATCTGGCGGATGGTACGCTGAAAACGGATACGGTTAACCTGGCAACCATTGCGATTGCCTGCGCCGTCGGTTATCTCAATTTCCGTCGGGTTGCGCCCGGTTGGTGTGTTGATCGCCCCCGTCTGGTCAAACTGGTGGAAACGCTCTTTCAACGCGAGAGTTTTGCCCGTACAGAACCGCCAAAGGCTTGATGCGTATTATGTCCGCCTGAGCAAAGTCACGGTACAATCCTTCCTATATCGATATCCCTCTCCACGGTGGAGAGGGCCACCAACAGCCAGGCCCTTTCATGACAACCGACATGCGTTCACTCTACAGCCAGCTTCCTGCTATCGATCGTTTATTGCGCGATAGCGCCTTCCCAGCCTTACGTGAATCTCACGGCCATACCCGGGTGGTTGACCTGCTGCGTCACATGCTCGACGAAGCCAGAGAAGCTATTCGCGACACGCACGCGCTCCCGGCATGGTGTGAGGACTGGGCGCAAGAAGCCAGCGCCCGGCTGGAACGAGAATCGCAAAGCGCGCTACGCCCGGTGATTAACCTGACCGGAACGGTGCTGCATACCAACCTTGGGCGCGCGTCGCAGGCTGAAGAAGCAATTGAAGCGGTGGTACAGGCGATGCGCACGCCGGTGACGCTGGAATATAGTCTGGATGATGCCGGGCGGGGACATCGGGATCGGGCCCTGGCGGATTTACTCTGCCGTCTGACGGGGGCGGAAGACGCCTGTATCGTCAATAACAATGCGGCAGCTGTTCTGCTGATGCTGGCCGCCACGGCGAACGGCAAAGAGGTGGTTGTTTCTCGCGGCGAGCTGGTGGAAATAGGCGGCGCGTTTCGTATTCCGGACGTCATGTGTCAGGCCGGATGCATTTTGCGTGAGGTGGGGACCACCAACCGGACCCATGCGAAAGATTACCGCCAGGCGGTGAATGAAAACACCGGTCTGCTGATGAAAGTGCATACCAGTAATTACAGCATTGAAGGCTTCACAAAGTCGGTGGATGAGGCGGAGCTGGCCGTAATTGGCCAGGAGCTGGATGTACCGGTGGTGGCGGATCTGGGCAGTGGTTCGCTGGTCGATCTCAGCCAGTATGGTTTGCCGCAGGAGCCGATGCCGCAGCAACTGATTACCGCTGGCGTCAGTCTGGTGAGTTTCTCCGGCGATAAACTGCTGGGCGGGCCGCAGGCAGGGATAATTGTCGGTAAAAAAGAGATGATCGCTCGTTTGCAGAGCCATCCGCTGAAACGCGCATTACGGGCAGATAAAATGACACTGGCTGCGCTGGAAGCTACGCTACGGCTCTATCTGCACCCGGAAGCACTGGCGGAGAAGTTGCCCACATTGCGCCAGCTCACCCGCTCACAAGAAGCGATCCACGCGCAGGCACAGCAATTACAGGCACAGCTTGCAGAGCATTACGGTGATGAGTTCGCCCTGAATGTGATGCCTTGCCTGTCGCAGATTGGCAGCGGCTCACTACCTGTTGATAGGCTGCCCAGCGTGGCGCTAACCTTTACCCCACATGACGGGCGCGGGAGCCGCCTTGAAGCGTTGGCAGCCCGTTGGCGTACGCTGCCCGTGCCGGTTATTGGGCGAATTTATGATGGCCGCTTATGGCTGGATCTGCGCTGCCTTGAAGACGAGACCCGGTTTATGGAGATGATGCTGAAATGATTATTGCAACCGCCGGACACGTTGACCACGGAAAAACAACGTTATTACAGGCGATTACCGGTGTGAATGCCGACCGTCTGCCGGAAGAAAAAAAGCGCGGCATGACCATCGATCTCGGCTATGCCTACTGGCCGCAGCCGGATGGGCGGGTGCTGGGGTTTATCGACGTTCCTGGACACGAAAAGTTTCTGTCCAACATGTTGGCGGGGGTCGGCGGCATCGATCACGCGTTGCTGGTGGTGGCGTGTGATGATGGCGTAATGGCGCAAACCCGTGAGCATTTGCAAATTCTGCAGCTGACGGGCAATCCGCAGATCACCGTGGCGCTCACGAAAGCCGACCGCGTAGACGAAGCAAGAATTGAAGAGGTGCGTGCGGAGATTCAGGCCACGCTGGGGAATTATGGTTTCGCGGAGTCGGTGCTTTTCGTCACTGCGGCCAGTGAAGGCCGTGGCATCGAGGAACTGCGTGACCATTTGTTGCAATTAACGTCGCGCGAGCATGCCCGCGATCACAGCTTCCGCCTGGCGATTGACCGTGCCTTTACGGTCAAAGGCGCAGGGCTGGTGGTGACCGGGACGGCGCTCAGCGGTGAAGTGAATGTCGGTGACACGCTGTGGCTCACGGGCGTCAACAAACCGATGCGCGTACGTAGCCTGCATGCACAAAATCAGGCCACCGACCGCGCGCAAGCGGGACAACGTATTGCGCTGAATATTGCCGGTGATGCGCAAAAAGAAGAACTAAACCGCGGCGACTGGCTGCTTTCCGATGCGCCGCCAGAGGCTTTTACCCGCGTGATTGTTTCTTTAGAACATGCCGCGCCGCTGATGCAGTGGCAACCGTTGCATATTCACCACGCGGCCAGCCATGTCACCGGGCGCATCTCTCTGCTTGAAGGAACGCTGGCGGAACTGGTGTTTGATATACCACTCTGGCTTGCTGATAACGACCGTCTGGTGCTGCGTGATATTTCTGCCCGGACAACGCTGGCAGGTGCACGTGTTGTGACGCTTAATCCGCCGCGACGCGGAAAGCGTAAGCCGGAATATTTACAGTGGCTGTCGGCGCTGGAAAACGCGCAGACTGACGGTGACGCTCTGGCGCTGCACCTGGCGCGTGGGGCGGTGAATATTCCTGACTTTGCCTGGGCGCGTCAGCTCAATGGCAACGGTATGCGTCCGTTGATTGAGCAACATGGATTTATTCAGGCGGGATACAGCCTGTTGAATGCCCCCGTTGCCGCGCGCTGGCAGCGGAAAGTTCTCGATACGCTGGCGACCTACCATGAGCAGCACCGTGATGAACCAGGGCCCGGGCGCGAGCGCCTGCGCCGTATGGCTTTGCCGATGGAAGACGAAGCGCTGGTATTGCTGCTAATTGAAAAGATGCGCGAGAGTGGCGCGATCCATAGCCATCATGGCTGGTTGCATTTGCCGGAACATAAGGCGGGTTTCAGCGATGAGCAGTTGGCAATCTGGCAAAAAGTAGAACCGCTTTTTGGCGATGAGCCGTGGTGGGTGCGCGATTTGGCAAAACAGACGGGAACGGATGAACAGATGATGCGTGTGGCGTTACGACAAGCGGCACAGCAAGGCATCATTACCGCGATCGTGAAAGATCGTTATTACCGTAACGATCGGATTGTGGCCTTTGCCAATATGATCCGCGAACTGGATCAGGAAAGGGGATCGACATGTGCCGCCGATTTTCGCGACAGGCTTAACGTTGGGCGCAAATTGGCTATCCAAATTCTGGAATATTTTGACCGCATTGGTTTTACTCGCCGTCGGGGAAATGATCATTTATTACGCGATGCGTTGCTGTTCCCTGAAAAATAATGAAACAATTAATTCATGGATTAAATGAATTAATACAAAATAGATGTTGATTGAAATAAGCACATTAGATTATGAACCTAATGTGCTTTTTAATTGTAAGTGTTATTAAAATAACAACCACGATCATATTTTGTTGGAAATTTCACTCGTATGCTTCCTACCTCTTTAGAGTAATTAAGGATCGTACAATGGCTGCTTCAACATTTTTTATTCCTTCCGTGAATGTAATCGGCGCTGACGCATTAAAAGACGCAATGAATACAATGGCGGAATATGGTTTTCGCCGTACGCTGATTGTTACGGATGCCATGCTGACGAAATTAGGTATGGCTGGCGATATTCAAAAAGCGCTACAGGAACATGATATTTCCAGCGTAATTTACGATGGTACGCATCCTAACCCCACGACCAGTAACGTTGCCGCTGGCCTGAAAATGCTGAAAGAAAATGACTGTGATAGCGTTATTTCTCTCGGTGGCGGCTCTCCTCATGATTGTGCGAAGGGCATTGCGCTGGTGGCGGCTAATGGTGGCGATATTCGTGACTACGAAGGCGTAGACCGCTCTGCAAAACCGCAACTGCCGATGATCGCCATCAACACCACGGCGGGTACGGCATCTGAAATGACCCGCTTCTGCATCATCACTGATGAAGTACGCCACATTAAAATGGCGATTGTGGATAAGCATGTTACACCGCTGCTGTCCGTCAATGACTCCTCGCTGATGGTCGGTATGCCGAAGTCTCTGACGGCGGCTACCGGTATGGATGCGCTGACTCACGCTATCGAAGCCTATGTTTCTGTTGCTGCGACCCCCATTACCGATGCGTGCGCGCTTAAAGCTGTCACCATGATTGCGGAAAACCTGCCGGTCGCCGTGGAAGAGGGCGGCAATGCTCAGGCGCGCGAAGCCATGGCCTATGCGCAGTTCCTCGCAGGTATGGCCTTTAACAATGCCTCCCTTGGCTACGTGCATGCGATGGCGCACCAGCTGGGTGGCTTCTACGATCTGCCACACGGAGTATGTAATGCCGTACTGCTGCCGCATGTACAGGTATTTAATAGCAAAGTTGCTGCCGCCCGCCTGCGCGATTGCGCCTCGGCAATGGGTGTGAACGTTGCTGGTCTGAGCGAAGAGCAAGGGGCAGAAGCCTGCATCGCGGCGATCCGTGAACTGGCGCAGAAAGTGAATATTCCGGCTGGGCTGCGTGAGCTGAACGTGAAAGAAGAAGATTTTGCCATTCTGGCGACTAATGCCCTGAAAGACGCCTGTGGTTTCACTAACCCGATTCAGGCGACACATGAAGAAATCATGGCGATTTATCGTGCTGCCATGTAATTCGTGATACTTGTCGTAAAGCAGTAAAAGGCTGGCGAATAATTCGCCAGTCCCGTCTACCCTTGTAGTACCCCTACAGCAAGGAGACGGTCATGACCAATAACCCCCCTTCAACGCGTATTTATCCCGGCGAGTATGGTTACCCTCTGAAGTTAAAAGCCCGATACGATAACTTTATCGGCGGTGACTGGGTCGCACCGGTGGACGGTGAGTATTACCAAAACCTGACGCCGGTAACCGGGCAATTACTGTGCGAAGTGGCCTCTTCCGGCAAAAAGGACATCGATTTGGCACTGGATGCCGCGCACAAAGCAAAAGACAAATGGGCGCAGACTTCCGTGCAGGACAGGGCGGCGATTTTGTTCAAAATTGCCGATCGTATGGAGCAAAATCTGGAGCTACTGGCGACGGCTGAAACCTGGGATAACGGTAAACCCATCCGTGAAACCAGCGCGGCAGATGTACCGCTGGCGATTGACCATTTCCGCTATTTCGCGTCCTGTATTCGTGCACAGGAAGGGGGAATAAGCGAAGTTGATAGCGATACCGTGGCGTATCACTTCCATGAACCTCTTGGCGTGGTGGGGCAAATTATCCCGTGGAACTTCCCGCTGTTGATGGCCAGTTGGAAGATGGCGCCCGCCCTGGCTGCCGGTAACTGTGTCGTGCTTAAACCTGCGCGTCTGACGCCGCTGTCCGTGTTGTTGCTGATGGAAGTTGTCGGCGATCTGCTCCCGCCTGGCGTGGTGAACGTGGTAAACGGCGCGGGAGGGGAAATCGGTGAGTATCTGGCGACGTCAAAACGCATTGCAAAAGTGGCGTTTACCGGCTCAACGGAAGTTGGGCAGCAGATCATGCAGTACGCCACGCAGAACATTATCCCTGTCACGCTGGAGCTGGGCGGGAAATCCCCCAATATCTTCTTCGCGGACGTGATGGATGAAGAAGATGCGTTCTTTGACAAAGCGCTGGAAGGTTTTGCATTGTTTGCCTTCAACCAGGGCGAAGTATGTACCTGCCCAAGTCGGGCGCTGGTACAAGAATCCATTTACGAACGTTTTATGGAAAGAGCTATTCGTCGGGTGGAAAGTATCCGTAGCGGCAACCCGTTAGACAGCGTGACGCAAATGGGCGCGCAGGTGTCGCATGGTCAACTGGAAACCATTCTGAATTACATCGACATTGGTAAAAAAGAAGGGGCAGATGTTCTCACCGGCGGGCGGCGCAAGCAGCTGGATGGCGAGTTAAAAGAGGGGTACTACCTCGAACCGACCATTCTGTTTGGTAAGAACAACATGCGGGTTTTCCAGGAGGAGATCTTCGGGCCGGTGCTGGCTGTCACGACGTTTAAAACCATGGAGGAAGCGCTGGAAATCGCTAATGACACCCAATATGGGCTTGGCGCTGGCGTCTGGAGTCGTAACGGAAATCTGGCGTACAAAATGGGACGTGGGATTCAGGCGGGGCGAGTTTGGACCAACTGTTACCATGCTTACCCGGCACATGCGGCGTTCGGCGGCTACAAGCAGTCGGGTATCGGGCGCGAGACGCATAAGATGATGCTTGAGCATTATCAGCAAACCAAATGCCTGTTAGTGAGCTACTCTGATAAACCACTGGGGCTGTTTTAATTTCACGTCACCTACTGCCCGGTCGCGTTTAGCGTACCGGGCATCAAGTTATGTCCTCAGGTAAGTGGCTGGGGTGAACGAACGCAGCCAACAAAGAAGCAGCTCGAAAGACGACGGGTATATATAAACCCATATATCGTTATATAAATAAGATAATTGCATCCAATCTGGTCATTCCAATACTATTATCAACTCTATTGTTTAAATCAAATTGCATCCGAATTCCTTAATTTAAATCCCTGAGGCAAATATGTTCCTTAATTATTTTGCATTAGGAGTGCTTATTTTTGTATTCCTGGTCATTTTTTACGGGATTATTATTCTGCATGATATTCCCTATCTAATTGCAAAGAAACGTAACCATCCTCATGCCGACGCAATACATGTTGCGGGTTGGGTTAGTTTGTTTACCTTACATGTTATTTGGCCCTTTTTATGGATCTGGGCAACGCTTTATCGCCCGGAACGCGGGTGGGGCATGCAGAGCGCGGATTCTTCCCTGATCCAGCTTCAGGCAAGGGTTGCGGATCTGGAAAAGAAACTGGGTGAGGCCAAGACCTCTCCGGCGGAGTAATATCGATGGATTTACTGATTGTTCTGACCTATGTGGCGTGTGCATGGTCAATATTTAAAATTTTTAAAATTCCTGTAAATAAATGGACAGTTCCTACCGCGGCATTAGGCGGTATATTCATTGTTTGCGGACTTATATTACTGATGAATTATAACCATCCGTATACATTTAAGGCACAAAAAGCGGTAATTTCTATTCCCGTGGTGCCGCAGGTAACGGGTGTAGTGACAGAAGTAACGGATAAGAAGAATACGCTAATCAAAAAAGGCGAGGTTCTGTTTAAGCTTAATCCAGGGCGTTATCAGGCGCGGGTCGATCGCCTGAAGGCTGATATTGTCACCGCACAGCATAAAGAGCAGGCTCTGGTTGCGCAGTTAGACGAAATGAAAGCCAACACGCAGCGGGCAAAGGCCACGCGTGACAAACTGGCAAAAGATTACCAGCGCTATGCGCAGGGGAGTCAGGCGAAGGTGAATCCTTTTTCTGAACGCGATATCGACGCGGCGCGCCAAAACTACCTGGCGCAGGAAGCCTCGGTGAAATCCTCCGTTGCAGAACAACAGCAAATTCAGAGCCAGTTGGACAGCCTGGTACTGGGTGAGAATTCGCAAATTGCCAGCCTGAAAGCACAGCTAGCGGAAGCAGAGTTCAACCTGGACCAGACCGTGGTTCGCGCGCCCAGCGATGGTTACGTCACTCAGGTGCTGATGCGCCCAGGAACCTATGCCGCCGCGCTGCCGATGCGCCCGGTCATGGTATTCATCCCGGATCAGAAACGACAAATTATCGCCCAGTTCCGTCAAAACTCGTTGTTGCGACTGGAGCCAGGCGATGAAGCGGAAGTGGTGTTTAATGCCCTGCCGGGTAAGGTGTTTAGCGGTAAACTGGCAGCTATTAGTCCGGCAGTACCGGGTGGTACATACCAGTCGAACGGGGCACTGCAATCTTTAAACTCTACGCCTGGTTCGGAAGGGGTAATCGCCACGATTGAGCTGAACGATAATGCGGATGTGAACGCATTACCTGATGGGATCTACGCCCAGGTCGCCGTTTACTCTGACCACTTCGAACATGTGTCGGTCATGCGCAAGGTGTTGCTGCGGATGACCAGTTGGGTGCATTACCTGTACCTCGACCACTAGCGCAGGCTATTTCGCTTACTCAGGCTGTCGTATCGCCTGAGCAAGTTGCTGACGTATCTCCGCGAGCATTGCATCGAGAATATACTGCACACGCCAGGGCTGGTATTCACGCTTGCGGAAAATCGCCACTAAATCCAGCCACCATTCATGTTGCTCCGTGAAACACGGGACCAGCATCTCGGAACGACAATCTCTTTGCACACTTTCATTTGGCGCAAAAACAATCCCCAAATGATTACGTGCCAGCGCCAGTGCGGATTGTGTATTGTCGCAGATGTAATTTCCCGTCACACGATAGTCGCGCATCTTTTTGTCTTCAGCAGAATTGAATCGCCAAATGTTGGCATCATCAATCATCATAGAATCAATTAGAATACAGGAGTGGTTGACTAATTCATCAGGGCTGCTAATGGGATGCTTTGTGAGATATTCCTGGCTGGCAAAAGCAATAACCGCATATTTAGTGATAAAACTAGCGACCAGTGATTCATCTTTAGGATGAGCATAGGAAAGTAAAATATCACAATCGTCAGGAAAGTCGACGCCTTCATAAAATGCTTTGCGATCCAGGTTATAGGTTTTTAGCACCAGACTGATATCGCCAATATCCATAATTTTTGCAATAACATGTTGCGATAAGTAAGCAATAATTCCGGTTGGTGCATATACCGTTACTTTTCCACGTTTCTCGTGCTTATAATCAGCAATGAAATTATTTAACTGATCATTTCTGTCTAACATGTCATTGATGTAAGGAAGTAACGCTATACCAAACGGCGTGAGGGTCAGTTGTCGGGTGGTGCGGTCAAATACCTTTAGCCCCACTTTTGATTCAAAATCAGCAAGATACTTACTTACGTTGGCCTGAGCAATGCCGAGAACAGTAGCGGCATGGCTGATATTTTCACTGGCAGCAATTACCGAAATAATCTTCAGTTCCCGGTGTTTAAGTTGTAATTTATTCATCGCCAAGCCCAATATATATAATTTTATATATATTACTATATAAATAAGAACCTTGCACCGATGAAATTGTAAGCATTATTATGCACCCGCTTTGTAGCTTATTTTAAAATGGAATGTTGGCATGTTAATTAAACGCAATATTGTGGCGCTGCTCGCCTTTTCTTTTATGGCGAGTGCAACTGCCGCAGAATTTTCTATTGGCGCTGGCGCTGTATATAATGAATCACCTTATCGCGGGTATAATGATAATGTTCACGCAGTACCGCTTGTCAGTTATGAAAGTGAATCATTTTATTTTAGGCAAACAACGCTAGGTTATATTTTGTCTAAGAGTGAAAGTAATGAATTTAGTATTACTGCCTCTTATATGCCGCTGGAGTTTGATCCCGGTGACAATGACGATCACGCGATGAAAACGCTGGATAAGCGTGACGCAACTGCAATGGCGGGTGCCGCGTGGTATCACCATGAAAGATGGGGTAGCGTGAAAGTCTCCGCCGCTGCGGATGTGCTGGACAACAGTAATGGCTGGGTAGGGGAAGTTTCACTGTTCCGTCCAATGCCGATGGGCAAGCTGACGCTGACGCCATCAATTGGCGTGCTCTACTATGACGAAAAATTCAATGAATACTACTACGGCATTTCGGGTAATGAGTCCCGTCGTAGTGGTTTATCAAGCTATTCCCCAGGCGATAGCTGGACACCGTATGTTGGCCTGTCCGCTAAATACGCATTAACCACTAACCTGACGCTGCTGGCAAGCGCCAACTATAGCGCACTGCCGGATGACATTAAAAATAGTCCGATGGTTGATCGTGATGACAGCTTCACCTTTATGTCCGGTCTGACCTGGCGTTTCTGATTCTCACCCGTTTGTCCTCAGGGAGGAGGGCAATCTTTTCATGAGACATTGACGGATGGGGGCTAACCGCCGCCATCCGCCTTATTATTACTGCTCGTTTATCCAGATACGCATTTCGCCTTCACCACGGTTCGCCCAGCTAAACCACGGAATAAACGTCAACGTATGCGCCTGGCGCGAAGCTGGGGAAACATCGTAGTGCCACAACGATTGTTGTGCTGCATCGGCAGTACTTTGCTTCACGCCTTCAGCCTGAATTAACATTTTATGGCTGAACAATCCCTTACCCTCGAATACTCTGAACTCACTCTCTTTTGGCAACCACAGGTTATGCAATTCCTCACCGTTATCGGCCTGCTCCAGGCAATACACCAGCGGTCCACGCTGAATGGCGACCTTACCGGCGACATGACGCACTAATGGATTTCCGTATACCCGACGCACCGGCATTGGCAGGGTCAGACTGAGCGTATCGCCTTCCTGCCAGGTTCGGCTGATGTGCAAATATCCTTTACGAATATCCTGCTCAACTGGCTGACCATTCAGTAAAACCTGCGGTGCGGTGCACCAGTCTGGCAGGCGCAGGGCCAGGGTGTGATATATCGACTGCGGTGATTCGATGGCGATTTTCACCTGCTCATGCCATGGATAATCCCCGCTAATGCGCAGCTTGAGCGAGCCATCCGCCACGGGGACTTCCATGCTATTGCCCACGTACATATTGATATACAGCGCGTCCTGACGTGGTGTGTAGATGTAATGACCAATTGAGGTGAGTACGCGGGCGATATTCGGCGGGCAACAGGCGCAACCAAACCAGCGCTGACGAACGGGTTTCACGTGGTCATAAATATGATTTAATTTTAATGATTTAGGATGCACTTCCAGCGGGTTCACATAGAAGAAGTGCTTGCCATCGAGCGCCATCCCGCCCAATACGGTGTTATACAGGGCGCGCTCCATCACGTCGGCATACTGGCTGTCTGCCTCCATCTCCAGCATTCTGCGGGCGAACATCATTAGACCGATTGAGGCGCAGCTTTCCGCATACACGGAGTCGTTAGGCAGATCGTAATCGCTGCTAAACGCCTCGCCGCTGCTTTGTGAACCGATCCCGCCGGTAATGTACAACTGACGCTGGGCCATGTTTTTCCACAGACGCAGGCAATCCTGACGCTTGCCTTCGTCCTGACTCAAGCGGGCCAGATGCGCCACGCCGGTCATCAGATAAACAAAACGTACTGCATGACCGATCGCCGTTTGCTGTTCTGAAATGGGCTGATGAGCCTGGCTATAGGGTTTATCCTTCACCATCCATGCCGGGCCGTAAGTATGCCAGTAAGAGGTTTGGCCGCGCTTTTCGTACTCTTCGTCATAGAAATGGGGTTGCGCGCCGCGCTGTTCCACAAAGTAATTTACCAGCGCCATATAGCGTGGTTGCTGGGTCACTTCGTATAAGCGCATTAACGCCAGCTCAATTTCCGGGTGTCCCGGATAGCCGTGCAGTTGATTATCACCAAGCCCGAAAACGTTATCGATGTGGTCTGCCAGACGGCACACTACATCTAAAAGACGACGTTTTCCCGTCGCCTGAAAGAACGCGACGCCTGCTTCGATCAAATGACCTGCACAGTACAACTCATGACACTCGGCGAGGTTAGTCCAGCGTTCATCCGGGGCTTTCACTGTAAAGTATGTATTGAGATAGCCGTCTTCACACTGCGCAGCAGCCACCAACTCGATGACCTCATCTGCGGTTTTCTCAAGTTCCGCATCAGGTTTCTGGCACAGGGACCAGGCGACTGCCTCCAGCCATTTCGCTACGTCGCTATCCTGAAAAACCATGCCGTAAAATTCGCCATCCTGCAGTCCTGCGGCGATACGAAAGTTCTCTATCGCATGACTTGGTTCCGCCTCTGCAATGCGGTCATTCAGCGCATCCCACTGGTAGGGGATCACTACATCACGGACCAACTGTTGGTATTGTCCGAGGAACGGATCGCTGACGGTGAGCTTATGCAGGTCGACTTCCAGTACGTTCATTTCGTGCTCCTTAAGGCTGTACATGACGCTGACGCAGATCGGTGGCAATGCGCGACATCATCGGATTATTGAGTTTGCAGATGCGGATAGACAGCGCCAACAGCAGGTGGAACAGCGCGGGAAGCAGCGTCTCCATCGCGGTAATTCCTTGCAGCGAACTGGCGGTTTGGTTACCAGCGCCTGGCTGATAGGCGACAAAAATAAATAACAGGCTGATGATCCCCGCGCTTGAGGCCCAGGCCAGCTTGATGAAAAACAGGTTGAAGGCGAAATTCATGCCGGAAGAACGCACGCCGGTTTTCCACTCGCCGTAATCGTCGGCAAAGGCCATCAGCGAGAAGTGCAGAGGCAGCGTAAAGCCCAGAATAATGCCGTTGCCGAGAATAACCGCCAGCCATAATGTTTGATAAGCCGGGCCGGTCGGCAGGAACCACATCATCACTGCCAGGGCTGCCAGCACCAGGTTGGTGTAGTAATAGAGTTTGACGGTATCTATACGGCGGGTCAGCGGGCTGACAACCACTGAACCGATGATGGACGCAAAGGTCACCATGGTGAAAAACAGCGACGTGTAAGCGGTACTGCCTTCCAGCACGTAGGTAATGAAATACATGTACCCGCCGCCACGAATATTGAAGACGTTAATCAGCAGGAAAGACATCACCAGCATTAGCAGCAACTGGTCATTTTTGCGTAGCCCACCAATGTGTTCACGCAGGGTAAATTTCCCCATCATCGCCAGCGGCACACGCTCGCGAACCCAGAAGAAGCAGCACAGGAACATCACCACAGCGATGGCGCACAGGATGCCCACGCCGAACTGATAACCCTGCGCGACATTGCCCTGACCCAGAATATCCACCATCCACGGCAGACCAACGGAGACAAGGAATCCCGCCACGCCGCACAGCACAAAGCGCCAGGACTGACAGGCGATCACCTCGTTATGGCGGGTCGTCATGGTGTTGATCAGCGCACAATACGGTACGTTGATGGCGGTATAGCCGACAGAGAGCAGTAGATAGGTGCCGAATGCCCAGGCGATTTTTACGCTCATGCTGGCGTCAGGGACGGTAAACGTGAGTACGCCAATGATGCCAATGGGAATTGCCACCCACAGCTGCCATGGGCGAAAACGCCCCCAGCGGCTTTGCGTGCGGTCGGCAAGTATGCCCATTATCGGATCGGAAATGGCATCAAATACGCGCAGGGCGATAAACAATGTGCCGACCAGCGCGGGCGTTAACCCGAAGACATCGGTGTAGAAAAATGTCAGGAAGTTCATGATCAGACAGGTAATTACCGTCCCACCTGCATCGCCTAACCCATAACCTATTTTTTCACGCAGGGATAATTTGTCGTCCTGGGCACGCTGTGCCAAATCAGATGTCGTAATCGGAGCCGAAGTCATAAATAACTCCCGGAGAGGATGTTCAGAAAGTATCCCGCTACGTTGCGGGTTATTTGTTTGTAATTTGCAAAGTACGTTATTTATTCTGCACGAAATGTTTGGGTCAACAAGGGAAGAGAAAAGTATAAAAAGATGACAATTCCGACTTCATTATAAAAATGTGATTTCGATCCAGCGAAAAGCAAGTTTATCGTGAATAATCAATAATAAAGAGCAGTTTAAATAATGCAAAAAGCGGGAATTTGAATATATATGCTCGAATTATCCATGTCTCTTCCGATTAAAGTGCAAAATGGTGGGCTATTTATTTCCCGAGGTGTGGGAAGCCATCCGGCGCGGCAATTGCAATCCTGGGAAATCATCTTTGTCGAAAAAGGGACATTAACGATTCGCGAAGGTCAGACCGTTTTTTGCGTGAATGCTGGAGAAAGTTTGCTGTTATGGCCGCAGCGTTCGCATATTGGTGTGGGACAGTTTCCGGCTGATTTAAAATTTTACTGGCTACACTTTGAGGTGACAGCAGAAAACGATGCTTCACTTACAGAACCGTTGCTTGCGATTCCTCAGCATGCCCGGGTTAGCGAGCCACAATATATTATTTCGCTGTTTCGCCAGTTCTTACGTGAGCAGGAAAATATTCATCGCAGCGTTGCATTGGAACTGATCCTACTGCTGATTTTGCAGCAAATCTCCGCGGCGGCTAGCGAGCAACCCGCAGATAGCCCCGGTAATGCGCTGGCATGGAAAGCGCAACAAATAATCCACACCCAGTTCCACCTGCCGATTAGTGCTTCAACTCTGGCGAAAGAGCTGCATTGCAATGCGGATTATCTGGGGCGTGTATTCCGGAGCGCTTTCCGGCTGACGCTAACTGAAGCATTGCATCGCCAGCGGGTAAGGGCGGCAGAAAAGCTGTTGATCAGTGACTCGCTGTCGCTTACCGAAGTGGCGATTAAATGTGGATTTAATGATGTGGGTTACTTTCGTAAAATCTTTCGTAAGCATACCAGCCTGACGCCTGCGGCGTGGAAAAGGCGCTACTGCAAAGAGCATATTAATTCGGCGTAAATGAGGATCGCCGGGTGGCGCTATGCTTACCCGGCCTAAAAATGACAGACCAGTGCAAGCACAGCGCCGCCGGACGTTAATTTTGCCCGTAATACGCATTCACACCGTGTTTACGCAGATAGTGTTTATCCAGCAACTCAGGCTGCATATCCGGCAACTGCGGAGCTAACTGGCGCGAGAAAAGCCCCATGTAGGCGCATTCTTCGAGTACCACTGCGTTATGTACGGCATCTGCGGCATCTTTACCCCAGGCAAACGGACCGTGTGAATGCACTAACACTGCCGGAACCTGCAGCGGATTGAGATCGCGTTGCTCAAAGGTCTGAATGATCACTTCACCGGTTTGATATTCATATTCACCATTGATTTCCTCAACGGTCATCAGCCGGGTACACGGAATAGAACCATAGAAATAATCGGCATGCGTGGTGCCCCATGCCGGGAGATCAAGACCCGCCTGCGACCAGATCGTCGCGTGGCGTGAGTGAGTATGGACGATCCCACCGATCTCAGGGTAGCGGCGGTACAGCGCCAGATGGGTTGGCGTGTCTGAGGAGGGTTTTTTACTGCCTTCAACCACGTTGCCGCTGGCAATATCCACCACCACCATATCGTCGGCGGTCATCACGTCATATTCCACGCCGGACGGCTTAATCACCATCAGCTTACGCGTTTCATCCACAGCGCTGACGTTACCCCAGGTAAAGGTGACTAAACCATGAGCCGGAAGCG
Organism: Citrobacter sp. Cpo074; assembly: GCF_030332745.1. Classification (NCBI taxonomy): domain Bacteria; kingdom Pseudomonadati; phylum Pseudomonadota; class Gammaproteobacteria; order Enterobacterales; family Enterobacteriaceae; genus Citrobacter; species Citrobacter sp. Cpo074. Next base: position 566,393 of record NZ_JAOWHG010000034.1, read on the forward strand.
CCAGATTGGCCGCCAGCACATCGGCTTTCAGTTGTTCTAACATGAAAATCCTCCTTCCTGCATACGTGCTTCTATCCAGCGTCGTGCCTGGATAATTTCCAGTACCGGCTCTTTTGCTTTTTCAGTCCACATTTCAATCAGAAAAGACCCGCGATAGTTCAGCTCATGCAGCGTTTTGAAGATACCAACAAAGTCCACGCACCCTTCGCCAAAGGGCACATCGCGAAACTGGCCCGGATGAGTTTCGGTTACTGGCAGTGTGTCTTTCAGATGGATAGCGGCGATACGGTCGATGCCCAGCGTCAATTCGGCAGTGACGTCATTACCCCATGCGCTGAGGTTGCCCACATCCGGGTAGACGGTGAACCACGGCGATGACAGCATTTCATCCCACTTTTTCCACTTGCTAATTGAGTTCATAAAAGCGGTATCCATGATTTCTACCGCCAGCATGACCTGCGCGGCGGCGGCTTGCTCGACTGCCCATGCCAGCCCTTCGGCAAAGCGCTGCTGCGTACCTTCGTCATGTTCCTCGTAATAGACGTCGTAACCTGCCAGTTGAATAGTGCGAATACCCAGATCGCGCGCCAGACGAATGGCTTTGGTCATGATGTCGCGCGCCCGAACGCGGACTGATTCATCGCGGCTGCCAAACGGAAAACGGCGGTGGGCGGACAGGCACATTGAGGGGATTGCCACGCCGGTTTCCAACATTGCGCTCACCAGCGATGCACGCTGAGCAGGGCTCCAGTCGAGACGCGACAGGCGTTCATCGGTTTCATCCACCGACATCTCGACGAAATCAAAACCACAGCTTTTCGCCAGCACCAGACGCTCCGGCCAGGAGAGGTCTTTCGCCAGCGCTTTTTCATAGATACCTAACGGATGATTACGCATACTGTGCTCCCCAGATAGCATCGATTTGCGTATGGAATTCAGCGGCAACCTGCGTTGGGTTTTGCGCCCCAGCCAGCGCGCGTCCGGCGATAAAGGCTTTGACGTTGATATCGCGAAACAGCGGCAGGTCGGCGGGCGTAATCCCGCCGGTAATCGACAACTCCAGACCGATATCGGAAAGCGCTTTCATGCGCGCCAGATCAGCTTCTCCCCATTGTTGTCCGCTGGCCTGAGCATCGCGGCCACGATGGTAAATTGCCTGGCGAACCCCAACGCGATACCAGTCACGGGCATCATCCAGCGTCCAGTTGCCGAACAGTTCCATCTGAATTTCGCCGCCGCAGGACTGCGCGACGCCATGGCCTTTCTCTACCGTCGCCAGTGGGGCAGCGCAGATGATAGTCATCCAGTTAGCGCCAGCGCCAAACGCTTGCTGTGCGAGGGTTTCGCCCGCATCGGCTACCTTCCAGTCGGCAACGATGATTTTATTTGGACACTGGGTACGCAGCGCTTTCACGGCAGCAAGGCCTTCGGTTAAGCAGAGAATCGTCCCTGCCTCAACGATATCAACGCTCTCTTGTAGCAGTGCGACATCGTGTTGGGCCGCCTGCAGGTTGGTGTGGTCGAGCGCCAGTTGCAGTAATGGTCGACTCATCATTCGTGCTCCTTAATGCGGGCGTGATAGCCCTGTAGTGCGGTAATTAAATTCTGGTATTGGCGGTATTTACGCTGGTAGCTCGCATGCGCCGTAGCGTCTGGCAGCAGTGTGCGAACCGGGTGCTGTAAGCTGCGCTGCGCGTCACTGAAATTGTGATAAATGCCGGTGCCTACGCGGGCGGCGAGCGCAGCGCCAAAGCAGCCGGTCTCTTCAATCTGTGGCAATTCGATACGTAAACCGCTGACGTCCGCCAGCATTTGCATCCAGATGTCGGAGTGCGCTGGACCTCCGGTGACGCGCAGGGTATGTGCCTGCGTAAAACGTTCGCGCATGCGGTTCAGATGGGTCATGTGGCTGAAAACCACGCCTTCGTAGATGGCCTGTAATAAGTGGGCACGAGTGTGTATAGCCTGCATGCCATAAAAGCCGCTGGTCATCTCCAGTCCGGCGTTACTGCCGTACAAAAAGGGCAGAAAGAAAAGCTCGCTACCGGCTTTCGGTAAGCTGGCAACGGCCTGATTAATCTCATCAAAAGAGAGTTCGCCCCACTGGGCGGTAAACCATTCCAGATTGCCTGAAGAGGTCGGACTGGCTTCATGAACGATGTACTGCCCGTCATTTACATAGCGACCATAGACGTAGGGATGGGGCTCGTGGTCGCGCAGGCCGTGAGCGATCCCGCTGGTGACGGCCCAGGTACCCATCACCGCGTTGAGGGTGCGTTCATCTTCGATACCGGCGCAGAGTGCGGTGGAAACCACATCAAACAGTCCGCCGACGACGGGGGTACCCGCCGCCAGACCGGTTATGGCGGCTGTCTGAGCGGTGATTTCCCCGCATATTTCTGCTGAACCAACGATGGGGGGCAGGGCATTGTCGATTTCACTGATGCCCAGCCACTGAGTCAGCCTCGGGTCGTACTGACCCGTGGTCATGTTGTAGAGGTTCGACTCGGAGATATTGCTCTCTTCACAGCCTTTGGCGCCGGTTAAGCACCAGCGCAGGTAGTCATGACCCATCATGACGCTACCAATTTGCGCATAGCGCTGGGGGGTGTTCTCTTTCACCCAGCGCAGGAGCGATGCCGGATGACCGGTCCACAATGTCTGGCGGGTGATCGGGTAGAGCTGCTCAGGTATCCCATCCTGCTGCCAGCGCTGAACGATTTCCATCGCGCGTCGGTCAGAAGAGAGAATGGCATTGCCTAGTGGCTTATCTTGTTTATCGAGAAGGAACAGACCTTTGCCCTGAGCGGATATACCGACGCCTTTGATTTGCTCACCGCACACGCCTGTGCGCTTTAACAGCCCGGCGATGGTCGCGATGCACTGTTGCCACAGTTGGTGCATATCGCGTTCGGCGTAACCTGGCAATGGCGATATTGTCTGCAGCGATTGCCGGTTAATTCCCTGCTCATGACCTTTGGCATCATACAAACCCGCTTTCAGATATGTACCGCCACAATCAATACCCAGCCAGAAGGTCGCTTTCTCACTCATCTTTGTTATCTCATTTTTGCCGGATGGCGCTGCGCTTATCCAGCCTGGGACGGTTGCTACCTGTAGGCCCGGTAAGCGAAGCGCCACCGGGCATTGTTTTAAGCTGTACGTTTATGTGGATTCAGCGTCTTTAGCGGCGCGGCACCTGCATCACATTTCGCTGGCAGCAACAGGGCCATCAGCGCGGCCAGAGCCAGTGAAATTGCCAGGCAATAAACGCCCGCATCTTTGCTGTACAGGGTGATGAGAACGCCGACTGCGTAAGGGCCGCAGAAACCACCGAGGTTGCCGAGAGCGTTGATGACCCCACGTGCGCCACCGGCCATTTCCGCACTGAACAAACGTGCTGGAATAGTCCAGAACACGCCCGCAGCCGATTGCAGGAAGAATCCGCAGCCGACCAGCGCGGCATAAGCCAGCCAGACGTTATTTTTCAGCGCCACAGAGAGGAACATGCACAAGGCGAAGCCAATCAGCGGTAGGCAGACGAACAACTTGCGTTTACCGGTGCGGTCAGAGAGTGAAGAGAACAGGAACATCCCGGCAATTGCGCCGACGTATGGCAGAATGGCGAGCATGCCGACCTGTCCCATGCTGCTGTGAGTCAACTCTTTGAGGATGGTCGGCAGCCACAGGGTGTAACCGTAAATCCCGGTCTGATAGAAGAAGTTCAGCGCGATTAGCTGCCACATGGTTTTATCGGAAAGCACTGCACCCAGAGAGGCGTTTTTGATCTCTGTTCCGGCAATAGCTTTTTGCTCGGCGGCCAGGGTTTCTACCAGGTAATTTTTCTCCGCCTCAGAGATCCAGCGTGCTTCCTGCGGACGGTCGTAAACGGTATAGGCCCACAGCACCAGGACGACGACAGACAGTAAACCTTCAATGATAAACAGCCAACGCCAGTCGAGTACGGTGATGATCCAGCCCGAGAGCGGGGCGGTAATGATCCCGGCAATCGGCACAAACATAATCACAATCGCATTGGCGCGACCGCGCTCGGCGTCGGGGAACCAGTTGCTGATCATCGTCAGCACGACCGGCAGCATGCCGCCTTCAGCAACACCGAGTAAGAAACGCAAAACCAGCAGTTGATACTGATTCGTGATTAATCCCGTCAGAACGGAAATAACCGCCCAGGCAACCAGCGACCAGCCGATAAATTTCTTGCCGCTGCCGTGTACGGCAATTTTTCCGCCGGGAACCTGTAAAAACAGATAACCGATAAAGAAAATACCACCGGCCAGACCGGCCATGGTGGCGGAAATACCTAATTCTTCATCCATTCCGCCGGGCATCGCGAATGCGATATTGACGCGGTCCATATAAGAAATAATACAGGCGATAAGAATAGGTGGAATAATCCGTAGCCAGCGCTGACGGGGTATGTTTTGAAGTGTAGGGCGAGAGGTCATGTTCATATTAATATTCTCGTAGAGTAGTATTTTATTTTTATAGTTTTGCTTTATTTAATGCGGCGATACCGTCGCGCAATATCGCTACACGATGGTTCACATCTGCACTGGCATTTATTTCCAGCAATTTAATGCCAGAAAATTGCAATGGGTCTGCTCCTGCGCAGGCGAATAATTCGTGGGCATGCTCTGTGGTCATTAGACCTTCTGGACAGAAAGGGGCAAACGGTGCGTGTAAGTCCTGCCACTCGCCGTATTCCCCCGCAAGCGTGGTACCGGAAAACATCAGTGCGCCCAGTTTTCCAGCCCGTTTGGTCTGCTGCGTGTGGGTCAGCGGTAGGGTGAGGCTCCGCCCTTCAATGGCCGAGCGCGCCCAGTTAATGCACACGCTGATGTCATATCCGGCTATCGCGTCCAGCACGTTGTCTAACGGTAAAAATCCTTTGCGTGGCGCGGGGCCTGTCATGGCATCGCAATGTTCCAACACCAGATCGCAGGACCAGTCCCAGCGGGTAATTTCTTTCAGCGAACGAGCAAACGCGTCGGTGGCCTGAGCGACGTTCGGGTTGCCCGCCAGCGGGGCAGCATGCAACTCCAGTGCAATCACTTTTCCGCCGTTGGCCGCATTGATATGGTTGATTTTCTGCTGCAGATGACGGTAATACGCCACGCAGGCTTTACGCTGTTCTTCATCGCTGGAGGCCAGCCCGAAACCACCATTAATACCGCGACGGCGCATGGTTTCCATAATGGCCGTGACCACGATTTGCCAGTCGCCCGGCGTATGGCGTAATAACCATTCGTCGCCTAACGGGTGCAGATGTTCAAGACAGGGCTGCTCCAGTCCGCGAATATCCGGGGTATCGGAGAGTTGTCGCCAGAATTCCTTCTCTTCCTCTTCACTCTTTTGGTGAAATGAGGGTGCACAGGGGTACGCACCGATAATATAACCGGTAGTGTTAGCTTTCATTTTTTGTGCTCCTTTTATAAAACTGAAATAGCAACCTTCACGACTATTTTGCGGATCGGTGTGGCGACAGTTTTATGACATGCTGGACGATGAACATCCTGCGGGAAAAATATGGCGTAACTTCCCGGAATCATTTCAATAAAAGATTCATGTTCGCTGGCGTGATAAAAAATAATATCGCGCTGTTCTAATAGCGATTCACTGATTTGGTTATTCCCGGTATCAATGGCGATCCCGATTTTCTCTTTACCCCAGGCCAGAAACTGAATATCCAGATAGCGGCGATGCACCTCAGGACGATTTTCGGCAACGTCACGCGTGGTTAAATCAATAATTTGCGCGAAGATATTTTTACCGTCGATCTCCACCACGCCCGGCTCCAGTTTGCGAAAATCTGTGGTGCGCAGAAAGTCGAGCGCCCTTTCAATCGCAGCAGGCAAATGGCATGGGTTAGGTTGAGCAATATGTCCGAAGATCATGGTGTTGCTCCTTACAGGGCCTGAATTTTTGCCCAGACGCTGTCGTCAACGGTGATACCGTTCCGGCGATTTTCTTCCAGTAGCTTCGTAAACTCGTGGCCCGGCAGACGGACAGGCGTGTTTTCATCTGCGCGTTCGGCGGTGGTGATGAAATCCATAATCCGCTGTAGCTTGGCATCACGGGTGGCGCCATCGATCAGCTTATCCACTTCAATGGCGATAAATATCTGTGAAACGCCATATTCATCGCTGTTATCCTGGGTGACTTCCGCAACGGAAGAGCCATCAGAAAGCAGGGTGGCAATCATATCCAGCACAATCGACAGACCTGAACCTTTCCAGTAACCCATTGGCAATATGCGGCGGTTTTTTTCGATAACGCCCGGCTCTTTGGTGAGATTGCCTTCATCATCAAAGCCACCGTCTACCGGCAGTTCGCGACCGGCCAGGCGATTCACTTCCAGCATGCCGTAGGAGAACATCGACATCGACATATCAACCATGGTGATTGGCGATGAGGGGATCGCGACGATCAGCGGGTTAGTACCAATGCGGCACTCTTTCGAACCCCACGGTGGCATGACGGCAATCGAGTTAGTCCAGCAGATACCGATGTAACCTTTCTCCGCCGCCTGCCAGCCATAGCTGCCGCCGCGCATCCAGTGGTTGGCGTTACGCAGTGCGACCAGGCCAATACCGTGATCGGAGGCCAGCTCAATGGCTCTGTCCATCATCTTTTTCGCCGTTAGATTGCCGATCGAACGCTGAGCATCCCATTGTTCAATCGCCCCCAGGCTGGTAATGCGTTGCGGTTTGGCCTCAGGAATGATGTCGCCGTTATCCAATTGCTGAATAAAACGAGGAAAACGATTCACACCGTGCGAATAAACGCCGGACTCGGTGGTGCGCGCAAACATTTCGGCACAGGCATCGGCGGTTTCAACGGCAATACCGCGTGCCAGCAGTACCCTATTGAACGCATCTTTCAACTGCTCAAAAGTGACTTTCATTCCTGTTTCCTTGTTTAAATTTGATCGCTTTTTTATCTCTAAATTTCACTATGCGAAATCTGATTTCAAATATAGCGATCAAATTTTGACAGATCAACGGGGTGGTCTATTTTTTAAAATCATCAAAATCAAATAGTTGTGTTTTTTCGGTTCAGATCGTGAACTAAAACACACTTTGCGCTACCATCAGAGCGCGACGAAAAGGGGAGCGGAAGCGATGGGCACAAAAGAGAGTGAAATGACGCAAGACAAAGAGAGGCCAGCCGGAAGTCAGAGCCTGTTCCGTGGTTTGATGTTGATTGAGATTCTGAGTAACTATCCGAATGGGTGCCCATTGGCCCATCTGTCTGAACTGGCCGGGCTGAACAAAAGTACAGTGCATCGACTCCTGCAAGGGCTGCAGTCCTGCGGATATGTCACGCCTGCACCTGCTGCGGGTAGCTATAGGCTGACCACCAAATTTATCGCCGTTGGGCAGAAGGCACTGTCGTCACTGAATATCATCCATGTTGCCGCGCCGCACCTCGAAGCGTTGAATATTGCTACTGGTGAAACAATCAACTTCTCCAGCCGTGAAGATGACCACGCGATTCTGATTTATAAGCTGGAACCGACGACGGGCATGCTGCGTACTCGCGCTTATATCGGTCAACATATGCCACTGTATTGCTCCGCGATGGGTAAAATTTACATGGCGTTTGGGCATGCGGATTATGTGAAATCTTACTGGGAGAGCCATCAGGATCTTATTCAGCCGCTGACCCGCAATACCATTACCGGTTTACCGGCGATGTACGACGAATTGGCGCAGATCCGCGAAAGCAGTATGGCGATGGATCGGGAAGAGAACGAATTGGGCGTTTCCTGTATTGCCGTGCCGGTGTTTGATATTCATGGTCGGGTGCCGTACGCGGTGTCAATTTCACTCTCTACCTCGCGACTTAAGCAGATAGGGGAAAAAAATCTACTCAAGCCGCTACGGGAAACCGCGCAGGCGATTTCAAATGAGCTGGGTTTTACCGTTCGCGATTAAGGTTATTCAGGCACCTGACAATATTTAACCGTTTCCCCTGTCCGATCAAAGCGTCAGGGGCGGTCTCTCTGGCACTCTGTGGTTTTCACGCAGAGGGAGGGGGCAATGAACGCGTTTATTATGGCGGATGCGGCAAAATGTATTGGGTGTCGTACCTGCGAAGTTGCCTGCGTCGTCGCGCATCAGCAAAATCAGGACTGTGCTTCGGTCTCTTCTTCTGCGTTTATACCGCGGATTCGGGTCATCAAAGACGACGCCTTTACCACGGCGGTCGCCTGCCATCAATGCGAAGACGCTCCCTGTGCGAATGTTTGTCCAACTCACGCCATTCGTCGTGAACATGGGCATATCTTCGTTGAACAGGCACGGTGTATTGGTTGTAAAAGCTGTATGCTGGCCTGCCCGTTTGGGGCAATGAATGTCGTTGCCCGTTCGTCGCGGGCGCAGGCGATAAAATGCGATTTGTGCTGGCATCGCGAGACGGGGCCCGCGTGTGTCGAGGCCTGCCCGACCAGCGCGTTGCAGTGTATTGATGCCGTCAGTATTCAGCGACAGCGCCTGCGTTCACAGCCGCTGTGAAGTGAGCCCGACCCGCACCTGGGTCGGGTTTGCGTTAGCCTTCCAGCCAGGCGCGTTCGATCTCTTCAGCCAGAATCTTCACGCCAGCTTCGATTTTCTCCGGCTCTGGCACGTAGTTCATCCGCATGCACTGATGGGTATGCGGCCAGGGTTTATCCAGCCCCGGGAAGAAGTAGTCACCAGGAACCATCAGTACGCCGCGCGCTTTCAGACGCTGATACAACAGTTCGGTGGTGATCGGTAAATCTTTGAACCATAGCCACAGGAAAATCGCGCCTTCAGGTTTATGGATAAGGCAGCGATCTTCAGACAAGTAGCGGCGAATAATCGCAATCGTCTCCTGAACGCGCTGATAGTAAAACGGCTTGATAACCGTTTCGGACAGGCGCAGCAGATCGTTACGTTTAATCATCTCGCACATCATCGCCGGTCCCATCCCGCCAGGTGCAAGGCTGATGATGCCGTTCATATTGGTAATCGCAGTGATGATTTTTTCATTCGCGATAATGATACCGCAGCGGGAGCCTGGCAGACCCAGCTTGGAAAGGCTCATGCACAACACAATGTTGGGGTTCCACAGTGGGCGTGCTTCGCTAAAGCTAATGCCAGGGAACGGTACGCCATAGGCGTTATCAATCACCAGCGGGATCCCATGCTGGTTGGCCAGCCGGTCCAGCTTCATCAGCTCGTCGTCGGTGATCACGTTGCCTGTCGGGTTAGTGGGGCGCGACACGCAGATCATGCCCGTTTCTTCACCGATGTGCAGGTGTTCAAAATCAACGTGATACTTAAACTGGCCTTCCGGTAGCAGCTCAATGTTCGGACGTGCTGAGATGAAGAGATCTTCTTCCAGCCCGGAATCGGCATAGCCAATGTATTCCGGCGCTAACGGGAATAACACTTTTTGCGTTGTTCCGTCAGCGCGGCGTCCGGCGAACAAATTGAATAAGTAGAAAAACGCGCTCTGACTGCCATTTGTCAGTGCAATATTTTGTGGCTCGATATCCCAACCCTGCTTCTCACGTAGCAGTTTCGCCAGTTCAGACAGTAGCTCGGTTTTCCCTTGCGGACCGTCATAATTGCAAAGCGCATCAGTGGCTTTGCCGTTTGCCAGCATATCTGTCAGCAGAGACTGGAAGTAATTTTGCATCTCTGGAATTTGCGCCGGATTACCACCGCCGAGCATGATGGCGCCTGGGGTGCGTAAACCGTCGTTGAGGTCCTCCATCAGGCGGGTGATGCCTGAATGGCGGGTAAATTTGTCGCCAAAAAGTGAGAATGTCATAGCAGGGGGTCTGTCGAACTGAGTAGTAAAGTGGCTAACCATAGCGCTACCTATGGCAGGGTGCAAATCAGGGGGAACGAGCTGGATTGATGTTTTGTGCTACAGATGTTTGCCTGGCTGGTTTTTTATTTTGTGTTGGGCTTCCCGCTGTATGCACAGCGGGAAGCCTGTTGGGATCAGGGCTGACCGGCCCACACCACCATCACCTTATCGTCGCCATGCTCGCGGATAAATCCGTATCCCTGCTTCAATGTCAGCGTGGTCTGTTTACCAGCACCGATGGCGGGATGTCTGGCCCGGAACTGACTGATGCGCTGCCAGTGAGCGACGCTGGCGGCAGAATTCCCGGCCACATCCTGCCAGTTCATTTCTGAGCGCGTACCCTGCAATGGGTCTGAACCTGTTGGTCCAAAGGGCCGGGCCGACTCGTCTCCGTAAAAGAGTTGTACCGCGCCTGGCGCCAGCAGCAATAGCTCGGCGGCTTTGTCTCCACCTTCGCGGAACAGACGCGTATCGTGCGAGGAAAGATAGCTCAGAACGTTGAAATCCTGCAATTTCTCAGCCATCTGTTGCCAGGTGACATCCATATTTGCCAGACAATCGACGGCCTTTGCCGCCTGCTCCTGATAGTCGAAATTGATCATCGCATCAAAGCCGTGACGGTAATAGTCGCTTTGCATCACGCCGTGACCCCAGGCCTCGCCGGTCATCCAGAAAGGTTTGTCATCAAGCGCTTTATCCGGGTTCGCTTTCTTCCATTCAACCAGCGCCGCGCTGGCCTGTGTTTTTAACTGCTGCCAGGCGGGAAGTTCGACGTGTTTGGCGGTATCGACCCGAAACCCGTCAATCCCGTAATCACGCACCCACTGGCTGAGCCAGTGGGTCAGATAATCGCGGGGCGTATAACCAGCAATAGCTTTAGCGTGCGTATCCGGTTTGTGTTGATAAAAGTTTGGCAGCCCGGAAGGCGTGGTGGATTCGGTTTTCAGATCGGGCAGGAAAGCCAGCGACATGGTCAGGTCGTCAAAACCCGGATTGTCGTAATCGCCAATATCGGTGCGGATCCAGTTTTTCCCCCACCATTTTTCCCAGCCTGCTTTATCGCTGAAATTGATGTAATCATTAAAGCTGTGCCAGCTTTGCCCGGCGGCTGGCTTCCAGTCCGTCCAGCGTTCACCGAGCGTGTTTTTCAGTTCATCGCCCGACAAGTACAGGGCCCCAAACTGATACTCCTGCATATCCGCCAGCGTGGCGTAGCCGGTATGATTCATGACGACATCAAACAGGATGCGAATGCCGCGCTGGTGCGCGCCGTCAACCAGCGCACGCAGGTCAGCTTCATTACCCATATTCGCATCGAGCGTGGTCCAGTCCTGAGTGTAATAGCCGTGGTAAGCATAATGGGGGAAATCGCCTTTGGTGCCACCGCCGACCCAGCCGTGGATTTGCTCAAACGGCGCGCTGATCCATAACGCATTGACGCCCAGTTGTTGCAGATAGTCGAGTTTGCTGGCAAGACCGCGTAAATCGCCCCCGTGGAAGGTGCCAATTTCCTGCATGCCATCGCTGCGCCGACCGTAGCTGTGGTCGTTGCTCGGGTCACCATTTACAAAGCGGTCTGTCAGGACGAAATACACCGTAGCGTTATGCCAGTCGAAAGCGGCCGGGGCATCGGTTTCCGCCCGTTCCAGCAGCAACAGTCCGTTACTGGCTGCGGCAGGCTGTAGGGTAATTGTCCCATTTTTTACCGTTGCCGTTTTCTGGCTGTAGAAATCGCGCACCACGGCACCTTCCGGAAAGGTCTGGCTCACATCCAGTGTTAACGGCGAACCATCCCATTTCGGGCACTGGCGAATCTGGGTCGTGACAGGGTCTGCGGCGCTTTTTACCGAGAGCATCAACGTTGGCGTTCCGGAGCGGGTATCCACTTCCAGCGTGTAATCGCCGTCTTTGAATAAGCGCCACTGCGGCGGGGCGCCTTCACACGGTTTTAGCGACAGCATCTGGTTGAGTTTTATCGCATCAGCAGGCTGCCAGCACTGTTGGTCAAAATTTAGGATTAAAGGACGCGTACCCTTCGTCAACGCTGCATGGCTGACGAATTTACCCGTACCTTCCGCTTCGAAGGTGGGGAGTCCCTGAGAAGTCCATGATGAGGCGATGGCAATGCCGGGCATGAGCGCCAGCGCAACGGCGGCAAGTTTCATAATGCTGTCCTTGGTGCTGCGATTTTCGCCAGTTTGCCAGTGAAATCAGGCCGGAAACTCCTCCTTTGAGTCGATTCCGCCAGGAGGAGAAGTGAGGGTGAGCGATCGCGCGCAAAAAATGAACTCATTTTGCGATAACCTCCACATTTTCTTCGAATTAATAGCACCCTGAACCGTTAATGCGTGACATGGTTTCAGAATTGGACTATTCCTTTGGGTGCTCTTGACGGCTATTTTTGATATGATTTGAGATTCATCTCTCATTTTTGTGAAAAATATAAGGTGTTGGAATGTATAAATCCGACCAGGAGACCTAATGATATTGACTCCCATTCGACGATATGGGGCAATGATTCTTATGTTACTCACCGTTGCATTTTCGGGTGAGGTGCTGGCAAAGACACACACGGCGACAACGAGTCACAAGCCCCAGGTAATCAAGACAAGTAATACACAGGTAAGCAGTAAACAAGAGTATTCTCGCAATAGTGCAAAGAGTAGTTCACTTCCTGATTTGCGAAAATACCCTTCCGGAACACCAAGGAAAAAAGCGTTTCTCCGGACGGTTATGCCTTATATTACCAGTCAAAATGCTGCCATTACGGCGGACCGTAACTGGCTGATTTCAAAACAGTACCAGAACCGCTGGTCACCGACTGAGCGTACGCGTATGAAAGATATCGCGAAGCGCTACAAGGTGAGCTGGTCTGGCAACACGCGTAAAATCCCATGGAATACGCTGCTTGAGCGCGTAGACATTATCCCGACCAGTATGGTGGCAACCATGGCTGCGGCTGAAAGTGGCTGGGGTACGTCGAAGCTGGCGCGTAGCAACAACAACCTGTTTGGCATGAAATGTGGCAAAGGTCGTTGTAATAATGCCCCGGGTAAGGTGAAAGGCTACTCACAGTTTGAATCGGTGAAAGAGTCGGTGAATGCTTATGTCATCAACCTGAACACGCATCCGGCTTACTCTTCATTCCGTAAGTCACGTGCGCAACTGCGTAAAGCCGATCAGGAAGTCACCGCTACCGCGATGATTCATAAGCTGAAGGGTTATTCCACTAAAGGACAGAGCTACAACAACTATCTGTTCGCAATGTATCAGGATAACCAGCGTTTAATCGCCGCGCATATGTAATTCTGTGTGCCGGATGGCGGCTTCGCCGCATCCGGCAATAATCCTCATATCAACACTTCGCTGTTCACATCGCGATACTCTTTGGGCGTTGTGTCATACTCTTTCTTAAAGACCGAATAAAAGTATTGCAGAGACGGATAGCCGCACATCTGTGAAATTTCGTTGATTGAAAGCGTGGTAGATATCAACAGGCTGCGCGCTTTTTCCAGCTTTTCGGCATGAATCACGGCGTGGATAGTCTCTCCGACCTCTTCTTTAAAACGCTTCTCCAGATTCGAACGAGAAATCCCCACTGAATCCAGCACTTGTTCAACCTTAATACCTTTACAGGCATGGTTGCGGATAAAGTGCATCGCCTGAATCACCGCCGGATCGGTTAATGAACGGTAGTCGGTTGAGCGGCGTTCAATGACGCGCACCGGAGGAACCAGTGTACGTTGCAGCGGCAGCTCTTCATTTGCCAGTAAACGATGTAAGAGCTTAGCGGCCTGATACCCCATCTGCCTGGCTCCCTGGGCCACGGATGACAGCGCCACCCGCGACAGATAGCGGGTCAGTTCTTCGTTGTCGATACCAATCACACACAGCTTTTCCGGTACTGGAATATGCAGGTGCTCGCAGACTTGCAGGACGTGTCGTGCCCGCGCGTCGGTAACGGCGATAATACCGGTTTGCGGCGGTAGTGTTTGTAGCCAGTCCGCCAGACGATTTTGCGCGTGCTGCCAGTTTTCCGGTGCGGTTTCCAGCCCCTGATAGACAACGCCGCGGTACTTCTCTTTGGCAACCAGCTGGCAAAACGCATACTCACGTTCCTCGGCCCAGCGTTTTCCGCTTGACGATGGCAGACCATAGAACGCAAAGCGGTTAATCCCTTTTTCCTTCAGGTGCAGGAAAGCGCTTTCTACCAACGCGTGGTTGTCGGTGGCGATGTAATGTACCGGTGGATAATCTTGCTCCAGATGGTAGGAGCCTCCAACGCCGATGATGGGAACTTCAACATCGGCAAGTAATTGCGCAATATCATCATCGTCATAATCAGCAATAACGCCGTCGCCTAACCAGTCTTTAATATTATCGATACGGGCGCGGAAATCTTCCTCAATGAATATATCCCACTCGGATTGCGATGCCTGTAAATATTCACCCACACCTTCTACCACCTGGCGGTCGTAGGCTTTATTGGCATTAAATAGCAGAGTGATGCGGTGACGTTTATCAAACATAAGAACCTGTCCTGGAAAGGTTAACGTGGGCCTGTCGATACTAGCAAAACCGCAGGTACGACTGCTTGATGAAGCGTGACAAAATTCCTGATTGCCTGAGGCTACGCAAAATTTACATACTGGTCGCGGGATGACAATTGTCATTTTTTATCTGCGCATTACGGTTTTTTGTTTAATGACTAACCTTCGATCGCGATCGCTTTTTTATTTCTTTATTTAGCGCGTTTTTTTGGGAGCCAGCGCACGTTTGGGTATTCTCTTAATGGCGGTGTGAAATAACGTAATTGAGCAATAAATCAGGAAATTCCAGTATAGCCATATCGCAGTTTACTTGCCGTATTACCTGATTATGGAGCTTATTATGCCGGCTTATTTTGACCAACTCGATCGTGTTCGTTTCGAAGGCACTCAATCCACCAACCCGCTCGCATTTCGCCATTACAACCCTGACGAAATCGTATTGGGCAAGCGCATGGAAGATCATCTGCGTTTTGCGGCCTGCTACTGGCATACCTTCTGCTGGAACGGGGCGGATATGTTCGGTATGGGCGCTTTCGATCGTCCATGGCAGCAGCCTGGTGAAGCTCTGGCGCTGGCGAAACGCAAAGCGGATGTGGCATTTGAGTTTTTCCACAAGCTGAACGTGCCTTACTACTGCTTCCATGACGTGGATGTTTCGCCGGAAGGCGCGTCTTTGAAAGAGTACAAAAACAACTTTGCGCAGATGGTTGATGTGCTGGCGGCAAAACAGGAACAGAGCGGCGTGAAGCTGCTGTGGGGAACAGCAAACTGCTTCACTAACCCACGCTACGGTGCGGGTGCGGCCACAAACCCAGATCCAGAAGTGTTCAGCTGGGCCGCCACGCAGGTGGTTACGGCCATGGATGCCACGCACAAGTTAGGTGGTGAAAACTACGTTCTGTGGGGCGGCCGTGAAGGTTATGAAACACTGCTGAATACCGATCTGCGTCAGGAACGTGAGCAGATTGGTCGTTTCATGCAATTAGTCGTGGAACACAAACACAAAATCGGTTTCCAGGGCACTTTGCTTATCGAGCCGAAACCGCAGGAACCGACCAAGCACCAGTACGACTACGATGCGGCGACCGTGTACGGATTCCTCAAGCAGTTCGGTCTGGAAAAAGAGATCAAACTGAATATCGAAGCCAACCACGCTACGCTTGCAGGCCATTCGTTCCATCACGAAATCGCCACTGCTATCGCGCTGGGTCTGTTTGGCTCTGTCGATGCCAACCGCGGCGACGCACAGTTGGGCTGGGATACCGACCAGTTCCCGAACAGCGTAGAAGAGAATGCGCTGGTGATGTACGAAATCCTGAAAGCGGGCGGCTTCACTACCGGCGGCCTGAACTTTGATGCCAAAGTACGTCGCCAGAGTACCGATAAATACGATCTGTTCTATGGTCATATTGGCGCGATGGATACCATGGCGCTGTCGCTGAAAATTGCGGCCCGTATGATTGAAGACGGTGGCCTGGATCAGCGTGTGGCTAAACGTTATGCCGGTTGGAATGGTGAGCTGGGCCAGCAAATTCTGAAAGGCCAGATGACGCTGACAGAAATTGCGCAGTACGCTGAACAACACAACCTGGCGCCAGTGCACCAGAGCGGTCATCAGGAATTGCTGGAAAATCTGGTAAATCATTATTTGTTCGACAAATAACGGGTCTCTGAGAACGTCCGTAAGCCCGGTCAGTTAGCGCTACCGGGCCTTTCTTTAAGGAACGATGCCTTATGTATATCGGGATAGATCTTGGCACATCAGGCGTAAAGGCCATTCTGCTCAATGAGCAGGGCGATGTGGTGGCTTCAAAAACGGAGAAACTCACCGTCTCGCGCCCGCACCCGTTATGGTCAGAACAAGACCCTGAGCAGTGGTGGCTGGCAACGGATCGGGCGGTAAAAGCACTGGGTCAGCAGCATTCACTCCGCGAGGTGAAAGCGTTGGGGATTGCCGGGCAGATGCACGGCGCGACGCTACTGGATGAACAACAGAAGGTATTGCGTCCGGCTATCTTATGGAACGACGGTCGCTGTGCTGAAGAGTGCGAGATGCTGGAGAATCAGGTACCGCAGTCTCGTGCCATCACTGGCAACCTGATGATGCCTGGCTTTACCGCGCCAAAACTGCTGTGGGTGCAACGCCACGAGCCGGAGATTTTCAACCAGATTGATAAAGTCCTGCTGCCGAAAGATTACCTGCGTTTGCGCATGACCGGTGATTTTGCCAGCGATATGTCTGATG
This sequence comes from Citrobacter sp. Cpo074, assembly GCF_030332745.1. Classification (NCBI taxonomy): domain Bacteria; kingdom Pseudomonadati; phylum Pseudomonadota; class Gammaproteobacteria; order Enterobacterales; family Enterobacteriaceae; genus Citrobacter; species Citrobacter sp. Cpo074. The sequence goes on from NZ_JAOWHG010000034.1 coordinate 583,052, forward strand.
CGGCAGGGACAATGTGGCTGGATGTCGCGAAGCGTGACTGGAGCGATGTCATGCTGGCTGCCTGTAAACTGACTCGCGCACATATGCCTGCGCTCTATGAAGGCAGCGAGATTACCGGAACCTTATTGCCAGACGTCGCTAAAGCCTGGGGAATGCAGGAGGTTGCGGTTGTTGCCGGAGGTGGTGATAACGCGGCGGGCGCGGTTGGCGTAGGCATGATGAATGCCGGTCAGGCGATGCTTTCGCTGGGGACATCCGGCGTCTATTTTGCGGTGAGTGATGGTTTCCTTAGCAAACCGGAAAGTGCGGTTCACAGTTTTTGCCATGCTTTGCCTGAGCGATGGCATCTGATGTCTGTAATGTTAAGTGCGGCATCGTGTCTGGACTGGGCGGCAAAATTAACCGGACTGGCGAGCGTTCCTGCGTTGATTGACGCTGCGCAACAGGCGGATGAACACGCGGAGCCGGTCTGGTTTTTACCTTATTTGTCCGGCGAGCGTACTCCGCATAACAATCCGCAGGCCAAGGGCGTATTTTTCGGTCTGACGCATCAGCATGGTCCGGCAGAACTGGCGCAGGCGGTGCTGGAAGGTGTGGGGTTTGCGCTGGCTGATGGTATGGACGTGGTACATGCCTGTGGCGTTCAGCCCGCCAGCATTACGCTGATCGGCGGTGGGGCACGCAGTGAATACTGGCGTCAGATGCTATCTGACATCAGCGGATTGCAGCTGGATTACCGTACCGGCGGTGACGTTGGTCCTGCACTCGGCGCGGCGCGCCTGGCGCAAGTTGCCATGAATCCGCAAACGTCGTTATCAGAGTTACTGCCTCAACTTACGCTGGAGCAGGCGCATTATCCTGACGCGGAGCGTCATGCTCGTTATCAACAGCGTCGAGAAACCTTCCGTCGTATCTATCAGCAATTACAACCGCTGATGTCCTGACCACTTTCCCCTCTGGCTAGCAGAGGGGAATTTGCCGCATACATATATCCACAAAAATAATAAATTACACGTATGGATGTATTCTGAAAGTCCTGTGTAGTCGCTTTTTTCTGTGTTGTCTTTAGCGGGTTATTCATATTGTATCCATGATGGATAAGGAGATCCCAATGAAGACAACCAGGCTGTTGCCATGGATATTATTCCTCTCAGGCATACTGACTTACAGTATCGGTTTATGGCGCGCATGCCCGTTATTGAGCGGCAAGGGGTATTTTTTGGGGGCGCTGATGACGGGGATGTTCGTAACGTATGCCTATCAGCGCGCAGTAAATCTCAATCAAAACGATGAACGCTTCGCTTCCGTATGTCAGATGGTGGCGCTCATCACGGCAGGGCTGTTGCTGGTGGGGGTGTGGAATGCCCCGTTGGCGCCCTTCGAAATAGGGTTATACCCGGCAGCATTCTTCGTGTGTTTAATGGGGCAATTTTTACTGCAGCGTTCGCGTAAGAAGGCGCTGCCTGGAGACACCTAACTCACCAGCCTGCGCGTATCAATACGCTGCAACAGAATAGACAACAGTAAACTTCCTGCCAGCGTGGCGCTGAAAATCCACAGCATATCCAGCGGCGGCCAGTTTTTGAGTTCAATTCCGTTGGTACGTAGTGCGTGAATGATCAGCGCATGAAAACCATATATGCCCAATGAATGGCGAGAAATAAGGCCCAGTAGCGGCAGAGTACGTGCGCTGAGCGTATTTTTGACCAGCGTCAGGAGCGAGGTGGCGCAAATAAATACTGCTGGGCCGCAGTAGAGGTACCAGGTGTCGGCAAAATTGCCTCGCCAGCGCAGTTCATGCAACGTGCCCCGAGAAATAATAAACACCGCGGTGATGAACAACGCCGCACAGAGCCAGCTGAGCAAGCGCTTTTGCGTATCCATCATGCCAATCGCCCGGCCCAGCATGCCGTACAGGATGTAATAGAAAGTATCGCCACTGATGTACAGGTTGACTGGGAGCCACTCAAAGCCGCCGATTTTTTGCGAGACGGTGTTGGGATTGGCAATCACCCCAATCACAACCATGAGCGCCAGTAGCATCTTGCCGCTGATATTTTTCACCTGTATCAGCGGAGAAACCAGGTAGATGACGGCGATCGCGAAGAAAAACCACAGGTGATAGAACACCGGCTTTTGCAGTAGGTTCTTCAGCGACAGCTCAGCGTTGATCGAGGTAAACAGCAGAATATAGGCCAGCGCCACGCTGCTGTAAAACAGGATGCAGAGCGCGATGCGCAGGAAATGGCGCGGTTTGGCGCTACGCTCACCAAAGAACAGATAGCCCGAAATCATAAAGAACAGCGGAACGCTGACGCGAGAGGCTGAATTGAGCACGTTAGCCAGATCCCAATTCAACGGGCTGACGCTTTGCGCATTGGTGATGTACCAGGTTGTGGTGTGGATCATCACGACCATTAAACAGGCTATCCCGCGCAGGTTATCAATCCAGAAAATTTTGGGCTGCATCAGTTCCTCTGTGTCCATTAAAAAAAGTCTGACCGATATTTTGCGAACGTAGCTCACTGGAATAATCCGAGTTCTTACGCTAAAGCTTGAGATGGTCTGATGAGATTCTCAAAATAGGATCTGTTTCCAGACACTAATAATAAGACTGACCAGCAAACCAGGCGGTAATAAAATGATGATGAAGTATTTCTTTCCCGCGATCGCTGCCCTTTTGCTGGTAGCGTGCGCTGACACACAATCGTCTGATCCTGCGCAGAAAGCGCAAAAGGTTAAGGTCAGTGCCACACGTTCGTTGGATATGGAGTCATTGTGCAAAAATGAGGCGGCGCAACGCTACAACACTGGCGCGCAGAAAATTGATATCTCTGGACTGGAACAATTCCAGGGCAGCTATGAGATGCGTGGTTCTACCTTCCGTAAAGAGAGTTTTGTCTGTTCTTTTGATGCAGACGGGCAGTTTTTGCACCTTTCCATGCGCTAAGTTCCCCCTTTTTCCCGTTTCGTACTGTATATCTTGCAGCCAGCGGGTATACTGATCGCTTCCTTTAAATCCACACGTATCCAGCACGAAATAATATGCAAAAGTTTGATACCAGGACCTTCCAGGGCTTGATCCTGACCTTACAGGATTACTGGGCTCGCCAGGGCTGCACCATCGTTCAACCATTGGACATGGAAGTCGGCGCGGGAACATCTCACCCAATGACCTGCCTGCGTGCGCTGGGGCCGGAGCCGATGGCGACTGCTTATGTGCAGCCTTCTCGTCGTCCGACCGATGGCCGCTATGGCGAAAACCCGAACCGCTTACAGCACTACTATCAGTTCCAGGTAGTGATTAAGCCGTCTCCGGACAACATTCAGGAGCTGTACCTGGGTTCTCTGAAAGAACTGGGTATGGACCCGACCATTCACGATATCCGTTTCGTGGAAGATAACTGGGAAAACCCGACGCTGGGTGCCTGGGGTCTGGGTTGGGAAGTGTGGCTGAACGGCATGGAAGTGACGCAGTTCACCTACTTCCAGCAGGTTGGTGGCCTGGAATGTAAGCCAGTAACCGGGGAAATTACTTACGGTCTGGAACGTCTGGCCATGTACATTCAGGGCGTAGACAGCGTTTACGACCTGGTCTGGAGCGACGGCCCGCTGGGTAAAACTACTTACGGCGACGTGTTCCATCAGAACGAAGTGGAGCAATCCACCTACAACTTCGAATACGCCGACGTGGACTTCCTGTTCACCTGCTTCGAGCAGTACGAGAAAGAAGCGCAGCAGTTGCTGGCGCTGGAAAATCCGCTGCCGCTGCCTGCGTATGAACGCATTCTGAAAGCCGCCCATAGCTTCAACCTGCTGGATGCGCGTAAAGCCATCTCCGTCACTGAGCGTCAGCGCTATATCCTGCGCATTCGCACCCTGACCAAAGCAGTGGCAGAAGCTTACTACGCTTCCCGTGAAGCCCTTGGCTTCCCGATGTGCAACAAAGACAAATAAGAGGCGGCCATGTCTGAGAAAACTTTTCTGGTGGAAATCGGCACTGAAGAGCTGCCACCAAAAGCACTGCGCAGCCTGGCTGAGTCCTTTGCTGCAAACTTTACCGCGGAGCTGGATAACGCTGGCATCGCGCACGGCAACGTTGAGTGGTTCGCCGCGCCGCGTCGTCTGGCGCTGAAAGTCGCGAATCTGGCGGAATCTCAACCCGATCGCGAAGTTGAAAAACGCGGTCCGGCCATTGCTCAGGCGTTTGACGCTGAAGGCAAACCGAGCAAAGCGGCAGAAGGTTGGGCACGTGGCTGCGGTATCACGGTTGATCAGGCTGAGCGTCTGACTACCGACAAAGGCGAATGGCTGCTGTACCGTGCGCATGTAAAAGGCGAAAGCGCAGAAACGCTGCTGCCAAACATGATCGCCACGTCACTGGCGAAGCTGCCTATCCCGAAATTGATGCGCTGGGGCGCGTCTGATGTCCACTTCGTGCGTCCGGTTCACACCGTGACCCTGCTGTTGGGCGACAAAGTGATTCCGGCAACGATTCTGGGCATTCAGTCCGATCGCGTGATCCGTGGGCACCGCTTTATGGGCGAGCCGGAATTCACCATCGATTCTGCCGATCAGTACCCGGAAATCCTGCGTGAGCGCGGCAAAGTAATTGCGGATTACGCTGAGCGTAAAGCGAAAATCAAAGCCGATGCTGAAGAAGCGGCGCGTAAGATTGGCGGTAACGCTGATCTGAGCGAAAGCCTGCTGGAAGAAGTCACCTCGCTGGTGGAATGGCCGGTAGTGCTGACCGCGAAATTCGAAGAGAAATTCCTCGCAGTTCCGTCTGAAGCGCTGGTACACACCATGAAAGGTGACCAGAAGTACTTCCCGGTTTACGCGAACGACGGCAAACTGCTGCCGAACTTTATCTTCGTTGCCAACATCGAATCGAAAGATCCTATCCAGATTATCTCCGGTAACGAGAAAGTCGTTCGTCCGCGCCTGGCGGATGCCGAGTTCTTCTTCAATACCGACCGTAAAAAACGTCTGGAAGACCATCTGCCGCGTCTGCAAACCGTGCTGTTCCAACAGCAACTGGGTACGCTGCGCGACAAGACTGACCGTATCCAGGCGCTGGCGGGCTGGATTGCTGGTCAGATTGGCGCTGATGTTAACCACGCAACGCGTGCTGGCCTGCTGTCCAAGTGTGACCTGATGACCAACATGGTCTTCGAGTTCACCGACACCCAGGGTGTGATGGGCATGCACTACGCGCGTCACGATGGCGAAGCGGAAGATGTAGCTGTGGCGCTGAACGAGCAGTATCAGCCGCGTTTTGCCGGTGATGACCTGCCGTCGAACCCGGTAGCTTGTGCCGTGGCGATTGCTGACAAGATGGACACCCTGGCGGGTATCTTCGGTATCGGTCAGCATCCGAAAGGCGACAAAGACCCGTTTGCGCTGCGTCGTGCTGCGCTGGGTGTGCTGCGTATTATCGTTGAGAAGAACCTGAATCTGGATCTGCAAACGCTGACCGAAGAAGCGGTTCGTCTGTATGGTGACAAGCTGACCAACGCCAACGTGGTGGATGACGTTATCGACTTTATGCTCGGTCGCTTCCGCGCCTGGTATCAGGACGAAGGTTATACCGTCGACACTATTCAGGCCGTACTGGCACGTCGTCCGACTCGTCCGGCTGATTTTGACGCACGTATGAAGGCGGTTTCGCACTTCCGTACGCTGGAAGCCGCGTCCGCGCTGGCTGCCGCGAACAAGCGTGTATCGAACATCCTGGCGAAGTCTGAAGAGACGCTGAATGACCGCGTGAATGCGGCAACGCTGAAAGAGCCGGAAGAAATTGCGCTGGCGATGCAGGTGGTTGTGCTGCGCGATAAGCTGGAGCCTGTCTTCGCTGCCGGTCGTTACCAGGAAGCGCTGGTTGAGTTGGCGGAACTGCGTGAACCGGTTGATGCGTTCTTCGAGAAAGTGATGGTCAACGTAGAAGATAAAGATCTGCGTATTAACCGTCTGTCTATGCTCGAAAAACTGCGCGAGCTGTTCTTGCGCGTGGCAGATATTTCTCTGCTGCAGTAACGACCCTGCGCTGACTTAGAAAATGCCGGATGGCGGCTTCGCCTTATCCGGCCTACGAGAGAAACACCAGTAGGCCGGATAAGCATTGCGCCATCCGGCATTTTTTTATGTTATTAGCGCAACTGCAATTTTGTCAGACATGTCTGGCTGTCTTCCATCGTCTTAATAGGATACTCCGCCGTTTTACCGTTGTAGCTCACTGCAATGGTGCCTTCCATATTGCGCGGTAGCCATACCCCGACAAAGCCATTACGGCCGCTCTTCATCGCTTTTTGTACCACCACATCACCCTTGTTATCCGTCACTTTGACATTGAATGTCTTCTCCGGCATTTCGCCCTGGCAGCCAGAAAGGCTGTGGTTGAAGCAAGGATGTGTTTGCCATTCATACGGGGCAAACGACAGATAAAACTTGTCACCGAGCGGCAGGGTATAAACCTGATCGCCCGAAGAGAGCTTCAACGCGGTGCTGGTGATGGACGCGGAGTACGGCAGCGGGCGACTCTGCGGTGACTGATCAATCGTCTCTACGATTTGTTCGACGGATTTCCCGCTAAGCCCGTGTTCGGCCAGAAAAGTAGCTTCCGGCGTTGCCGCGAACGCAGTACCTGTAGTGAGCAAACCTAAAATCAGCAGCAGTGAGGATTTCGACATAGCTTCAATTCCTTGTGAAAATTGTGGAATATAGACTGGCTCACTATAAAGCTTACCCTTAGGGAAAGGTCAAAGGGGCGACGGGTAAAGTAATGCAAAGAAGCGTTTAGGTGGGATGTGCTGCGAAGTACAGATAAAAAAAATCCCCGCCGTTTGGCAGGGATTCAGAATTTTGAGCTTTTTAAGCTTACAGGCTGGTTACGTTGCCAGCTGCCGGGCCTTTAGCGCCGCTTTCGATGGTGAAGGAAACTTTCTGACCTTCGTCCAGAGATTTGTAGCCATCGTTCTGGATAGCAGAGAAGTGTACGAACACATCTTTAGAGCCATCGTCAGGAGTGATGAAGCCGAAACCTTTGTCAGCGTTGAACCATTTTACGATACCAGTCATTTTACCGGACATAGTGTATTACCTTTTAAAAAATAAGTGTGCCTTTCGGCGATATGGCGTGCTTTACAGATTTTTTAACAGTAAAGGAAATGCTCACTACGAAGGGTATCAACGATAACTCTTGAAGGGACTTGCCTTACTAACTGCTGTAATGGTCTGTACGTCAAACCGTTGAGGGCATTAACTCATTTTACGCATGTGGATGCAACTACTATTTTCTTTTTTGTGGATAACCTTCGTAAGAGAACGGCCCTGAAACAGGACCGTTCTTAAGCAAAATTGAAAAATAGTTCAATCCATCAGTTGCTTACTTAACCTAGGGTCTGCCTGAATCAGGCGCATTAACTTCAATTCGGTAGTGGAAGGCTTTACGCGTTTAGACTCCCATTCATGAACCATCGCGACCGTCACGCCCATCACTCGGGCAAAATCATCTGTTTTTAAACCTGTCCCTCGTCGTAGCTGTTCAAATTCGGTGAAAGGGTTGGTTTTTTGCGGCAGAGTGACCGTCTGCGATACATCTTTAAAAACAATCTGCTCCAGACTGCTTAGCAGTTCAAACATAGGATCTTTGTATTCCATTGAGAACTCCTACAAATCACACAGCGGGATCGTGAATTTCTTCGAAGCTCATTAAGAGTAGTCGGAAAAAATGAAGCCGGATTTAAGGGTTGTGTGATGGATTCGTTTCAGCGGATCGCAGGTGACAATCTTTTGCTGGCTAACGAACTGATAAAGGTCGGGATCTCCGAACGATCGATTCCGATTGTAAAGATGACTAAAATATGACGCCGAGTGGTAAATGCAGCATTGTTTAGCAAAACGAACGGTGGCGGGAACGGTTATTTTCCCCCACAAGATTACGCGGAAAGGGTATCTTGCGGGGCTGACCTGGACTATCCTTGTCAACGTCAGGCACGCGGGTGTCGTTGTGCGCATTTTTGGGTGAAAGGAGTATTAAAATGGCGACAGGTAAGTCCTGCTCTCGCTGGTTTGCGCCTGTTTTGGCGCTCTTAATGGTAGTTGGCCTGAGTGGGTGTTTTGATAAAGAAGGCGATCAACGCAAAGCGTTTATCGATTTTCTGCAGAATACTGCAATGCGTAGCGGAGAGCGTTTACCAACGCTGACCGCCGATCAGAAAAAACAGTTTGGCCCGTTTGTGTCCGATTACGCGATTCTGTATGGCTATTCGCAGCAGGTTAATCAGGCGATGGACTCCGGTCTGCGTCCGGTGGTTGATAGCGTAAATGCGATTCGTGTTCCTCAGGATTATGTGACTCAGCGTGAACCGCTGCGTCAGGCAAATGGTGCGCTAGGTGTATTAGGGCAACAGTTGCAGAATGCGAAACTACAGGCAGATGCTGCGCATGGCGCGCTGAAGCAGGGCGAAGATCTGAAGCCGGTCTTTGATCAGGTCTACAACAAAGTTGTTACTGCACCAGCAGAGGCCTTACAGCCGCTGATCCCTGCCGCGCAGATTTTCACGCAGCAGTTGGTGCAGGTTGGTGATTTTGTGGCGCAGCAGGATACGCAGGTGAGCTTTGTCGCCAACGGTATCCAGTTCCCAACGTCACAGCAGGCAAGTCAGTACAATACGCTGATTGGCCCGTTGGCTGCTCAGCATCAGGCATTTAATCAGGCCTGGACTGCTGCGGTGAATGCCGCTCAGTAATTAAGATACGGTAATACATGAAAGGCCGGGTGAGCGTAAGCGCTACCCGGCCTTTTGTTTATGATGCGACCTGCGGGTTTACGCAGTTCTTCTCAACGTGTCCTTGCAGCGCATCGATTAAGTTATCCACCGCACAGGCCGCCATGTTGTAGCGCGTTTCGTGCGTGGCTGAACCAATGTGCGGTACGGCCACCACGTTGGGCAGTGACAGCAGCGGTGAGTCTACCGATAATGGCTCTTGCTCAAATACATCCAGGCCAGCGGCATGAATTTCGCCTTTTTGCAGGGCAGCAATCAACGCTTTTTCATCGACCACCGGGCCACGTCCGGCGTTAATGAAAATGGCGGAAGACTTCATTTTGGCAAACTGCTCGGTGCTGAACAGATGATGCGTTTCGTCGGTTAACGGCAGGATCAGGCAGACAAAATCAGACTCCTGCAACAGCGTATCGAGGTCGCAGTAACGTGCATTGAAGCGCTCTTCTGCTTCATGATGATGACGGCGCGCATTATAGAGAATCGGCATGTTAAAGCCGAAATGCGCACGTTGTGCCAGCGCCAGCCCAATGCGGCCCATACCGACAATCCCCAGCGTTTTGTGGTGTACATCGGTACCAAACCAGTCCGGTCCGATACTTTTGGTCCATTCGCCGACCTTTACCCGTTCGGCAACTTCCACTACGCGGCGAGCGGTGCTTAACACCAGCGCCATTACCGTATCGGCGACGGTTTCCGTCAGCACGGTTGGCGTGTGCATCAACAGCACCTTACGCGCGTTGAGGGCATCGACGTCGAAGTTGTCATAGCCTACGGAAATCGTAGATGTCGCACGCAGCCTGGGCATTTTCTCCAGCAGAGCGGTATTGACGGCTTCACTGGAGCCCAGCAGACCTTCTGCATTGGCAAAAGCGTCGGCGTGCTGTGCGACCGTTTCCGGGCGCAGGTTAGGCACCTGAGTCACAGTAAAATGTTCTTCCAGGCGATGCAGTAAATCGTCAGGTAACGCTTTATAGAGAATAATGGACGGCTTCATGCGAATCTCCGTAAGTTAAAATTTAAGCGTGGCGTGCGCCAACCGGAATTTGAGAATTATTAGCAGGCTTAACAATTAAAGTTAGCCACACTGAGACAAAAAGCGCTACCCCCATAAAAATGTACGAGGCAGACGGGCTGCCGGTAGCGCCATTGAGGTAGCCGACAAACCATGAACCAAAGAATGAACCTAGCGCGCCCATGCTGTTAATCAACGCCATTGCCCCACCGGCGACGTTGCGCGGCAGCATTTCCGGGATGATGGCGAAGAAGGGACCATAGGGGGCATACATTGCCGCGCCTGCAATAACCAGCAGCGTGTAAGAAATCCAGAAGTGGTCTGCGCCTACGGCCCAGGAGCCGATAAACGCGAACGCCGCGATCAGTAACAGTGGCCAGACAAACAGCTTACGGTTTTGCAGCTTATCGGACGCCCAGGAGACGAGGATCATCGCCGCCGTTGCCGCCAGATACGGTACGGATGACAGCCAACCAACTTCCACCATCCCCAGGTTTGCGCCGCCGTTGCGGATAATCGACGGCAGCCACAGGACAAAACCATAGACGCCAATACTCCAGGCGAAATACTGCATACACAGCAGGATGACGTTACGTGAGCGGAAAGCCTCGCTATAGTTGCGTACGGCTTTGATGCCTTGCTGCTCTTTTTCCAGTTGTGCCTGAAGCGCGGCTTTTTCAGATTCTGACAGCCAACCGACCTGAGACGGTTTGTCTTTTACCAGCACCCACCAGCAGAACGCCCAGATGATGGCCGGGAAGCCCTCAATGATGAACATTTCCCGCCAGCCCAGCGCCTGAATCAGGTAACCGGAAACCACGGACATCCACAGGACGGTGACCGGATTACCGAGGATCAGGAAAGTGTTTGCGCGCGAGCGTTCAGATTTCGTAAACCAGTTGCTGATATAAATCAGCATTGCCGGCATCACGGCGGCTTCAACGACGCCAAGAATAAAGCGGATGGCGGCAAGCATTGGAATATTGCTGACCATGCCGGTTAACGACGCGCATGCGCCCCAGAGGATTAGACAGACAAAAATCAGTTTTCGTACGCTGCGGCGTTCAGCGTAAATTGCGCCCGGGATCTGAAAGAAGAAATAGCCGAGGAAAAACAGTGCGCCCAGCAGGGAAGAGATCCCCTTGGTAATGCCGAGGTCCTCGTTGATACCGGCGGCGGAGGCGAAGCTGAAGTTCGCGCGGTCAAGGTACGCCAGGCTATACGTGATAAACACGATTGGCATGATGTACCACCAGCGTTTTGCTGCATTAGTTGAGCTATTCATAGACTGCCCTCTGGTTATGCTGATACGCCGCCTCTGTATGTAGGGTACAGAGTTGGCCGGGAGTTTATTCCCCTAATTGTTCACGTGTGGGTAATCCTTCGCTGTCGCCCTGAACCTGAATGGCCAGTGCGCCAATTTTATTGCCGCGGGTCACCGCCTGATGCAACGAGCGGCCTTCCAGCAGGGCGCTAATAACGCCTACGGCAAAGCCATCTCCTGCGCCGACCGTATCGACCACATTGTCGACTTTTACCGGTGCCACGCAGCCTTGTTCGCCGCTGGCGGTTTTGTACCAGGCGCCATCAGCCCCGGTTTTCACGATCACGGCCTTCACGCCATGGCGCAGATAAAAGTCGGCGATGGCTTCAGGCGTTTGCTGACCGGTTAAAATCATGCCCTCTTTTAACCCTGGTAAAACCCAGTCTGCCTGGAATGCCAGGCGGTTCAGTTTTTCCACCATTTCGGCTTCGCTTTTCCACAATACCGGGCGCAAATTCGGGTCGAACGAGATGGTCTTCCCCTGGGCCTTCATGGTGCGGGCGGTATGCGCCAGTAGTTCATAAGAGCTGGCAGAAAGTGCTGCTGCTACGCCGCTCAGGTGCAGGTGGCGCGCGCTGGCGAAATAGGCCTCGTGATAATCTTCAATGCTGAGGTGGCTGGCAGCGGAACCTTTACGGAAATATTCCACAATGGGATCGGTTCCATTTTCGACTTTAGATTTAAGCTGAAAGCCAGTAGCGTAACGCCCGTCCTGGGTGACTCCCTGCGCATCAATCCCTTCTTTTTCCAGCGACTTAACGATAAAACGGCCAAAGCTGTCGTTGCCAACGCGGCTCACCCAACCGACCTTCAGGCCCAGACGGGCAAGACCGGTCGCTACGTTAAGCTCCGCACCTGCAACGCGCTTGATAAACTGCTCCACATCCGCCAGTTCGCCGGTTTGCGTGGCGACAAACATCGCCATCGCTTCACCAATAGTGACCACATCCAGTGAATTTTTCATGCGTTACTCCTCGCGTAACAGCTCGACGTAGCGGCGGGTAACCGCCGCCAAATCCTGCCCTTCCAGGGGGAACTCAATGCCGCGCGGGACATCGTTGGGCAGCGTTTTTAGCAGCGCCAGCCAGCGCGGATCGGCTTCATCAGGTGGTACGGCGCGGTAGCTGTCGCGATGTGCAACAGCGGCTTTGACATGGATATAGCCAACGGTTGACGCCAGGTTCTGCGCCGCCTGTTCCGGGGAGTCGCCCACCCACAGCCAGTTGCCCATATCGAAGGTCAGAGATATCGGCAGGTTTTGCGCCTGACAGGCTTCGTTAAAGCGCTGCATTGGCTGCAGGCGTCCGCAGTCGGTCTGATCGTTCTCGACAACCAGCTCCATTCCGCTGTTGTCCAGCCATTGGCGTAGAACGTCGAACTGTTTTGTATGGGAAAAATGGCCGAGGGAGACTTTTAACCACAGTGCCTGCAAGGCCTGCGCTTCCTCAAGTAGTTCTGGAAGACGGGGGTTGAGGTTACCGTCCTCAAGGAACAACGGTTCAGGCGCTGAGTAACAGGCCAGCAGGCCGAAGATTTCGATCGCAGAAGCCATCGTTGACAGCGTCTTCAGCTCGGCGTCGGTTAATAGCTCGCGGCGGATTTCGACGCCGTCAGCACCGGCTTCAGCGATGATGGGCAGCATTGCCGTTTGCCCGCCTGCGGCCCGTACCTGGTCGTGGCCGTAAGCGGCGGTGACCACCATAATTTTTCTTTTCATGGAAACTCCAGACTAGCGTTCTTGTTATAACGCTAGATGGAACCGGTTCCAAAGAAAAGCCTATGATGTCGAATTTATGATCACCATCACGAAGGTAATTTAACGGGCGGTAGAGCCGCGCACGATCAGCTCGCCGGAGAAGACCTGTTCCTGAATGGCAGCGGAGCCGCCATCAATCCGGCGCACAACCTGCTCAACGGCGGTGTAACCAATCTGCCAGGTGGGTTGTTTCAACGTGGTAATACCGACGCCCGCCAGCTCTGCCCATTCCAGTTCGTCAAAACCGAGTAAGCCTATGTCGCTCCCCCAGTTGAGGCCAATGCGTTTCAGGGCGCGGGCTACTTGTAGCGTGAGGGCACCGTTGGCAGAGATAACGGCTTTGCGCATTCCACGATGCTGCTGGTGAAACTGGCGCAGGGTGTCGTCCAGTTGCGTATTGTCCGTGAGCGGGACTTCGGCATTTTGCGCGATAACGCCAGGGTATTGCGCGAGCGTGGCGCGAAAAGCGCTCAGGCGTTCGCGGCGGGTATTCACCATGCCGAGTGGTTCGCTGAGGAACAGGATGGCTTCAAAACCTTGCTCTACCAGATGCTCGGTGGCAACCGTTGCCGCCTGGGTGTTATCCAGCCCGACCATATCACAGGCGAAATCGGGAATTTTACGGTCAATCAGCACCATCGGCAGCGCAGATTGTTGCAGGCGGTTCAGCCCCTCTTCGCGCATCCCGACGGCGTTGACCACAATCCCTTCGACCTGGTAGCTGCGCAGCAGGTCGAGATAATGCAGTTCCTGATCCACTTCGTTGTTGGTGTTACACACCAGCGGGGTAAAGCCTTTATCGCGACAGGCGGCTTCAATACCACTTAGCACGTTGACGGAGTAGGGATTAGTAATATCGGCGATGATCAGGCCAATCAGGCGGGTACGACCGTGTTTCAGGCCTCTTGCCATCAGGCTGGGACGGTAGTCGAGATCGGCAATGGCTTGTTCAATGCGGGCCAGCAGCGCGTCGGAAAGCAGGTGCTTTTCACCGTTGAGATAACGTGAAATGCTGGTCTTGCCGGTTTTTGCAGCTTTCGCCACATCGCTGATGGTTGCCCGTGTTGATTTGCTCATCGCTGATTTCCCTGAGTTTGGTGACAACACCTTAACGCGAAAATCAACGATGGCAAGTGCTTCATGCCGGATGGACGCGGACTGTCTCCATCCGGCACAAAACGTTACTGGATCGGGCTTAAGGTAATTTCTACGCGACGGTTTTGCGCTTTACCTTCCGCTGTGCTGTTGCTGGCGATCGGATTTGCCGGGCCCATACCCTGAGTGCGGATGCGGTTAGCTGCGACCCCTTGAGTGATCAAGGCGCTGGCTACGGAGTCTGCGCGCTGCTGTGACAGACGCATATTCAGATCCTGGCTGCCGGTGCTGTCGGTGAAGCCCAGCACGTTGACGGCGGTTTTATTGTACTCTTTCAGTACCATCGCCACGCCGGTCAGGGTGTTAGCACCCGCAGGCTTCAGGTTGGCACTGCTGCTGTCGAAAGTGACGTTGTTTGGCATGTTCAGAATGATGTTATCGCCACTGCGCGTCACGCTGACGCCCGTCCCCTGCATTTTTTCGCGCAGTTTTGCTTCCTGTACATCCATGTAATAGCCGATACCACCGCCAACGGCCGCGCCAGCCGCTGCGCCAATCAGTGCGCCTTTGCCGCGATCTTTCTTCGAAGAAGAGAGTGCGCCAATGCCCGCGCCGACCAGAGAGCCAATACCAGCGCCAATGCCGGATTTACCCGCTTCGCGTTCGCCGGTGTAAGGGTTTGTTGTGCAGCCAGAAACCGCCAGGGCGCCGCTCACGATGGCAGCAATAACAAATACACGTTTCTTCATCTTAATTCCTTAATGACTTTTTCTTCTTTGCCACAGCGACCGTGGCGGTTGATTATGACGTGTGAACATGAAGAAAATTCCAGGGAAGACTCTGAAATTTGTAAGTAACATTGAACGGCATAATAAATAAGCCGTCACATCGCATTCAGGAGCGCCATCTTGGCTAATTCACCCGCACATTACTCGGTGTTAACCGCCGCCCACTGGGGACCAATCCTCGTCGACACTGATGGTGAGACGGTTTTCTCCTCGCGTGGCGCGCTGCCCACCGCTCATCCCAACTCTTTGCAAACCGTGGTGCGCGACCAGGTTCACAGTAAAACGCGGGTACGTTTTCCGATGGTGCGTAAAGGGTTTCTCGCCTCGCCGGAAAACCCACAGGGCGTACGTGGGCAGGATGAGTTTGTTCGCGTCAGTTGGGACGACGCGCTGAATCTTATCCATACGCAGCATAAACGCATCCGTGACAGCTACGGCCCGGCCTCAATTTTTGCCGGTTCCTACGGCTGGCGTTCCAACGGCGTGTTACACAAAGCGGCGACCCTGTTACAGCGTTATATGGCGTTGGCGGGCGGTTATACCGGGCATCTGGGGGACTACTCGACGGGGGCTGCGCAGGCGATCATGCCGTACGTGGTGGGCGGGAACGAAGTTTACCAGCAGCAAACCAGCTGGCCGGTGGTGCTGGAGAACAGCGAGGTGGTGGTGTTGTGGAGCGCCAATCCGCTGAATACCCTGAAGATTGCCTGGAACGCGTCCGATGAGCAGGGCCTCGCGTACTTTGAGGCATTGCGCGACAGCGGTAAACGGTTGATCTGTATCGATCCGATGCGATCGGAAAGCGTCGATTTCTTTGGCGATAAGATGGAATGGATTGCCCCGCATATGGGGACCGACGTAGCGCTGATGCTGGGCATCGCACATACGCTGGTGGAAAACGGCTGGCATGACGAGGACTTTCTCGCCCGGTGTACTGCCGGATATGACTGTTTTGCCGACTATCTGCTGGGTAAATCTGATGATGTTGCAAAAACGGCAGAATGGGCGGCAGAGATTTGTGGCATTCCGGCGGCGAAGATACGCGAACTTGCGGCGATATTTCACCAAAATACCACCATGCTGATGGCCGGATGGGGCATGCAGCGCCAACAGTATGGCGAGCAGAAACACTGGATGATTGTCACCCTGGCCGCCATGCTCGGACAAATCGGGACGCCAGGCGGCGGTTTTGGGCTGTCGTACCATTTTGCCAATGGCGGCAACCCAACGCGCCGGGCTGCGGTGCTGGCTTCAATGCAGGGCAGCGTTAAAGGCGGCACCGACGCGGTAGATAAAATCCCGGTGGCGCGAATTGTCGAAGCGCTGGAAAATCCCGGCGGTTTTTACCAGCACAACGGCATGGACCGCCATTTCCCGGACATCCGTATGCTGTGGTGGGCGGGCGGGGCTAACTTCACCCATCATCAGGACACTAACCGTTTAATTCGCGCCTGGCAAAAACCGGAGCTGGTGGTCATCTCGGAGTGTTTCTGGACCGCCGCAGCAAAGCATGCCGATATCGTGCTGCCAGCAACCACCTCCTTTGAGCGTAATGATTTGACCATGACTGGCGATTACAGCAACCAGCACCTGGTGCCGATGAAGCAGGTCGTACCGCCGCAGGACGAAGCGCGAAATGATTTTGATGTCTTTGCCGAGCTGAGTGAGCGCTGGGAAAAGGGCGGATATGAACGGTTCACCGAAGGTAAAAGCGAACTGGCGTGGCTGGAGACTTTTTACAATATTGCCGGGCAACGTGGGGCCAGTCAGCAGGTGACATTGCCGCCTTTCGCCGAGTTTTGGCAGCGCAACGCCCTGATCGAAATGCCGGAAAACGCCGCCAGCGCGCAGTTTATCCGTTTTGCGGATTTTCGCCGCGACCCGCAGGCGCATCCGCTGAAAACGGACAGCGGGAAAATTGAAATCTACTCCGCGAGGATTGCAGGTTACGGCTACGCGGACTGCGGGGGACACCCGATGTGGCTGGAGCCGGATGAGTGGTTCGGTAACGCCGAACCGGACCAGCTACAGCTGCTTTCCGCCCATCCGGCGCACCGTTTGCATAGTCAGCTTAACTACAGTGCGCTACGGGAGCAGTACGCGGTAGCGGATCGTGAGCCGATAACGATTCATCCGCAGGACGCCCACGCGCGCGGCATTGCGGATGGCGATACGGTCAGGGTGTGGAACCAGCGCGGGCAAGTTCTTGCGGGCGCGGTGGTGACGGCGGGTATTAAACCCGGCGTCATCTGTATTCATGAAGGCGCCTGGCCTGATTTGGATCTCGCAGCGAACGGTATTTGTAAAAATGGCGCCGTCAACGTGCTGACCAAAGATCTCCCCAGCTCGAAGCTGGGGAATGGCTGCGCGGGCAATACTGCGCTGGCGTGGCTTGAAAAATATAGCGGACCAACGTTGGCGCTTACGGCGTTTGATCCGCCTGCCAGCCCATAATCCACGTGGGGTGGTGAGTCTCTTCCTGCCATGCGCCGTCTTCAATGCGAAAACCCAGCGCATGGTAGAAGTTCACCGCTGATTGATTCTTCTGGTATACCTCAAGGCTGAGTATCGAAAAGCGCTGCTGGACATGCTGCACCAGCGCTTTGCCGATCCCGCTTCTGATGGCGGCAGGTGCGACAAACAGCGCGCCGAGAAAGCGGTCGTCAATCACGCTGGCAAAGCCTTTGAGCTCGCCTTCTTCTTCCCAAACCCAGGTTTGCGCGGCGGGCAGATAAACATCCCGCACCACGGATTCACTTTCGCGCCAGTAGCGCTCTTCGATAAATGGATGGGCATGGATTGTGCTTTCCATCCACAGCGCCAAAATTGACGGCAGATCGTCAGCCTTGGATTCACGAATCATGTTGTTCTCCCGGATAACAGATGCAGCTGGTGACATGGTCGTTGACCAGGCCGCACGCCTGCATAAAGGAGTAACAAATGGTGGTGCCGACAAACTTAAATCCGCGTTTTTTTAACGCTTTAGACAGCGCGTCTGACGCAGGCGTGGAGGTGGGAATATCGCTCAGGTTGGCGGCGCGAGTCACTTGCGGTTGGTTATCAACAAATGACCAGACGAATTCGCTAAACGACTCTCCGTTTTGCGCCATCGTCAGAAAAGCACGAGCGTTGCCGATAATGGCCTGAATTTTTCCGCGATGGCGAATAATGCCGGCATCCAGTACCAGCCTTTCCACATCCTCTTCGGTCATGGCCGCCACTTTTTCCGGGTCAAAATGGTGGAAAGCGTGGCGATAATTTTCCCGTTTCTTTAGCACGGTAATCCACGATAACCCGGCCTGCTGACCTTCCAGGCAGATCATTTCGAACAGTTTATTACTATCGGTTTCGGGGACGCCCCATTCCTTGTCGTGGTAGGCAATGTAAAGTGGATCCTGACTGACCCATCCGCAACGCTGCATATTCTTCCTCGCTGTTTTTACTGGCGTAAAAATTTCATTCGGCCCGCCTTGACGCGCCAGCTAAAAAGACAATATTTAATACAGGGCCAGATGGGCCCATATCCTTCATACAATGACAATAATATTGCCGAATTCGGCTCTTTTCTGGAGTCGCGTTGATGATTATAAGAAACAGTAGTGGTCATCAGAGGTTAACTCTGGTGAGCGTTGTAGTTTGTGCGCTGTCCATCAATACAGCATATGGCTGGCAACAAGAATATATCGTTGATGCGATGTCAGGGCATACGGCTGAACGTTATACATGGGACAGCGATCACCAACCACGTTATAACGACATTCTGGAAGAACGTATTCGTTCCACTCAGAACGTGGCGGGTCCCGTGGTGAATCTGGCGGATGAGACGCCTATGGATGCGACCAGCGGCATGAGTATGGGCTGGAACTTCCCGCTTTCAAGGCAGGTGACAACTGGTCCGGTTGCCGCGCTGCATTATGACGGTTCAACCACATCTACTTACAACGAATTTGGCGATAGCGCGACGTCGGTAACGCAGAACGATCCGCTGTGGCATGCCAGCGTGAGCTCGTTGGGCTGGCGAGTCAATTCGCAGTTCGGTGATGTGCGACCGTGGGCGCAAATCAGCTATAACCAGCAGTTTGGCGAGAATATCTGGAAGGCGCAGTCGGGTCTCAGCCGCATGTCAGCAGCGGGTCAGGATGGTAACTGGGTGGATGTCACCGTCGGTGCAGATATGCTGTTGAACCCGCACATGGCGGCTTACGCGGCGCTTTCGCAGGCGGAAAACAGTACCAACAACAGCGACTATATGTACACCATGGGAGTGAGCGCCAAATTTTAACGTAAGTAATCAGCATATAAACATCTTGATTACATGTTGAGATCAACAATCACACGCACTCCAGCGATAGCGTGTACTAACTCATGCGATAAAATTCAGTAACCCGACTTTTTGTCTCGTCATTCATTCCGCATTCCAGGCATTTCATTCCGTCCTGGCGGCATTTCATGCCGTTTTCTCCTGCTCATAAAAGCGCTTCGGTATGGTTGTTGGCAGAGAATTTCCCATTTTGTTTATGCAGGAAGACTGCCATGAAAACTTCTGATTATCAGCGTACCCGCTGGCTGACACTGATCGGCACCATCATTACCCAATTTGCTTTAGGTTCTGTTTATACCTGGAGCCTGTTTAACGGTGCGCTCTCTTCTAAGCTTGATGCGCCGGTGAGTCAGGTTGCCTTTTCCTTTGGCCTGCTGAGCCTCGGGCTGGCGATTTCTTCTTCCGTCGCCGGGAAACTGCAGGAACGTTTTGGCGTGAAACGCGTCACCATGGCCTCCGGTATTTTACTGGGTGTCGGCTTCTTCTTAACCGCCCACTCTGACAGCCTGATTATGCTGTGGCTGAGCGCCGGTGTATTGGTCGGTCTGGCGGATGGCGCAGGCTACCTGTTAACACTTTCCAACTGTGTAAAATGGTTCCCTGAGCGTAAAGGGCTGATTTCCGCCTTTGCCATCGGTTCTTACGGTCTTGGCAGCCTCGGTTTTAAATTCATCGACAGCCAACTGTTGAGCACTGTGGGTCTGGAAAAAACCTTCATGATTTGGGGCGCGATTGTGCTGGTGATGATCGTCTTTGGCTCCACGCTGATGAAAGACGCGCCGAATCAGGAAGTGAAAACGAAAAATGGCGTGGTTGAGAATGACTACACCCTGGCGCAGTCCATGCGTAAACCGCAGTACTGGATGCTGGCAGTGATGTTCCTGACGGCGTGTATGAGTGGGCTGTATGTGATTGGCGTGGCGAAAGATATTGCACAAAGCCTGGCGCATATGGATGTGGCAACGGCGGCAAATGCGGTTACCGTCATTTCTATCGCTAACCTGTCAGGTCGTCTGGTTCTGGGGATTCTGTCCGACAAAATCTCTCGTATTCGCGTTATCACCATTGGGCAGGTCGTTTCGCTGGTCGGTATGGCGGCACTGCTGTTCGCCCCGCTGAATGATGCGACCTTCTTCGCGGCGATTGCCTGTGTAGCATTTAACTTTGGCGGTACCATCACCGTGTTCCCGTCACTGGTGAGCGAGTTCTTCGGTTTGAATAACCTGGCTAAAAACTACGGCGTCATTTACTTAGGTTTCGGTATCGGCAGCATTTGTGGTTCCATTATCGCCTCGCTGTTCGGCGGTTTCTATGTGACCTTCTGCGTTATCTTTGCGCTGTTAATTATCTCGCTGGCACTCTCCACCACCATCCGCCAGCCACAGCGTAGCGTATATACCGAGGCGCACGCCTAAACCTATTAGTAGTCTGATTAATACCTGGCGCATATATTTACAAAAATATATGCGTCATTTGCATTCTCCATAAGCACTTTTTCCCCCTCCTGTGGTCTACTTACCCGCGCCCGTAGACATTTCACTTCTGCTGTTGTCGCATTTTCCCCTGCCTGGTCTGTTTGACTACTGCTCAGGGTGTTTTAATCCCGATTCCCAGGGTTTGTTTGCATGAGATATATTAAGTCGATGACGCAGCAGAAACTCAGTTTCCTGCTGGCAATCTATATCGGTTTGTTTATGAACTGTGCTGTATTTTTCCGGCGCTTTAGCGGATATGCACACGAGTTTACCGTCTGGAAAGGACTCTCTGCGGTTGTTGAATTAGCCGGCACTGTGCTGGTGACCTTCTTTTTACTACGACTTCTCTCTTTATTTGGTCGGCGCGCCTGGCGTGTCCTGACAACGTTAGTGGTGCTGTGTTCTGCCGGTGCCAGCTATTACATGACCTTCCTGAACGTGGTAATTGGTTACGGTATTATTGCCTCCGTAATGACCACGGATATTGATTTATCGAAAGAAGTGGTTGGCTGGCATTTTGTCGTGTGGCTGGTTTCGGTCAGCATTTTACCGTTGGTTCTGATTTGGAGTAATCGCTGCCGCTATACCCTGATGAAACAGATCCGTACGCCTGGTATGAGATGGCGCAGCGTGGCGGTAGTTTTACTGGCTGGTCTGATGGTATGGGTCCCGATTCGCCTGCTGAGTATGCAACAGAGAAGCGTTGAGCGAGCAACGGGGATCGATTTGCCCAGCTATGGCGGGGTAGTGGCGAATTCCTATCTGCCGTCAAACTGGCTCTCCGCGCTGGGTCTGTACGCCTGGGCACAGGTGGATGAATCCTCAGACAACAAATCGTTGATGAACCCGGCGAAGAAGTTTACCTATGTTGCCCCCAAAAACCTCGACGACACCTATGTGGTCTTTATTATCGGCGAAACGACCCGCTGGGATCATATGGGGATTTTTGGCTATGAGCGTAATACCACGCCAAGGCTCGCCCAGGAGAAAAATCTGGCCGCCTTCCGTGGATATTCCTGTGATACGGCAACCAAACTTTCGCTGCGTTGCATGTTTGTGCGTGAGGGTGGGGCAGAAGAAAACCCGCAGCGTACTCTGAAAGAACAAAACGTCTTCTCCGTGCTCGGCCAGTTAGGGTTCAAGACCGATCTTTACGCGATGCAAAGCGAGATGTGGTTCTACAGTAACACCATGGCGGAGAACATCGCCTATCGTGAGCAGATTGGCGCAGAGCCGCGCAACCGTGGCAAGAACGTTGACGATATGCTGTTGATCGCCGAGATGCAGCAGTCCTTGCAGCAGAATGATAAGAGTGGAAAACGTCTGATTATTCTGCATACGAAAGGCTCGCATTTTAACTACACTCAGCGCTACACCCGCGAATATGCGCAGTGGAAGCCGGAGTGTGTCAATGTTGATAGCGGTTGCTCGAAAGCTGAGATGATCAACTCATTCGATAACTCGGTAACCTATGTTGATCACTTTATTACCAAAGTGTTTGATCAACTACGCGATAAGAAAGCGATCGTGTTTTACGCCGCCGATCACGGTGAGTCGATTAACGAGCGCGAGCACCTGCACGGTACGCCGCGTAAAATGGCGCCACCTGAGCAGTTCCGCGTTCCTATGATGGTGTGGATGTCTGACAAATATCTGGAAGACCCCGACCATGCGAAGGCGTTTGCACACCTTAAGCAAGAAGCTGATATGAAGGTGCCGCGTCGTCATGTGGAACTGTACGACACCATTTTGGGTTGCCTCGGTTATACCTCGCCAAATGGCGGTATTAACGAGAATAACAACTGGTGCCGTATCCCGGACGCGAATAAGGCTACAGCCCAGTAACTGAGCTGCTGACTTTCTCGCCGATCAAATGGCATTTTGATACTAAGGGATTGACGGGCGCGCAGCTGAGCAGTAAGATGCGCCCCGCATTCGGTGATTGGCGCAGCCTGGTAGCGCACTTCGTTCGGGACGAAGGGGTCGGAGGTTCGAATCCTCTATCACCGACCAAATTAGAAAAGCCCGCTCTCTGAGCGGGCTTTTTGCATTTGTGGCTTTTGTAGGCCTGATAAGCGAAGCGCCATCAGGCAAAACATCACGCTATAACAGATATTGCCGGATGCGGCGCAAGCGCCTTATCCGGCCTACAGGCGAAGCGGCATCAGGCAAAACATCACGCTATAACAGACATTGCCGGATGGCGGCGCAAGCGCCTTATCCGGCCTACAGGCGAAGCGCTGGCAGGGCGTATTTTGTGTTTTTCCGACCCCACGTTTGACCTTCATTTTATCTGCAAAAATTGTGCACCACTTCCCACTGACTGTTAACGATTCTGTGACATATTCCATTGCCTTTTTTTATATTTGCTTGAAACTTTTTTTGCGCTACTTATGGCTGAAGCTGGCATTTTCCGCTGTGCGCTTTAACGTTCATGGTATTAATCGCTCAGATATGCAGCATTAATTTAGAAAGTTTGAATAAATTGCATAAATGTTAATCACCAAATGTTGCGAAATATGAAGATGTTTATTCTGGCATAGTGCGCGTAGCACAAATTTCCCTGCTGAAAATGTCCTTCCGCACTTTTTTTAATCTTTGTTTGCGAATTCTCACCGTTGGCGTAAATCACGGTGACCTGTATTGACGTTTTCACATTCTGTTGACAGATTGTAGGGTATGAGGGGCATTTCATGGAGAATCCGCACTGCAACTCAGTCGCTTATGTGAACGGAATCCCCATCCTCTTAACGCCGACCCGGCCGGGTAAAAAACAAAAAAGGCCAGGCGGTGCAAACCCACTGCAAAGGGTAAAACAACAAACATCACATTGGAGCAGAAGAATGAGTATTTCCTTGAAGAAGTCAGGGATGCTGAAGCTTGGTCTGAGCCTGGTGGCTATGACCGTCGCAGCAAGCGTACAGGCTAAAACTCTGGTTTATTGTTCAGAAGGATCTCCTGAAGGCTTTAACCCGCAGCTTTTCACCTCTGGCACCACCTATGATGCCAGCTCCGTACCGATCTATAACCGCCTGGTCGAGTTCAAAACCGGTACGACTGAAGTGATCCCGGGCCTTGCTGAGAAGTGGGAAATCAGCGAAGACGGCAAAACCTATACCTTCCACCTGCGTCAGGGCGTGAAGTGGCAGGACAACAAAGAATTTAAACCGACGCGCGATTTTAACGCCGATGACGTGGTGTTCTCTTTCGATCGTCAGAAAAATGCCCAGAACCCGTACCACAAAGTCTCTGGCGGCAGCTATGAATACTTCGAAGGGATGGGTCTGCCGGATCTGATCTCCGAAGTGAAAAAAGTGGACGATAAAACCGTTCAGTTCGTGCTGACTCGCCCGGAAGCGCCGTTCCTGGCTGACCTGGCGATGGACTTCGCTTCTATTCTTTCCAAAGAATATGCTGACAACATGCTGAAAGCCGGTTCTCCGGAGAAAGTGGATCTGAACCCAATTGGTACCGGTCCGTTCCAGCTGCAGCAGTACCAGAAAGACTCCCGTATTCTGTATAAAGCATTCGAAGGTTACTGGGGCACCAAGCCGCAGATCGACCGTCTGGTCTTCTCCATTACGCCTGACGCTTCCGTGCGTTACGCCAAACTGCAGAAGAACGAGTGCCAGGTGATGCCGTACCCGAACCCGGCAGACATCGCGCGCATGAAGCAGGATAAAAACATCAACCTGATGGAACAGGCGGGTCTGAACGTTGGCTACCTCTCTTTCAACACCGAGAAAAAACCGTTTGATGACGTGAAAGTCCGTCAGGCGCTGACCTACGCGGTAAACAAAGAAGCGATCATCAAAGCGGTTTATCAGGGCGCTGGCGTTGCCGCGAAAAACCTGATCCCGCCGACCATGTGGGGCTATAACGACGACGTTAAAGACTACACCTACGATCCTGAGAAGGCCAAAGCGCTGCTGAAGGAAGCTGGTCAGGACAAAGGCTTTACCGTTGAGCTGTGGGCTATGCCGGTACAGCGTCCATATAACCCGAACGCACGTCGTATGGCAGAAATGGTTCAGGCTGACTGGGCGAAAATTGGCGTTCAGGCCAAGATTGTGACCTACGAGTGGGGCGAGTATCTGAAACGCGCCAAAGCGGGTGAGCATCAGGCGGTGATGATGGGCTGGACCGGTGACAACGGGGATCCGGACAACTTCTTCGCGACCTTGTTCAGCTGTGCGGCAGCGAAAGACGGTTCCAACTACTCTCGCTGGTGCTACAAGCCGTTTGAAGACCTGATCCAGCCGGCGCGTGCGACCGACGATCACAACAAACGTATTGAACTGTACAAGCAAGCTCAGGTTGTTATGCACGACCAGGCTCCGGCTCTGATTGTTGCTCACTCCACCGTGTACGAACCAGTGCGTAAAGAAGTGAAAGGCTATGTGGTTGATCCATTAGGCAAACACCACTTCGAAAACGTCTCTGTCGAATAATTAAAAGCAATTAAGGAAGCGCTGCGCCCCGGTGTTGTGTAGGCCGGATAAGCGCAGCGCCCTCCGGCGTAATGCTTTACCCGCGATGCAGTTTGCGTGGGATAAGATTTGTGAGCAATACAGACTCACGGTTCCAGGCCGTGCGTCATTAGAGAGAATCCGGGTTATGTTGCAGTTCATTCTCCGACGTTTGGGACTCGTCATCCCCACGTTTATCGGTATCACTCTTCTCACCTTTGCCTTTGTCCATATGATCCCCGGCGATCCGGTTATGATCATGGCGGGTGAACGTGGGATCTCCCCTGAGCGTCATGCTCAACTGTTGGCTGAACTCGGTCTGGATAAGCCGATGTGGCAGCAGTACCTCCACTATATCTGGGGGGTTATGCATGGTGATTTAGGTATCTCACTGAAAAGCCGCTTACCGGTGTGGGAAGAGTTCGTACCTCGCTTCAAAGCAACGCTGGAACTCGGCGTCTGCGCGATGATTTTCGCCGTCGCAGTGGGTATCCCAGTGGGTGTACTTGCTGCCGTTAAGCGCGGCTCCATTTTCGATCACACGGCAGTTGGCCTGGCGCTGACCGGTTACTCTATGCCGATTTTCTGGTGGGGCATGATGCTGATCATGCTGGTTTCCGTGCAGTGGAACCTGACGCCAGTTTCTGGGCGCGTGAGCGACATGGTGTTCCTTGATGATTCCAATCCGCTAACCGGCTTTATGCTGATCGACACCGCCATCTGGGGTGAAGAGGGCAACTTTATTGATGCGTTGGCGCATATGATCCTGCCTGCGATGGTGCTGGGTACCATTCCTCTGGCGGTCATTGTGCGTATGACCCGTTCATCGATGCTGGAAGTGCTGGGTGAAGATTACATCCGTACCGCGCGCGCCAAAGGCCTGACCCGTATGCGCGTCATCATTATTCACGCTCTGCGTAACGCGATGCTGCCCGTGGTGACCGTTATCGGCCTGCAGGTTGGTACGCTGCTGGCCGGGGCGATTCTGACCGAGACCATCTTCTCGTGGCCGGGGCTGGGGCGCTGGCTGATCGATGCGCTGCAACGCCGCGATTATCCGGTGGTGCAGGGCGGGGTGCTGCTGGTCGCGACGATGATTATCCTCGTCAACCTGCTGGTAGACCTGCTGTACGGCGTGGTGAACCCGCGTATTCGGCATAAGAAGTAAGGGGCCATCATGTCACAGGTTACTGAAAATAAAGTTATTGCTGCACCGGTGCCGATGACTCCGCTGCAGGAGTTCTGGCACTATTTTAAACGCAACAAAGGTGCGGTTGTTGGGCTGGTGTACGTTGTGGTGATGATCCTGATTGCGGTCTTTGCCAACGTCCTCGCACCCTACAACCCGGCAGACCAGTTCCGCGATACGCTGCTGGCTCCTCCCGCGTGGCAGGAAGGCGGAACCATGGCCCATCTGTTTGGTACTGATGATGTGGGCCGCGACGTGTTGTCCCGCCTGATGTACGGTGCGCGTCTGTCGCTGTTGGTCGGCTGTCTGGTGGTAGTACTCTCCCTGCTGATGGGCGTGGTTCTTGGGCTGATCGCCGGTTACTTTGGCGGGATTGTCGATAACGTCATCATGCGTGTGGTCGATATCATGCTGGCATTGCCGAGCCTGTTGCTGGCACTGGTGCTGGTGGCTGTATTTGGCCCCTCGATTGGCAACGCCGCGCTGGCGCTGACGTTCGTGGCATTGCCGCACTATGTCCGTTTGACGCGCGCCGCCGTGCTGGTGGAGGTTAACCGCGACTACGTCACCGCATCTCGCGTGGCGGGAGCCGGCGCGATGCGCCAGATGTTCGTCAACATTCTTCCTAACTGTCTTGCGCCGCTGATTGTTCAGGCGTCGCTTGGCTTCTCTAACGCCATTCTCGATATGGCTGCCCTCGGCTTCCTGGGGATGGGCGCACAGCCGCCTACGCCGGAATGGGGCACCATGCTCTCTGACGTTCTGCAGTTTGCCCAAAGCGCCTGGTGGGTTGTGACCTTCCCGGGGCTGGCGATCCTGTTGACGGTGCTGGCATTTAACCTGATGGGTGACGGTCTGCGTGACGCGCTCGATCCCAAACTGAAGCAGTAAGAGGTTCGAGATGGCGTTATTAAATGTAGATAAATTATCGGTGCATTTCGGCGACGTAGGTTCCGAATTCCGCGCCGTAGACCGCATTAGCTACAGTGTGAATCAGGGTGAAGTGGTTGGCATTGTAGGAGAGTCCGGCTCTGGTAAGTCCGTCAGTTCGCTGGCGATTATGGGACTGATTGACTACCCAGGCCGCGTTATGGCCGAAAATCTGGAGTTTAATGGTCGCGACCTGAAGCGCATCTCTGAGAAAGAGCGTCGCCAGTTAGTGGGTGCGGAAGTGGCGATGATCTTCCAGGACCCGATGACCAGCCTTAACCCCTGCTACACCGTCGGCTACCAGATTATGGAAGCCATTAAAGTGCACCAGGGCGGCAACAAAAAAACGCGTGTTCAGCGGGCAATAGACCTGCTGACGCTGGTGGGAATTCCCGATCCGGCCTCGCGTCTTGATGTATATCCGCACCAGTTGTCCGGTGGGATGAGCCAGCGCGTGATGATCGCGATGGCGATAGCCTGTCGTCCGAAACTGCTGATTGCCGACGAACCGACAACGGCGCTGGATGTGACTATTCAGGCGCAGATCATCGAGCTACTGCTGGAATTGCAGCAAAAAGAGAACATGGCGCTGGTCTTAATCACGCACGATCTGGCGCTGGTGGCTGAAGCGGCACACAAAATCATCGTGATGTACGCCGGCCAGGTGGTAGAAACCGGAGCCGCGCAGGATATTTTCCGCGCGCCGCGTCATCCTTACACCCAGGCGCTGCTGCGTGCGCTGCCTGAGTTTGCTCAGGATAAAGCACGTCTGGCCTCGCTGCCGGGCGTGGTTCCCGGGAAATATGACCGCCCGAGCGGCTGTTTGCTGAACCCACGCTGCCCCTATGCGACCGACAAATGCCGCGCTGAAGAACCTGAACTGAACCTGCTGGAAGGCGGTCGTCAGTCGAAATGCCACTACCCACTTGATGATGCCGGGAGGCCTGGGCTATGAGTACGCAAAAGGCCGCTTTGTCACAGCCGCTGTTGCAGGCTATTGATCTGAAAAAACACTACCCGGTGAAAAAGGGCATGTTCGCCCCGGAGCGCCTGGTGAAAGCGCTGGACGGCGTCTCCTTTACCTTAGAACGCGGTAAAACGCTGGCGGTGGTAGGCGAGTCGGGCTGTGGGAAATCCACCCTTGGCCGCCTGCTGACGATGATTGAAGTCCCGACCGGCGGTGAGCTGTATTACCAGGGACAGGATCTGCTTAAGCACGACCCGCAGGCGCAAAAGCTGCGTCGGCAGAAAATCCAGATTGTATTCCAGAACCCGTACGGTTCCCTGAACCCGCGTAAGAAAGTGGGGCAGATTCTGGAAGAGCCGCTGCTGATCAACTCCACGCTCAGCAAAGAGGAGCGTCGTGAAAAAGCGCTGGCGATGATGGCGAAAGTGGGGCTGAAAACCGAACACTACGACCGCTATCCGCATATGTTCTCCGGCGGTCAGCGTCAGCGTATTGCCATCGCTCGCGGTCTGATGCTTGACCCGGACGTGGTGATTGCCGATGAACCGGTCTCAGCGCTGGACGTCTCGGTGCGTGCGCAGGTGCTGAATCTGATGATGGATTTGCAGCAGGAACTGGGGCTGTCATACGTCTTTATCTCGCACGACCTGTCGGTGGTCGAGCACATTGCCGATGAAGTGATGGTGATGTATTTAGGCCGCTGCGTGGAGAAAGGGACGAAGGACCAAATCTTCAATAATCCGCGTCATCCGTACACGCAAGCGCTGCTCTCCGCAACGCCGCGTCTGAACCCGGACGATCGCCGTGAGCGTATCAAGCTGACCGGTGAACTGCCAAGCCCGCTGAATCCGCCGCCGGGCTGCGCGTTTAACGCCCGCTGCCGTCGTCGCTTTGGTCCGTGTACCCAGCTTCAGCCGCAGTTGAAAGATTACGGCGGTCAACTGGTGGCGTGTTTTGCCGTTGACCAGGATGAAAACCCACAGCAATAAACCTGGGTTATGACCCGATAACCGGAGCCTTGTGCTCCGGTTTTTTTATATTTTCTCTTTACGTCCACAATGTGAGTCCTTTGGCAGAACATTATTCCACAGCGTCTAGAATGTAGTCAGATTCCCTCTAGTCACAAAAATATCTATTTCGCAGTTGCTAACTACCAGGAGCAAATGTGGTCACGATACGCTGGGATATTAAAACAATTGATCGTCTGTCGATGGTTGAGGATGTCCTGAAGGAATTTTCCTGCTGTGATATCAATATCATCTCCATGAAAGTCACGCCTGGGCGGATCCTGATTAAATCCTGGTGCCGCCAGCTACAGGATATTTCCTGTGTGCAATCCTGTTTAAGCCAGCGCGCCGATATTATTCATGTCGCTTACCTCTGTGAGGAGATAAGTGAGCTGTCAACGCCGGAACCGGAACGCCCGCGCTATTTCTCTGACATTATTTGCAGCAGCCAGAGCATGCACGCGCTTATCGAAAAGGCGATAAAAATTGCCGACAGCAAATATACCGTTCTGATACGTGGCGATACGGGGACCGGTAAAGAGCTGCTGGCCCGGGCTATCCATAATTCCGGGCAGCGACGTTTTTATCCGTTTATTCCGGTCAACTGCTCTGCGCTACCTGAGTCGCTAATGGAGAGTGAATTCTTTGGCTATGAGAAAGGGGCTTTCAGCGGCGCGGATTGTAAAGGCAAAAAAGGGCTGTTTGAAATGGCCGATAAAGGCACCCTTTTTCTCGATGAGTTTGGCGAAATGTCGCTGAGCTTACAGGCTAAACTCCTGCGCGTGCTTCAGGATGGCGGGATTCGGCGCGTTGGCGGAGCGCATATTATTCCGGTCAATGTGCGCATTATTGTGGCAACCAATGCCAATCTGGAAGAGATGGTAGAACAACGTCTGCTGCGCGCCGATCTCTATTACCGCATCAACGTGCTTTCACTGACCATTCCACCTTTGCGCGAGCGTCCACAGGATATCAGCCTGCTGATTCGCCACTTTGTGCAGAAATACGCAAAGGAATTCCAGCGGCGGATCATTCTGGATAAAGCCTGTTTTGATGCCCTGCACCATCACACCTGGCCGGGAAACGTGCGCGAACTGGAAAATACCATTATTCGCCTGATGCTGATGGCGGAATCCGATGTTATTACGCGGGAAGAATTAGGGATGGTGAATTTGCCTGCCGTTGAGCGGGGCCCGACAGAACGTCCTTTTAAAGAGCAGGTTCTGTGTGCTGAACGCCAGCTCATTGAACAGATGGTGGAAGATAATGTGTCGTCACGGCATATCGCCAAAGCGCTGGGCGTGTCGCACACCACGGTGCTGAATAAAATTCGCGGCTATCAGCTGGAGAGTGTGAGTTAAGCGCCGCCAGCGTATGACGGCGCGATATACGTGGGTTATTCAATCAGCTTCAATAAGGGCGACAGGCACAGCAGAATTCCGTACAGCAGGATCAACCAGGTTTTCAGTCCGCGCAGTTTTTCCAGTTGCGTTACTTTATAGATCAGGAAGAACGGAATAATACACGACACAATCCCGTAAAGCGGACTACCTAGCTGGAAGAACACCAGTACCGATACGCGAAATGACACCCAAATGACCAGGGTGATAACAATAAAGGTGCAAATACCCAGCGTAAGCACCAACGGATTAATTTTCTCAATGTCAATGACGCGGCTCAGAACGTTGAGAATAATACCTTTGATCGCTTCGTGGAATCCCAGATAAATACCAAAGAACGCGGTTAATACGGCGAAGATATTTAATACCGTTGAGGTGATATGAATAATCTGCCCAGGAATGACCTGAGCCGCCAGCGCCAGTGCTGAAATATTTTGTTCGAAAGCCGAAACGGCCTCTTCATGGCTAATGGAAAAGGTAAAAGAGAAGGAGAAAAACAGAATGACAGCAATCAGAGTAATGTAACTGATGCGATGCGTACGGATTGCCATACGCGTAGCCAGCACCCGGTCCGCCACCCGTTTGCGGTAGGCGATGTTCATTGGGTTCAACACCTGAATAAACACCGCTGAGAAGAAGCAGAACGGGATGGTTAGCAGTACATCACGAAAGAAGACCGATGCTTCAGGGAAGGCGCTGATATTAGCGAAGTTCCAGTGCGGAACCATCGCAAAACCAAATACGATGATGATACCCACTTTGACCACCACCATCGGGCCGGAGATTTTGAACAGCAGCTTTTCTCCCCCGGAAGCAATGGCGACCAGCACGGCAAAAATGGCCACTTTATAGATTATCGACTGCGAAAGATCGGCCTCGGTCAAGCCGAAGGTTTTAATATATGAGGCGCTGTCAAAAACCACGGATAAGGAATAAATAAATATGCCGTGAATAATCATCAGAAAATAGATGACGCCAAGAAATACGCCCCAGTTTTTTCCCAGGTAATGACTTATAATATCAGTGTAGTCATTGCAGGTTTCGCTTTCTGATAATGTTTTTAAATAAATATCCTGCACAATATAAGTTGCCGGATAAGCAATAATAAAGGCAACGATAAATACCCAAATGCCTGTTAAGCCAATTTGTACCGGCATTAGTACCGTTCCGGCACCAATGGCCATGCCGATACACAGTAATACCCAGCCAAAATCGTATTTCGTAAACGGTATTTTTTTTGAGAATGGTACGGCGGTTGCTGTATTGTTGCTTAATTGTAATGTGTTGTCCTGCATAGAACCCCCTGCCCAAAATACACGTTCTCCCCGAAAGAGGATCGCGTGTATTGCCAGACTGTTGTGCCTTGATTCTCAACAACCTGAACCGAACGACGTCGGTTCAGGCCATATTGGTCAGAATGTTGCCTTTCTGATGGCGTGTTCAAGGTCGTTAATAATATCTTCTGGATCTTCAAGACCCACAGAAAGACGGATAAGCCCGTCGGTAATACCTGCTTTGAGCCGTTCCTCAGGTGCAACGGGCGAATGTGTCATAGACGCTGGGTGCTGAATGAGGGTTTCGGTATCACCGAGACTGACCGCGAGGAGGCACAATTCTACAGAATTGATCATCCGCCTACCAGCCTCGAGGCCGCCGGCGATTTCGAAGCTGATAATTCCACCTGGCAGGCTCATTTGCCGCTGGCCCAGCTCATACTGCGGATGCGAAGTCAGGCCAGGATAATACACCCGAGTAATAGATGGATGCCCTTCGAGGAAGCGGGCGATTTTCAGCGCATTTTCACAGTGGCGTTCCATACGAATGCCCAGCGTTTTAACGCCGCGCAGTGTTAACCACGCATTGAAAGGACTCATGCAGCCGCCGGTGATATCTTTCAGGCCTACAAACCGCGCCTGGTCGATAAACTCCTGCTTACCAACAATGATGCCGCCAATCACATCCCCGTGACCGTTGATATATTTGGTGACGCTGTGAACCACAATATCCGCGCCCAGTTGCAAAGGCTGCTGACAGTACGGCGACATAAAGGTGTTATCCACCACCAGCAATGCGCCCTGTTGATGGGCGATACCGGCAACCGTTTCAATGTCGACCAGCGACAGCGTTGGGTTGGCGGGCGTTTCGATATACACAACTTTGGTTTCTGGTCGCATGGCGGCGCGGATTTCTTCAGGCTTTGCCGCGTCGACAAAGCTGACGTTAATCCCAAACTTAGGCATGCTGTGCGACAAAAACGCGTGGGTGCAGCCGTAAATCGCGCTGGCGGAAACGATATGGTCACCCTGCTGGCAAAGCGTCAACAGCGTTGTGGTGATAGCAGAAATACCGGACGCGGTTGCCAACCCGGCTTCACCTCTTTCCAGTACAGCCAGCTTTTTCTCCAGCGCATCGGTGGTGGGGTTACCCAAGCGGGTGTAAATGTACCCGGACTCTTCGAGCGCAAAGCGGGCGGCACCTTGTTCGGCGCTGTCAAAAACAAACGTTGAGGTCTGGAAAATAGGCGTACTAAGCGCGCCAGTTGAAGGGTCGGGTTGTTGCCCCGCGTGAACGATCTGGGTGTTGAATCCGTAAGTACGACAGTCAGACATGATATCTCCTTTAATTCGGAACAGAACAGCTCACAGTCAAATAGCAATCGCTGTGCCAGAAAATGAACTGATAGATATCAATGTGTTATGTTTTTGTCTGAACTAATGGTCGGCAGGAATGTTGCCAACTGGAAAGAATCTTTCCAGCGTGCTGGTAAGAAAATGGGTGAATTGCGAGGCGCTACGCAGAGCGCAATATTGCGCAGTGATATGGCAAGTGGGCTGCCGTAGAATCAGCGGCAAGCCGGGAATTCCCGGTGAGGCGCAATGTTGCGGGGGCTTGATCCCCGGCGGCATCGGTTGCTGGAAAGAGAAAACCCCCGCACGTTGTTCGGTATAAACCTGGCAACAAAACGGGGGCTGACTTGAACCTGAACAACTCAAGGATAGCCGTGAACAGTTGCCATTGCAACACAGGCGGCTATATGACGCTCGCACAGTTAGGCGTGGCCTTCTGGCACGATTTAGCGGCTCCAATCATCGCTGGCACCATTGCCAGCCTGATTGTGAGCTGGCTGCGTAACAGAAAGTAATGCGCTTTGTAGGCGTCTGCCTGCCGTGATGGCAACATGCGCCCGAACCAGGCCGCAGGGGCGACCTTGCGGCCTTTTTCGGCTTAAATGCAGATAAATCTCGTCGCCAGGTGCCTATCCTGTCGCGATAATGCACGCTGGGAAGTTTTCAGATACCGCCTCTCTTAATACCGCTACGATCGGGTATACTCTGACGGCAGTTTCGTCTATCCGTGGAGAGTCAGTTTGCGTGTCAGTCGCTCGTTAACAATTAAGCAGATGGCAATGGTTGCGGCCGTTGTTATGGTGTTCGTTTTTATTTTTTGCACCGTTTTGTTGTTCCATCTGGTCCAGCAAAACCGCTATAACACGGCTACGCAACTGGAAAGTATCGCTCGCTCCGTCCGTGAGCCTCTGTCGGACACTATCCTGAAAGGGGATATTCCCGAAGCGGAAGCCATTTTAAAAAGTATTCGGCCAGCGGGCGTGGTAAGTCGCGCCGATGTGGTGCTGCCCAATCAGTTTCAGGCGTTGCGGATGAGCTTTATCCCTGAACGCCCCGTTCCTGTTACGGTGACTCGCCTGTTTGAGCTTCCGGTACAAATTTCGCTGCCGATCTATTCTCTTGAGCGTTCAGCTAACCCGCAACCGCTGGCGTATCTGGTACTGCAGGCGGATTCGTACCGCATGTACAAATTCGTGATGAGTACGCTCTCGACGTTAGTGACCATTTACTTACTTTTGTCGTTAATACTGACCGTCGCCATCTCCTGGTGCATTAACCGCTTGATTGTGCACCCCTTACGTAAAATTGCCCGTGAGCTGAACGACATCCAACAGCAGGATCTGATTGGCTATCAACTGGCATTGCCGCGTCTACATCAGGATGATGAGATTGGTATGCTGGTGCGTAGCTACAATCTTAATCAGCAGTTGATTCAGCGACATAGCGAAGAGCAAAGCGACTTTGCAATGCGTTTCCCGGTTTCCGAACTGCCCAATAAGTCGTTTTTAATGGGGCTGCTGGAGCAGGTTGTTACCCGCCAGCAGACGACGGCGCTGATGATTGTCACCTGCGAAACCCTTCGTGACACCGCGGGGGTGTTAACCGAAACTCAGCGGGAAATCCTGCTGCTTACGCTGGTCGAAAAACTCAAGTCGGTATTAGCCCCCAGGATGGTGCTTTCCCAAGTGAGTGGCTATGACTTCGCCATCATCGCCCATGGTGTAAAAGAACCCTGGCACGCTATTACTCTAGGTCAGCAAGTACTCACTATCGTTAACGAGCGATTACCTATTCAGGGTATTCAACTGCGTCCTACCTGCAACATTGGGGTAGCAATGTTCTATGGTGATTTGACCGCAGAACAGCTTTACCGCCGCGCCCTGTCGGCCGTGTTAACCTCGCGCCATAAGGGTAAAAATCAAATTCAGTTCTTTGATCCGTTACAGATGGAAGAGGCCCAGCAGCGTTTGACGGAAGAGAACGATATTCTTACCGCGCTGGATAATCGTCAGTTCGCGCTTTGGATGCAGCCGCAGGTGGAAATGTCCAGCGGTAAGGTATTGAGCGCAGAAGCATTATTGCGGATGCAGCAGCCGGACGGAAGCTGGGAGTTGCCCGAAGGGTTAATCGACAGGATTGAGTCCTGCGGCCTGATGGTGACGGTTGGTTACTGGGTGCTGGAAGAGACGTGCCGCCAGCTGTCAGCGTGGCAGGAACGGGGTCTGATGCTGCCGCTGTCGGTGAATTTGTCCGCACTACAGCTGATGCACCCGAGTATGGTCTCGGACCTGCTGGAGTTGTTAAACCGCTATCGCATCAAGCCTGGTACGTTGATCCTGGAAGTGACTGAAAGCCGGCATATCGATGATCCCCACGCCGCGGTGGCCATTTTGCGCCCATTGCGTAATGCGGGAGTACGTATCGCACTGGATGACTTTGGCATGGGGTATGCGGGCCTGCGACAGCTGCAGCACATGAAGTCGCTACCGGTGGATGTCCTCAAAATCGATAAGATGTTTGTCGACGGAGTACCTGAGGATTGCAGCATGATCTCCGCCATCATTCAGTTGGCCCACAGCCTTAATTTGCAGATGATCGCCGAAGGTGTCGAAACCGAAGCGCAGCGTGAATGGCTATCACAAGCCGGGGTGGAAGTGGCACAAGGGTTCCTGTTTGCCCGACCGGTTCCGGCAAATATCTTCGAAGAACGTTATCTGGCGCCGGAAAGCGCTGATTACAAAAGTTAAAAAAGGTCTCGCTTGTGCGAGCCAGCTCAAAATTTTTAACATTTTTGTATCAATTATGATCCAGGTACATTTCTGTCAAGTTGTGTGGGTGTTACTTTAAGGCCGCAGGTTAAACAAAACCTTACAAGACCTGTGGTTTTTACTTTAAGGACACCCTATGAAAACCTCTATATTCAAAAGCCTTTACTTTCAGGTCCTGACAGCGATTGCCATTGGTATTCTCCTTGGCCATTACTACCCTGAATTAGGCGCCCAAATGAAACCGCTTGGTGATGCCTTCGTTAAGCTCATCAAGATGGTCATCGCACCTGTCATCTTCTGTACTGTCGTTACCGGCATTGCAGGCATGGAAAGTATGAAAGCTGTTGGCCGCACCGGTGCGGTTGCACTGCTTTATTTTGAAGTGGTCAGTACGATTGCGCTGATCATCGGTCTTATCATTGTTAACGTGGTGCAACCCGGTGCCGGGATGAACGTCGATCCGGCGACGCTGGATGCCAAAGCGGTTGCGATTTACGCCGAACAGGCAAAAGACCAGGGGATCGTAGGTTTCCTGATGGATATTATCCCGGCGAGCGTCATTGGCGCGTTTGCCAGCGGTAACATCCTGCAGGTATTGCTGTTTGCAGTAATGTTTGGTTTTGCGCTGCATCGTCTGGGCAGCAAGGGCCAGATGATTTTCAACGTGATTGAAAGTTTCTCGCAGGTTATTTTCGGCATCATCAATATGATCATGCGCCTGGCGCCTATCGGTGCTTTCGGTGCTATGGCCTTTACCATCGGTAAATATGGCGTCGGAACGCTGGTGCAACTGGGTCAGCTAATCATCTGCTTCTACATCACCTGTATTCTGTTTGTGGTGCTGGTGCTGGGTTCAATTGCGCGCGCAACCGGCTTCAGTATCTTTAAATTCATCCGCTATATCCGTGAAGAGCTGCTGATCGTTCTGGGTACTTCTTCTTCCGAGTCTGCGCTGCCGCGTATGCTCGATAAGATGGAAAAACTGGGCTGTCGGAAGTCGGTTGTCGGATTGGTTATACCCACGGGCTACTCGTTTAACCTTGATGGGACATCAATCTATCTGACTATGGCGGCGGTGTTTATCGCTCAGGCGACCAACAGCCACATGGATATCTTCCATCAGATAACCCTGTTGGTGGTGCTCCTGCTCTCCTCAAAAGGTGCAGCGGGTGTGACCGGGAGTGGCTTCATTGTTCTGGCCGCGACTATCTCTGCGGTGGGTCATTTACCGGTTGCTGGCCTGGCACTGATTCTTGGTATTGACCGCTTCATGTCTGAAGCCCGTGCGCTGACCAACCTGATTGGTAACGGTGTTGCAACTGTCGTTGTGGCTAAATGGGTGAAAGAATTGGATACCAAAAAGCTGGATGACACGCTGAATAATCGTGCGCCGGATGGCAAAACGCACGATTTATCCTCTTAATCTCGTCACTTATGCCCGTAGTCCCTTCCAGGACTGCGGGCGTTTGCGCATAATTACCCCCTGTGCCTGAAACCGTCGATTCGGCGGCTCGGGATTTTTTCACTTCTTCCGTGACATTTTTATGTTCTCGCGGTCTAACACGAAGTGTTTTTAACGTCATATTCAGAGAGTCCTTTCGAGGGCTGTCTTTTTATTTCCAGGATAGTTGATCAGGGGTTCACATGCAGGGCACAAAAATTCGACTTTTAGCGGGCGGCTTGCTGATGATGGCCACTGCCGGCTATGTGCAGGCAGATGCGCTCCAGCCTGATCCAGCGTGGCAACAGGGCACGCTGGCAAATGGTTTACAGTGGCAAGTGTTAGCCACTCCCCAGCGTCCGAGCGACCGTATTGAGGTTCGCCTGCTGGTCAATACCGGTTCACTCACCGAAAGTGCGCAACAGAGTGGTTTCAGCCATGCGATCCCGCGTATCGCGCTGACGCAAAGCGGTGGCCTCGATGCCACGCAAGCCCGTTCACTGTGGCAGCAGGGGTTCGATCCCAAACGTCCCATGCCGCCGGTTATCGTTTCCTATGATTCCACGCTGTATAACCTCAGTCTGCCTAACAGCCGTAACGACCTACTGAAAGAGTCACTTTCTTATCTGGCAAATATCTCCGGTAAACTGAGCATCACCTCTGAAACGGTCAATCATGCGCTGAATAGCGAAGACATGGTTGCAACCTGGCCGTCAGATACCAAAGAAGGGTGGTGGCGTTACCGTCTGAAGGGATCGACCCTGTTGGGGCACGATCCCGCCGATCCGCTGAAAACGCCGGTAGACGCGTCGAAAATTCAGTCTTTCTACCAAAAATGGTATACCCCGGACGCGATGACGCTGATCATCGTCGGTAACGTTGATGCACGCAGCGTAGCTGAGCAAATCAATAAAACCTTTGGCGAGTTAAAAGGAAAACGCGAAACGCCTGCACCGGTTCCCACGCTCTCTCCGCTGCGAGCTGAAGCCGTGAGTATTATGACCGATGCGGTACGCCAGGATCGCCTGTCTATTATGTGGGATACGCCGTGGCAGCCGATCCGTGAATCTGCCGCGCTGTTACGTTACTGGCGCGCTGATTTAGCTCGTGAGGCGCTGTTCTGGCACATTCAGCAAGAGCTAACCAAAAACAATGCCAAAGACATTGGCCTCGGATTTGACTGCCGGGTGCTGTTCCTGCGCGCGCAGTGCGCGATTAACGTTGAGTCGCCGAACGATAAGCTGAACGCCAATCTGGGTACGGTTGCGCGTGAGCTGGCGAAAGTGCGTGATAAGGGACTGCCGG
Organism: Citrobacter sp. Cpo074; assembly: GCF_030332745.1. Classification (NCBI taxonomy): domain Bacteria; kingdom Pseudomonadati; phylum Pseudomonadota; class Gammaproteobacteria; order Enterobacterales; family Enterobacteriaceae; genus Citrobacter; species Citrobacter sp. Cpo074. The sequence continues at coordinate 621,715 of NZ_JAOWHG010000034.1, forward strand.
AAGAAGAGTTCAATGCGCTGGTAGCGCAAAAGAATCTGGAACTGCAGAAGCTGTTTGCCACCTATGGTCGTACCGATACCGATATTTTGATCAGCCAGCGTTTGCGCTCGCTGCAAAATCAGGTGGTGGATATTGCGCCTGAACAGTACCAGCGTTTACGCCAGAGCTTCCTCAACAGCCTGAGCGTTGAGATGCTGAATCAGGACCTGCGTCAGCAGCTGTCGCAAGATATGGCGTTAATTCTGCTGCAGCCGAAGGGTGAACCTGAATTCAATATGAAGGATCTGCAGGCGACGTGGGATAGCATTATGGCGCCCGTTACCGCAGCGGCAACGTCTGTTGAAACGGATGAATCACACCCTGAAGTGACGGATATCCCGCCTGTACAGTAAAGGGTATCGTAACCTGTAAGCCGGGCAAGTGAAGCGCTCCCGGCTTACCCAGTGCCGGATGCGGCGTTAACGCCTTATCCGGCCTACAGGAACAATAAATTATTGCGGCATGGCGTCGCGGGGGATAATCGCCCCACGATGCTGAATGACGGTGCTTGCCGTCAGGTGGCCGCGTTTTGCGGCTTCGGCGGCATCGCCACCGGTCAGACGGACCGCCAGATACCCGGCGCTGAAGGAGTCTCCGGCCGCAGTGGTATCGATCACTTTCTCTTTCGGCAATTTAACGGCCGGAACGTCGATCAGTTCTTCGCCTGCAATTGAAACCAGGCAAGAGTCTGCGCCACGCTTCACAACCACTTCCTGAACGCCAGCTGCGTGAGTACGGGCAATCACCTCGGCAACGGGTTTTTCACCCCACAGTGCGTCTTCATCGTCCAGCGTCAGGAATGCGATATTGGTGCATTCCAACATCTGCTGATACACCTGCTGGGTTTCTTCTTTGCTGCTCCACAGACGTGGGCGGTAGTTATTGTCAAAAATGACCTTTCCGCCGTTGGCACGGCATTCACGCAGCAATGACAGCAGCTTGTCACGGCTTGCCGGGCTTAAAATCGCCAGGCTGATTCCGCTCAGATACAAGTAGTCAAATGTCGCCAGCTCTTCGCAAACCGCGGCAGACTGCTCGCTCTCCAGCCAGAATTTTGCGGCGGCTTCATTACGCCAGTAATAGAAGGTGCGCTCGCCAGTGCTGTCGGTCTCAATGTAGTAGAGACCTGGCAGGCGGTTTTCCATGCGCTGGGTTAATGAAGTGTCTACGTTTTCACCCTGCCAGGACTCCAGCATTTGTTGGCTAAAACTGTCGGTACCCAGTGCAGTCACATAGTGTACGGAAAGTGCCGCCGCATCGACCTGACGGGCGATATAAACGGATGTATTCAACGTGTCGCCACCGAATCCGCGCTGAACGTCAGCGCCTTTCTGTGACAGCTCAATCATGCATTCGCCAATCACGGCAATCTTTCTGGACATAGTCGTAACCTGCTCTGAAAAAAATTAGCGTTAGTGTGCGCTGTGGGTGTTAAGTGGTCAACTATATTAAAACATCGTTCCATTATTTTTTTGAGCCAGCACGTGTTCTGCGTTGTTTTTGCCACTTAGTTTTTATTTTTGCGCACAGCTGAACGTAAAGTTCTTCGTCTGAGCGCCGATAACCTTTGACGAGTCCGGTCAGTCACACTCTTATTTACAGGACATCTCAGATGATAAAGCAGGTTACCCAGCAGCTCATTACGCCCGATGCGAGTATTGAAAGCTTGCTGGAAAGACGCTATTGGCTGCAGTGCGAGCGTGCTTACACCTACCAGCCAATTTACCAGACCAACGGACGGCTGATGGCCGTTGAACTGCTGACCGTCGTGAGCCATCCTGATAACCCTTCCCAACGTATTGCACCAGACCGCTATTTTGCTGAAGTGGCTGTACGGCATCGTGTTGATGTAGTGAAAGAGCAACTTCTGCAGCTTGAGCTGAAAGGGGGCTTTTTCAGAGCCAACAACCTGCTGGCTTCAGTGAATGTCGATGGGCCAACACTCATTGCGATGCGTCAGGATCCCGAAATCCTGAAAATCATTGAAGGCCTGCCGTGGCTGCGTTTTGAGCTGGTGGAACATATCCGCTTGCCGAAGGGGTCGTCGTTCGCCTCAATGTGCGAGTTCGGCCCGCTCTGGCTGGATGACTTTGGTACCGGAATGGCGAACTTCTCGGCGCTTAGTGAAGTGAGTTATGACTATATCAAAGTGGCGCGGGATCTGTTCGTCATGCTGCGCAAGACGCCGGAGGGACGTAATCTCTTCACACTACTATTACAGCTCATGAACCGCTATTGCCGCGGTGTCATTGTCGAAGGTGTTGAAACGCTGGAAGAGTGGCGCGATGTGCAAAACTCACCGGCTTTCGCTGCGCAAGGCTATTTTCTCTCTCGTCCAGTGCCTCTGGATACGCTTGAAGAGGTGATCCTGTCGCTTTGATGAGGGCGTAGTGCACCTCCTTTTCATCCTGCTGGACTATCTTTAGGACAGGCAAGGAAGGAAGTAAGGAGGTTAGACATGACGAAAACAGGTAAAATAACCATATCAGTAATAGGGGTTTTCTTGTTGTTGATCGTCGTACTCATCATTGTGATTGCGACATTTGACTGGAACCGGCTCAAACCGACCATCAACCAGAAAGTCTCTACAGAACTCAACCGGCCCTTTGCTATACGGGGTGACCTGGGCGTGGTTTGGGAACGCCAGAAGCAGGAAACTGGCTGGCGTAGCTGGGTTCCGTGGCCGCATGTTCATGCTGAAGATATCATCCTCGGCAACCCGCCGGACATTCCCGACGTCACCATGGTGCATCTCCCGCGCGTTGAAGCTACGCTCGCCCCGCTGGCACTGCTGACAAAAACCGTCTGGCTCCCGTGGGTCAAGCTGGTCAAACCCGATGCGCGGCTGATCCGCCTGTCGGAGAAAAACAATAACTGGACCTTTAACTTAGCTGGGGACGAAAACCGCGATCCTGATGCGCCGCCATCCGCATGGTCTTTCCGGCTGGATAACATTCTGTTCGACCAGGGACGTATCGCTATTAACGATAAGGTGACGAAGTCGGAGATTGAGATCCTGGTCGATCCGCTGGGTAAACCGTTACCCTTTAGCGAAGTGACCGGCGCAAAAGGTAAAGAGAGCAACGCCCGTGTCGAGGACTACGTGTTTGGGCTGAAAGCGCAAGGACGATATAACGGCGAACCGCTAAGCGGTAGCGGAAAAATAGGCGGAATGCTGGCGCTGCGTGGCGAAGATACGCCTTTCCCGATTCAGGCTGATTTCCGTTCGGGCAATACGCGCGTAGCGTTTATCGGCACGATAAACGATCCGATGAATATGGGCGGGGCGGATCTGCGGCTTAAATTCTCGGGAGATTCGCTAGGGGATTTGTACGATTTGACCGGCGTACTGCTCCCGGATACGCCGCCGTTTGAAACCGACGGACGTCTGGTGGCGAAAATTGACCCGGAAAAATCCTCTGTTTTTGATTATCGCGATTTCAATGGCCGCATTGGCGACAGCGATATTCACGGAACGCTGGCCTACACCACCGGTAAACCGCGACCCATGCTGAAGGGCGATGTGGAATCACGCCAGCTGAGGCTGGCCGATTTGGGGCCGCTGATCGGGGTGGATTCAGGCAAAGGGGCGGAACGGGCAAAACAATCTGAACAGCGCAAAGGTGAGAAGAGCGTTCAGCCAGCGGACAAGGTCTTGCCGTATGACCGTTTTGAAACCGATAAATGGAACGTGATGGACGCTGACGTGCGTTTCAAAGGACGGCGTATTGAGCATGGCAGTAGCCTGCCGATCAGCGATCTCTCCACTCATATCATCCTGAAAAATGCTGACCTGCGCCTGCAACCGCTGAAATTTGGTCTTGCGGGAGGCAGCATTGTCTCCAGCATCCATCTGGAAGGGGATAAAAAGCCGATGCGGGGGCAGGCGGATATTCAGGCGCGGCGGCTGAAGCTAAAAGCGCTGATGCCCGATGTGGAACTGATGCAGAAAACGCTCGGTGAAATGAACGGGGACGCCCGGTTTAGCGGAAGTGGAAACTCGGTAGCGGCGCTGCTGGGTAACAGCAATGGCAACCTGAAACTGCTGATGAATGACGGCTTGATCAGCCGGAATCTGATGGAAATTGTGGGCTTGAATCTGGGGAACTATCTTGTCGGGCAGATATTTGGTGATGACGAAGTGCGGGTGAACTGCGCGGCGGCGAATCTGGATATTGTTAACGGCGTGGCGCGTCCGCAGATTTTTGCTTTCGACACGGAAAACGCAGTCATCAATGTCACTGGTACGGCAAGCTTTGCGTCGGAGCAACTGGATTTAACCATCGATCCGGAGAGCAAAGGGATTCGTATTATTACTCTGCGTTCGCCGCTGTATGTTCGCGGCACATTTAAGAATCCGCAGGCTGGCGTGAAGGCCGGACCGCTGATTGCGCGCGGTGCGGTTGCTGCCGCATTAGCCACGTTAGTCACTCCTGCGGCGGCCTTGTTGGCGCTGATTTCGCCGTCAGAGGGTGACGCGAATCAGTGCCGGACGATCCTGTCACAGATGAAGAAGTGATGTCTGGCCGGATGTTTATCCGGCCTGGATTTCATGCTCAACCCAGGCCGGATAAGGTGGTTATGCCGCATCCGGCAAAAGAATTACAACGACTGATGGCGGGTTTCGTGGGTCAACAGCAGTGCAATCAGCGTCAATGCCGCCATCGATGCCAGATACGTACCAACAGCCGCCAGACCATAATTCGCCTGCAACCATGCAGCGATGTATGGGGCAACCGATGCGCCGAGAATCGACGAAACGTTGTACGAGAACGACGCCCCCGTGTAGCGCACTTCGGTCGGGAACAGCTCCGGCAGCAGTGCGCCCATCGGGCCAAATGTCAGACCCATCAGGCTTAAGCCCAGCAACAGGAAGGCGAACACCAGCACCGGATTGCCAGAGCCGAGCAGCGGTTTAAAGGCAAACAGCGCAAACAGAATGATCAGCGTGGTGATGATGAGCATGCTCTTGCGGCGACCAAACGCATCGGCCAGCAGGCCCGCCACCGGCACCATGACGCCAAAACCAATGACCGCCATCATCAGCATCCACAACACTTCATTACGCGGCAGGCCAAGCCCTACAGGCGCTGCGGCGGTACTGAACGTCATCGAATAGACGGTCATGATATAGAACAGCGTATAGGTCGCCAGCATGATGAACGTGCCGAGGATCGTCACGCGAACATGTTTTGTCAGTAGAGTACCCAGCGGGATTTTCACCTGTTTTTTCGCCGCGGCTACTTTGGCGAAAACCGGGGATTCATGCAATGAAACGCGGACGTACAGACCGATAATCACCAGCACCGCGGAGAAGATGAACGGTACGCGCCAGCCCCAGCTCATGAACTGTTCGTCGGTCAGCAGCCAGGAGAGCAGCAGAAAGGTACCGTTGGCGAAGAAGAAACCGATAGGCGCGCCCAACTGCGGAAATGATCCGTACAGCGCGCGTTTGCGCGGTGGTGCGTTTTCCGTCGCCAGCAACGCTGCGCCGCCCCATTCACCGCCCAGACCTAAACCCTGGCCAAAACGCGCCAGCGCCAGCAGCAGTGGGGCGAAAATGCCGATAGTTTCATAGCCCGGCAGCAGACCAATGACGACTGTCGAGATCCCCATGGTAAGCAGTGAAGCAACCAGCGTGACTTTACGGCCGACGCGATCGCCGAAATGTCCGAACACCGCGGAACCGATTGGTCGGGCCACAAAGGCGATAGCAAAAGTGGCGAGGGACTGTAGCGTAGCCGCGGTCGGATCCCCCTGCGGGAAGAAGATATGCGGGAACACGATCACCGCGGCGGTGGCGTAAATATAGAAGTCGAAGAACTCAATGGCGGTGCCAATGAGCGAGGCGACGACAACTTTATTGCGCGAGTTGACCGGGGTGTGTTCCTGTTCGTTGTCGAGTGTTGTGGCTGTTGCTTGCATAATATTTTCTTATTTTTGGCCGAACGAAAGGTCATATTACGCACAGCAAAAGAGACATTTCAATCTGTAACAAACTTTGAGATTGGTCAAAAACAGAGCAAAAAGGGGATAATTTTTAGGCTTGAGATTTCACTTCCATGAAATGCTTCACACAATTTAAAACTTGGATGATAAAACTGGTTTTTGGTTAAATAAAAGTTACGGGTTGGATTTATTCACTAAATCAGTGAGAGCGGGCGGCATTATAATTGCCGGATGGGGCTACGCTTATCCGGCCTACAAAAGTCTCCCGTAGGCCAGATTAGCGCAGCCCCATCCGGCCAGTTAACAAAGATTAGCGGTGTGTTTTCCCCGGCATACGCGGGTCGTCTTTGTATTCCGCCGTGGCAATCCAGGCTGCGCAAAACAGGGTCAGACGAGCGAAAAAGTAGAAGAACGCCATCAGTCCAAGCACGGAACCAAATGCCGCGCCCGACGGCGACTGCACCAGTGATGGCAGCGTATACGTCATGATCATTTTGATGACTTCAAACCCCAGCGCCGCGATAAAGGTACCGCGTATGAGCGCTTTCTTACGCGGTCGGTGACGCGGTAGCCGCCAAAAAATCCAGAAGAACAGCAGGTAGTTGGCGAAAATAGAGATGGTCAGGCCGATCAGTCGCCAGGCGGGCTTCAGCCATTCGATACCGTCGAGATACAGCGCAGAGATAATCATCTGCTGGGCGGAACCGGCGATAGAGGTAATGGACAGAGTAACAATCAGCGCAACCAGTAAGCCAATCAAGGAAACAAAATCACGCAGATATTTGACCCAAATTTTTTCCTGATCCTGCGGCGTACGTTCCCAAACATCCCGCGACTGGGCACGAATCGCTTCGCGCAGGTTCCCCATCCAGTTAATGCCGGAATAGAGCGCGATACCCAGCCCAACCAAACCTACGGTCGTACGCTGCTGAACGGCGGTATTGATGGTGTTTTTCAGCGTAGAGGCGAGCGTCGGATCGCTGACGTTCAGCAGAATCTTGCTGAAGATATCCTGCAACAGCGTAGGGTGCGAAGCGAGAATAAAACCCGCGGCGGCAAACGACACCATCAGGATTGGGATCATCGACAGAAACGAGAAGTAGGTAATGGCGGCACCAAACTGATTTCCCATACGATCGTTAAACCGCTCTGCGGCACGAATAAGATGGGCGATGATGGGCTGGCGTTGAATTTTATCGGCGAAGGTCAGCGCGGTTTTCAGCGCCTGGTTCGCTTTAGCGTTTTTCTCCGGCGCGGCGGAGGCTGGTTTATGTTCTGGCGTAGGGTGTTTTGCGTCTTGTTCCTGCGTCATCCGATCGGTTGTCCTTATTTTGTTCACTCATGACATTATAGCCTGCTCAGGGGCGCATCCTGAAAAATGGACTAATCCACATAGTCTTTCATCACGCCAGTCAGCCATTCCATAAACAGATGTACCCGGCGGGAGAGGTTGCGCCGATGCGGATAAAGCAAAGAGACTGGCATTGGCTCGGCGCGATATTGCGGCAACACTTCAACCAGCGTACCGGCGCGCAGGGCATCACGCACGCCAACGCGCGGCACCTGAATAATGCCCAGACCGGCAAGGCATGCCGCGTGATAGGTTTCGGTACTGTTTACCGTTAGCATGCCGCCGGTTTTAACCCATTGCGTGCCGTTTTCTGTCGCCACTTCGAAACCTTGCGCACGCGTTCCCAAATTGACCGAGTAATGCACCACTGCATGCGAGGCAAGATCCTCCAGGCTTTCCGGGTAACCAAAGCGGGCGAGGTATTGCGGGCTGGCGCAGTTAATCTGCGTGAGTTTCCCCAGCGGGCGGGCAATCAGCCCTGAATCTTTCAGCGTACCTACGCGTACCACACAGTCGAAACCTTCGCGGATCAAATCCACCAGGCGGTCGCTGCTGCTGAGTTCGAGTTCCAGGCCCGGATACTGATGCAAAAAGCTCGGTAAGCGGGGCATCACCAGGTTTCTTGCTACACCGACCGGCATATCAACGCGCAGCTTGCCGCTGATGCTGGACGGATCGTGATGGAACAGCCCATCCAGCTCATCCAGATTACTCAACAGATCTTTCGCGCGTTCGTAATAGATCATGCCGTCTTGCGTGAGCTGAACGCGGCGTGTTGTGCGGTGCAACAACTGCGTGCCCAGATGATTTTCCAGAGCCTGGATCTGGCGCGATACGCTACCTTTAGGAAGTCCGAGGGTGTCTGCGGCACGCGAAAAGCTCTCCAGTTCTGCGACGCGGATGAACAACTGCATTGCGTGAATTTTATCCATTCTCATGCCCTATTGTTGTTCTAAATGAAACAGTAATGCGTAGTTAGCAGTATTTATTGTTCTTCTATCACCTAATAAGCTTTGTCTCAATCTTCACAACACCTGAAATGAGGTTTCTTATGACGCAACGTATCGCATTGGTGACTGGCGGCGGCCGTGGACTCGGTAAAAACGCGGCGCTGAAGCTGGCGAGTAAAGGAATCGGTATTATCCTGACGTGGAACAGCAATGAAAAAGAAGCGCAGCAGGTTGTGGATGAAATACGCCAATCTGGCGGTAAAGCGGCGGCATTACCGTTGAATGTCGGTGATATTTCTACATTCCCTCAGTTTGTTCAACAGGTGCAGGGAACGTTACAAACGCAGTGGCAAAGTAACTCATTTGATTATTTATTGAACAATGCCGGGATCGGCATTAACGCACCGTATCCGGCATTTACTGAAGCGCAATTTGACCAACTTTTGAACATCCATTTTAAGGGCCCCTTTTTCCTGACGCAGAGCCTGCTACCGCTGATGAATAAAGGTGGTCGCATCCTCAATGTCTCGACCGGGCTTGCCCGCTTTGCGCTACCGGGTTACAGCGCATACGCAGCCATGAAAGGTGCGATGGAAGTGTTAACCCGTTATCAGGCAAAAGAGCTGGGAGAGCGCGGCATAACGGCGAATATTATTGCGCCAGGCGCAATAGAAACGGATTTTAGCGGCGGAAATGTGCGGGATAATGCGCAATTGAATGCGTACATTGCATCGCAAACGGCGCTGGGACGCGTTGGTTTGCCGGATGATATCGGCGATGCCATTGCTGCGCTGCTTAGCGATGAACTGGCCTGGATGACGGCACAGCGTATCGAGGTATCCGGCGGAATGTTCCTGTAAACCCATAAGGTGCTTATTCAATAGGTCACGGCATGCGTTGAATAAGCACTTAATGCTAGATTGTATTTTGTAACAGATTTATCCATTGTCGTAGATATTTTATTTTTAGCTAAAAATATAAAATCATATTAATTAATATTCATTGTCTCATCATGAGCGTCGAATATTAAGACTTTCCCTAATTTTCGAACCTGTTTTTGCTCCTTTGTATGATCCTTCGGGTTGAGCTGTAACTATTCATAACTTCTGCTTCTTTCTTCTCCGTCTATCGGTAAAATGGCCCCCCGCCAAATGGTGACTTCTTATTTTACCCTATGGGTAATACCCTTCCGCATGTTAAGGCTAATATCCTATTCGGATGGAGATAAATAATGCAGGTAGTAATGTTTGACAGGCAGTCAATATTTATTCATGGAATGAATGTAAGTTTGCAGCAACGTATTCCAGGAGTGGATGTTCAGGGTGTCAGTCAGGCAGATGAACTTTGGCTGATGCTGGAAGATAAACCCGAGGCATTAGTTATATTGGATGGCGACCTTGATGCTGAGTTCTGCTGTAGCTTGCTGCAACAGATAGCAGAGCGCTTTGCGATGGTGAAGGTGCTGGTGACCGCAACGGACTGCCGTAAAAAATGGCTGCAAGAGGTCACTAAACTGAACGTGCTGGCCATTGTTCCGCGCGATTCTGACGCGGAAACCTTTACGCTGGCCCTCAATAGCGTCGCGATGGGTATGATGTTTATCCCCAGAGACTACATAACCGCTACCGAAAGCGGTGGGCAAAATATCAGATTGCTCAGCGCACGTCAGCGGGAGATTTTGACCATGCTGGCCGCCGGAGAATCTAATAAACAAATAGGTCGACTGTTAAATATCAGTACCGGAACGGTAAAAGCCCATCTTGAATCGTTGTACCAGCGCCTGGAGGTAAAAAACCGTACGCAGGCGGCAATGATGTTAAACAACACCATTTACTAGGAACATATTTCACAGCCAGAATGTTTCTGGCTGTGAAATAGACACTGGCCAGATATTTTTAGCGCAAAATTGGGTAATTCCCACGCTGAATATCCACGTAATTAATACTTCCAGCTGAAACCTGTCTTTTATTTGCGTCATTTCCTTATGGATGAATGCCTCGCAGATACTCATATCTGCGAGCAGTAATGTTTCTGCCTGCATCACTGTAATTGGGGTATCAAAGGATTCATTGGCGGAGATTTCGTGCCCGTAGCCAATGACCCAGATGCCTTTTTTGTCCTGATACTTTTCCAGCGACAGGCCCTGCCATTGCTTAATAAATGCAATACAGGCGGGCGTGAAATGCGTCGAACGCAGCGGCATAATCATCTCTGTGCAAAGAGACCTATTCTAAAAAAAACACGCCGTTACGCTAGTTGCCTGACAGCCAGTATTTACCGCAAAACGACCTATGCCGTGGGCGGCTGATATTCCTGTTTTAACAGACCAAAAATCCAGTCATCGTGCCAGGTTTGATGTATCCAGTAGCTTGCGCGTAGCGTGCCTTCATGAATGAACCCGACCTTTTCCAACAGACGCCGTGAGGCTTCGTTTCCTGCGGTGACACAGGCGGTTAGCCGCCGCAGACCGCCGCTGGCAAAAGCGTATTCACACACGGCATGCAGAGATTCAGCGCCATAACCTTTACCCTGTGCCTGTGGGGCGAGCAGAAAGCCAACCTCGGCACATTCATTGTTATTCTGAATATATCCGGTCACGCCAAGCGGTGCTCCCGATGTCTTATCGCACAGGAGCAGACATAGCCAGTGTGGGCTGCCGGGATACCATTCAGGCAGGCGGGAGTCGAAGGCTGTCCGTATTTCCTCTTCAGTACGTGCGTCAGCGACAAAGCGCATCACATCTGGGTTCTGCTGTAGCGTTAAGAAGAACGTCCAGTCATTTTCTGTCAGTGGGCGGCAGAGCAGACGTGATGTTTGCAGTACAGGCACAGGCTTATCTCCAGAATAATTTTCAATGATTGTGCGGAAGTCACTGTAAAACTTATTTATTTGCTATATGAATGTGTTCTAGTCTACATCGGCACAATGTTGCGTTTAAAAAAGATAATTACATACCATGGTGAGGCCGCACGTTTTGGGTCCTTTTAGGGAAGATGATGACCAATAGCGCGTTACAAGCGACATGTACACCCTTTGAACATTGTCTGGGGATTATCCGCCAGGCGTCGGTAGAAATATTACTGCTGCTAGGCGTACATGCCGCAGAAGGCAAAGACCCACGGTGGTTTCTCGAGCAACTGGATCAGGCACGACTGAATCTGGGCGGCTGGGGGGCTGTCGCCAGACGGTTGCAGATGAATGATGCGCAATTGAGCCAGTTCACTCTGCGGCTACGTCATCTTCAACAGAGTGTACCCCAATATGAAAATGGCCAGGACGTCAGTGAAAACCAGCTGATTTCAGCGCTGCGCTTTGTGGCTTCTCTGGAACAATTACGCCAGCAACAGCCCATCCTGAAGTATCAAACCGAAATTGCACCTGTGGAGCCGGATGCTCAGATGCGGGCGCAGCGTCAACTTCGCGCAATAGAATTAACCCTCAAATCTCTGATTGCACGGGTATGGCCGGATCAACATCCTCTCAACAGCTTTCTGAAACAGCACTTTGGTGGTGAACGTCTGCGTCGCTGGCTAAAGTTGGGCGAAGGACGAGATGCGCTGGACGGTATGATGTTTAGCGAGCTGGCGCTGATGGTCGTCGATAAGAAATTATTCGTTCGCCACTTTACGCAGATTTTTAACGATACCTCAGTGCTCATGTCATTTGTTGAGCCGCGCATCACGCTACGCATGTTTTTGGATGATTGCCGCCTGGCTCGTAACTGCGTTATCGCGCAGCAGCCGCTGACGTCGGTACAACTGATGTTGCTGGACTACCAGTACCGACAGATAACTCATCCTGTGCAACGGGCATTTGAAGAACGGCGTACGCGCATTAATCCTGCGTCGTATCTGGAATCTGATGAGGCCATGGTCCGCCAGTTTTGGGAAACAGCAAAGCAAAAAGACGAGCAAGCGGGAGGCGATAAGCATGAAATCGCAGACAGTATTGATCCGCCGGAAAAGCGGGCCAAGCGCACGGCGGAAGAACGTGAACAGCTGATTTCCGGCATGTTGTGGGTAGCGGTCGGCGTGATGGTGCTGGCGATTTCGCTGGGTGCGTTCTGGTTATTTACTTCGCCAGCGCCACAGGCGTCTTCCGGACAATCCGTTGAAATTGTGCAGGAGGAACCGCGACGCGATGCCCCCAGCGCACGGGAGGCGGTGACCCGAATGGGCATCACCTGGGATGCCTTTAACATGCGGGCGGCTATCGATCGCAATGACATCCGCGTGACGTCACTGTTCCTGCAGGGCGGGATGGACTGGAAGCTGGCGTGGACGGAGCAGGCATTTTCGGCGGGCAATACTGAGGTGTTGAGACTGCTGCTGCGTTACCCTTCGCAGATGGATGAAAGCAAACCATGCCGACAGTTTATGACTACGCTCAGCCATGCGATGTCGAATGGGGCATCGCTCACTTCGCTGCATAAAAGTTATCTGCAAAGTTTTTGTTCCGTGCCTGCGGTCGTTGCGCGTCAGCAATATGATCTTGAGCAGGCCGAGCTGCGTGTTCGCGCCCAGCCAAGCCCTGAGAACAAGAAATGGCAGAAAATTCACGCCGAGCTGTACGATGCAATTAACTGACAGCCTGATGACTCAGACCGTCAGCCGCTAGGGTTCGCCATACAAACCGATGAGTCGGCGCACCACGCCATTGGTCCAGCCAAAGCCGTCCTGCAACGGATATTCCCCGCCGCCGCCTTCACGCGGCGCGGCGTCGGCTATGTGGTATTTTTCGATAAGCTTGTGGTGTTCCTGATAAAAGAGATTCACCGTTTTCAACCAGTTACGGGCAATTTCATCCCCGAGATGGTCGTCACCGTACAGTTTGAAGCCCTGGATCGCCATCCACTGCAGCGGCGCCCAGCCGTTGGGTTTATCCCATTGTTCCCCGGTTTCATGCTCTGTGGCTAAAATGCCACCGGGCGTTAGCAGGCGACTGCGAACCGCGTTAGCAAGCCGATCGGCTTGTTCATGCGTTGCCATACCGACATACAGCGGCACAATACTGGCGGCAGAGAACAGGGCCATTTGTTCGCGCCGCCAGTCGTAATCGCGATAGCAGCCGTTTTCATCGTCCCAGAGATAGCGGTTTACCGCATCACGACGATCGCTGGCTCTCTGGCGAAACAGCGCTTCCGTTTCTTTGTCACCTTTCAGCGCGGAAATATTGGCGATAGTGCTTTCCAGCTTGTAGAGGAATGCGTTCAGGTCAATTGGGATGAACTGCGTGGTGCGTATGCTGGCAAGGCGGCCTGCGTCGCGCAGCCAGCGCGATGAATAATCCCAGCCAGAAGCCGCGCCCGCGCGTAAATCCCGATACACTTCATTGGGCGGGCGACCCGAATGCTTGGCGGTCTCGACGTCTTCAAGCCATGATTCATCGCGTGGCGTATCACGATCGTCCCAATAGCGGTTAAGTAGAGAGCCGTCCGACATTCTGATCACGTGGCGGTAGGCCTGGTTGAGTACCAGGGAATCGGCGCCATCCATCCAGAACGCGTACTCCATTTTTAGATGATCAAGGTAACGACGCGCGCCGCGTACGCCATCTTCTTCAAACAGCTCCACCATCAGGGCAAAAACGGGTGGCTGTGAGCGACTCAGATAGTAAGTACGGTTGCCATTCGGGATGTGACCATAGTTTTCAATCATCCAGGCAAAGTTATCTGCCATACATTTCAGCAGATCTTCGCGGCCGCTCTCTGCCAGACCCAGCATGGTAAAGTAGGAATCCCAGTAGTAGGTTTCGCTAAAACGCCCGCCTGGCACAATGTATGACTGCGGTAACGCCAGCAGCGAGGACCAGGGAATGTGGTCCTGCGGCTCGCGCGTCAGCACCGGCCACAGTTGATCGATATGCTCTTTCAGCGAACTTTCTGGGTCAGAAACGTATTCGCTGGAGGGCGTTTCCGGGAGCCAGAAATGGTTCTCGACGAAGCGTCGCAGATCGAAGTCCCGATGGCGTTTAACCTTGCGATAACGGATTAAAATGTCCAGCGGGTCCATTTTGGGCGCACAATCAGGGAAGGTTTTACTATCCGCAAACAGTTTGGATGACTGGACGTGTTCGAACAGTTCGAGATAACGATCGGCAGGAGTTAACGCATCTGAAGCGGGAAGCCCTTCAATCATCTCCGGCTCAGGCTCCGCCTCAATCATTTCATCCAGCTTTAACTCGCACGGATCCATTTCATAAAGCAGATCGATGTCGATCGTCATTTCTTCAGAAGGGGCGTGGGGTAGTTTCTGGTTGAGCATAATGAGAAAGACCTCCGATGGACGTTGAAAGATTAAGGCTATTGCCCGGTCGTCAGTTAAGCGTAGACACTCGCTTCGGTGTCGGGTGAGTAAAGCGTGCGGTTGATCACGTTTTAATGTTGAGCAAAATTTAAAGAATCAGACTATCCCAATGAAAATAATGGATAATTCAAAGTTCTGCATGATCTGAATATATTCCATTTTCAGAGCATTCGATTGCAACGAGGTGTGAACAAAGACAGGTAGCGCCTTATCTCTATAATAGGCGCAGGCTATTCTATTGATAGTTCTCCTCCATGTAATTGCTTGATACTTATCAAAATAGTAATCCCCTTATTTCCTATGATGGTCAGGTCTGACAAAGACTGTGCATTAATTATTCTAATTTTTCTGGGTCACAATAACTCACAACGGTGAGGGTAAAATAATGAAAATCATTACCCGTCTTACCGCGATTGCCATAGCTGGCGTCGTGATTTGTTATTTTGGATTATCCGGTTATGTGTGGTATCACGATAATCAACGTAGCAAACAGGCTGATGTTCAGGCCTCTACGCTGGAAGAAAATAATAAGGTATTAGGATTTTTACGCGAAAAAGGATGCGATTATTGTCACACGCCTTCAGCTGAATTACCTTTCTATTCTTCTTTTCCTGTCGCTAAGCAGTTGATGAATTATGATATTCAACTGGGATACAAATCATTCAATCTTGAAGCCGTTCGTGCGGCGCTGGTCGCAGATAAACCCGTTTCGCAAAGCGACCTGAATAAAATTGAATGGGTGATGCAGTACGACACCATGCCGCCAACGCGATATACCGCGCTGCACTGGGCCGGGAAGGTCAGCGATACGGAGCGAGCCGAGATCCTGGGCTGGATTGCGAAACAGCGTGAGCAGTATTACGCCAGTAACGATACCGCCGCGCAGCATCGTAATGAACCGGTACAACCGATACCAGAAAGTATCCCGACCGATGCCCGCAAAGTAGCGCTTGGCTTTACGCTTTACCACGACCCGCGTATTTCAGGCGACAGCACGATTTCTTGCGCGCATTGCCACGCCCTGAATGCAGGCGGCGTGGATGGCCGGAAAACGTCGATCGGCGTAGGTGGCGCCGTTGGCCCGATTAATGCGCCGACGGTGTTTAACTCGGTCTTCAACGTTGAACAATTCTGGGATGGTCGTGCGCCAACATTGCAGGCGCAGGCAGGCGGCCCGCCGTTGAACCCTATCGAAATGGCGTCTAAATCCTGGGATGAAATTATCCAGAAACTGGATAAAGATCCGCAATTGAAGCAAGAGTTTATCGCGGTTTATCCGCAGGGATTCAGCGGGGATAATATTACCGATGCGATTGCTGAGTTTGAGAAAACGCTAATTACGCCAAATTCGCCGTTTGATAAATGGCTACGCGGCGATGAAGCGGCGTTAACTGCTCAGCAGAAACATGGCTATCAATTGTTTAAAGATAATAAGTGTGCGACCTGTCATGGCGGTATTATTTTAGGCGGGCGCTCATTTGAGCCATTGGGTTTGAAAAAGGACTTTAATTTCGGTGAGGTCACTGCCGCAGATATTGGCCGCATGAACGTCACTAATGAATTACGTGACAAGCTGCGTCAAAAAGTCCCGGGCTTGCGTAACGTTGCGCTGACCGCGCCTTATTTCCATCGCGGTGATGTGCCTACGCTCGATGGCGCGGTAAAACTGATGCTGCGTTATCAGGTGGGTAAAGAACTGCCGCAGGAAGATATCGACGATATCGTGGCGTTCCTCGAAAGCTTAAACGGCGTGTATACGCCATATATGCAGGGTAAATAACCTCTGGCGTTATCCAGCCTGACGCGTTTTGCAGGCTGGATAATTCTTCTTTACCTGGCGAGTATTTACCTCTGCTCATCCACAAATATTCCCCACAATTCTTCTACTGCTCTGGACATTCTGCCCGCAGGCCGAAACAGTCGGATATCAATGGGTATCCATAACCCGCTCTTCTGTGAAGCCGCCGCGGCGATCGTCCCGGCCTGAACGTCCGGGGCCGCCAGACTTTCCGGCAGCCAGGCAATGCCGTCCCCGGCTTTGACCATTGCCAGCAGCGTGGCGGCCAGATCGGCGGTGAATGCGATGTCCATACCGCGTCGGGCATGATTCACCGATGACGTGTTCGAGAGGATCCTCCCCAGACCGGATTCTGCAGAGAAGGAGAGAAACGGAAATTTTTTGCCCCCCGTAGCCTGCCAGAGCGGCTGATGAGAGCGGGGATCGCATTTGGAGTAAGGTAATAACATTTCTCGACCGAGACGGACGCTAAGATATTTCGTCTGATCGAGGTTGATGTGCATGTGAGGGTGGTAATAACACAGCAGAAACTGCGCATCCCCTTTTTCAATCATCCGTTCACAGGCGCTGAGCGTGTCTGACAGCAGGCGAAATGAGCCGAAACGGGCGATTTTTTCATTATTGCGCATCAGCGCCGGAAAAAATGAGAACGACAGGGAATGCGTTGCGGAGAAAATAACATCCGGTCGGGAATTTCCCGCCGCTTCGATGGTTTCATTTCTCAGGGTGTATAGCGCCCGGATCAGTTCGGGCACCTGAGCGACGAAAACTTCCCCCGCACGGGTCAGGCTGACACCACGGCGGTTACGTTCAAAAATCGGCGTTCCAAGCCACTCTTCCAGCGAAACAATGCGCCGACTGAATGCGGGCTGCGTCACATATCGGGAAGCGGCTGCGCGGGAGAAATTGAGTGACTGCGCCAGCGCAACGCAGTCTTCAAGCCAGGTGAGTTCCAGGTGATGCCGATTTTGCATTACAGCCAGCCTCTTTGGCATTAGATCAGTAAATAGGCACTGCTTAAGATGGAGAAATACAGGACGATGGCGTCCTTAAATGCTGCCTGAGTGCATTATGCCAATAATAAACCGGCATGAGTTATCACTTTTTACAGGCGCGTAAGTGCAAGCATAACTGACCAAGAACCCGCCGGAGAAAACATGCGTATCCTCGATGTTGTAGAAATTACCAAACCCATCGCTTCCCCTATTCGTAATGCCTATATCGATTTCAGCAAGATGACGACCAGCCTGGTGGCCGTTGTGACTGATGTTGAGATAGAGGGCCGCCGTGTGGTGGGATACGGATTTAACTCTAATGGCCGTTACGGCCAGGGGGGATTGATCCGCGAACGCTTCCGTAACCGCATTCTGGACGCTGACCCGGAAAGTTTGTTGAATGCCGAAGGCGATAACCTGGATCCGCATAAAATCTGGGACGTCATGATGAGTAATGAGAAGCCGGGGGGCCATGGTGAGCGTTCGGTGGCTGTGGGTACGCTGGATATGGCTATCTGGGATGCCGTTGCCAAAATTGCCAACAAGCCGTTGTTCCGTCTGCTGGCTGAGATGAAGGGTGTTGAGGCGAATCCACGCGTCTTTG
Source organism: Citrobacter sp. Cpo074 (assembly GCF_030332745.1). Taxonomy (NCBI): domain Bacteria; kingdom Pseudomonadati; phylum Pseudomonadota; class Gammaproteobacteria; order Enterobacterales; family Enterobacteriaceae; genus Citrobacter; species Citrobacter sp. Cpo074. Next base: position 639,706 of record NZ_JAOWHG010000034.1, read on the forward strand.
TCTACGCGGCGGGGGGTTACTATTATCCGGGTAAAGATCTGAGCGCGCTGCGTCAGGAAATGCGAGGCTACCTGAACCGCGGCTACAACGTGGTTAAAATGAAAATCGGCGGCGCATCGTTGGAAGAGGACCGTCGCCGTATCGAAGCGGTGTTGACTGAAATTGGCGATGAAGCGCGTCTTGCCGTTGATGCCAATGGACGCTTTAATCTGGAAACCAGTATTGCCTATGCCAAAATGCTACGAGATTATCCATTGTTCTGGTACGAAGAAGCTGGCGACCCGCTGGATTATTCTCTCCAGGCCGCGCTGTCAGAATTTTACCCAGGTTCGATGGCGACGGGTGAAAATCTCTTTTCTCATCAGGATGCGCGCAACCTGCTGCGCTACGGCGGCATGCGCTCGGATCGCGACTACCTGCAATTTGACTGTGCGCTTTCCTACGGTCTGGTCGAATATCTGCGTACCCTCGACGTACTGGCGCAGTTTGGCTGGTCCCCATCACGCTGCATACCGCATGGCGGTCATCAGATGTCGCTGAACATTGCGGCGGGTCTTGGTCTCGGTGGGAATGAAAGTTATCCGGATCTGTTCCAACCGTACGGCGGTTTCCCGGATTCAGTTAAGGTGGAAGAGGGTCATATCGTCATGCCAGAACTGCCGGGCATAGGGTTTGAAGGTAAATCTGACCTGATTAAAGAGATGCGCGCGTTGGCCGAATAGCGCGGGCGGCGGTGACATAACACCCCTCCGGTTGCCGGAGGAGTGTTACTTAAGCGTGTAGTGAATAACGTCTACACATGGGCAATTAGCGCATAGTGACGAATTCTTCTGCCGCAGTCGGGTGAATCGCAACGGTGTTATCAAAGTCTTTCTTGGTTGCGCCCATTTTCAGCGCGACCGCGAAGCCTTGCAGCATCTCATCCATTCCAAAACCAATACCGTGAATACCGACAATTTTCTCTTCCGGACCGACGCAAACCAGCTTCATACGGCATGGCTGACGATGTGAGGTGACAGCGGTATACATTGCGGTAAATGATGATTTATACACTTTCACCTGGTCATCGCCGTGCTGTTCGCGAGCCTGCTGCTCGGTCAGGCCCACGGTGCCAATTGGCGGGTGGCTGAAGACCACGGTCGGGATGTTGTTGTAGTCCAGATGCTCGTCCGGCTTGTTGTTAAACAGACGCTCGGACAGGCGACGGCCCGCGGCAACGGCAACCGGCGTCAGCTCAACGGCACCGGTATTGTCGCCGACGGCATAAATACCCGGCACGCTGGTGTTCTGGAATTTATCAACGACGATGTAGCCTTTTTCGTTGGTTTTCACGCCGGTAACAGCCAGATTGAAGTTGTCCGTTTCTGGCTCACGACCAATCGCCCAAATCAGGCAGTCTACTGTTTCGCTACGACCATCTTCCAGTTGCAGGGTCAGGCTGCCGTCAGCGTTTTTAACAACCGCTTTTGGAATCGCGTGAGTATGCAGAGTCGGGCCTTCGGCGTTCATTACCTCAACCAGCGTGTCGACGATCATCGGGTCAAAGCTACGCAGCGGCGCGTGTTTGCGTACGAACAGGTGCGTTTGGGCACCCAGGCCGTTAATCACACCAGCCAGCTCAACGGCAATGTAGCCTGCACCAACAACAGCCACGCGTTCAGGTAACGCTGGCAGCTCAAAGAAACCATTAGAATCAATACCGTATTCCGCGCCAGGGACAGCCGGGCGACTCGGGCGACCACCAGTGGCAATCAAAATATGATCGGCAGTAATGGTTTCACCGTTCACTTCAATGGTTTTGGCATCAACGAAGCGCGCAAAACCTTTAATCACATCGACATTATTTTTGCCCAGCACGTTGTCGTACGAGGTATGAATGCGATCGATATAAGCGGTACGGCTGGCGATCAGTTTATCCCAGTCGAACTTATTGATGGTGGTGTCGAAACCGTAATCCGGCCCGTACATATGGATCGCTTCGCGGACCTGTGCGGCATGCCACATCACTTTCTTCGGTACGCAGCCAACGTTAACGCAGGTGCCACCTAACTCTTTGGCTTCAATCAGTGCGCATTTTTGACCGTACATTGCTGCACGGTTAATGGAGGCAATACCGCCGCTGCCGCCGCCAATAGCGATGTAATCATAGTGCTTGGTCATGACCGCTCCTTTATGTTCATTGTAGGGCGGAGAAGCGTTACGCCATCCGCCAAAATATTCGCGATTGTATACCTGATATTAAAAGGTTCCACCGATGGCTGCGATTACTCCGGCACTATCCAGCTTACGGAAGTATGCCCGGTTCCTGTCGGAACCAGTTTGCTGTGCAACCACGGCAGGACGTTGTTCATCTGCTGCTCCAGCTTCCACGGTGGGTTAATCACAATCATGCCGGATGCCGTCATGCCGCGCTGATCGCTGTCCGGGCGTACTGCCAGCTCAATTTGCAGAATTTTGCGGATGCCGGTGTCTTCGAGATCGTGGATCATGCGCTTGATTTGTTGGCGCAGAACCACTGGATACCACAACGCATAGGTGCCGGTCGCGAAACGTTTGTAGCCTTCGTTAATACCGGTCACTACTGCCTGGTAGTCGCTTTTGATTTCGTAGGGTGGATCGATAAGGATCAACCCACGACGGGAAACCGGCGGTAATTTTGCTTTCAGCTGCTGATAACCATCGGCTTTGGCCACGCGAGCGCGCTCATCTTTCTGGAATTCGCCGCGCAGCAGAGGGAAGTCGCTCGGGTGCAGTTCAGTTAATTGCAGGCTGTCCTGTTCGCGCAGCAGCTGGCGAGCAATTAACGGAGAGCCCGGGTAGTAGCGCAACTGACCGCTACGGTTGAAGTGCTGCACTACGCCAATGTAGGGTTCCAGTTCGGCAGGCAAATCGTCCTGCTGCCAGATACGGGCGATTCCTTCCAGGTATTCACCGGTGCGTTCGGCATGCTCACTGCTCAGCTGATAACGGCCAGCACCAGCATGGGTGTCCAGATAAAGAAACGGTTTTTCTTTCTCTTTGAGCGATTCAATGATCAGGCTCTGAACGGTGTGTTTAAGGACGTCGGCGTGGTTGCCTGCGTGATAACTGTGGCGATAACTGAGCATGGGTAATGAAATTCCGCTGAAATGACGATTTGCCACAGTTTACAGCAGATCGGCACAGATTACCCGTAGGCCCGGTAAGCGCAGCGCCACCGGGCGTCTTTCCATCACGGTTAGCATTGAAATCCTCTACACTTAACCCCATTGTACAAATTAATATGCACAGCGCCGGATACGCGCTTCATTCACTCTTTTCAACAGGACCGCGCTAATGACCAATCCATTGCTGACTCCCTTCGAACTGCCGCCGTTTTCTAAAATTCAGCCAGAGCACGTTGTGCCTGCCGTCACTAAGGCGCTGAACGATTGCCGTGAAAACGTTGAGCGAGTGGTTGCGCAGGGCGCGCCGTACACCTGGGAAAATCTCTGCCAGCCGTTGGCAGAAGTCGACGATGTGCTGGGGCGTATTTTCTCTCCGGTTAGTCACCTGAATTCGGTGAAAAACAGCCCGGAACTGCGTGAAGCCTACGAACAAACGCTGCCGCTGCTGTCTGAATACAGCACCTGGGTTGGACAACATGAAGGCCTGTACAAAGCGTACCGCGACCTGCGTGATGGCGATCATTACGCCACCCTGAACACCGCACAGAAAAAAGCGGTTGATAACGCGCTGCGCGATTTTGAGCTTTCTGGTATTGGTCTGCCGAAGGAAAAACAGCAGCGCTATGGTGAGATTGCCACCCGCCTGTCTGAGCTCGGCAACCTGTACAGCAATAACGTCCTCGATGCTACGATGGGCTGGACCAAGCTGGTGGCCGACGAAGCGGAACTTGCCGGGATGCCGGAAAGCGCGCTGGCCGCCGCAAAAGCGCAGGCTGAAGCCAAAGAGCAGGAAGGCTATCTGTTAACCCTGGATATCCCAAGCTACCTGCCGGTGATGACCTACTGTGATTACCAGGGGCTGCGTGAAGAGATGTATCGTGCATACTCTACGCGCGCATCTGACCAAGGGCCAAACGCGGGCAAATGGGACAACAGCCCGATAATGGAAGAGATCCTCGCGCTGCGCCACGAACTGGCACAACTGCTGGGCTTTGAAAGCTACGCCTTTAAATCTCTGGCTACCAAAATGGCGGAGAACCCGCAGCAGGTACTCGACTTCCTGACCGACCTGGCGAAACGTGCCCGTCCGCAGGGTGAGAAAGAGCTGGCTCAGCTGCGCGCCTTCGCGAAAGCGGAATTTGGTGTTGATGAGCTACAGCCGTGGGATATCGCTTACTACAGCGAGAAACAAAAACAGCACCTCTACAGCATCAGCGACGAGCAGCTGCGTCCTTACTTCCCGGAAAACAAAGCCGTTAACGGTCTGTTTGAAGTCGTTAAACGTATTTATGGCATCACCGCCAAAGAGCGCACCGATGTTGATGTCTGGCATCCGGAAGTTCGTTTCTTCGAGCTGTACGATGAAAACAACGAGCTGCGTGGTAGCTTCTATCTTGATCTGTATGCCCGTGAACACAAACGCGGCGGGGCGTGGATGGACGACTGTGTCGGCCAGATGCGTAAGACAGACGGCACATTGCAAAAGCCGGTCGCTTACCTGACCTGTAACTTTAACCGTCCGGTGAACGGTAAACCTGCGCTGTTTACCCACGATGAAGTGATCACCCTGTTCCACGAGTTCGGCCACGGTCTGCACCATATGCTGACCCGTGTCGAAACCGCGGGCGTTTCCGGTATCAACGGTGTGCCATGGGATGCGGTCGAACTGCCGAGCCAGTTTATGGAGAACTGGTGTTGGGAGCCGGAAGCGTTGGCGTTTATCTCTGGTCACTTTGAGACCGGTGAGCCGCTGCCGAAGGAACTGCTGGATAAAATGCTGGCGGCGAAAAACTACCAGGCAGCGCTGTTTATTCTGCGTCAACTGGAGTTCGGTCTGTTTGATTTCCGTCTGCACGCGGAGTTTAACCCGCAGCAAGGGGCTAAAATCCTCGAGACGCTGGCGGAAATTAAAAAACAGGTCGCCGTGGTGCCGGGCCCAACGTGGGGCCGCTTCCCGCATGCCTTCAGCCACATTTTTGCTGGTGGCTACGCAGCGGGTTACTACAGCTATCTGTGGGCAGACGTACTGGCGGCAGATGCCTTCTCTCGCTTCGAAGATGAAGGGATTTTCAACCGTCAGACCGGACAATCGTTCCTCGATAACATCCTCACCCGTGGCGGTTCTGAAGAGCCGATGGAACTGTTCAAGCGCTTCCGTGGCCGCGAGCCACAGCTGGATGCAATGCTGGAGCATTACGGGATCAAAGGCTGATTATTCACGTGAAAATCTGCTTAGTAGATGAAACAGGCGCCGGAGACGGCGCCTTATCTGTTCTTGCCGCCCGCTGGGGACTGGAACACGATGAAGATAACCTGATGGCGCTGGTGATGACGCCGGAACATCTGGAACTGCGCAAACGTGATGAACCCAAACTCGGCGGTATCTTCGTGGATTTCGTGGGCGGTGCGATGGCCCATCGGCGCAAATTTGGCGGTGGACGCGGTGAAGCGGTGGCGAAGGCGGTTGGCATTAAAGGCGATTACCTGCCGGATGTGGTCGATGCAACCGCAGGGCTGGGGCGCGATGCGTTTGTACTGGCCTCGGTAGGCTGCCGCGTACGAATGCTGGAACGTAATCCGGTAGTGGCGGCGCTGCTTGATGATGGCCTGGCGCGCGGCTATGCCGACCCGGAAATCGGTCCGTGGCTGCAGGAACGTTTACAGCTGATCCACGCGTCGAGTCTGACGGCGTTAACCGATATCACGCCGCGCCCGCAGGTGGTGTACCTCGATCCGATGTTTCCACATAAGCAGAAAAGCGCGCTGGTGAAAAAAGAGATGCGGGTGTTTCAGTCGCTGGTGGGGCCGGATTTAGATGCGGATGGGCTGCTGGAGCCTGCGCGTCAGTTGGCCACCAAACGTGTGGTGGTGAAGCGCCCAGACTACGCGCCGCCGCTGGCGGATGTCGCCACGCCGAATGCGGTAGTCACGAAAGGACATCGGTTTGATATCTACGCTGGGACAGCATAGTTTGTAGATCTGTGCGCTGTGCTGCCTGATGCGCTGCGCTTATCAGGCCTACGGCAGCGTGTGGTTTGTAGATACTGTTATCGCCTGCAAGCCTTTTCAGGTTCCGCGGTTACGGATAGCAGGCACGATCAGTCACAGCGCCGTCAGGCGCTGTTTTTTCCTGATTCATCTTCCCTTCAGGCTGTTATCACCCCATGTCTCGACGCATCGAACGGCTCACCTGATTTCAGTACCCCGTAAGACACATGCGCCAGCTTGCGCATCATTGCGCCTATTATCACTTTCCCTTTTTTACCGTTTCCTGCCAGACGGTCGCGGAACGCCCGCCCCCATTCCGTTTTACTTATTGCCACCATCGCTGGCATGTACAGAGCCCTGCGCAGGGATACATGGCCGCTTTTACTCATCCGACTCATTCCCCTCACGCTGCTGCCTGATTCATGCTGGCGCGGTGTCAGACCGGCAAAGGCGGCGAACTGTCTCGCCTGACT
>NZ_JAOWHG010000035.1:0-20421 GCF_030332745.1 Citrobacter sp. Cpo074
TGGAGGCGCATTATAGGGAGTTTCCTGCGGCCCGCAACCCTTAAATGACAGAAAAATGACTGACTGCTGCATTCCACAGCAAAACCCCGCCTTATACCCATTTACACACAGAGTTATCCACAATCGTAAGGAAATTATCTGTAAGCGTCCCTGAAAAGGGAGAGAATCGGTATGAAAACCTCTATATAGAAAGAAATTCACTCTACGCTATATAAAGAAGAAGGACTGACAACTTAAGCGCCATAATCCCTACCACCTTTGAATTACGCACCCCATCAGGCAATAATACCCGCACAAACCGTGATTTCAGGACCGTGATGAGATACTCCCTGCAACGTACTGCTATACGTAAACGCCCGATGAAGCTTGGCACCACCGTGATCCTCATGGTTAGTGCAGTACTCTTCTCCGTGCTGCTTGTCGTTCATCTGATTTATTTCTCGCAGATCAGCAACATGACGCGCGATGCATTAGCGAGTAAAGCTCTTGCGGTCGCGCGAACGCTAGCCAACTCTCCGGAGATCCGCCAGGGGCTAATGAAAAAGCCCGAGGAAAGCGGCATTCAGGCGATTGCCCAGGCGGTGAATAAGAGCAACGACTTTTTGTTCATCGTCGTCACTGATATGCAAAGCATTCGTTACTCCCATCCCGAAGCGCAGCGAATCGGTCAGCCATTTAAAGGTGATGACATATTGCTGGCCCTGCAGGGTAAAGAGAATGTCGCCATTAATCGCGGATTCCTGGCTAAAGCTCTACGTGTATTTACTCCTATCTATGACGAACATCACCGGCAGATTGGCGTGGTGTCGATCGGCCTTGAGCTAAGCCGGGTGACTGAGCAGATCAATAACAGCCGCGGCAGCATCTTTTGGTCCATCTTATTTGGTGTACTGGTTGGGCTACTCGGCACATGGGTATTTGTCAAAGTCCTCAAGCGCATTCTGTTTGGCCTGGAGCCTTATGAAATCTCCAATCTGTTCGAACAACGCCAGGCGATGCTGCACTCTATAAAGGAAGGTGTTATTGCCGTTGACGAGTGCGGTGAGGTGACGCTGATTAACCAGGCGGCGCAGGAGCTGCTGGATTATCACAAATCACAAGATGATGCCCAGCTCTCCACACTCAGCCATGCGTGGTCACAAGTGGTCGATTTTTCACAGGTACTACATGACGGAACGCCGCGCCGCGATGAAGAGATCATGGTGAAGGATCGGCTACTCTTAATTAACACGGTCCCGGTACTCAGCAACGGTAAAATCATCGGTGCCATTTCAACCTTCAGAGATAAGACTGAAGTCCGAAAGCTTATGCAACGTCTGGATGGTATGGTCAACTATGCCGACGCACTTCGTGAACGATCCCACGAATTCATGAATAAATTGCACGTGATTCTGGGATTATTGCATCTGAAAAGTTATAAGCAGCTTGAAAATTACATCCTGAAGACCGCAAACAATTATCAGGAAGAAATTGGCTCACTGTTAGGAAAAATAAAATCACCGGTGATCGCAGGATTTTTACTCAGTAAGATTAATCGCACATCTGATTTAGGCCATAGTCTGGTCATTAGCAATGAAAGCCAGTTACCGGAAAATAGCAACGAAGATCAGGTGGCGGTGCTGATTACCGTTCTGGGGAATCTGATTGAAAACGCCCTGGAAGCGCTAGGTCAAGAACCTGGTGGTGAGATCAGCGTATCCTTGCATTATCGACACGGCTGGTTGCATTGCGAAGTGAATGACGATGGTCCGGGGATTGCCCCCGAAAACATTGAGCACATCTTTGAGAAGGGCGTTTCGTCAAAAGGAACCGAACGGGGCGTTGGTTTAGCGCTTGTTAAACAACAGGTTGAAAACGTTGGCGGTAATATTTCCGTCGAGTCTGAACCAGGGATCTTCACCCAATTTTTTGTACAGTTACCGTGGAATGGTGAGAGGGCCAGCAGATGATCAATGTCTTAATTGTCGATGACGATGCAATGGTAGCGGAATTAAACCGCCGTTATGTCGCGCAACTCTCCGGTTTTCACTGCTGCGGCACAGCCTCCACGCTGGAGAAAGCAAAAGAGATAATCTTTCATAGCGGTCATCATATCGATCTGATTTTGCTAGATATTTATATGCAAAAAGAAAACGGTCTGGACCTGCTACCGGTTCTGCACAGCGAAGGTTGCAAGTGTGATGTCATCGTCATCTCTTCCGCCGCTGATGCCACCACCATCAAAGATTCACTTCACTACGGTGTTGTTGACTACCTGATCAAACCTTTCCAGGCTTCCCGGTTTGAAGAGGCGCTCACCGGCTGGCTGCACAAGAAAAATGAGATGGACAAGCATCAGTACTATGAACAGTCTGAGCTTGACCAGCTGATTCACGGCAGCTCTTCCAATGAACAGGAAGCACGGCGCTTACCTAAAGGGTTAACGCCACAAACGTTACGCACGCTGTGTCAGTGGATTGATGAGCACCAGGATCAGGAGTTCTCCACGGATGAGCTGGCCAACGAGGTCAATATCTCGCGCGTCTCTTGCCGTAAATACCTTATCTGGCTCGTCAATTGTCACATCTTATTTACCAGCATCCATTATGGCGTGACCGGCAGACCTGTTTATCGTTATCGCGTGCAGGCTGAACACTACTCATTGCTTAAACAATATTGCCAATAAATACACTTGGGATTATTTGTTATTTGAAAGTAACAATTATTAAAATAATGAAAAATCCCAATTTCACCAGCTGGCACTGTAAAATTATAAATTTGCGTTAGATCAAATATATTTGTATCCGGCATGTTAAATGTATTATTTTAATATTGACAACCATCACACTGTTTTTAATTTCAAAATCGCTAACAAAAGTTAATTAAGTATTATCTAACTCGCAGAGTGTGTATTTTTACCCATAAAGGATTAGTCTGAAATTAACCAGACATACAAAATCTAGACTGGTAGCAATGGAGACCATGCTACGTACCATGGACACCGTACATTTTTGTGAGCAAATAAAAGTATCCGCACGCCGACCTCATCACATTATGAGATGGCGTGACCGTGATCACATAAATAATCTACTCACCCATTCTGTCGGTGGTTCACGTAATAGCGGAAAACGCAAAACAGATAAATTACAGCGTCAACCGCAGCTTTCCATGCCCAGCTCTGCTTCCCATCGCCTGAGGATTTTCTCCTCTGATCAAAGCCACAGAAAAAAGCTAAATATTTCCATAAATTTGAAAAAACATTCTAGCAAGACATTTGAACATTAATCGCAAATACGGACATATCGAATACTGACCATTTTTTGATGCTTATTCTGGCAAAAAAGAATGTGGCACAGATCCATTTTTCAAAAAATTGACTGGGTTTTTCGCGAGGGTAAATAAAATGTTATTTAGTATACAACTTCTCATAATATTAATATGTTTGTTTTATGGTGCCAGAAAGGGCGGTATCGCGCTGGGTTTATTAGGCGGTATCGGCCTGGTCATTCTGGTTTTCGTTTTCCATCTCCAGCCGGGTAAACCACCTGTAGATGTAATGCTGGTTATTATTGCCGTGGTGGCCGCATCGGCAACCTTGCAAGCCTCCGGCGGCCTTGACGTTATGCTGCAAATCGCTGAAAAGCTGCTGCGCCGTAACCCAAAATACGTTTCCATCGTCGCACCTTTCGTTACCTGCACCCTGACGATTCTCTGCGGTACAGGGCACGTGGTATACACCATCCTGCCAATCATTTATGACGTTGCCATTAAGAACAATATTCGCCCGGAACGTCCGATGGCGGCGAGTTCTATCGGTGCACAGATGGGGATTATCGCCAGCCCGGTTTCTGTAGCCGTTGTGTCACTGGTGGCAATGCTGGGTAACGTAACGTTTGAAGGCAAGCATCTCGAATTCCTCGACCTGCTCAGCATCACCATCCCGTCTACCCTGTTGGGTATCCTGGCGATCGGTATCTTCAGCTGGTTCCGTGGTAAGGATCTGGATAAAGATGAAGAGTTCCAGAAGTTCATTTCCGTACCTGAAAACCATAACTATGTGTATGGCGATACCGCCACGCTGTTAGACAAAAAGCTGCCGAAAAGCAACTGGCTGGCCATGTGGATCTTCCTGGCTGCTATCGCCGTGGTTGCCGTGCTTGGCGCGTTCTCTGAGCTGCGTCCTACCTTTAGCGGCAAACCGCTGTCAATGGTGCTGGTTATCCAGATGTTCATGCTGCTGACCGGTGCGCTGATTATTATCCTGACGAAGACCAATCCCGCTTCAATATCTAAAAACGAAGTCTTCCGTTCCGGTATGATCGCGATTGTGGCGGTGTACGGTATTGCCTGGATGGCCGAAACAATGTTCGGCGCGCACATGACAGAAATCGAAGGTGTGCTGGGCAATATGGTGAAAGAGTATCCGTGGGCCTATGCAATTGTTCTGCTGCTGGTATCCAAATTTGTAAACTCCCAGGCAGCGGCGCTGGCAGCGATTGTTCCGGTCGCGCTGGCAATCGGGGTTGATCCCGCGTACATCGTGGCTTCTGCTCCGGCATGTTACGGTTACTACATTCTGCCGACCTACCCGAGCGATCTGGCTGCAATCCAGTTTGACCGTTCCGGCACCACCCACATCGGCCGCTTCGTTATCAACCACAGCTTCATTCTGCCTGGCTTGATCGGCGTAAGCGTATCCTGTGTCTTTGGTTGGATCTTCGCCGCAATGTACGGTTTCCTGTAATCACAGTTCGCGTGCCGTCCACGTTGGTACGGCACGCCACCATGAAGACACAGAGAATTTTAAAATTCCTGAGAAAAATGAAAAGGCTGGAAGCAAATGTCAAAAGTTGAATTCACTTACCAGGCGGCTTTCCCACTGGGGGAAGACAAAACTGAGTACTACCTGCTGACATCCGATCACGTCAGCGTCGGCGAGTTTGAAGGCGAAACAATCCTGAAAGTAGCCCCTGAAGCACTTACGCTACTGGCCCAGCAAGCCTTCCACGATGCCTCCTTCATGCTCCGCCCAGAACACCAACAGCAAGTCGCCTCAATTCTCCATGATCCCGAAGCCAGCGAAAACGATAAGTACGTGGCGCTGCAGTTCCTGAGAAACTCCGAAATCGCCGCCAAAGGCGTGTTGCCAACCTGCCAGGACACCGGTACGGCAATCATCATGGGTAAAAAAGGTCAGCGTGTTTGGACCGGCGGCGGCGATGAAGCGGCGCTCTCCAAAGGCGTATTTAATACCTATATCGAAGATAACCTGCGCTACTCGCAAAACGCGGCGCTGGATATGTACAAAGAAGTGAATACCGGCACCAACCTGCCCGCACAGATCGATCTGTACAGCGTGGACGGTGACGAATACAAATTCCTGTGCGTGGCCAAAGGCGGCGGCTCAGCCAACAAAACCTATCTGTATCAGGAAACCAAAGCGCTGCTGACTCCCGGCAAACTGAAAAACTTCCTGGTTGAGAAAATGCGCACGCTGGGTACCGCAGCCTGCCCGCCATATCACATCGCATTCGTTATTGGCGGTACGTCAGCGGAAAGCACCCTCAAAACGGTGAAGCTGGCCAGCACACACTACTATGACGCGCTGCCGACTGAAGGTAATGCTCACGGCCAGGCGTTCCGCGATCTGCAACTGGAACAAGAACTGCTGGAAGAAGCGCAAAAACTCGGCCTTGGTGCTCAGTTCGGCGGGAAATACTTCGCACATGATATCCGCGTGATCCGCCTGCCTCGCCACGGCGCATCCTGCCCGGTTGGTATGGGCGTTTCTTGCTCCGCAGACCGTAACATCAAGGCCAAGATCAACCGCGAAGGGATCTGGATTGAAAAACTGGAACATAACCCAGGTCAGTACATTCCAGAATCTCTGCGCCAGGCGGGCGAAGGCGAAGTGGTTAAAGTTGACCTTAACCGCCCAATGAAAGAGATCCTCGCCCAGCTCTCTCAGTACCCGGTTTCTACTCGTCTGTCACTGAGCGGTACTATCATTGTTGGTCGTGACATTGCCCACGCGAAGTTAAAAGAACGTATTGAGTCCGGCGAAGGTCTGCCGCAGTACGTGAAAGATCATCCGATCTACTACGCGGGTCCGGCCAAAACACCTGCAGGCTACCCGTCCGGTTCTTTAGGTCCAACCACCGCGGGTCGTATGGACTCCTACGTTGACCTGTTGCAGTCTCACGGCGGCAGCATGATCATGCTGGCAAAAGGTAACCGTAGCCAACAGGTGACTGACGCCTGCCACAAACACGGCGGCTTCTACTTGGGCAGCATTGGTGGACCGGCAGCGGTACTGGCGCAGCAGAGCATTAAGCATCTGGAATGCGTGGAATACCCGGAGCTGGGTATGGAAGCTATCTGGAAAATCGAAGTAGAAGATTTCCCGGCTTTCATTCTGGTCGATGACAAAGGCAACGATTTCTTCCAGCAAATCGTCAGCAAACAATGCGCTAACTGCGCGAAGTAACCCATTCGGCCCGGCACTGGACTGGCACTAAATTTTTGGCGTCAGTCCAGCGATCCCCCCGGGCCAACTTTATCCCCCCATTTACTGGTATTGAATTTTTGCCGTTCACAGGGAATAGTGACCTTTTCCATTACGTGTGAATTCGCAATGCTCCGCACTCTGAACCCCACAATCTTGCGCACCGGCGCATTGATCCTGGCGCTGATTCTTATCTACACCGGTATCTCTGCCTCGGAGAAAATCACCTGGCTGATGGAAGTCACGCCAGTCATTATTGTCGTCCCGCTGTTACTGGCAACCATGAAGCAGTACCCATTGACGCCGCTGCTTTATACGTTGATTTTCTTGCACGCCATCATTCTGATGGTAGGCGGGATGTATACCTACGCCAAAGTCCCCGTCGGTTTTCAGGTTCAGGAATGGCTGGATCTCAGTCGAAACCCCTATGACAAGCTGGGCCACTTCTTCCAGGGACTGGTACCAGCCCTGACGGCAAGAGAGATTTTAGTGCGCGGCAATATTGTCCGCGGTCGTAAGATGCTGGCATTTTTGGTCTGCTGCGTAGCACTGGCGATTAGCGCAATGTATGAACTGATCGAATGGTGGGCGGCGCTGGCAATGGGACAAGGTGCGGATGACTTCCTTGGCACGCAAGGTGACCCGTGGGATACCCAGTCGGACATGTTCTGCGCCCTGCTCGGTGCGTTAACAACGGTCCTCGCGTTAGCGGGCTGGCACAATCGGCAGTTGAAAACGGCCGGAGAGCGCTAACGCTTCTCCGGCAATCTACATTACCTACTGCGATACTTGATAACCAGAATCGGCAAGGCGAACAACAGTGTCAGAAAGTTCGCCATGCTGACGGCAGTATCTTCAATCAATAATCCGTAAATCAGCCACAAAACCAGCCCGCACACAAACATCACATACATCAAACCGGAGATGCCTTGCGTATTGCGGGTGGTAATAACCTTAATGGCTTGCGGCAAGAAAGAGAGCGTCGTCAGGCTGGCCGCCAAATATCCAATCAACGAATGCCATTCCATCGCTACGCCTTCACATCGCCTGGAGCCACTACCGCAATAGCCGGGATATCCGGTTGCTCATGGTGCTGCGGCACCTTGCGATACTTATCCAGTAAATGGATCTGGATCCTGCGCAGGGTGTCGCCATTCAGTCGATAAAAGCGGAAATACAGGACTAAGGTCACCACAAAAAAGAGTGCGGGTAGCGCTATCATAATAAACTGCATGCCAACGATGGTTTCAGCAGACTGCGCGACATTTGGCGCGTAATTAATCACCCCGAGTATCAACGCGATAAAGAAAGCGGCAAATGCTGACCCACCTTTTACCACCATTGTCTGCACCGAATAAGCGATACTTTCACAACGAACATTAAGTTTGTATTCGCCGTAATCAACGGTATCTGCCACCATAATGACCTGCAACACCCAGAAAAGCGCCGAACCAATATTCAGTAAAACACCCGCTATAACAATCAGTAAGATATTATGGAAATCTGCCAGCGCCATCACCAGTAGTACGCTACAGCTAAGCACCGGCAACACCGATGCCCCAGCCCACAAGATCCGTCGTGACAACGCGTTTACCAGCCGAGGAAAGAAAATCAGCGTCAGCAGGTTTGCCGCACCTGCGTAAGACATGTAGTACGGGAAGAGACTTGCATCGCCAATGACGTAGGTAAAATAGTAAATGGCAAAGCCTGCAATGATATTGGATGCAATATTGTAAGCCAGTGCCATACCTAACAGGCAGGATAGCTGGTCATTTTTATAGATAAGCCCAACGATCGCTTTCAACCCAATACGGCTGCTGTCTGCCGTGGCCTCACTGTCTGACGAATAAACCTCATGCACATTCCGCAGCGTCACAACGGTGGAAACGATAAAGAACGCGATGAGAATTAGCGTAAACATCTGAAAACCAAAACCGCGATCTGCTCCGCCAACATAGCTCACAAAAGGCAGCGTCACGCCTGCGGTAACAAACCCAGAAAGACTGGCGAAGAAACGGGGGTACGGCACCAGTTGTTCACGCTCGCGTTTATCCAGCGTAATGGTTGGCACCAGTGACCAGAATGGAATATCCATAATGGTGTAGGTCATTCCCCATAATATATACGTCACGCAAACAAATACGACCTGCGCAGTACCCTCAAAAAGATGTGCGCTAAAAAGCAAAAACAGCACCAATGAGTTCGCCAGCGTACCGAGTAAGATCCAGGGTTTAAATTTTCCCCAGCGCGATCGGGTGGCGTTCACAATCCAGCCCATGATGGGATCGTTTACCGCATCCCAGATCCTTGCAGCCAGGAACAACGTTCCGACCAGCCCCACCGATAATCCCACCACGTCGGTGTAGTAATACATCAGGTACATGTACACAATACCGATGGCGAAATCCTTACCAAACGCTCCAAATCCATAACTGAGTTTTGTTGTCAGAGATATGCTCATAGGGTATCGGGTCGCTGTTACCAGCGCCCGCCTTCTGTAAGAGGAAACGTCAGAGGTTAAACGCCGGATACAATGCCCGGCGTGATTGTGTATTAACGGTGCAGCCAGGCCGGCAGCCAGTCGCCGTGAGACGCGATCAGGTCGTCCACCAGCGCATAAATCTCTTCAATCCCCAGTACCGCGGCGGTATGCGGATCCATCATCGCTGCGTGATAAACGCGATCGCGATTCTCCGTCAGGATGGCTTCCGTTAGCAGGGTCTGAACATTGATATTGGTTTGCATCATGGCCGCCAAATGTGACGGGAGAGTCCCGACTTTCGTTGGCTGAATACCATTCGCATCAACCAGACAAGCGACTTCAACGCAGCAGCCTTGCGGCAGGTTATCGATCAGATTGTCATTGCGAACGTTGCCATACACGACGCTCGGTTCACCGGTCCAGATAGCGTTCATGATAGTGCTGGCATATTCGCGCGACGGTTTAATGTCGATCCGCTCAGCCGTTTTGTACTCTTCCAGCTCTTTTTTCCAGTTCGCCAACTGTTCCACACAACGTTTCGGATATTCATCCAATGGCACCTTATAGCGCTCAATCAGATCTTCACGCCCCGGTTTGATAAACCACGGCGTATATTCAGCGAAGTGCTCCGACGATTCGGTGACGAAATACCCCAGTTTTTTGAACATTTCATAGCGCACAATGTTCTGGCAACGGGTATTTCCGTGAATATTTGGTTTCGGCGCCTGACCGGATTCATAGGCCGCCAGCAGCTCCGGGTAGAGATTCACATAGGCACCGTCCGCCGTTTTGCGCTCCAGCTCCAGATAAAACGCCATATGGTTGATCCCGGCACTGCGATAGCGCAAAGAAGCAGGGTCGATGTTCAGATCGCGGGCCAACTCCTCCGCCGTCCCCTGCACCGAATGACACAACCCAACCTGCTTAATATGCGGATAGCGCGCATACATTGCCCAGGTGTTCATTGCCATCGGGTTAACGTAGTTAAGCATTGTGGCCTGCGGACAAACTTCGGTCATATCCTCACAAATCTGCCATAAATGCGGGATGGTACGCAGCGCGCGCATGATGCCGCCCGGCCCCAGCGTGTCGGCAATCGTCTGCTCCAGGCCATGGCGTTTACACACCGTAAAATCGGTGACGGTACAAGGTTCATAGCCGCCGATCTGGAAAGCGACCACCACAAAATCAGCATCCTGTAATGCTGCTTTTTGATCGGTATAGCAGGTGATTCGTCCAGACGCGCCCGCAGAATCCATCAACTTGCGCACAACAACGTGTGATTCTTCCAGACGCGTAGGATCGAGATCCATCAAGGCGATATGCGCAGATTTAAGCGCATCGCGGTGAAAGACGTCCCCAAGAATATTTTTGACGAAAATCGTGGAACCGGCGCCGATAAAGGTAATTTTGGGTGCAGACATCATGACTCTCCAGAACATTAGTGAACACAGTCATGGTGGCACAGCGCATAGATGAAAACCTCCGACTTCCCTGCTGAGCATTCCCATAAACTCAGATCATCACTCTGCGCCCTATTGGATCTGAGTTTATGGGACAAAATCACCCAAAAAGCAGAGTATGCGGCCGCAAAATGTCGCTATGCTCAATGGTAACGGTCCAATTTGTGTCCTGATTCTCAGCCTTAATACGTGTTAAATGACATGATTCTGATAATTCAGGAAATGGAGCAACCATGAGTACATTACCGACATCGCCTCTCCCTCCCGATCCGCACATGTGCAGTAGCGATGAAGAACAAACCCGCAGCCCGCTATCGCTGTACTCAGAATATCAACGGATGGATATCGAGTTGCGCTCACCGCATGCTATGCCTGCCAGCCACTGGCATGGGCAGGTAGAGATCAATGTTCCGTTTGATGGTGACGTCGAGTACCTTATCAACAACGAAGTCGTGCAGATAAAACAGGGACACATCACGCTATTCTGGGCCTGTACACCGCATCAGCTCACGCGTCCGGGCAGCTGCCAAAGTATGGCTATCTTCAATTTACCGATGCACCTTTTCCTCTCCTGGCCGCTGGATCGCGAGCTGATCAACCATGTTACCCATGGAATGGTCATCAAATCGCTGGCGTCGCAGCAGTTGAGCACCTTTGAGGTTCAGCGCTGGCAACAGGAACTGAGCAACCCGAACGAACAAATTCGCCAGCTCGCCATTGATGAAATTGGTCTGATGCTCAAACGGTTTAGCCTTTCCGGTTGGCAGCCTATCCTGGTCAATAAAACCTCGCGGACCCACAAAAACAGCGTGTCGAGGCACGCCCAGTTTTACGTCAGCCAAATGCTGAGCTTTATTGCCGACAACTACGATCAGGCGCTCACCATCAACGACGTCGCGGAACACGTGAAGCTCAACGCCAACTATGCGATGGGGATTTTCCAACGCGTAATGCAACTCACCCTGAAGCAGTACATCACGGCAATGCGGATTAATCACGTCCGCGCATTGCTTAGCGATACCGATAAAACCATTCTCGACGTTGCGTTGACCGCCGGATTCCGATCCAGCAGCCGTTTTTATGACACCTTCAGCAAGTTTGTCGGCATGTCGCCGCAGCAGTACCGCAAACTAAGCCAGCAGCATCGGCAAACAATCGCTGGTTGATATCATTCGGCAATATCAGTATCAGCCAAAAAAATATTCCCCCTGTCGATAAACGGCGGTGAAAAACCGCCAACAAGCAAACATAACCTACTGTTTAAAAACAAATTAAACACAAATCAGACTATTTTTTACCCGCTTTACAGCCCATTTTGACAGGATAATACTTGCCTGCGTCACATTCATACGGTGTGTCTGCAATTCATAGATTGCAACCTTTCCACAACCGGGTAAAAGATGATGAAAGTATTAATTGTTGAAAGTGAGTTTCTGCATCAGGACACCTGGGTCGGTAGCGCTGTCGAACGTCTGGCTGACGCATTAAGCCGCCAAAATGTTACCGTCATTAAGTCCACCTCATTCGACGATGGTTACGCAATCCTCGCCGCCAATGAAGCCATTGATTGTCTGATGTTCAGCTATCAAATGGAACAACAAGACGAGCACCTGAACGTCAGGCAATTGATCGGCAAGCTCCACGAGCGCCAGCAAAACGTACCTGTTTTCCTGCTGGGCGATCGCGAAAAAGCCACCGCATCGCTGGATCGCGACCTGCTGGAGCTTGTCGATGAATTCGCCTGGATTCTGGAAGATACCGCAGACTTTATCGCCGGTCGCGCCGTTGCGGCGATGACCCGCTACCGCCAACAACTTCTGCCACCGCTGTTCAGCGCGCTGATGAAGTACGGCGACATCCATGAATACTCCTGGGCAGCACCGGGTCACCAGGGCGGCGTCGGATTCACCAAAACGCCAGCCGGTCGTTTCTACCATGATTACTATGGTGAAAACTTATTCCGTAGCGACATGGGTATTGAACGTGCATCGCTCGGCTCGCTGCTGGATCATACCGGCGCGTTTGGCGAGAGCGAAAAATATGCCGCCCGCGTGTTTGGCGCTGATCGCTCCTGGTCCGTGGTGGTCGGGACTTCCGGCTCTAACCGCACCATCATGCAGGCTTGTATGACCGACAACGACGTCGTGGTGCTGGATCGTAACTGCCATAAATCCATCGAGCAGGGGCTTATCCTCACCGGGGCAAAACCGGTGTACATGGTGCCAAGCCGCAACCGGTACGGCATTATCGGGCCTATCTACCCGCAGGAAATGCAGCCTGAAACATTGCAGAAAAAGATCAGCGAAAGCCCGCTGACCAAAGGTAAAGCCGGGCAAAAACCGTCTTACAGCGTTGTGACCAACTGTACCTACGACGGTGTTTGCTACAACGCCAAAGAGGCCCAGGACCTGCTCGCGCAAACCAGCGATCGCATCCACTTCGATGAGGCCTGGTACGGCTATGCTCGCTTCAACCCAATTTACGCCGATCACTACGCCATGCGTGGCGCGCCGGGCGATCATAACGGTCCTACCGTTTTTGCCACCCACTCGACCCACAAACTGCTGAATGCGCTTTCTCAGGCATCTTACATTCACGTTCGTGAAGGTCGTGGGGCCGTGAACTTCTCCCGCTTTAACCAGGCGTACATGATGCACGCCACTACCTCTCCGCTGTATGCCATCTGCGCCTCAAACGACGTGGCGGTTTCCATGATGGACGGTAACAGCGGCCTGTCGCTCACCCAGGAAGTGATCGACGAAGCGGTCGATTTCCGTCAGGCCATGGCGCGGTTGTACAAAGAATTCACCGCCGAAGGCGACTGGTTCTTCAAACCGTGGAACAAAGAGATTGTGACCGATCCGCAGACCGGCAAAACCTATGACTTTGCCGATGCGCCAACCCAACTCCTGACCACCGACCAGAACTGCTGGGTAATGCGCCCGGGTGAATCCTGGCACGGATTTAAAGACCTGCCGGATAACTGGAGCATGCTGGACCCGATCAAAGTCAGCATTCTGGCTCCGGGGATGGGCGACGATGGTGAACTGGAAGAGAACGGCGTACCGGCTGCACTGGTCACCGCCTGGCTTGGCCGCCACGGCATCGTGCCGACCCGTACCACCGATTTCCAGATTATGTTCCTGTTCTCCATGGGGATTACCCGCGGGAAATGGGGCACACTGATCAACACGTTGTGCTCTTTCAAACACCATTACGATGCCAATACCCCGCTGGCACAGGTGATGCCAGAACTGGTTGAGGAACATCCAGACACTTACGCCAACATGGGCATTCACGATCTGGGCGACACCATGTTCGCCTGGCTGAAAGAGAACAACCCTGGCGCACGTCTTAACGCGGCCTACTCCGGCCTGCCTGTTGCTGAAATCACCCCGCGTGAAGCCTATAACGCGATAGTCAGCGATAACGTTGAGATGGTGGCCATTGAAAATCTGCCGGGTCGTATAGCCGCGAATTCCGTTATTCCTTACCCACCAGGAATTCCGATGCTGCTGTCCGGGGAAAACTTTGGCGACGCCAATAGCCCGCAGATTAGTTATCTACGTTCGTTGCAGTCCTGGGACCACCACTTCCCTGGATTTGAACATGAAACCGAAGGAACGGAAATTATTGACGGTGTGTACCACGTTATGTGCGTGAAAGCATAATGTCGTTTTATAGATAGTCCGATGTTTAAGGTAGACATGTCATGCTTGAGTAATTCCTGAGTATTGCTGCAAAACAATAACATTGTCATACCTTTTTGCGCGGGACCACCCCGCGCTTTTTTTATACGCAAATAGCGCCTTTCCACTTGCGTACAAAAATGTGTACATAAGAAAAATCCCGCCAAACATTGTAATTAATTTCAGACACGTTATTTTATTGCAGTCCTGGTTTCATCATACAATTTCAATTTAGCCGATTTGGCTCATCTGATGTTGAGCTACGGTGTTTTATGTTCATATTCCTGGAGTTGGGTATGAGGCTTTGCAGCAAAGAAGCTTGTGTTGTTGTATTAACGGAGAAGGATGTTTGGTTAAGGATTAACGGTAAAGAAGCCATCAGTTTAAAAGCTAATCATATGGCGCTGGTGGCATGCGATAATAATATTATCGATTTCTCATCA
The DNA here is from genome assembly GCF_030332745.1 of Citrobacter sp. Cpo074. Taxonomy (NCBI): domain Bacteria; kingdom Pseudomonadati; phylum Pseudomonadota; class Gammaproteobacteria; order Enterobacterales; family Enterobacteriaceae; genus Citrobacter; species Citrobacter sp. Cpo074. The sequence continues at coordinate 14,562 of NZ_JAOWHG010000035.1, forward strand.
CTTAATAACGCATTGGTCGTACATATCAGCCGCGATATCATTAAAGATTATCTGCGCTTTTTAAATAAAGACCTTTCACAGATCCCACTCTGGCAACGCAGTGCCAGCCCAGTGATGACCGCCGCGTGTCTGACGCCGGATGTCTTCAGGGTGGCTGCCCAACACAGCGTAATGGACACAGTGAACGAAGCTGAAAGAGAGCGTACGCGCTCGCTACTGTTCACGGTGTTATCACGCTTTCTCGACAGCAAAAAGTTTATTTCTTTGCTCATGTATATGCTGCGCAACTGTATCAGCGATAGCGTTTATCACATTATTGAGAGCGATATACATAAAGACTGGAATTTAAGCATGGTTGCCAGTTGCTTATGCCTGAGTCCCAGTTTGTTAAAGAAAAAGCTCAAAAGTGAAAATACAAGTTACAGCCAAATAATTACCACATGTCGCATGCGATATGCCGTCAATCAATTACTGATGGACGGCAAAAACATTTCTCAGGTCTCTCAACTGTGTGGATATAACAGTACCTCATACTTTATCTCCGTATTCAAAGAGTTCTATGGGATGACGCCTCTGCATTATGTGAGTCAACATAGGGAGCCATCCGCCGCCTGATTTTTAATCAGTTAGCGATAAGCCATAATAATATCAGCATTAGCGATACCCCAGCTCCGTCATCATTAAACAGACTTTTGACGAGGTATGATAAGGCGTCATTTATCCTTATCAGGAGTTAAAAAATATGTCGACGGATGCTGATGCTCACAAAGTGGGCTTAATCCCCGTCACCCTTATGGTGTCGGGGAATATTATGGGTTCCGGTGTATTCCTGCTACCCGCAAACCTTGCGTCAACTGGCGGGATTGCAATCTACGGATGGTTGGTCACGATTATCGGTGCTCTGGCACTGTCGATGGTGTACGCCAAAATGTCGTCCTTAGACTCCAGTCCCGGTGGTTCTTATGCTTACGCCCGCCGCTGCTTCGGTCCTTTTTTGGGCTACCAGACCAACGTGCTGTACTGGCTGGCCTGCTGGATTGGTAACATCGCCATGGTGGTCATTGGCGTCGGTTACCTGAGCTACTTCTTCCCCATCTTAAAAGATCCGCTGGTCCTGACGCTAACCTGCGTCGTAGTGCTGTGGATCTTCGTATTACTGAACATTGTCGGACCGAAAATGATCACCCGCGTGCAGGCCGTCGCAACGGTACTGGCACTGGTGCCAATTGTCGGGATTGCCGTCTTCGGCTGGTTCTGGTTCCGCGGTGAAACCTATATGGCAGCCTGGAACGTCAGCGGGATGAACACCTTCGGCGCGATTCAAAGCACTCTGAACGTCACCTTGTGGTCATTTATCGGGGTGGAAAGCGCCTCCGTTGCGGCTGGCGTGGTTAAAAATCCCAAACGTAACGTACCTATCGCTACCATGGGCGGCGTGCTGATTGCCGCTGTTTGCTACGTGCTCTCCACCACCGCAATCATGGGTATGATCCCTAACGCGGCGCTGCGTGTATCAGCCTCTCCGTTCGGTGATGCCGCACGTATGGCGCTGGGTGACACCGCTGGGGCGATAGTTTCCTTCTGTGCTGCTGCCGGGTGTCTTGGTTCTCTGGGCGGCTGGACGCTGCTTGCCGGGCAAACCGCCAAAGCCGCAGCCGATGACGGCCTGTTCCCACCAATTTTTGCCCGCGTGAACAAAGCCGGTACGCCAGTGGCCGGGTTAATTATCGTCGGCATCCTGATGACCATCTTCCAGTTCAGCAGCATGTCGCCGAACGCAGCAAAAGAGTTTGGTCTGGTCTCTTCGGTCTCCGTTATCTTCACCCTGGTGCCGTATCTGTATACCTGCGCCGCGCTGCTGCTGCTCGGCCATGGCCACTTTGGTAAAGCACGCCCGATGTACTTACTGGTGACCTTTATCGCCTTTGTCTACTGCATCTGGGCGGTTGTCGGTTCCGGCGCCAAAGAAGTGATGTGGTCGTTCGTCACGCTGATGATCATCACTGCGCTGTACGCACTGAACTACAACCGGATCCATAAAAACCCGTATCCACTGGATGCCCCGGTGAACAATAACTAACTTAAGCAATCGTCATTGCCCGATGGCGTCAGTTCATCGGGCCTCCGCTGCCTCGCTGATATTCGAGAAATCAACATTAAGAACTTAAGGTTGGCTTAACTTTACTTTGAGAGGATTTGTGCCACTTAGTCGATGGAACCCCCTTAATGTTAAAGCTCTTGTTTAAAAGGCCCACTCTCGGGCTAATCAGCTGGCTCCTGCTGATCTCATTTTATCTTGCGACCTTCCTGAACATTGCGTTCTATAAACAAGTGCTGCAAGACCTGCCTCTGGACTCTGTGCGTAACGTGCTGGTGTTTTTATCAATGCCGGTGGTCGCGTTCAGCGTCATGAACATCGTGCTGACGCTGGCCTCATTCCTGTGGCTTAATCGCCTGGTGGCGTGCATTTTCATTCTGGTTGGCGCATCGGCCCAATATTTCATCATGACCTACGGCATCATCATCGACCGCTCGATGATCGCCAATATGATGGACACTACGCCCGCCGAAACCTTTGCTTTGCTGACGCCGCAAATGCTCATCACGCTCGGGGTGAGCGGCATTCTGGCCGCGCTCATTGCCTGCTGGGTAAAAATTAAACCGATCACGCCAGTCATGCGCAGCATACTGTTTCGTGGCGCGAACATTCTGATCTCCGCGCTGCTGATCGTGCTGGTTGCTGCATTCTTCTATAAAGATTACGCCTCACTGTTTCGCAACAACAAAGAACTGGTGAAATCCCTCAGTCCATCCAACAGCATTGTGGCGACGTCATCCTGGTATTCACACCAGCGACTGGCCCACCTGCCGCTGGTGCGCATTGGCGAAGATGCCCATCGCAATCCGTTGATGGTGAAAGAAAAGCGTAAGAACCTGACGATTGTGGTTCTCGGCGAGACCTCGCGCGGCGATAACTTCTCGCTGTCAGGCTACTCGCGCCAGACCAACCCGCTGCTGGAAAAAGATGATGTGGTCTATTTCCCCCGCACCACATCCTGCGGAACGGCAACGGCAGTATCAGTACCCTGCATGTTCTCGGATATGCCACGCGCGCACTACGACGAAGAACTGGCACAGCATCAGGAAGGCGTACTCGACATCATTCAGCGGGCGGGAATTAACGTTCTGTGGAACGATAACGACGGCGGCTGCAAAGGAGCCTGTGATCGGGTTCCACACCAGAATATGACTAAGCTGAACCTGCCAGGGCAGTGTATTGACGGTGAATGCTACGATGAAGTCCTGTTCCACGGGCTGGAAGAGTACATTAATAACCTGCAAGGCGACGGGGTGATTGTGTTGCACACCATCGGCAGCCACGGTCCGACCTATTACAACCGCTATCCTGCGCAGTTTAAGAAATTTACGCCAACCTGCGATACCAACGAAATCCAGACCTGTTCGCAGCAACAGTTGGTCAATACTTACGACAACACCATTCTTTACGTTGACTATATTGTTGATAAAGCGATCAATATACTGAAAGAACACCAGGATAATTTCACCACCAGCCTGGTCTATCTTTCCGATCACGGCGAATCCTTAGGGGAAAATGGCGTCTATTTGCACGGCCTGCCGTATTCGATTGCACCAGATACGCAAAAACATGTGCCGATGCTGCTGTGGCTCTCCGAGGATTATCAGCAACGCTATCAGGTCTCTCAGACATGTTTGCAAAAACGGGCAAGCTCAGAAGACTTCTCGCAGGATAATCTCTTCTCAACTCTGCTGGGATTAACGGGCGTGCAAACACAGAAATATCAGGCGGCAGATGATATTCTGCAACCCTGCCGGGGAGGCTAAACGAATGAAAATTCTGATTGTTGAAGACGATACGTTGTTATTACAGGGACTGATACTCGCTGCGCAAACAGAAGGCTACGCCTGTGATGGCGTGTCAACCGCCCGTGCAGCCGAGCAGTGTCTGGAGACCGGACATTACAGTCTGGTTGTTCTGGACCTGGGCTTGCCGGATGAAGACGGTTTGCACTTCCTGACCCGCATCAGACAGAAGAAATACTCTCTCCCCGTGCTGATCCTCACCGCCCGTGACACGCTCAAAGACCGGGTCAGCGGGCTGGATGTGGGTGCCGATGACTATCTGGTCAAACCGTTCGCACTGGAAGAACTGCACGCCCGCATCCGGGCACTTCTGCGTCGCCACAACAATCAGGGTGAAAGTGAATTAATTGTCAGCAATCTGACGCTGAATATCGGTCGTCGCCAGGTGTGGATGGACGGACAAGAGGTTATCTTAACGCCGAAAGAATACGCGCTCCTGTCACGCCTGATGCTCAAAGCGGGCAGCCCGGTACACCGGGAAATTTTGTATAACGACATCTACAGCTGGGATAACGAACCGTCTACCAACACGCTGGAAGTGCACATTCACAATCTGCGCGATAAAGTGGGGAAATCACGTATCCGCACGGTCAGGGGATTTGGCTATATGCTGGTCGCCACTGAGGAAAGCTAAGTGAAGCTGCTGCAATATCTCAAACAACCACTCCCGCTTCGTCATCGTTTAATGCTGACGATTGGTCTTATTCTGCTGGTCTTTCAGTTGATTAGCACCTTCTGGTTGTGGCACGAAAGTACCGAGCAAATACAGTTATTCGAACAGGCGTTACGCGAAAATCGTAATAACGATCGCCACATCATGCATGAGATCCGCGAGGCCATCGCCAGCCTGATTGTCCCCGGCATCTTTATGGTCAGCCTGGCGCTGCTGATTTGCTATCAGGCGGTGCGACGAATAACCCGCCCGCTGGCAGATCTGCAAAAAGAGTTAGAGGCACGAGCAGCCGATAACCTGGCCCCGATTGAAATTCACAGCTCAACCGTTGAGATCCAGGCCGTTGTCTCAGCGCTCAATGACCTGGTAACGCGGCTGACCAGCACTATTGAAAACGAACGTTTATTTACCGCCGATGTCGCCCACGAACTGCGCACACCGCTATCAGGCGTTCGCCTGCATCTGGAATTATTATCCAAAACCCATAAGGTCGACGTTACGCCGTTGATTGCCCGCCTTGATCAAATGATGGACAGCGTATCGCAGCTGCTGCAACTCGCCCGCGTCGGGCAGTCGTTTTCAGCCGGGAGCTACCAGCATGTCAAACTGCTGGAGGACGTTATTCTGCCATCCTACGATGAACTCAGCACCATGCTGGACCAACGTAAACAGACGCTGCTCCTGCCACAAAGCGCGGCGGACGTTGTCGTGCGTGGCGATGCTACGCTGTTGCGGATGCTGCTACGAAATCTGGTGGAAAACGCGCATCGTTACAGCCCGGAAGGCACCCATATTACGATTAGCCTGAACACCGAGCATGATGCCGTCCTGGCCGTCGAAGATGAAGGGCCGGGCATTGATGAAAGTAAATGCGGGGAGTTAAGTAAAGCATTCGTCCGAATGGACAGCCGTTTTGGTGGGATTGGGCTGGGGCTGAGCATTGTCAGTCGAATCACCCAGTTACATCAGGGTCATTTCTATCTGCAAAATCGCCAGGGAGCCACCGGCACTCGCGCATGGGTGGAATTGGCGAAAGATCAGTAAGAGCTCACCCACACATACAAAAAGCTGCTGACGATCAGCACGCTGCACACGGTGGTCAAACTTTCATAAATACGGGTTTTCATGACACTCTCCTCCGAAACTATGGAGGAGAGTTTGCCTGACACAGATTAAGCCAACCTTAAGTTGATATCATAAGACACCTTATCCGGCCTACTGAGTACAATGCTGCCCGTAGGCCTGATAAACGTAGTGCCATCAGGCAATAACACGAATGCCCGG
>NZ_JAOWHG010000035.1:20471-54884 GCF_030332745.1 Citrobacter sp. Cpo074
CCGGATGGCGGCTAGAGCCTTATCCGGCCTACTGAGTACAATGCTGCCCGTAGGCCTGATAAACGTAGTGCCATCAGGCATTAACACGAATGCCCGGGCCATGCGCCGGATGGCGGCTAGCGCCTTATCCGGCCTACTGAGTACAATGCTGCCCGTAGGCCTGATAAACGTAGTCTCATCAGGCAATAACACGAATGCCCTGGCCATGCGCCGGATGGCGGCTAACACCTTATCCGGCCTACTGAGTACAATGCTGCCCGTAGGCCCGATAAGCATAGTGCCATCAGGCAATAACACGAATGTCCAGGCCATGCGCCGGATGGCGGCTAGAGCCTTATCCGGCCTACTGAGTACAATGCTGCCCGTAGGCCTGATAAACGTAGTGCCATCAGGCAATAACACGAATGCCCGGGCCATGCGCCGGATGGCGGCTAGCGCCTTATCCGGCCTACTGAGTACAACGCTGCCCGTAGGCCTGATAAACGTAGTGCCAAGGCATTAACACGAATGCCCGGGCCATGCGCCGGATGGCGGCTAGCGCCTTATCCGGCCTACTGAGTACAACGCTGCCCGTAGGCCTGATAAACGTAGTGCCAAGGCAATAACACGAATGCCCTGGCCATGCGCCGGATGGCGGCTAGAGCCTTATCCGGCCTACTGAGTACAACGCTGCCCGTAGGCCTGATAAACGTAGTCTCATCAGGCAATAACACGAATGCCCAGTCCATGCGCCGGATGGCGGCTAGCACCTTATCCGGCCTACTGAGTACAACGCTGCCCGTAGGCCTGATAAACGTAGTGCCATCAGGCAATAACACCGTTACTCTTCAATACGCGGATGCTGCTGCACCAGACGCGTGCGCTTAACCTGTAGCTCAGCAATTTCCTGATCGATATCTTCGATTTTCTGTTCAATGTTATCGTAGTGTTCGCCGAGGATCTCTTTCGCTTCCTGAATATCCGAAGCAGCAGGTGTCGCGCCTTTCAGCGGCTGATTAGCCGTCTCTTTCATGGTCACGCCGGTAATTAAACCTACTACCGCAATCACCATCAGATAATAAGCAGGCATCATCAGATTCTGCGAGCTTTCCACCAGCCATGCGGCCAATGTCGGAGTCAGACCGGCGATCAATACCGAGATATTAAACGCGGCGGCCAGCGCACTGTAGCGAATATGCGTCGGGAACATCGCCGGTAACGTTGACGCCATCACCCCGGTAAAGCAGTTGAGGATCACCGCCAACATCAGCAACCCGGCGAAAATCAGGCCGATAACATTACTGTTAATCAGAATAAATGCCGGAATCGCTAGCACAAACAGCGCAATACTGCCCATGATTACAAACGGACGACGCCCGAAACGGTCGCTGAGCAACCCCATAATCGGCTGCACAAACAGCATACCAATCATGATGGCGATAATAATCAACACGCCGTGGTCTTCAGAGTAATGCAGGTTATGCGACAGATAGCTCGGCATATAGGTGAGCAGCATGTAGTAGGTGACGTTGGTGGCAATCACCAGACCAACACATGCCAACAGGCTGCGCCAGTGCTTAGTTGCAATCTCTTTAAACGAGACCTTAGGACCTTCCTGCAGACCCTGACGATCGCCCTGCTCCAGTTTATCCACGTGCTGCTGGAACGCCGGCGTCTCTTCCAGCGCATGGCGCAGGTACAGACCAATCAGGCCTAACGGTAGCGCCAGGAAGAACGGAATACGCCAGCCCCACTCAAGGAAGTTATCCTCGCCGACGATAGTTGAGATCAGGACCACCACGCCCGCGCCCAGCACAAACCCGGCAATCGAGCCGAAGTCCAGCCAACTACCCATAAATCCGCGCTTACGGTCTGGCGAGTACTCTGCGACAAAAATCGATGCCCCGGTATACTCTCCGCCGACCGAGAACCCCTGCGCCATCTTACACAGCAACAGCAGAATCGGTGCCCAGATACCAATTGAGGCATACGAGGGAATAAGACCGATACAGAAGGTACTGATCGACATAATCACGATGGTGATAGCGAGTATCTTCTGACGACCGTATTTATCGCCGAGCATACCGAAGAACAATCCGCCAAGCGGTCGAATCAGAAAGGGAACAGAGAAGGTGGCGAGTGCGGCAACCATCTGCACGCTGGGGTCAGCCCCCGGGAAGAACACTTTACCTAATGCGTAAGCAACAAATCCATAAACACCAAAATCGAACCACTCCATCGCATTACCTAATGACGCTGCGGTAATGGCTTTTCGCAATTTACCGTCATCAATGATGGTAACGTCGCGCAGCGTTATCGGTTTTATTTTTTTCCTTTTTAGCATACTCGTCCTCATAGACTTAGCCCTGTCACGCTCCAGTTCGAGTCCCCCAACGCCGCATGCGTCAGGGTCATCACCGAGCGGGGAATGCACAGGCGCATTCCCTGTAACAAGCGTAGCAGGTTTACTTACACTGACGAGAAACGCGCAGTACAACCGAACCTGTTGACGCCTGATTGGGCGGTTAATGACCTCTTTACCCTAACAGCGTTTAAATTTGTGATCAACTTCACATATAGTTTTTCATTTCGTCAACATGCGTAAATTAGGTCATTCTTAGTCAGCTTTTTTACATGTAATGCTTGCGATTTAATGACAATTAAATACAAGAATAAATCGCTTTATTGCACCAACAATCACAGCGGTCACTATTATTCTGCTAGCAAAAAAACCACCTAATCCTTTCACAAAAAGATCACAGCTTTTTTAATAATCAGAGCGACCGGGAACTTTTGCGCGGAATATGTGATGAAGATAACTAAAACATCGTTTTATTTTGATTGAATCAATGTTCCTGTGAATGCAAACTAATTCCAGACGCAATATCCCTGGGAGCAGCAACACGCTCAACGTATGCCGCGTTAGATTTTATAAAACAAAGAGATAGCGATTTTCTTTGTTAAGAAACGCCAGTAACTATTTGAATTTATTAATTTTTACCCTCTTGCGCGAGTTTTAGCAGCGACAAGACATGAGGACGTTTATGAAAATTAAAGCCACGATTGAACGCATCCCCGGCGGAATGATGTTGATTCCTCTGTTATTAGGCGCAGTGTTAAATACGTTAGCTCCGGATACCGGTGCGTATTTCGGTTCGTTTACCAAAGGAATGATCAGCGGAACGGTACCGATTCTGGCAGTGTGGTTTTTTTGTATCGGCGCATCTATTGATTTGCGGGCAACCGGTACGGTATTACGCAAGTCCGGTACGCTGGTAATAACCAAAATAGCCGTGGCGTGGGTAGTGGCAATGATTGCTGCTTCATTTATTCCTGATACCGGTATTCAAACCGGGTTCTTTGCAGGCCTCTCAGTTTTGGCAATTGTCTCCGCAATGGACATGACCAACGGTGGTTTGTACGCCAGCCTGATGAACCAGTACGGCACCAAAGAAGAGTCCGGCGCATTTGTGTTGATGTCTCTGGAATCCGGTCCGTTGATGACCATGGTGATCCTCGGCTCTGCGGGTCTGGCCTCCTTCGAGCCACACCATTTCATCGGCGCGGTATTACCGTTCCTGATTGGCTTTACGTTGGGCAACCTGGATCACGACCTGCGTTCTTTCTTCAGCAAAGCCACACCGGTGCTGATCCCGTTCTTCGGCTTCGCGTTGGGTAACACTATTAACCTGAGCGTGATCGTTGATACCGGTCTGCTGGGTATCCTGCTGGGTGTCGCGGTTATCGTCATCACCGGTATCCCGCTGATTATTGCTGACCGTGTTATTGGTGGCGGGAACGGTACGGCAGGCGTCGCAGCCTCTTCAGCAGCAGGCGCTGCGGTAGCAAACCCGGTGATTATCGCCCAGATTAACCCGGCGTTCGAACCGGTTGCCGCATCCGCTACGGCGCTGGTTGCCGCCAGCGTAATTGTCACCGCCATTCTGGTGCCGATTATCACCGCGCTGTACGCCAAACGTTTTAATAAAAACCTAGTCGCCAACGAAGCGGTGGCCACCCCGGCAGACTCTCTGCACCACTAAACCTGCCTTTATCCTACTCACCAGCCCTGCTCAATTGACGAGCAGGGTCGGTGCAAAAATCTCCTCAACCATCGCATCGACCAGCCGCTTTGCCGAACACAATCGCGGCATTCCCAGCGCCACATTTTGCCAACGCTGCGTCACCGACCAGCTCACAGGATGGCGTTGCGCATCGCACCAGCTCCCCAGCCAGCTCAGCATATCGTTATACTCGCCCGATCCGCCGACAGCTGGCGTGCTGAGCCAATAATGATAGTAATGACGCGTAGCGGGCGCTGCATTCACGCTGTCCGCCAATGCCTGAGCCGCCATGGTTCGCAGGTTGTCTTTTAGCATTAACACCACATCGGCATTCGCTAACCGGCAGGCATCACCAAAAGCTCCCCAACGTAGCTCCTCCAGCGCGACAAAACAGCGTCCTGGTAACGACCAGCCGTCATACGCGCCAGCCCGCCAGCGGGTAAAAATTTGTTCGCTATGCTCGCCCGCCTGAACCGTCAGGCCGCGCTGGGTCAGCGCCTTCTCTTTATACGCCGCGCGTTGGGTAAACCAGTCAGTCAGTGAATTTATTTGCTGTAAAAGACCGGGGGTTGAAAGCCCACGCGGGTGTTCTGTTTGTTGCAAAAACATCAGCCCTTCGGCGATCCGTACCAGCGCCAGATGACCCGGGTCAATCATGCCTGCCAGCTTCTCCACCAGCTTAAGGCGCATCACCAGATGCTCGCTGGACACTCCCGCCATCACCCACGCACGCAGTTGCGTCTGGGATAACACTTCCTGCGTCAGACGCGCGCGCAGCCGCTGCTGCTGTTGCAGAAAACCGCCGGAACGTTTGGTTTCATCTCCCTGAACCAGATCGACCATAAACTTCGGGTAGACACACTCCAGCGTCCTCCCGGGGCCTTCCAGTAAAACGTTAGTCATGTGTGCTCGGTTGCAAAAAGGGTATTGATATCGTCACGCAGCAATCGGGAATCTTCATAAAGCCATGCCGCAATCGTAATGCGCTGCTGCAATTGCTCATTCATTGCATTCACCGCGGATTCATTTTGTTGGCGTAGCGTCAGACTCTCACTCAGACTCGCCTGCAATTGCGCCAGGCACAGAGAGAAATCAGCAAAAAATGTGGCCATGCCAGCCGTAACGGAGATATCGACCTGAGCAGCTAAAGCTTTACGAATTTGTTGGCAAAACTGGGAGACGTACTGCACAAGGTTTTTATGCAATGCGCCCATATCAATGAGATAACGCGTTTTTGTTTCGACGTAATCATTCCATCCCCAGTTGGGTTGATTTAGCCAACGAGAGAAAGTCTCACGCACCACACCGCCAGTAGACGGCGCATTTTCTGCCGGAATATCCTGCTCAATGGCCTCGTTAAACAATTGGCGGGTATTGAAATTAAACATCGCCGTATGGAACGCTGGAAAACGGATCCGCGCACGAAAACCGGCGTGGTTTAGCTCCTCTTTCACCCTTTGCTCAATTGGCCGCATCGCGTCATTTAGCGCCCGGGAGAGCGTCGACTCAAGCTGTTCAAAACGCAGGGCTAAGTCCCGGCTGATGCTTTCCTGCGCCGCCAGCAATACCCCCTCACAGGACGAGCGAATTTTATCTAACACAATTTTCGCCTGCCCTTCATCATGCAGCACCAACATCTCTCCGGCCATTTCTGCCGTATTCACAGCATTCCCCAGACCGTGTTGTGACATCATCAGGACGTTTTCTTTGACAAAGAACGTGTTGATACCGCAAAGAATCTCAGTCTGTTGCTCACTGAGATAGGCAGCGGCAGCCTCCAGCGCCAGTTCTACTTCATGGCTGACTTCATCGCTCACCCGCCCCTGGCTCACTTCTAACTGCTGCATATCCTCTTCAATATGCGTGATGTTCAGCCGCAGTTTGTCATAGGCGACCGTTAACCCGTGGGCGCGAAATTCCAGATATTCGTGCACGCTTTGTGCATAGTTCAATAACTTATGTGACGCTGAGCGAAGCGCATACAACGAAGCATTAGCATAAGCGGCGTGGATCACTTTCTGAATTGGCTGTTCAAACAGCGAGTCTTCCCACAACAGGTCGGCGGCATGGCGGATGTGTTCTGTATCGTCAAGATCGGTGGTGCGCCAGCGTCTGCCAAGCGCCGCTTCGGCAAAATCCTGCACCCAACGTTGCTCCTGATGATCCGGCAGTCGCCCGCGCGTCGTCAGCTCATGACGCGCCCTGTTCGCCAGATAGCCCCACATTGAGGAGACCGGATAAATTCTTTCAGGAGCGATTCCGCCTTGCATCAACGTGCCGGAAATCAACGCCCGCACCTGTTCTTCATCGTCACTGTTGCGGTCTTTCTGATCGAATTTATTGACCAGCGCATATAACGGCACTGACTTGCCGACCGCCATAATCGCCTGACGCACTTCCTCATCGGAAATCGATTTCAGTTGGGTGTAATCCAACACCGCCAGCACCGCAGAGGCCCGCACCAGTTGTTCATTGAGCATTTTTTGTAAGTGCGGTTGTCCTGCCTCGTTCGGCCCCGGCGTATCCAGCAGCGTTAATTGCCCTGGGTAGCTTGCCTGTCCGGCCAAATGGACAAATTCAACCTCAATAACCGGAATATGCTCAATCGCTGCATAGGCAGCAAAAGGAAAATCAACGTCCAATGCTTTTGACAGGCGCACCAGGTCGTTCAGGCTTTTAAGGCAATGGAAAATAGGCTGTGCGCCAAGATAATACCGTTCAAATGCCACACCATTTTCAATATGTTGCAGCAGGACATTCATATCCTTGTCAATTTCGAGGGTCTGCGTAAGACGCAGGCGATCGCACTCGCGCACGCGCTGCTGCAAAACCTTCATTAAGGCATCGATCGGCGCGACATGTGAAAAATGCAGCACCGGCTCTTTCTGCCCCGGCGTATGGCGTATTAGCGTTGGTAACGCCGTCATGGGGCGATTACGATTAGGTAACACCTCTGTCCCCACAATCGCGTTAATCGTCGTCGATTTTCCCGCTTTCATCGTGCCAACAATCGCCAGCACCATTTCCAGACGCGTAATCTTGCGCAGCTCATTATTGAGCGTTGCTTGCTGGACATCCATGCCACGCGCGCTGAAATGCAGGGGCTGAACAACCTGACTGCTATGCTCTCCTTGTTTTAGCGCGACATCATCCAACGACGTCATAGGCAATTTTTGCAATTGCCTGAGATGTTCAAGCGAGAGCATCAGCAAGCGTTCCGCTTCCTGACTTAATTCATATATTGTCTGTGTGTGCATGGAAAATTTTTCCTTAACGCAAATGGCATTGCTTTTATTTAGCCCAATCGTTTTATTTATAGATTTTTTGGCTTTTATAATTACGTATAGAAATAATTAAAATCAAAACAACCAATTGATATTATTAAAATAAATTTGGTGTATAACCGCTGGCCTGATGCCTCTCACTTATGAAAATAAGTAAGAAAGATAGACAGCGTAGTTCAGTTTTAAAAAATGCCAGCGGAATCCCCCTACTAAATTTAAGGGGTTCAATGATATTCAATCACAATGACTTAGGCATTTCTAAGCAATGTTACCTATGAATATCAGATATTTCGCCTCACCTTATCTTAAATATCTAAGCGTAGCAATTTCCCTTAAAAAATATTCCGCCATACTTTCATTGAGGTGAAAGCAGAGGGTCTTTACAGCAGATCATTTTGCGTAATCGCGCAGTAGTCCCGACAAATGCAGGGATTTTATGTATAATTGCGGCCTTTTTCGGCAATCTGCCATTTTTTGGGCGCATTTGCCCCTGCTGACTTTTGAGGAAATCCACATGTCATTACCACACTGCCCGCAATGCAACTCCGAATACACTTACGAAGATAACGGCATGTTCATCTGCCCGGAATGCGCTCACGAATGGAACGATGCTGAACCGGCGCAGGACAGCGACGAACTGATCGTTAAAGATGCCAACGGCAACCTGCTGGCTGACGGCGACAGCGTTACCGTCGTGAAAGACCTGAAGGTAAAAGGTAGCTCTTCCATGCTGAAGATTGGTACCAAAGTGAAAAACATTCGTTTGGTTGAAGGTGACCACAACATCGATTGCAAAATCGATGGCTTTGGCCCAATGAAGCTGAAATCTGAGTTTGTGAAAAAGAACTGATGCAAATTGCCTGATAGCGCGACGCTAATCAGGTCAACACCAGCTCATCTGCCAGGCGGGAAGCTCATACTTCCCGCCTGGTTTATTTTTGCAGACGCTAACTACACTTAATTGGCTTCTTTTACCTGAGGTAAAGATTATGCCGTTAAGTCCCTATATCTCCTTTGCAGGCAACTGCGCTGACGCTATCGCCTACTATCAAAAAACGTTAGGCGCTGAGCTACTCTACAAAATCAACTTCGGTGAAATGCCCAAATCGGCGCAGGATAGCGAAGATGGTTGCCCTTCAGGCTTGAAATTCCCCGACACTGCCATCGCCCACGCCAACCTGCGCGTTGCGGGCAGTGACATCATGATGAGCGATAGCGCCCCGGACGGAAATGCTCACTACTCTGGCTTCACGCTGGTGCTCGACACGCAAAACGTCGATGAAGGCAAACGCTGGTTTGATAATCTGGCAGCAAACGGAAAAATCGAAATGGACTGGCAGGAAACCTTCTGGGCCCACGGTTTCGGTAAAGTGAGCGACCAGTATGGCGTGCCGTGGATGATCAACGTTGTCAAACAACAGCAACCCCCTACAGAGTAATCCAACGGGAGGCCAGCCCTCCCGTACTGTCATCAAATAGCGCTCAACTCTTCATCGTCGAGTAACCATCCCTTAACGAAAACGTCACATTGATCCGCCACGATGGGGCCACTTTTTTAGGGAGGCCGCATCATGCAAACGATTATTCGCGTCGAGAAACTCTCCAAGTCCTTCAATCAACATCAGGCGCTCAATGCGGTTGATCTGAACATCTGTTCCGGTGAGATGGTGGCTCTGCTTGGGCCGTCTGGCTCCGGCAAATCCACCCTTTTACGTCATTTAAGCGGTTTGATCACCGGTGATAAATCCCCCGGCAGCCGCGTCGAGCTGCTGGGCCGCACCGTTCAACATGAAGGCCGCCTGGCGCGCGATATCCGCAAAAGCCGCGCCCACACCGGCTACATCTTCCAGCAGTTCAATCTGGTGAACCGCCTGACAGTGCTGGAGAACGTCCTGATTGGCGCGCTCGGCAGCACGCCGTTCTGGCGTACCTGTTTTAGCTGGTTTAGCCAGGAACAAAAACAGCGTGCATTACAGGCGCTGACCCGCGTGGGCATGGCGCACTTTGCATACCAGCGCGTTTCCACGCTTTCGGGCGGTCAGCAGCAGCGTGTCGCAATCGCCCGCGCGCTGATGCAGCAGGCCAAAGTGATCCTCGCCGATGAGCCGATTGCTTCGCTGGACCCGGAATCCGCACGCATCGTGATGGACACCCTACGCGACATAAACCAGACCGACGGTATCACCGTGGTCGTCACGCTGCATCAGGTGGATTACGCCCTGCGCTACTGCGAACGCATCGTCGCGCTGCGCCAGGGCAACGTCTTCTTTGATGGCAGCAGCCAGCATTTTGATAACGATCGTTTTGACCATCTCTACCGCAGCATGAACCGCGTCGAACAGAACGCGCAGGCTGCATAGTTCTAAAAAACCAGGCGTTATTGGCGCAGCCAGGCTGGAGACGGCCAGCGCGGAAAAACCGGAGCGTACACGCAGTACGTGAGGATTTTGAGCACTGCCCGGATTCAGGCTGGCAAGCGAAATAGCCTGGAACAATGACTAATTAAGGAAACGACATGAGCTATAAGACAGTTGCCGCGCTGGCCTTCACCAGCATGTTTAGTCTCAGCACACTGCTCACCCCGGCCCATGCCGAAGAGCAAGAAAAAGCGCTGAACTTTGGCATTATTTCGACCGAATCACAGCAAAATCTGAAACCGCAGTGGGAACCGTTCCTGAAGGACATGGAAAAATCACTGGGCGTGAAAGTGAACGCCTTCTTCGCCCCGGACTACGCCGGGATCATCCAGGGAATGCGCTTTAACAAAGTTGATATCGCCTGGTACGGCAACCTCTCGGCAATGGAAGCGGTGGATCGCGCTAACGGGCAAGTGTTTGCCCAGACCGTCGCCGCCGACGGATCCCCAGGTTACTGGAGCGTGTTGATCGTTAACAAAGACAGCCCGATCAATAACCTGAACGATCTGATCGCCAAACGTAAGGATCTGACCTTCGGCAACGGCGATCCCAACTCAACGTCAGGCTTCCTCGTCCCCGGCTACTACGTCTTCGCCAAAAACAACATCTCCGCCAGCGACTTCAAACGCACCGTTAACGCCGGACACGAAACCAACGCGCTGGCCGTCGCCAACAAGCAGGTCGATGTCGCCACCAACAACACCGAAAACCTCGACAAGCTGAAAACTTCCGCGCCGGAAAAACTGAAAGAACTGAAGGTGATCTGGAAGTCGCCGCTGATCCCGGGCGATCCGATCGTCTGGCGTAAAAACCTCTCCGAAACCACCAAGGACAAGGTGTACGACTTCTTTATGAATTACGGCAAAACGCCGGAACAGAAAACCGTACTGGAACGCCTGGGATGGGCACCGTTCCGCGCCTCCAGCGATCTGCAACTGGTGCCGATTCGCCAGCTGGCACTGTTTAAAGAGATGCAGGGTGTGAAGGACAACAAAGGGCTGAACGAGGAAGAGAAAATCAGCAAAACCTCGGCATTGAAAGCGCAGCTCGATGACCTTGACCGTCTGACCGCCGCACTGGGCGCTATGACCAGCGTCACCAAAGCGGTGCAGTAAACCTGGTGACCAAATTGTAGGCCTGATAAGCGCAGCGCCATCAGGCAATGCAAGGGATTCCATGCCGGATGGCGGTGCCAGCACCTTATCCGGCCTACAACAGACCCGAAACATCGACACCCAGGAGCTAAACATGCAAACCATCACCGTCGCCCCGCCCAAACGTAGCTGGTTCTCGCTGCTGAGCTGGGCCATTCTTCTCGCCGTGCTGGTGGTCTCGTGGAAAGGTGCCGAAATGGCCCCGCTCACGCTGATCCAGGATTCCGGCAATATGGCGACCTTCGCCGCCGACTTCTTCCCGCCGGACTTCAGCCAGTGGCAGGACTATCTCGGTGAAATGGCCGTCACCCTGCAAATTGCCGTCTGGGGGACTGCCCTCGCCGTTGTGCTGTCGATTCCCTTCGGCCTGATGTGCGCCGATAACCTCGTGCCGTGGTGGATTTACCAGCCGATGCGTCGCCTGATGGACGCCTGCCGCGCCATCAATGAAATGGTCTTCGCCATGCTGTTCGTGGTCGCCGTCGGGTTAGGCCCATTCGCCGGGGTGATGGCGCTGTTTATCCACACTACCGGGGTGCTCTCCAAACTGCTTTCTGAAGCGGTAGAAGCTATTGAGCCAGGTCCGGTAGAAGGCATTCGCGCCACCGGTGCCAACAAAATTGAAGAGATTCTGTACGGCGTTCTGCCACAGGTCATGCCGCTGCTTATCTCCTACTCGCTGTATCGCTTTGAATCCAACGTTCGCTCGGCCACGGTGGTCGGAATGGTGGGTGCAGGCGGTATTGGCGTGACCTTATGGGAGGCGATTCGCGGCTTTCAGTTCCAGCAAACCTGCGCCCTGATGGTGTTAATCATCGTCACCGTCAGCCTGTTGGATTTCCTTTCCCAGCGTTTGCGTAAGCACTTTATCTGATTAGCGAGGCATTGATTGCTATGCACTTGTCTACACATCCGACCAGTTATCCAACGCGTTATCAGGAAATTGCCGCGAGACTTGAGCAGGAGCTACGTCAACATTATCGCTGCGGTGACTATCTGCCCGCCGAGCATCAGCTTGCCGCGCGCTACGAGGTAAACCGCCACACCCTGCGCCGCGCCATTGACCAGTTGGTTGAACGCGGTTGGGTTCAGCGTCGTCAGGGCGTCGGCGTGCTGGTGCTGATGCGCCCGTTCGATTACCCGCTTAATGCCCAGGCGCGCTTTAGTCAGAATCTGCTGGACCAGGGCAGCCATCCCACCAGCGAAAAACTGCTGGCGGTGCTGCGTCCGGCCTCCAGCCACATTGCCGATGCGCTCAGCATAAACGAGGGCGATAACGTGATTCACCTGCGCACCCTGCGCCGGGTTAACGGCATCGCACTGTGCCAGATCGACCACTATTTTTCCGACCTCTCGCTGTGGCCGCTGCTGCAAGGCTTCAACAGCGGTTCGCTGCATGACTACCTGCGCGAACAGTCCGGTCTGACGCTGCTACGCACGCAAACGCGCATCAGCGCCCGCCGCGCGCAGGCCAAAGAGAGCAAGGTACTGGAAATCCCCAATATGGCGCCGCTGCTGTGCGTGCGCACCCTGAACCACCGTGAAGGCGAAGAACACGCGGCGGAATACTCCGTCAGCCTGACCCGCGCCGACATGATCGAATTCACTATGGAGCACTGAATGCATTTCGATACCGCCACTCGCCAGCGCTGGATGCGCGCGCTGGCTTACAGCAATGCCGATGCCCTGAACGCCCGCATCACCGCGCTCAAACTGACGCCGGACTATGAACTTATCCGCGCCCCGGAAAGCGGACTGATGCAGATCCAGGCCCGTATGGGCGGTACCGGCAACCGCTTCTTTGCCGGTGACACCACGCTAACTCGCGCAGTGGTACGCCTGAAGAGCGGCACGCTGGGTTACAGCTACCTGCTGGGACGCAATAAACAACATGCCGAGCAGTGCGCGGTGATTGACGCACTGCTGCAGGAACAAACGCATTTCCAGAACCTAATGGAAACCTTAATTGCCCCGCTGGAAGCGGAACGCGATGCGCTGATTAACGCACGCCGTGCCGAAGTCAACGCCAGCCGGGTCGACTTCTTCACGCTGGTACGCGGAGATAACGCATGACACGATCTACAGCACTTCTGACCGCTTTTAATTTACCCGTTCAGGATGCTCAGCAGAGCTTTCGTCGCCTGCTGAAGGCCATGAGCGAGCCGGGCGTAATCGTCGCCCTGCATCAACTGAAACACGGCTGGCAGCCGCTGGGCCTGGCAACTACCAGCGTGCTGCTGACCCTGGTCGATGGCGACACGCCGGTCTGGCTGGCGCCGTCGATGGATAACGATATTGCCCGCCAGAACCTGCGTTTTCATACCAACGCGCCGCTGGTGGATCAGCCGCAGCTGGCGGCCTTTGCCGTCGCCGACGAGCGCATCAGCAGCGAACAGCTTAACGCCCTCTCCGCCGGTTCAGCCGTCGCGCCAGAGACCAGCGCCACGCTGATTGTGCAGGTCTCTGGCTTAAGCGGCGGACGCATGCTGCGTCTGACCGGCGCGGGCATCGCCGAAGAGCGCATGATCGCGCCACAGCTGCCGGAATGCCTGATTCATGAACTCACCGAACGCCCGCACCCGTTCCCACTGGGGGTCGATCTGATCCTCACCTGCGGCGAACGCCTGCTGGCTATTCCGCGAACCACCCATGTGGAGGTGTGCTGATGTACGTCGCCGTCAAAGGGGGCGAAAAGGCGATAGCCAACGCCCACGCCCTGCAGGACAACCGACGCCGGGGCGATGAAACCATTGCTGAACTGAGCGTGGCGCAAATCGAACAGCAGATGAACCTGGCCGTTGACCGGGTGATGACCGAAGGCGGTATTGCCGACCGTGAACTGGCGGCACTGGCGCTGAAGCAGGCCAGCGGCGATAACGTCGAAGCCATCTTTTTGCTCCGCGCCTACCGCACTACGCTGGCAAAAGTGGCGGTCAGTGAACCGGTTAACAGCGCAGAAATGCGCCTTGAGCGCCGAATCTCGGCGGTCTACAAAGATATTCCCGGCGGGCAACTGTTGGGTCCAACCTATGACTACACCCATCGCTTGCTGGATTTTACCCTGCTGGCCAATGGCGAAACGCCGCCTCTGCGCAGCGCAGACGGCGTGCAGGATGCCTCCCCGCACGTCTTTTCCCTGCTGGCCAACCAAGGGCTGGCAAAGCGTGAAGAGGATGATGGCGCGACACCCGACGACATCACCCGCACACCGCCGGTTTATCCCTGTTCACGTGCTTCACGCCTGCAACAGCTGATGCGCGGCGACGAAGGCTATCTGCTGGCGCTGGCCTACTCCACCCAGCGCGGCTACGGGCGCAATCACCCGTTTGCCGCCGAAATCCGCAGCGGCTATGTGGCACTGGAAACGGTGCCGGAAGAGCTGGGATTTGCGGTGAACATCGGCGAACTGCTGATGACCGAATGTGAAATGGTCAACGGGTTTGTCGCGCCAGAAAATGAATCCCCCCATTTTACCCGCGGCTACGGGCTGGTGTTCGGTATGAGCGAACGTAAAGCGATGGCGATGGCGCTGGTGGACCGCGCCCTACAGGCAGCCGAATACGATGAAACGGTCACAGGACCGGCGCAGGACGAAGAGTTCGTGCTGGCGCATGCGGATAACGTCGAGGCGGCGGGTTTTGTTTCGCACCTCAAACTTCCCCATTACGTCGATTTCCAGGCCGAACTGGAACTGCTCAAACGCCTGCAACAGGAGGCCACCCGTGACCACTAACCTCTCCGGCTACAACTTTGCCTATCTTGATGAGCAGACCAAACGCATGATCCGCCGCGCCATTCTGAAAGCGGTGGCAATCCCGGGTTACCAGGTCCCGTTTGGCGGACGTGAGATGCCGATGCCCTACGGCTGGGGAACCGGCGGTATTCAGCTTACCGCCAGCGTGATTGGCGAGCCGGACGTACTGAAGGTGATTGACCAGGGCGCAGACGACACCACTAACGCCGTGTCGATTCGTAATTTCTTCAAGCGTGTGACCGGGGTGAATACCACTGAGCGTACGGAAGATGCGACGCTGATCCAAACCCGCCACCGCATCCCGGAAACGCCGCTGGTGGAAGATCAGATAATCATCTTCCAGGTACCGATCCCTGAGCCGCTGCGCTTTATCGAACCGCGTGAAACGGAAACTCGCACCATGCACGCACTGGAAGAGTACGGCATCATGCAGGTAAAACTGTATGAAGATATCGCCCGCTTCGGCCATATTGCCACCACTTACGCCTATCCGGTGAAGGTCAATGACCGCTACGTCATGGACCCGTCGCCCATCCCGAAATTCGACAATCCAAAGATGGACATGATGCCAGCCCTGCAACTGTTTGGCGCTGGCCGCGAAAAGCGTATCTATGCCGTTCCACCTTACACCCGCGTGGAAAGCCTCGATTTCGACGATCACCCGTTTACCGTGCAGAGCTGGGATGAGCCTTGCGCCATCTGCGGCTCAACCCACAGCTATCTCGATGAAGTGGTGCTCGATGACACCGGCAAACGCATGTTTGTCTGCTCCGACACCGACTACTGCCGCCAACAGAGCGAGGCCCTCAGCAAATGACGCAACCGCTGCTTTCAGTCAACAACCTGACCCATCTCTACGCGCCGGGCAAAGGCTTCAGCGATGTCTCTTTTGACCTGTGGCCAGGCGAAGTGCTGGGCATCGTCGGCGAGTCCGGTTCCGGCAAAACCACGCTGCTGAAATCGATCTCTTCACGGCTGACGCCGCAGAGCGGTGAGATTTTGTATCAGAACCGTTCGCTGTACGGCATGAATGAGGCCGACCGTCGCCGTCTGCTGCGCACCGAATGGGGCGTGGTGCATCAGCATCCGCTGGATGGCCTGCGCCGTCAGGTCTCCGCAGGCGGCAATATCGGCGAACGTCTGATGGCCACCGGCGCACGTCACTACGGCGACATCCGCGCCACCGCGCAGCGCTGGCTGGAGGAGGTAGAGATCCCTGCCTCGCGTATCGACGATCTACCCACCACCTTTTCTGGCGGCATGCAGCAGCGCCTGCAGATTGCCCGCAACCTCGTCACCCATCCCAAACTGGTGTTTATGGACGAACCTACCGGCGGGCTGGACGTTTCCGTACAGGCCAAACTGCTGGACCTGCTGCGCGGCCTGGTGGTGGAACTGGATCTGGCAGTAGTGATTGTCACCCACGATTTGGGCGTCGCGCGCCTGCTGGCCGACCGTTTACTGGTGATGAAGCAAGGTCAGGTGGTGGAAAGTGGGTTAACTGACCGCGTGCTCGACGATCCGCATCATCCGTATACCCAGCTGCTGGTGTCGTCGGTGTTGCAGAACTGATTTTTTGTTGTGCCGGATGTCGGCTGCGCCTTATCCGGCCTACGGAGCGGCATTGGTTGTAGGCCTGATAAGCGAAGCGCCATCAGGCAATCGAACGCAAAAATGTCTAAAGAGGCTAAAAATGAACGAGATCCGCGTTGAAAATGTCAGTAAAACCTTTGTCCTGCATCAGCAAAACGGCGTGCGTCTGCCGGTGCTGCAAAACGCCACTCTGGACGTTAAAAGCGGCGAATGCGTGGTGCTGCACGGTCACTCGGGCAGCGGCAAATCCACATTGCTGCGTTCGCTGTACGCCAACTACCTGCCGGATGAAGGACACATCCACATCCGCCACAGCGATGAATGGGTCGATCTGGTGCAGGCCCCGGCGCGCAAAGTACTGGAGGTTCGCCGTTCAACCATCGGCTGGGTGAGCCAGTTCCTGCGCGTGATCCCGAGGATTTCCGCGCTGGACGTGGTGATGCAACCGCTGCTGGATCTGGGGGTCTCCCGTGAGGAGTGTGCAGCCAAAGCAGCTAACCTGCTTACCCGCCTGAACGTGCCGGAGCGGTTGTGGCACCTGGCGCCGTCGACCTTTTCCGGCGGCGAACAGCAGCGCGTCAACATCGCTCGCGGGTTTATCGTCGATTACCCAATTCTTCTGCTCGATGAGCCTACCGCCTCGCTGGACGCCAAAAACAGCGCCGCCGTCGTCGCATTAATTGAAGAGGCGAAAGCCCGCGGCGCAGCAATTGTCGGCATTTTTCACGATCAAACCGTGCGCGACCGCGTAGCGGATCGTCTGCATCTGATGGGAACAACAGCATGATTATCAATAATGTAAAGCTGGTACTGGAAGATGAAGTGGTGCAAGGATCGCTGGAAATCGAGGGCGGGGTCATTCGCACCTTTGCAGAAAGTCCGAGCAGCCTACCTGAGGCGCTGGACGGCGAAGGCGGCTGGCTGTTACCAGGGCTTATCGAGCTGCATACCGATAATCTCGACAAATTTTTCACCCCGCGCCCGAAGGTAGACTGGCCTGCCCACTCGGCGATGAGCAGTCACGACGCGCTAATGGTCGCCAGCGGCATTACCACCGTGCTGGACGCGGTGGCAATTGGCGATGTACGCGACGGCGGCGACCGTCTGGAAAATCTGGAGAAGATGATCAATGCAGTCGAAGAGACGCAAAAGCGCGGGGTCAATCGCGCCGAGCATCGCCTGCACCTGCGCTGTGAGCTGCCGCATCACACTACCCTGCCGCTGTTTGAAAAACTGGTCAGCCGCGAGCCGGTAACGCTGGTGTCGCTGATGGATCACTCGCCAGGCCAGCGTCAGTTCGCCAATCGCGAGAAGTACCGCGAGTATTATCAAGGCAAGTATTCGCTCACCGACGAGCAGATGGCCCGCTATGAAGAAGAACAGTTAGCGCTGGCGGCGCGTTGGTCACAGCCCAATCGCGCGGCGATTGCCCAGATGTGTCGTGAGCGCCAGATTGCGCTGGCGAGCCATGATGATGCCACCCATGATCATGTGCTGGAATCGCACCAGCTTGGCAGCGTGATCGCCGAATTTCCCACCACCTTCGAAGCGGCTGAAGCCTCGCGCCAGCATGGTATGAACGTGCTGATGGGCGCGCCGAACATCGTGCGCGGAGGATCTCATTCCGGCAATGTGGCGGCGCATAAGCTGGCTGAGCTGGGGCTTTTGGATATTCTCTCTTCCGACTATTACCCCGCCAGCCTGCTCGACGCGGCATTTCGCGTAGCGGATGACGACGCCAACCGCTTTACCCTGCCGCAGGCCATTCACATGGTGACCCGCAATCCGGCGCGGGCATTAAATCTCGACGATCGTGGCGTTGTTGCCGAAGGCAAACGCGCGGATCTGGTGCTGGCACACCGCAAAGGCGGCAACATCCATATCGACCACGTCTGGCGTCAGGGCAAAAGGGTATTCTGACTATGGGTAAACTGATCTGGCTGATGGGGCCATCCGGCTCCGGTAAGGACAGTCTGCTGGCCGAACTCCGCCAGCAGGAACCGGCGCAACTGCTGGTGGCGCACCGTTACATCACCCGCGCCGCCAATGCCGGAAATGAAAATCATATTGCGCTGAGCGAACAAGAGTTTTTTACCCGCGCCGGGCAGAACCTGCTGGCGCTGAGCTGGCACGCCAATGGCTTCTACTACGGCGTTGGCGTGGAGATTGACCTCTGGCTACACGCCGGTTTTGATGTGGTGGTCAACGGCTCACGGGCGCATCTGCCCCAGGCGCAGGCCCGTTACGGCACATCTTTACTCCCCATTTGCTTACAGGTTTCTCCGGCGATTTTACGCCAGCGCTTGCAGGCTCGTGGACGGGAGAGCGAAACGGAAATCGCCGCCCGTCTTGAGCGCTCAGCCCGCTACGCCCCGTATGACTGCCACGTCCTGAACAACGATGGAAGTTTGCTACAGTCTGTCGATACACTACTCACACTGATGGGACGCAAGGAGAAGAAACATGTCTGTCTGTGAATTACGCCGCGCTACGCTATACGATACCGATGCGGTTTATGCGCTCATCTGTGAGTTGAAACAGGGTCAATTCGACCTGCAGGCCTTTAGTGCCGGATACGCCGCAAATCTGCAAGATCCCAATATGCACTACCAACTGGCGCAGCTCGACGGACAGGTCGTCGGCTTGATCGGTCTGCACCTGCAGTTTCATCTGCACCACGCTAACTGGATTGGCGAAATACAGGAACTGGTGGTGATGCCGCAGGCGCGAGGATTAACGGTAGGCAGTCAGTTACTGGCCTGGGCCGAAGCCACCGCGCGCGAAGCGGGTGCAGAGATGACCGAGCTTTCCACCAGCACTCAACGCCTTAACGCTCACCGTTTTTATCAGCGCGAAGGCTATACCCAGAGCCATTTTCGCTTCACTAAACCGTTGTAGGGGGAGCCATGAGTCTGACCATTACGCTGACGGGAACGGGCGGCGCGCAGCTGGTGCCGACATTTGGCTGCGACTGTGCGGCCTGCCAACGAGCACACTTACAGGCGCAATACCGTCGACGCCCTTGTAGCGGGGTGGTCAGGTTCAATAATGCGGTGACGCTGCTGGACGCGGGGATCCCGCATCTGATGGACGACTGGCCGGCGGGCAGCTTCCAGCAGTTTTTGCTGACCCACTATCATATGGATCATGTGCAAGGGCTGTTTCCGTTGCGCTGGGGTGTCGGGGCGACCATCCCGGTGTACGGTCCGCCGGATGAACAGGGTTGCGACGATCTGTTTAAGCATCCCGGCATCCTCGATTTTAGCCATACCGTGGCACCGTTCGTGGTGTTCGACCTGCAAGGATTGCAGGTAACGCCGCTACCGCTCAACCATTCAAAGCTGACGTTTGGTTATCTGCTGGAGACCGCACATAGCCGCGTGGCGTGGCTCTCCGATACCGCCGGACTTCCCGACAAGACGTTGAAGTTTCTCCACAATAACCAGCCTCAGGTGATTATCATTGACTGCAGCCATGCCCCGCGCGCCGAGCCACCGCGCAATCATTGTGATTTAAATACCGTTATCGCCTTAAACGAAGTTATCCGCTGCCCACGGGTGATCCTGACGCATATCAGCCATCAGTTTGACCTGTGGATGATGGAACATCCGCTACCAGTAGGGTTTGAGGCAGGATATGACGGAATGGAGATTGTGCTGGAGTAAGGAAATTTGCCGGATGCGATGAAAACATCTTATCCGGCCTACAAACAGATGATTAAGCGACTTTTTTTGCGCCGACATCTCGCTGCGCAATAAAATCTTTAACTGAAACAATCCGGTTCAGTTCTTCTTGCGCCCGCATGTCATTTTCAACTTCCCACAGGTCAACCGCCGCCTGTAGGTTACGCCAGAAATCAACGGAGGTATCGAACGCTTTTGCCAAACGAAACGCCATATCCGTTGTTAATTTGCGATTATTGTTGACCAGTGCGCTCACTGTATTGCGGTGAACATGCAGAATTTCAGCCAGATCGTTGATTTTCAGATCAAGCGGTTCCAGGTATTCATATTGCAGGATATCACCCACAGTCGTTGGTTTTCTGGATGCCTGTTTCATATCGTTACCTTACGTTTTCTCTAATAGATGTGTGGATCTAAGTACACATCTTCGGCCTTACCATTAATCCATTTAAATATTAATCGGTACTGCTTGTTTACTCTGATTGAAGAATATTCCTGTAATTTTCCGGTTAACTCTTCATATATGTTACCGGGTGGCGAGCGCAAATCCCGATGCGAAACAGCCGCATTAATGATATCCAGCTTTCTGGCTAATGCAGTGTGAATATCCGCAGGTATTTTTCTGTGCGATGTCGCCCGTTCAAAAAAATCTTCAAGCCATGTATCCCGAAAATTTCTGATATTTAATGATTTAGACATTCCATTGCCAGCACCTTTTCCATAAGCATAGAGAGATTGTAGTGCATACATGCACTGTGCTCAAGTGCATTCATTAACATAAAATGGTGAGCCGTTGGGCGAGCAGGTAAATCCCTGCCAGAAAGATAAAATACCCATAAATTTAATCGTTACCGCTAACGATCGTAATCTTCTTCCATTCTGCGCTCTTCGTCTTCTAACTGACGCCGTTCTTGATCGAGCTGGCGCTGACGGTCATCCAGTTGGCGACGTCGATCTTCAAACTGGCGGCGGCGATTGTCATATTGCCTGCGCCGGTCGTCACTCATCTGGCGCTGCCAGCTTTCATCACGGGAGTCATCATAATCCCGCCCGTTGTCCGGTTTGTATGCGTCGTTAATCGCCTGCTGAATATTACCAATGGCGTCATCGATAATATCCGCCTGTGCCGATACGGTGGTCAGCATTAGCAAACTAAAAAGAAGGAATGTCGCGGAGCGTTGCATAAAACCAGCCTCATCAAGAAACTCGCCCCACGGTAATCAAAGCGTATTTGCGCGGGTAGCGGAGGAATCTCAATTACGCGAATGCCGCAGCGCCTGCGCCAGCTCTCCCCGAGTAAAAGGCTTACGCAATAGCGCCACATCCGGCAACGCTGGGTTATGCGCCGGACGTAAATCCTGACCGCTAATCAGCAGGATGGACAACTGCGGATAATGTGCCAGCGCATGATTCACCACATCCACGCCGCTCAACCCTCCTGGTAGCATTAAGTCGCTGATTAAAATATCAATCTCGGATGAAGCCGCCAGCATATGCATCGCCTGTTCGCCGTTGGCGGCCTCTAACGTCAGGTAGCCCAGCAGGTGTAACTGCTCGCACAACGTCTGGCGTACATCGGCTTCATCTTCAAGCACCAACACCAGTTTTTCACCGCTGTTCGCCGCATGTACCGCCACCGGTTCTGCCTGAGCCTGCACCGGCACAACGGCGCGAGGCAGTTGTAGCCTGACCGTCGTTCCCTGCCCGGGAGCGCTTTCAATCTCCACCCGACCTCCGGACTGGCGCACAAAACCGTAAACCATCGACAGCCCCAGTCCGCTGCCGCTACCGGTCTGTTTGGTGGTGAAAAACGGCTCGAAGACCTGGGCTTTCACCTCCTGCGACATCCCGCTACCCTGGTCGGCCACCTCCAGCATCACCATATCCTGCTTGCGCCCATCGCTGCGCGTGACCCGCTGATTCCAGGTACGGATTTTAATCGTGCCCGCCTGCCCGTCCATGGCGTCACGGGCGTTCATCACCAGATTGATAATGGCGTTTTCCAGTTGGCTGACGTCAATCCACGCGGGCCAGGCGGGAGACTGGGCTTCAATCTCCAGCGTCAACGTGGCCGGAAGAGAGTGGCGCATCAGTTCGCCCAGATTTTCCAGCAGCGTTTTCAGCTCCACCGCATGAGGGTGCAGCGACTGTTTGCGCGAAAAGGCCAGCAGTCGCTGGGTAAGCAGCGCCCCACGCTCGGCGGCTTTTAGCGCCCGATTGACCCGCGGCGCGTCGGGAGAATCTGGATTCACCAGATCCAGACTGCCAATAATAACCGCCAGCAGATTATTGAAATCATGTGCTAATCCGCCCGTCAATTGCCCCACCGCCTTCAGCTTTTGGCTGTGCAACAGCGCTTCTTCCAGCCCCTGGCGCTCGGTGCGGTCGATTTCCATCTGGCTGGTTTTTTCTTTTAGCAGTCGGGTGGTGTGCTCCAGCGACGCCGTATTCCGGGCAAAGACGCTAAAGGCGCGGGCCAGCTCGCCCAGCTCATCGCGACGCTGCAGGGCCGGTACGCTGACGTCTGATTCACCGTGCGCCAGCCGGGTCATCGCCCGTGAAATGGCCGTCAGGTTGGAACCGAGATTACGGTAGATATACCACCCGGCAAAACCGGTGATCACCACCGCCAGCAGCGCAAACACTAAAATAAACAACGCGCCGGATTGCAGTTCCTGATGGCTTTGCGCCACCCGTTGCTCTGAGATCAGCGCCACCTGCGAGGCATACTGATTGATATCGCTGTTGAGGATCGCCACCAGCGCTTTGATATGAAACATATACCAGTTGATGGCCAAATCGCTCTGCTCCAGCGCGGAAGAGAGCGGCTCCAGCTTATGCAGCTCCTGGTTGAAGTCGTTGAGGATACCGCTAATCAGCGGACTAGCATGGCGCAAGGGAAGCGCAGGCATCACCGCATCCAGTTGTTTCACCACCGAACGCGGCGTGGGCGTGTCGATGGCGGCAACAATTAAGCGGTCCATCTGCCCCAGCAGCGCATCATCCTGCGCGCCGGTCAACTTTTGCAGATGACGTAAATAGCTTTGATTTTGATACAGCGAACTGAGCAACGCGTTACGCTCCAGGTGTCGCCGCTGCCCGCGCTGCAACATCCCTTCTACGCTGCTTTGTAGTTCATTACTGCGCTGGATAATACGCTCGACCAGCACCGGCTCTTGCTGTGCCAGCGGCGCGGTAGCCAGTTGTTCCAGCGACTTCTTCAGCGCCCTTTGCGTCTCCTGCAGCCGCTCCGCTTCCCCTTTGTATTCCAGCGCCCCGACCACCTGCGACAGCCGCACCGCCGCCGTCGCCACGTTCGCCGTATCCCGCGCCAGGTTCATGCTGCCGGTCATGTCGTCAACGGTTTGCTGCTGCACCTGCTCCTGAATCTGACTGGCATGCTGAAAACCCAGCACCGCCACGCCGCTCACCATCAGCGTGACAGCCACCACCAGCAGATTGAAGAACAGCAATCGTCCGCGCGCACTGGCGAGAAAGTGACGTCCCGGTTGCGGCATATCACGCTCCGTGAAGAAAAATCGCAATATGACAAATATGAACGGCTTCTGACATTTTGCATTTACATTCCTGTGATGGACTGCTGATATCGGCCACCCCACAGGAGATCCGCCATGAGCAGGACACCGGTTCTGGAGATGCGCAACATTGCTAAAGCGTTTGGCAAATTTTACGCGCTGAAAGGGGTCGATTTAACGGTCTGGCCGGGCGAGATTCATGCCCTGATGGGCGAGAATGGCGCGGGGAAGAGCACCCTGATGAAGATCCTCGCAGGCGCCTATACCGCCACCAGCGGTGAGATCCTGATTGACGGTCAGCCGTTTCACATTCGCGGTCCCAAAGATGCACTTAGCGCAGGCATCACGCTGATTTATCAGGAGATGCAGCTCGCGCCGAACCTGACGGTAGCGGAAAATATCTTTCTTGGCAGCGAGCTGTCGCGCGGCGGGCTGGTCCAGCGTAAAGAGATGGTCATGCAGTCGCAGAAAGTCATCGACCGACTCGGCGCCCAGTTTAAGGCCAGCGACCGTGTGATGACATTGACCATCGCCGAACAGCAGCAGGTGGAAATTGCCCGCGCCCTGCACCGTAACAGCCGCATTCTGGTAATGGATGAACCCACCGCCGCCCTCTCCTCACGTGAAACTCACCGCCTGTTTGAACTGATCATGCGCCTGCGCGATGAGGGGATGGCGATTATCTACATCAGCCACCGCATGGCGGAAGTGTACGAACTTTCGGACCGCGTCAGCGTCCTGCGCGATGGGCAATATGTTGGCAGCCTGACCCGCGACAAGCTCAACGCCTCGGAGCTGGTACGCATGATGGTGGGCCGTCCGTTGAGCGATCTGTTCAACAAAGAGCGCGATATTCCCTTAGGTAAAGCACGCCTCAATGTTCATCACCTGACCGACGGCCATAAAGTCCAGCCGTGCAGCTTGCTGGTGCGCTCCGGGGAGATCGTCGGCCTGGCCGGGCTAGTCGGTGCCGGGCGTTCTGAACTGGCTCAGCTGATTTTTGGCGTGCGTAAAGCCATCGGCGGCATGATTGAAGTAGACGGTGAACCAGTAGTGATCCACTCCCCGCGCGAAGCGATTGACCACGGCATTGGCTTTCTGACGGAAAACCGCAAAGAACAGGGATTATTTTTAGAGCTGGCAGCGGCAGAAAACATCACCATGGCAACGCTGGAGCGTGACGCCAACTGGGGCATGCTCGATCGCAAAAAGGCGCAGGCTATTTCCGATGACGCCATCAAGCTGCTCAACATCCGCGTGCCGCACGCACAGGTACGCGCGGGCGGGCTGTCCGGCGGAAATCAGCAAAAACTGCTGATTTCACGCTGGGTCGCGATCGGCCCACGTATTTTGATCCTCGATGAACCCACGCGCGGCGTGGACGTCGGTGCCAAAAGCGAGATCTACCGGATCATGAACGATATGGCGCGCAAAGGCGTAGCGATCCTGATGATCT
This sequence comes from Citrobacter sp. Cpo074, assembly GCF_030332745.1. NCBI lineage: Bacteria > Pseudomonadati > Pseudomonadota > Gammaproteobacteria > Enterobacterales > Enterobacteriaceae > Citrobacter > Citrobacter sp. Cpo074. Next base: position 45,392 of record NZ_JAOWHG010000035.1, read on the forward strand.
CCAGCGAGCTGCCGGAAGTCGTCGGTATGAGCGATCGCGTTTATGTCATGCGGGAAGGCAGTATTGCCGGCGAGCTGAACGGACAAAGCATTACCCAGGAAAATATTATGACGCTGGCAACCGGCGTGAACGACTCCCACCATCAGGCGGTGCCCCATGAATAATCCAACCACTCCCCAGCAGGTGGCGAAATCCGCCTCCGCAAAAAAAATGCTGATGAGCGATCTGATGCAAACGGTCGGCATCTTACCGATTCTCATCCTGATTGTGGCGGTATTTGGCTTTATCGCGCCTAACTTTTTTACCGAAAGTAACCTGCTGAATATTACCCGTCAGGCCTCGATCAACATCGTGCTGGCGGCTGGCATGACCTTCATTATTTTGACCGGCGGGATCGACCTCTCGGTTGGCTCGATTCTCGGTACCACCGCTGTCGCAGCCATGGTCGTTTCTCTTATTCCTGAGTTTGCCATGCTGTCGATTCCGGCGGCGCTGATGCTCGGTCTGGTGCTGGGATTGTTTAACGGCGCGCTGGTTGCTTTTGCCGGACTACCGCCGTTTATCGTCACGCTTGGAACCTATACAGCGCTGCGCGGTGCGGCCTATCTGCTGGCCGACGGTACAACGGTGATTAACTCCAATATCAGCTTTGAGTGGATCGGTAACAACTATCTCGGCCCGGTTCCGTGGCTGGTGGTCATTGCGCTGGCGGTGGTGGTGGTGTGCTGGTTCATTCTGCGCCGCACCACGCTCGGCGTTCATATCTACGCGGTCGGCGGCAATATGCAGGCCGCACGTTTAACCGGGATCAAAGTGTGGCTGGTGCTGCTGTTCGTCTACGGCATGAGCGGTTTGCTCTCAGGTCTTGGCGGGGTGATGAGCGCCTCACGGCTGTATAGCGCCAACGGCAACTTAGGCATGGGTTACGAGCTGGACGCCATCGCGGCGGTGATCCTCGGCGGCACCAGCTTTGTTGGCGGGATCGGCACCATCACCGGCACGCTGGTGGGGGCGTTGATAATCGCCACGCTCAATAACGGCATGACGCTGATGGGCGTCTCCTATTTCTGGCAACTGGTGATCAAAGGGGCGGTGATCATCATAGCGGTGCTGATCGACAAATACCGTACCCGACACCATCAAAGTGCATAGACAAGCTTACTGGCCTACTCATTCGTAGGCCTGATAAGCGCAGCGCCATCAGGCGTATAACAACAATACCCTACGTGAGGAAACGAGTATGCGTTTGAAGCCATTAGTAACCGCGCTCTGTGCTGGCGCCCTGCTTGCTGCAGCTCCGTTTGTGCAGGCAAAAGAACTGAAATCGATCGGCGTTACGGTGGGCGATCTGGCCAACCCGTTCTTCGTGCAGATCACCAAAGGCGCGGAGCTGGAAGCACGCAAGCTGGCAGGTGATAGCGTTAAAGTAACGCTGGTTTCCAGCGGCTACGATCTGGGGCAACAGGTGTCGCAGATCGACAACTTTATTGCCGCCAAAGTCGACATGATTATCCTTAACGCCGCCGACTCCAAAGGCATCGGCCCGGCGGTAAAACGCGCGAAAGACGCCGGGATCGTGGTGGTTGCCGTTGACGTGGCGGCGGAAGGCGCAGACGCGACCATTACCTCCGATAACACCCAGGCAGGTGAAATGGCCTGTAAATACATTACCGACCGCCTGAAAGGCAAAGGCAACGTCGTCATCATCAACGGGCCGCCGGTTTCCGCCGTCCAGAACCGCGTGGAAGGCTGCCAGACTGAGTTTAAACGCCACCCGGACATCAAGGTGCTGTCGCATAACCAAAACGCCAAAGGCAGTCGTGAAGGCGGGCTAGAGATCATGACCGCGCTGCTGGCGGCGAATCCGAAGATCGACGGCGTATTCGCCATTAACGATCCGACGGCGATCGGTGCCGATCTGGCGGCAAAACAGGCGCAGCGTAGTGAATTCTTTATTGTCGGCGTAGATGGATCCCCGGACGGTGAAGAAGCGCTGAAGCGCGAAAACTCACTATTTGTGGCGACTCCGGCACAAGATCCGCAGGTGATGGCTGCCAAAGCGGTCGAAATCGGCTATGACATATTGCAGGGGAAACCCGCCCCGAAAGAACCCGTACTGATCCCGGTGACGATGATCGATAAAAACAACGTCGGCAGTTATAAGGGTTGGACGGTGAAATAGCCCGCCACAACAACGCCGGATGGTGGCAAAAATGCCCTATCCGGCCTACAAGATCGCTATGAATTTGTAGGCCGGATAAGCGCGGTGCCATCCGGCATTATATTAAGGAGGATTCAGCCGATGAAACGCTCCGCAATAAACGAGATCCTTGGCCACACGCGCCAGTTTTTCTCTCAGCACGACGTGCATCTCCCACCTTTTGCCAGCTTCCCCCCGACCCAATGGCGCAAGCTTGATGCTGCAGCCTGGAGCGAAGTGTTCGACCTTAAGCTCGGTTGGGATGTCACCGCATTTGGCGGCAACAATTTCGCCGCGCAAGGGTTAACGCTGTTCACTCTGCGTAATGGCTCGCCGAAAGGCATGCCTTACGAGAAATGCTACGCCGAGAAAATCATGCATGTTCGCGATGCGCAGGTCACGCCGATGCATTTTCACTGGCGCAAACGCGAAGACATTATCAATCGCGGCGGCGGCAATTTAATTGTGGAACTGTGGAATGCGGGGATCCGGGAACAAACGGAGGAGACCGACATCAGCGTGGTAATTGACGGCTGTCGGCAAACCCATGCAGCGGGCAGTCAGTTACGCCTGACGCCGGGTGAAAGCATCTGCCTGCCGCCGGGCCTGTATCACAGCTTCTGGGCGGAAGAAGGTTTTGGCGACGTGCTGGTCGGCGAGGTTTCTTCTGTTAATGAAGACGACCACGATAATCACTTTTTGCAACCGATCGCCCGCTATAACGACATTGAAGAAGACGAGCCGGCGCAGCTGGTGCTGTGTAACGAATATCGCCTGTTCCGCTAACCAAGGAGCGCATTATGCCGTTGATATCTCTCGCTGATGGCCTTGCCCATGCCCGTGAGCATCACTATGCCTTAGGGGCATTTAATGTTCTGGATTCACACTTCCTGCGCGCGCTGTTTGCCGCGGCAAAGCAGGAACGTTCGCCGTTTATCATCAATATCGCCGAAGTACATTTTAAATATATCTCGCTGGATTCTCTGGTCGAAGCGGTCAAGTTCGAAGCCGCGCGGCATGACATTCCGGTGGTGCTAAACCTTGACCACGGCCTGCACTTTGAGTCGGTAGTTCGGGCACTACGCTTAGGGTTCAGTTCAGTGATGTTCGATGGCTCCACGCTGGAGTATGAAGAAAATATCCGCCAGACCCGAGAAGTGGTGAAGATGTGCCATGCCGTCGGCGTGTCGGTGGAAGCCGAACTGGGTGCGGTGGGCGGTGATGAGGGCGGCGCGCTGTACGGTCATGCCGACGAGTCGCTATTTACCGACCCAATGATGGCGCGCGATTTCGTCGACAGAACCGGGATTGACGCGCTGGCGGTCGCCATTGGCAATGCCCACGGCAAATACAAAGGCGAACCGCTGCTCGACTTCCCGCGTCTGGGCGCCATTCGCCAGCAGGCGGCAATCCCGCTGGTACTGCACGGCGGCTCCGGCATTAGCGACGACGATTTCAAGCGCGCGATTGAACTCGGCATTCACAAAATCAACTTCTATACCGGCATGTCGCAGGCGGCGCTGTCGGCGGTAGAAACGCGGATGGCGAATCGCCAGCCGCTGTACGACGAATTCGCCGAACTGCTGCTCGGCATTGAAGAGGCCATTACCGATACCGTTTCGGAACAGATGCGCATTTTTGGCAGCGCGGGACGGGTCTGATGGAACGCAAAGGCGTTATCGCCGCAGGCAACATGCTGGTCGATCACGTGCATCAAATTGTGCAGTGGCCGGAACGTGGCTGGCTGGCGGAAATCACCCGTAGCGAACGCGCCACGGGCGGTGCGCCGCTTAATGTGCTGCTGACGCTGGCAAAAATGCACACTGGGCTGCCGTTGCAGGCGGTGGGGTTAATCGGTCAGGACAGCGACGGCGACTACATCATGGCGATGCTGGAGCAGTATCACGTTAATCGCCAACACGTGCAGCGCACCACATTCGCCCCCACGTCGATGTCGCAGGTGATGACCGATCCCAGCGGTCAGCGCACCTTTTTCCACTCGCCCGGGGCCAATCGGCTACTCGATCTGCCTGCGTTTGAGCAACTGGATACCTCGATGAAAATCTTCCATCTGGGATATCTGCTGCTGCTCGACAGTCTGGACATGCCGGATGAGGAGTACGGGACGCGTAGCGCACGGCTGCTGGCGCAAATGCGCGACAACGGCTTTGAAACGTCGCTGGATCTGGTCTCACGTAAGGGCGACCCGCGCTATCAACCGCTGGTGATGCCAGCCCTGCGCCATCTCGACTATCTGGTGATTAACGAGCTGGAAGCCGGGGAGTTCAGCGGGCTGGAGATCCGCCAGCCAAACGGCGAACTGCATATTGCGCACATCGCCACCGCCGCACGCGAATTATTGAATGCAGGTGTACGCCAGCGGGTGGTGATCCACTGTCCGGAAGGTGCCTGGGGTGAAGCGCCGGATCTGCCGGGCGTCTGGATCCCGTCGCAGTACCTGGCGCAGGAGGAGATCGTTGGCAGCGTCGGGGCGGGAGATGCGTTTTGCGCTGGATTTTTGTATGGCTGTCATGAGCGCTGGTCGCTGACGGACAGCGTCAGGTTGGCACACGCCTGTGCGCGGGCAAGCTTGCTGTGCGCGAATGCGATAGACGGCGCGAAGACGCTGGCAGAGTTGAAAGCAGAAATGGCTGACGCCTGATGCGCTACGCTTATCAGGCCTACGGGGTCGTTATCGTTTTTGTAGGCCGGATAAGGCGTTTACGCCGCATCCGGCAACTGCACACGATCACGCCGCCTTATCGTGATGCTGCACGTCGGCGGCAAACACATAACCCAGCCCACGCAGGGTTTTGATCAACATTGGCTGGTGCGGGTTGTTCTCTATTTTTCGCCGCAGCCGCATGATTAACACGTCAATAGTGCGGTCAAACACCTCAACGCTGTCGCTGCGCGTCAGCTCCAGCAGCTGTTCCCGGCTCAGCACCCGGCGGGCATTTTGGGCCAGCGCCAACAGCAGGCTGTATTCCCCTTGCGTCAACTCCACCTTCAACTGCTGGGGATTATGTAACTGGCAACCGGCGGTATCCAGATGCCAGCCATTAAAAGAAAGCCCCGTGGTTTGCGGGCAGCCGCTTTCTGCCGTTAACACGCCAACGCGTCTGAGCACCGCCTTTACCCGCGCCACCAGCACCCGCGCATTGAACGGCTTACCGATATAGTCGTCAGCCCCCATTTCCAGTCCGACCACCACATCCGACTCGCTGCCTAAGCCCGTCAGCATGACTACCGGTAATCCGGGTCTCATCTTTTGCACCTGCTGCAACACCATCAGACCGTTGATATCGGGCAACATCATGTCCAGCAATACCAGAGCGATATCCGGCTGAGTCTCAATGCAGCGCAGCGCCTCCTGCCCGGTGTGACAGGCGGTCACCGTAAAGACGTGTTCGCTCAGCACATCCTGTAAAAGCGTGCAGACAGCGATGTCATCATCCACAACCAGTATGGCTGGCTTCATTGTTTTTCCCCATTTCTGGCCAACTTAAATGAGTGTGATTGATTCTGCACAGAGTGACAGCGATAAGGCACAAGGATGTGCGGGAAACATAACCTCGGTCACACTGCCGGGGCGTCACGTATTGGAGATTCGTCACGTCAAATATGACGACAGCCTGTTTTTCGTCAGGGTTTTGCGCAAAATTCGCCCGTAATATCGACTAATGCCCCTGATAAAAACATGGCATAAAAGATGCATAACAAAAACGACAAGCGCGTATGCGCGATTTGATTAACTGGAGCGAGACCGATGAAAAAAGTCGTCACGGTTTGCCCATATTGCGCATCAGGTTGCAAAATCAACCTGGTGGTCGATAACGGCAAAATCGTCCGGGCTGAAGCGGCGCAGGGGAAAACCAACCAGGGTACCCTGTGTCTGAAGGGCTACTATGGCTGGGATTTTATCAATGATACCCAGATCCTGACCCCTCGTCTGAAAACCCCTATGATCCGTCGCCAGCGTGGCGGCAAACTGGAATCCGTTTCCTGGGATGAAGCGCTTGATTACGTCGCCAGTCGTCTGAGCGCCATCAAAGCGAAGTATGGCCCGGACGCTATTCAGACGACCGGTTCATCTCGCGGTACGGGTAACGAAACCAACTATGTAATGCAAAAATTCGCGCGCGCCGTTATTGGTACCAATAACGTTGACTGCTGCGCTCGCGTCTGACACGGCCCATCGGTTGCAGGTCTGCACCAATCGGTCGGTAACGGCGCAATGAGTAATGCTATCAATGAAATTGATAACACAGATTTAGTGTTCATCTTCGGGTACAACCCGGCGGATTCCCACCCGATCGTGGCGAATCACGTGATTAATGCTAAACGTAACGGGGCGAAAATCATCGTCTGCGATCCGCGCAAAATTGAAACCGCGCGTATTGCCGACATGCACATCGCGTTGAAAAACGGCTCGAACATCGCGCTGCTCAACGCTATGGGTCATGTCATCATCGAAGAAAAACTGTACGACCAGGCGTTCGTCGCCTCCCGTACGGAAGGATTCGAAGAGTACAGCAAGATCGTCGAAGGCTACACGCCGGAGTCCGTCGAAGATATCACTGGCGTTAGCGCGCAGGATATTCGTCAGGCTGCACGTATGTATGCCACGGCGAAAAGCGCGGCAATCCTGTGGGGCATGGGTGTTACCCAGTTCTATCAGGGCGTGGAAACCGTGCGTTCACTGACTAGCCTCGCAATGCTGACCGGCAACCTCGGTAAGCCGAGCGTGGGCGTTAACCCGGTTCGTGGGCAGAACAACGTTCAGGGCGCATGTGACATGGGCGCGCTGCCGGATACTTATCCGGGCTATCAGTATGTGAAAGATCCGGCTAACCGCGAGAAGTTCGCTAAAGCCTGGGGCGTGGAAAGTCTGCCTGCTCATACCGGTTATCGCATCAGCGAACTGCCGCACCGTGCAGCGCATGGCGAAGTACGCGCGGCGTACATCATGGGTGAAGATCCATTACAAACCGATGCTGAACTCTCCGCAGTGCGCAAAGGCTTTGAGGATCTGGAACTGGTCATCGTGCAGGATATCTTCATGACCAAAACTGCCGCTGCCGCAGACGTTATTTTACCGTCTACGTCATGGGGTGAGCATGAAGGCGTATTCTCCGCAGCTGACCGTGGCTTCCAGCGCTTCTTTAAAGCCGTTGAGCCGAAGTGGGATCTGAAAACGGACTGGCAGATTATCAGTGAAATCGCCACCCGTATGGGCTATCCGATGCACTACAACAACACCCAGGAAATCTGGGACGAGTTGCGTCATCTGTGCCCGGATTTCTACGGTGCCACTTACGAGAAAATGGGCGAACTGGGTTATATCCAGTGGCCTTGCCGCGACACCTCAGAAGCCGACCAGGGTACGTCTTATCTCTTCAAAGAGAAGTTCGACACCCCGAACGGCCTGGCGCAGTTCTTCACCTGCGACTGGGTAGCGCCAATCGACAAACTCACTGAGGAGTACCCGATGGTACTGTCTACAGTGCGTGAAGTCGGCCACTACTCTTGCCGTTCGATGACCGGTAACTGTGCGGCGTTGGCCGCGCTGGCGGATGAACCGGGCTATGCCCAGATCAACACCGCCGACGCAGAACGCCTGGGCATCCAGGATGAAGAGCTGGTGTGGGTGAACTCGCGTAAAGGCCGGGTCATTACCCGTGCGGCAGTCAGCGATCGTCCAAACAAAGGCGCGATTTACATGACCTACCAGTGGTGGATTGGCGCATGTAATGAACTGGTAACCGAGAACTTAAGCCCGATTACCAAAACGCCGGAGTACAAGTACTGTGCTGTAAACGTTGAACGCATTGCCGATCAGCGCGCTGCCGAGCAGTATGTCATTGATGAGTACACCAAGCTGAAAGCCAGCCTGCGCGAAAGCGCGATGGGTTAAGCTTCCCCTGACGGCCTCCATTCGGAGGCCGTTTTTTTATGCACATAATCTCTCTATACTGTTCATTCCCTACACTAAATCTAAATATAAGATGAAACGACTTTTCGCCTTGATGGTGTTAATGACATGCTTTGTCCATGCCGAAGAGCCCGGTAGTCAGTTTTTGAAAGCCGCCGAGTCCGGAGACCGACGTGCACAATATTTCCTCGCTGATACCTGGTTTAGCTCAGGCGATTTGGGTAAAGCGGAATATTGGGCGCAAAAAGCCGCCGACAATGGTGATGCCGATGCTTACGCATTGCTGGCACAGATTAAGATTACCAATCCGGTCAGTCTGGATTACCCTCAGGCCAAAACGCTGGCGGAAAAAGCGACCCAGGCAGGCAGTAAAACCGGGGAAATTACGCTGGCGCGTATTCTGGTCAATACTCAGGCTGGACACACCGATTACCCCAAAGCCATTACCTTGCTGCAAAACGCCTCCGAGGACCTGGAAAACGACTCCGCCGTCGACGCGCAAATGCTGCTTGGGCTGATTTACGCCAACGGCGTGGGTATTCCCGCAGACGATGAGAAAGCGACGTGGTATTTTAAACGTAGCTCAGCCATCTCCCGCACCGGTTATTCCGAATACTGGGCCGGGATGATGTTCTTAAACGGTGAGCAGGGTTTTATCGTGAAGAATAAACAGAAGGCACTGCACTGGCTGAATCTGAGCTGTACGGAAGGATTCGATACCGGCTGTGAAGAGTTTGATAAGCTGAGCGCGGGGTAACGCTCGCTCCAGCCGAGCCTCCTCGCCCCTTTGGGGAGAGGAGGACATCGTGCCCAACAGATTGTTCACCCCAAAAACAGAGAGCGTCCAGCTTGGGCATATTCTTTCTGTTGAGGCAGAGCGAGCATATTATGCTTCACTCACAGCTTTCCAAAAACATCAATGTTTGAAACGTTACTATAAAACCATATCACATTGTTAATATCTAAATACTTGTTATGGTCCTCTTGATTTAATTACCCCGCACAGTTAACATCAATTAACATTACCGATCCGCCCTCTGTTCTCTGAAAAGTATAAAAACAACTAAATTCTGATAAATTTTCAGTATCAGGAATAAGATTTAGTATAATTTCAAAAACCACTATATTATTTTGTTGATACTTTTCTATTTTAAATAGAGTAAGTCGCATCCTTTTTATTGTATACAATTGTTTTCCCTGAAAGTACTTTTGGACTGCCAAGTACGTTCCTTATCTCCTCTTTCGTCACTTTTCCTCCCTGGTCGCTGTCCATCTTTACCATCAGCTCACGGTAAAAGGGCGGCACCTGTTCGTACCATTCATCTCCCTGCTCTGCTGCACGACTGACTGAATCAAAG
>NZ_JAOWHG010000035.1:54934-60744 GCF_030332745.1 Citrobacter sp. Cpo074
CGGGTTGCCTAAAAACGCCGGCATCCTCGGGTCTGCGCTCAGGACCTCAAGATGGACAAACCACTCGCGCTCAGCCTGAGTGCTCTCCCTGCCGGGGTATTCCTCACATCCCATAAAACCGACAGGCGTTCCGGCACTGACCTTCCATTCAGCCGTGTCTTCCACCGTCTGTACCGAGTCAAAAAGCAGCCAAGTTCCGTATGCTTCTGCGTCAATAAGCTGCATTATCTCATCCATGGGACGAAACTCTTTTCCGTCTTCATCCCTGATGGGGTAACGGATTTTCATGCTGTATCCTTATCGGGAAAATATTCTCTGAATTTGTGGCGGTACCAAGCCCTGCAAGGGACTATTAAACGTGTCCTGGACGCTTTTTCGTGGCAGCTCAGCTTCCTCTACGCCGGAAACATCATCACTTTTCCGCTCGTACTCTTCGTGGAAGATTTTCTCTTAGTACTGGGTATCGTCCATAATCATTAATTCCACTCCTGATGTTAATTTGTTGAATGAATCGGTTGTTCTCTCACCATCCATAAACACTTACATGCCTTCAAATTAAATATTCACGCCAAATATTTCCAGAAATTTATGAATCCCATTAAAAACCATAATTTTTGAGAATGTAAGCTTTTATGGCTCTAGCATTTGTGTATTCAAATGGTTTTTTTTCCGAGTTATAACCGGATAAATTAGAATCTTCATTCAATATTTTATTAGCATGAACAATGCCATTTTCATCATATATATAAGCATATGTTTTATAATAACCACCTTCTCCCATTACATCCCCCCAAGATATTAAACTAATGACATTCATTTCAGATTTTATTTTCATAAAAAAAACTGTCCGAACAACAGGAGCCTTATCATTATTATTTTTAATTAAATCAACGATACTCTCACCATTAACATCAGTACGTACAAGCTTTAAAAAATCGCCTCTAATATATTTAATCGTAATATTACCAGCACCTTTTAGATAAAATGGCCCCTGTTCAATAGACTCAAAATCCACAATATAGTCTTTATTAGTTAAAGAGTCTTTTTTTATCCCCCCTCCCATATGATTACATACTGAGGCATTCAGATTAATAGGATCAATCCACTTATTCTCTATGCGACTATATGATTTAGCAAACAATATATTTAGTTGACTATCTAGTGCATATATATTATCAAATATTAACACTCCATCTTTCGTGGCTGAGTCCATACCTAATCTAACGCCAATAGCTTTGCCCCAACCACAAGAAAAATTATAATATTGCCTTACAGCAACATTATTAGCGTTGCCTTCCAGAGCTATGTCAACATCCCTGATTTTATGATCATCTTCTATATGCAATGTGAAATAGATGACACCATCAAGACTATCTGAAGGAGTTACTTTAAAATCCATTGAATATGAACAGTCACTATAAACTAATAATGTTAACATTATTAGTTTATAGTATTTCATCAAAAACGCCATCCTGAATAAACCTCACTAAATTATTATATCTATCAGCATAATGATTATCATAAAGATTAACAATCTGGGTTATCGAATCTGATACATCTCGACTAATACCATTATCAGCTCTACTATATAAACTATTATGATCCCAAAAATATAAAGCAGACCTTGCTGCGTATATTGTTTCCAGCAAAAGATCAGGATTTAATTCAAAATCAATATGTTCCCCCCAAACCTTCTCATGATAAACTGTAAAAGATCTGTAGTTATTCCTAAATGTCAATTGTTTCATCCCTCTTCCACGATAACGCCATCCATCCCCACTATCTATATCATTGTTTCCCTCTCGCCCACCATATGCCCTATTTGCAATATTTTGTTTATTTGCTGCTTGCCTTCCGGGAATATATCCATCTACTTGTGCATTCTGAGAATGGTTACGGTAGTATGAAAACTTATCTATCAAGACTTGTGGTCTATAATTAAACCCTTCATTTAAATTAAAAGATGGCCCCACTTCTTGATATATTTGAGCAAAGAAATGATACAACCTATTCTTGGTATTAAGACTGCATTCCTCAAATTTATTCGAAAACTCTTCGGCTACCACATCAAGGACAGAATCAGAAACATTTCCTGGATTAGCCCAAATTCTCCTGAGCATCTGTCGTGTTATTTTTGATTTACCTTTTATCGCCTCCAGAAACACAATCGGATGAAAATGCCACACTGGCTCATCAGTATTAAAGGGCGACACTCCGCTCATCCACTCCAGATCTGTCTGCCACTTCTCACAGTACGCCACCTCATCTGTGTCCAGATCCTTGTAGAACCCTTCCCATCGCCCCGTCGAGCGCCCCCCGTACCACTCGCTGTGATGTTTTATCACCAGCCGGTTCACCACATGCCTCACCAGCGGGTCACGTACGACCAGCGCCTGCCTGATTTCCTCTTCTGTCACTTTCCCGTCATGGTTGCTGTCCATTTCCGCCATCAGCTCACGGTAAAAGGGCGGCACCTGTTCGTACCATTCATCTCCCTGCTCTGCTGCACGACTGACTGAATCAAAGGCTTCCGGCACCCACCCTTCATACGGGCTTCTTACCATATCACCACCGCTGTTTTCCACCAGGGGCTGAAAACCCAGCTGCAGCAAATCGTACTGCCCGGCCTCTGCCACATCCTTCTCCGGCAGCCAGCCGCTTCCGGTGATGTTAAACCACCACTGCGTCGACTCATCCGTGACCGGCGTTGTGGCTTCCCGCGGAAGGATGCACTGAGCGCCCAGCGTCGCTGACGTGGCGGTAAATGTCTCCTGCCCTGCTGTCGTCTGGCGGGTGTATAATAATCTTCCTTTTGGTGCCAGAACCGTCCGCTTTTCCCCCTTCACCCCTTCCGGGTTGCCTAAAAACGCCGGCATCCTCGGGTCTGCGCTCAGGACCTCAAGATGGACAAACCACTCGCGCTCAGCCTGAGCGCTCTCCCTGCCGGGGTATTCCTCACATCCCATAAAACCGACAGGCGTTCCGGCACTGACCTTCCATTCAGCCGTTTCTTCCACCGTCTGTACCGAGTCAAAAACGCTCCGTTCCTTTGCCTTCTGCATCCATGCGGGCATCAGTGCCTGTATTTCGCCATCCGGCTCCATCAGCGTCGGGTCCAGCGTCACCCAGTACTGCTTCTCTTCCATTTTTCCGTCTTTCACCACACGAACCAGACCGAACGTCGTCAGGGTTGCCTCACCGCTTCTTTTTGTCACATAAAAACGCCCGGTACGCGATGACACAAAGCGAGCTTTCTCGCTGAGACTGCGCCCGGCACTCTCCGGGGCCTTGTACTGCTGAGCATCCCCTTCCCCCTGACCGTCCGGAAGACCGTTTTCCCCTTCGGTGTATTTACGCAGTAGTATCCCGCTGTGACCGTCCCTGACTTTATAGCAGCAGGAGGCCGGATAATCTTTCACCGGCGCCAGATGCATATACAGACTGTAAAATTCCAGCCAGCTTTTTTCATTTTTCGGGTCTGGCTGACACTGCGATTTCACCAGAACAAACGTACTGCTGTAATGGAGTTCCTGCCCTTTATAAGGGCCTTTCAGATAGTCATTGTTGATCCGGTACGCCACGATGGTGCCATCAGCCATAAACTGGGGAGGCACCGGATTTCCGGTGCTGAGCGTATCCGGAGTGAGGGCAGAGCGCGGATTAGACACCTCACTGATATGGACTGCGCCGTGCCACAGTCCGTTTCCTCCCAGTAACCAGGTGCCGTGTGGTTCTGCGTCAACAAGCTGCATTATCTCATCCAGGGAACGAAACTCTTTTCCGTCTTTATCCCTGATGGGGTAACTGATTTTCATGTTATGTCCTTATCGGGAAAATATTCTCTGAATTTGTGGTGGTACCAGGTCCTGCGGGGGTTGATTAAACGTGTCCTGGACGTTTTTCCGTGGCGGCTCTGTATCTTCCGTATCCCCTGCATCGCAAATACCATCACTTTTATCTGGCAAGGCTTTCAGAACGGCTGGTTGTTGTGTCTGAACCGGCGTTCCCGGACTCCCCCCGCTGTTGAGATTGATTTTCGGCCCCATAATGTCCACCCCACCCGCATGGATAACCACAAACGAACAACCCACCTTCAGGGTGATGCTGCCACTACTCTCCAGCACGATAGCTTCCCGGACCTTTATCCCCAGCGCCCCCGCCACCTTCCGCGCCAGGTCGCCTTTCACTTCCAGACTGTGGCTGCCTTTCACCAGGCTGATATGGTCTCCGGTGGTGGTGTGCTCCTGTTTCCCTTCCACCGTCACTTTCCGGTCATTCGCCACATACAGCCCGTCGTCATGGCTGATGCTCACCATCCGGTCGTTCTTCACCTTCAGCGTCTGGTCATTGCGTACCGTGATGCGCCGGTCATGCGCCACGGTGAGGGTCTGGTCGTGTCCTCCGGCATTCTCCTTACCCACGGTGACCGTCTGCCCGAGTCCCACGGCAATAATCTGGTTATTGCCGATAGTTTCCGTGTGGTCCACCTTCACATCGGTGGTGCGGTTGTTCAGGACTTCCGTATCCATGTTCTTCTGCGCATGGATATACACCTGCTCCTGGCCCGTCGCATCCTCAAAGCGCAGTTCATTAAAGCCGCTGCCCTGATAGGTTTTTGAACGGATGGCCATCTGTGTTTTGGTGCCCGGCAGGCTGCCCGGTGAGCGGTTATCCTGGTGGTAGGTGCGTCCCATGATAATGGGCTGGTCCGGGTCTCCGTTGAGGAAGTCGACTATCACTTCCTGGCCCACGCGCGGGATGGCGAGGTTGCCAAATCCGGCTCCGGCCCATGCCTGCGACACCCGAATCCAGCAGGAGCTGTCTTCGTTCCCCGGACAATAGCGGTCCCAGTGAAAACGCACCCGCACGCGGCCATGCTCGTCGCAGAAGATTTCCTCACCTGCCGGGCCGGTGACAATGGCACTCTGTGGGCCGTCAACGGCGGGTTTGGGCAGGGGGGAAGCTCGCCAAGTCCGGTCAGCCGGGATGACGTCCAGGCTGTTACTGAGCTTGGTGCCTTCACCCTGGTGGCCATGCTGCGCCTGTGGCTGCTTTCCTTTCAGCACACTGCCGGTGACCTGCCACTCCCGGTTCAGCGTTAATGAAGGGTGGCCGGTGAGGGTGAAACGTTTTCCGGGCCACAGTTTCGGGGAGTTACTCTCGCAGGCAGCGGTTTCAGCATCCTGCCGGTGGCCTTCTGCCTGGTAGCGGGCAAAGTCCTGACCGTGCTGCTCGTCCTTGAAGCGTCCCGGCCAGTCGAAGATTTCATACTGGGTGCGCTGACCGTTCAGGTTCGGGGCGTGATGGCTGAAGTAAGCCGGCCAGCCAGGAGCTTTGAAGGTGTAATCCTGGTTTTCCACCGAGGAAGGGCGTACCTGCGCCCGGTAACGAAACTCGCTGATGCATTCCGTGGCGACTTCGCGGGTATTCGGGTTAAAGGACATCTCACCCAGCGTGGAGACCCCGGCCACGTCATCACAGAGCACCAGTTTCTGGTCGGGGCTGGTCGGGTGGAACCAGTCAAAGAAGAAAATGCCCTCTTCAGCCCACAGTCGGATGAGAAAGCCGAGGTCGGTTTCACCGTACTGAACGCAGAACTCCCGCGCCGGGTGGGATTCATAAAAGGAGGGCACCCAGTCGGTGACGCCGTTTTCAGTCAGCAGGGTGGTGGAAATGGCCAGGATATCCTGCTGCTGAAAGATACGGAAGTTCTGTCGCAGGCCACAGCGCCAGAGCGGAGGCGAAATAGTCAGGCTGTAGTTCATCTGCCAGCCGTTGTTTTCCCCGGTTTCCATCCCGGTGATGATGCC
>NZ_JAOWHG010000004.1:0-268 GCF_030332745.1 Citrobacter sp. Cpo074
GCTTGTAGCTCAGGTGGTTAGAGCGCACCCCTGATAAGGGTGAGGTCGGTGGTTCAAGTCCACTCAGGCCTACCAAATTCGCCTCCGTGCTGTGTTACGGCGATGCTCGCATACTTCAGTATGCTTCGCACCACCGCGCCTTGCCCGGAAACGAATTAGGACACAGAGATTAGCATTTACGATGGGGTTATAGCTCAGCTGGGAGAGCGCCTGCCTTGCACGCAGGAGGTCTGCGGTTCGATCCCGCATAGCTCCACCATCCTTACTG
>NZ_JAOWHG010000036.1:0-34468 GCF_030332745.1 Citrobacter sp. Cpo074
CGGCGCTGTGACTGGTCGTGCCTGCTATCCGTAACCGCGGAACCTGAAAAGGCTTGCAGGCGATAACAGTATCTACAAAAAACAAAACCCCCGAATTCACATTCGAGGGTTCATTGGCAATGCGCGAAGATTACGCTTCGATCGCCGCGCGCAGTTTTTTCATGGCGTTCTTTTCAAGCTGACGAACACGTTCAGCGGAAACGCCGTAGCGATCGGCCAGTTCCTGCAACGTCGACTTGTTGTCTTCGTCCAGCCAACGGGCACGAATGATGTCCTGGCTACGCTCGTCCAGACCTTCCATTGCGTGGGTCAGTTTGTTCGCGGCCTGATCTTCCCAGTTATCTTCTTCAATGCCGTCGGCAAAGTTAGAAGATTTATCCTGCAGATACAGCACCGGGGCCATCGGCTGGCTGTCAGACTCATCGTCTGAAGACATGTCAAACGTCATGTCCTGTGCCGCCATACGGGATTCCATTTCGCGCACGTCTTTGCTGGAAACACCCAGCTCGCGAGCAACCATTTCAACTTCGTCCTGGTTAAACCAGCCCAGACGCTGCTTGGTTTTACGCAGGTTAAAGAACAGCTTACGCTGTGCTTTGGTGGTCGCAACTTTAACGATACGCCAGTTACGCAGAACGTATTCGTGGATCTCAGCTTTGATCCAATGCACGGCGAAGGAAACCAGGCGCACACCCACTTCCGGGTTGAAACGGCGCACAGCTTTCATCAGGCCGATATTACCTTCCTGAATCAGATCCGCCTGCGGCAGGCCATAACCCGCATAATTACGAGCAACATGAACAACAAAGCGCAGGTGAGACAGGATCAGCGTTTTAGCTGCTTCCAGATCGCCCTGGTAATGCAGCTTTTCAGCCAGTGCCCGCTCCTCGTCAGCCGACAACATCGGCCACGCGTTCGCAGCCCGGATGTAAGATTCCAGGTTACCAACAGGGGCTAAAGCTAAATTTTGCATTTCTTTGGTCATTCAAATCCTCTCAATCTTTTCATCTGGCGCATTGGCTAAAAACTAATTAACAAAAACCAGTAGCAACAACCATGCCAGAGCTTATGAGCAACGAGAATATCATTCAATCTTTTATCAGACAGTGATTTTATCCACAAGTTCCATGTCGTAATGTGTATAGATTACGCACAAAATGTGACATCACAATGAATACGCCGGGAAGAGATCACAGGGACTCTTTCCCTGCAGAGCGAACTACTCAGTGCAGGGAAAGATTATACCAGAGATTTTTTAATCGGGGGTAAAGTGGCGTAAATGTTGAACCGTGGCAAGCCAGGCTGCCACCCAGCCAATCATCGAGCACACCAGCAGCAATAACAGGCATTCGTCGAATGATAAGCCATTGATATCAAACTTGGTTCCAAAAACCTGCGCCACTTCAGTTACCGCTGACGACAGACGCATCACCAAAATTTCTGACAAAATCAGTGAAAGAAATGCACCGGAAAAACCGAGCAGTGCACCGCCGTAGAGGAACGGACGCAGGATAAATCCATCCGTCGCGCCAATCAGTTTCTGCACGTTAATGGTATCGCGACGCGCAAAAATACTCAGACGCACGCTGTTACCAATGACGAGGAAGACCGCCGCCACCATCAGCACGCCGATCATCGCGGAAACGCGTCCGACAAGGCCCGTCAGCGCCGCCAGGCGAGCGAACCAGCTGTCATCCATTCGCACTTCATCAATACCGTTGATTTGTGCGATGCGGTCACGCAGCGTGTTCAGCGACTCCGTACCCTGGAAGTCCAGTTTCGGGATAACAACCGCCACGGCCGGAAGCGGGTTCTCTTCCAGCATATCCAGCGCGCCGCCAAAGCCAGACCAGTTACGGAATTCGCCCAGCGCGTCGTCACGAGAAAGATAATTCACTTTCTCCACGCCCTGCTCGGCCTGCAACTGACCAACCACCCGCGCCGCCGCATCATCATCCAGCGTTTTTTGCAGGTAAACGGTGATCTGCGGAGACGGATAATACTGGCTTGCCGCATGGTTTACGTTCTTATAAACCATGTAACACACGCTTGGCAGCGTCAGGGAGATGGCAATGACCATCACCGTCAGAAACGTCGCCAACGGCTTGCTTTTCAGGTCCTGTAATGCGCCCTGAAACGCATAACGTACCTGCTCGTTAAAGACATTAGTTTTACGCGAGTTCGGCTTTGGCGCGGCTTTCGCACGCTTTGGCGCGTTGCGACCGCCGTCACCCGGCGCACCGCCCGATTTACGAAAGCGATCCAGTCGGCCACCGAACTGTTTGATTTGGTTAATAGCGTCACGTCTATTCATGCGCCAGGCCTCCATGCAGATGTCCATCGCTCAGAACCATTTGGCGATAGGAGCGACGGGAGATCAGGCCAATATCGTGCGTGGCCATTAATACCGTGACCCCGACGCGGTTAAACTCTTCGAACAGGCGAAGGATCCCTTCTGACAGCGCGTCATCCAGGTTCCCCGTTGGTTCATCCGCCAGCAGTACCGCAGGTTTGTTCACCACCGCGCGGGCGATGCCGACGCGTTGTTGTTCACCGCCGGAGAGCTGAATCGGGAAGTTTTTCGCTTTGTCCAACAGCCCGACCTTATCCAGCGCCGCAGACACGCGACGACGAATATCGTCCCCGCTGGCACCCGCGATGATCAGCGGGATTGCCACATTGTCAAACACGGTTCTGTCCATCAACAGGTGGTGATCCTGAAAAATCATGCCAATCTGGCGACGCAGAAACGGCACTTCACGGTTTTTCAAACGGCTGATGTCATGCCCGCTAAAGTAGATTTTCCCGGCGCTGGGCCGTTCAATTCCACAAATCAGCTTCAGCAGGGTACTTTTCCCCGCGCCGGAGTGGCCGGTCAGAAACGCCATCTCGCCAGGCTGCATATGGAAAGTCACTCCCTGCAGCGCTTGTCTCCCACCGAGATAGGCCTTGCTGACATGTTCAAAGCGAATCATTGTTAATCCTCTCGGGCAAAAAGTGCCTCTATAAAATCGTCCGCTTTAAACGGACGTAAATCCTCGATACGTTCGCCCACACCGATATAGCGGATAGGGATGCCAAATTGATCGGCAACCGAGAAGATAACCCCGCCCTTCGCCGTACCGTCCAGCTTGGTCAGGGTGATACCGGTTAAGCCCACCGCTTCATGGAACAGTTTGGCCTGGCTTATCGCATTCTGCCCGGTGCTGGCGTCGATAGTCAGCATAACTTCATGCGGCGCATCTTCGTCCAGCTTCTTCATGACGCGAACGATTTTTTTCAATTCTTCCATCAGGTGCGATTTATTCTGCAAACGCCCTGCGGTATCAGCGATCAGCACGTCTACGTTACGCGCCTTCGCCGCCTGGATGGCATCAAAGATAACGGACGCGGAATCCGCGCCAGTATGCTGAGCAATCACCGGGATGTTGTTACGCTGACCCCAAACCTGCAGCTGTTCTACCGCCGCCGCACGGAAAGTATCACCTGCCGCCAGCATTACCGATTTACCCTGCTGCTCAAACTGACGCGCCAGCTTACCAATAGTGGTGGTTTTGCCCACGCCGTTGACGCCAACCATTAAGATAACAAATGGTGTTTTGCCATCAACGTTCAGCGGTTCGTCAACCTTCGCCAGAATCTCGCCCATCTCTTCTTTCAACAGACCGTACAGCGCTTCCGCATCTTTAAGCTGCTTACGGCTGGCGCCTTCCGTCAGATTCGCAATGATCTTGCGGGTCGTTTCTACACCCACATCAGCGATCAGCAGCTGCTCTTCCAGCTCTTCAAACAGATCATCGTCGATTTTTTTACCACGGAACAGACTGATAAATCCGGAACCGAGGTTTTCTTTTGTTTTCAGCAAGCTGCGTTTCAGGCGCGCAAAGAAACCTTCTTTGGTTGGTTTTTCCTGCTCCTGGACCGCCTCTTCTTCTACCGGTTCTTCTACAGCAGGTTCTTCTACCGGCACCACCATAACCGCTTCTTCAGCAGCCTCAGCGGCCAGCGCCTGTGCTTCCAGCTCTTCGTCGGTCAGCTGCGGTTCGTTTTCAGCTTCTTCTTCAGCCGCCTCAACGATTTCCACGGTTTCCGCTTCGGCCTGCCACTCTTCGGCAGAAACTTCTTCAGTTTTCACCTCTTCCGGCAGCGGCAATTCTTCGCGTTCAATAACCACCGCTGCTGGCGTTTCCACTACAGTTTCAGCAACGGGTTCAGCAACCGGCTCAATCTCCGGCTGCGCTTGTTCGGCGACAGGTTCTTCTTCCGGCTGCAGTTTTTCGATTTCCGCAACCTGTTCAGTTACTTCAACGACTTCAGCTGCAAAGGCTTGCGTTTCAGCCTCGCTACGGGTTTCCTCAACGTGCGGTTGTTCGTCAACGACGGTAGTTTCTTCAGCAACCGGTTGTTGTTCTTCATTTTTTACTTCTGTCTCGTTTTCCGGTGCCTGCTCTTTTTGACCAAAGCCCAGCCAGGAAAAAAAGCCACGTTTTTTCTCTTTCGCCATTTGCGACTACACTCCCCCGCTGTTGCTTCATGGCACAGCGTCAACGCTATGTACATAGCAGCTAAAAAAATGATGAAATAGTCTATCACTTAACTTAACTCACATCACCGCCTGGAATGACATGCTATAGGCGGATTGAGCAATAATAGAAATGAAAAAACCGAATCACTCTGGTAGCGGCCAGATCCGCATTATTGGCGGGCAATGGCGTGGCCGTAAACTCCCGGTTCCGGACAGCCCCGGCTTACGTCCGACCACCGACCGTGTGCGCGAAACGTTGTTTAACTGGCTGGCCCCGGTAATGGTCGATGCTCACTGTCTGGACTGCTTCGCCGGCAGCGGCGCGCTGGGGCTGGAAGCCCTCTCTCGCTATGCGGCAAATGCGACGCTTCTGGAGATGGATCGCGCGGTATCTCAGCAGCTACAAAAGAATCTCGCCACGCTGAAAGCCTCCCATGCCCGCGTCGTCAATACCAATACGCTGACATTTTTGGCTCAGGCAGGTACGCCGCATAACGTGGTATTTGTTGACCCGCCGTTTCGCAAAGGATTACTGGAAGAAACATTAACTCTTCTGGAAACTCATGGCTGGCTGGCAAATGAAGCGTATATTTACGTTGAAAGCGAAGTAGAAAACGGCTTACCGCCGGTTCCGGTGAACTGGTCGCTATACCGTGAGAAAGTCGCCGGACAGGTCGCCTATCGCCTGTACCAACGTGAAGCACAAGGAGAGCACGATGCTGATTAACCTGGGACGCCTGTTGATGCTGTGCGTCTGGGCATTTTTACTACTGAATATTTTCCAACCCTTTCCACGCCCGCTTAACATCTTCGTTAACGTCGCACTGATATTTATGGTGCTGATGCATGGCATGCAGCTGGCGCTGCTAAAAAGCACCATGCCTAAAGATGGCCCGCAAATGACCAACGGAGAGAAAATCCGTATTTTTCTGTTCGGCGTCTTTGAACTACTGGTGTGGCAGAAGAAGATTAAAGATCAGTTGAAGAAGTAGCTGTGATCTTTTCGCCCGGCGGCACGTTGCGGGCCGGGCTGGGCCTGCAACTCACCATCACGGTGGTAATATACCGTCCAGTTGATCTTTCAGTTTTGGAATATCTTTACTGGCTCTTGTTTTCCGCAGGTGTTTCACCTGCTCGCAAATCTCTTCGGTCCGGGTGTAATAGGTGCCAGACGTCGGGCCTGGACGCTCACATAAAACATAGTTAGTACCAAGAGGATAAAAAATGACAATAAAAGATAAAATATTGCCAATAACAAATCCTACACCCGCAACGTGGATACCGATGGTAAATGCCCTGTCGAAGAATTTGGGCGGCTGCATGCTTTTCGTAAAGGTCACGTAGGCAATACATAAAACAAAGAAAAAACCCACCGGAAACATCAGCAGCAGAGAAAATGAGCCCCAGAAAAAATAAACAATGCTTCTGGATTCAATAAGATCGGTAATGTCTGGCACACTGGCATAATAAAACCCCCAACTAATCCCTCCCACAAAAAGCATAAAAAGAAACAAACAACATCTTTTCTTAATGTTCTCCAGATTAATATTCATATCAATAAATTCCGCCGTAAAGGGAGTTTCTGTATCCCAGGCGTTGGGCGTTCCACTCTTCGATTCTTTGCCGTTCTTTAAGTCCCTCACGTATACACGCTATCAGTTTGTCTGATAGCTCATATTTTTTGTCCACTTCATTCAGAGACCAGGCAATAAATAGACCTAATGCAACAGCACCAACAATTCCCCCCCAAACTGGAACAGTCGCACTCGTTACAAAAAGAGAGACGCCCCAACGAATAACATTACCTGATAATCTTGAGACAAAAATACTCACAATCACCTTCGCCACATCCATCGTCACATTCCCCAGCAATGCGGCGACGTCATGTTCTGATTTAAAGGCCAGCTCAATCAACCGCCAGCATGCGGAAAACCAGATGCAGAATCTGGCCCCTGACATTATGCCATTTCGAAACCCGGCGCTGCCAATACCCACCTCAAGTACCTTAGGATGGTTAATCCGGTAACGGGTTCCGTTAAGAATGCGCCGCAGAGAAGGGTAGCCCGTAATCTTCACATACAGCTTTCCCTGATAAGCATACTGCGTTGCTTTAATCCCAAGGCCTTTTAAGGTGAAGACAATCTTTCCGGCCTGCTGATAAGAAAAAAGCTTCGACAGCTTTTTAGTCGCATCAGCCGCATCTTTGATATTACCGGCATAATTGGTCGAAAAACTGACGGGTTTGCTGCCCAACAAATCATCAATCACACCCTGCGCCTCTTCAAGCGTTAGCAGCATAATGTGTTGTGTATTGCTATTCAGATTATTTTTCAGCGTTCTGATTTCGTTCTCAATACGCTGATTACGTTGCCGGTTATTTCCTCTAAGAATATCTTCACGGTGATTCCCTATCCAGTCATAATACCTTTCCATCATTACTCCTTAATAAATTCGCTCATCCCAAAGGCTGTATGCACTGGTTCCCGCCATAATGTGATCCCAGGTAATTGACTCATAGGAAAGCTCAATGATTTCTTCTGGCTGACCCGCACTGTCATCGATAGTATGAGGCACCTGTAAATGGATGCTGGATATTCTGGCATTGATAAGTTTTATCGCGTAATAACACTCATTTAAACCCGCCGGACTCGTGCGATAGAAGCTAAACTCACAGTTCAATGTTTCATTGTCAGTTATGGCTTTCCCTAATAACGGCGAGGATTTATCTACTGGCTTTATAAACGTCAAACATTGATGGTTCACATTCTGTACCCGACTCATGCCATGATTAACTGTCATTACCATTATCTGATCACGATGGGCAGTTTGTGATTTATTTCCTATCGAGTTTACCGATGCGCATCCAGCAGAAATCAATCCCTGAGCCTGTCCATTTAAGGTCAACCACATTGTATTCGCCATTTCAATTCCTTAGCCATTTAAATTACATGTTTATATTCATGCGACAACGTTGGAATAATAGGATAGTAAAAGGCGGATAGCAGAATAGTGATACAATCGATATTTTAGTCACACAAAAAAACATAATGCCAACGTTATTTTCACAGAAGAATAGATAATAACTATATTTGAATAGTGTTATATATTTCAGTTGAATTTATTATCGGCACTGGCAAGATAAATACAGTGCCGCTCGGCGTTATTGCCTAGGCTTAAAATCCTCAAAACGCGAACCTTTGTAACTCAGCGTGCCTTTATCCCCGACCGTTAACGCGTGGTACTGTTGGGCATCAAGACGAAACGTCTGCTCCAGGCCGCCGCTTAGTGGCTTAAAGCTGGCTTCATAGCGCATGCTGGTTCCTGCCGGGCTCACTTCCTGCTGACGGGATCGCCGATCGTTTAGCGGTTTTTCCCGTTTGTTACTCACCACCACCTGCTTTTGCACCAGCGGCGCCGTATCATTATCGGCTTTTTCTCGCCGCTGCTGAACAAAGCGAAACGACGCAGCGATAACGATTAAGACAATGATAACAATGAAAAAAAGTGGTGGTTTGCTCATATTATTAACCCATCAGAAAATGCGGAAATAAGCATACATCGCCTGTTATGGTGTTGTCATCTGGCTGTGTCGACCTCTACACTGGACAGTAGAGCCGTGAGCACCCCGCTTACGAAAAAATAACGAATTCAAGGAACTAAGATGCTTTGGTCGTTTATCGCTGTCTGTCTTTCCGCATGGTTGTTCGTGGATGCTTCCTATCGTGGACCTGCCTGGCAACGCTGGGTCTTTAAGCCCCTGACGTTACTCCTGCTGGCGCTGCTGGCCTGGCAGGCGCCAATGTTTAACGCTATCAGCTATCTGGTGCTGGCTGGCCTGCTTGCCTCGCTGCTGGGCGATGCGCTGACGCTGTTACCGCGCCAACGCCTGCTGTACGCCGTGGGGGCATTCTTCCTGTCGCATCTGCTGTATACCATTTACTTCGCCAGCCAAATGGCGCTGTCGTTCTTCTGGCCTTTGCCGTTGGTGCTGGTAGTGCTGGGGGCGTTGCTGATCGCCGTGATCTGGACGCGTCTGGAAGAGCTGCGTGTCGCTATCTGCACCTTTATCGGCATCACGCTGATGATGGTCTGGATGGCCGGTGAGCTGTGGTTCTTCCGCCCGACCGCCCCGGCGCTGTCGGCATTTATGGGCGCATCCCTCCTGTTCATCGGCAACATTGTCTGGCTGGGTAGCCATTACCGTCGCCGCTTCCGCGCCGATAACGCCATTGCCGCCGCCTGCTACTTCGCCGGACATTTCCTGATTGTTCGTTCGTTGTATCTTTAAAACGCTTGACTCTGGAGTCGACTCCAGAGTGTATCCTCCGGTTAATACGAAATGATTATCAACCGGAGGATGCCATGTCGACACCCGATACCCGTGGCAAAAAAGTCCCACAATTCTCTTCTTTCAAGCCAGCGCCTGCACCACAAAAGGCGGATGACTGCTGCTGCGAAGGAAGCTGCTCCACTACACCAACCGTATCCGATACCGTAATAGGTACCCGCTATTCCTGGAAAGTGGCAGGCATGGACTGCGCAGCTTGCGCCCGCAAAGTAGAGAATGCGGTCCGCCAGGTCAGCGGCGTCAACCAGGTCCAGGTTCTGTTCGCCACTGAAAAACTGGTGGTCGATGCCGGTTCCGATATCCGCCAGCAAGTTGAAAACGCGGTGCAAAAAGCAGGCTATACCCTGCGCGATGAGCACGCGACGAACGCCGCTCCCGAGTCACGTTTTAAAGAAAACCTGCCGCTGATTTCGCTGATTATTATGATGGCGATTAGCTGGGGGCTGGAGCAGTTCAATCATCCCTTCGGTCAGATAGCGTTTATCGCCACCACGCTGGTCGGCCTGTATCCCATTGCCCGTCAGGCCCTGCGTCTGATGAAAACCGGCAGCTACTTTGCCATTGAAACGTTGATGAGCGTCGCCGCCATTGGCGCACTGTTTATCGGCGCGACGGCGGAAGCCGCCATGGTGCTGCTGCTGTTTTTAATTGGCGAGCGTCTGGAAGGTTGGGCCGCCAGCCGCGCCCGTAAAGGGGTCAGCGCACTGATGGCGCTCAAACCGGAAACCGCCACACGCCTGCGTAACGGCGAGCGCGAAGAGGTGGCTATCAATACCCTCCGACCTGGCGATGTTATTGAGGTTGCCGCGGGTGGGCGTTTACCTGCCGACGGCAAACTGGTCTCCGGCTTTGCCAGCTTTGATGAGAGTGCCCTGACCGGCGAATCGATCCCGGTTGAACGCGCCACCGGCGAGAAAGTCCCAGCGGGTGCCACCAGCGTGGATCGTCTGGTTACGCTGGAAGTGCTCTCAGAACCGGGTGCCAGCGCCATTGACCGTATTCTGAAGCTGATTGAAGAAGCGGAAGAACGCC
Organism: Citrobacter sp. Cpo074; assembly: GCF_030332745.1. Classification (NCBI taxonomy): domain Bacteria; kingdom Pseudomonadati; phylum Pseudomonadota; class Gammaproteobacteria; order Enterobacterales; family Enterobacteriaceae; genus Citrobacter; species Citrobacter sp. Cpo074. The sequence continues at coordinate 9,906 of NZ_JAOWHG010000036.1, forward strand.
GCGCCCCCATTGAGCGCTTCATTGACCGTTTCAGCCGGATTTATACCCCAGCTATTATGGCGGTTGCGCTGCTGGTCACCCTCGTACCGCCACTGCTGTTTGCCGCATCCTGGCAGGAGTGGATTTATAAAGGGCTGACGCTGCTGCTGATTGGCTGCCCTTGTGCATTGGTGATTTCAACCCCCGCAGCCATTACCTCTGGTCTGGCCGCTGCGGCGCGTCGTGGGGCATTAATCAAAGGCGGAGCCGCGCTGGAACAGTTGGGTAGAGTCACGCAGGTGGCGTTTGATAAAACCGGCACCCTGACCGTCGGTAAACCACGCGTCACGGCGATTCATCCGGCAAGCGGTATTGGTGAGGCTGAATTGCTGGCACTGGCGGCAGCGGTAGAGCAAGGCGCGACACACCCGCTGGCACAAGCAATTGTTCGGGAAGCACAAACGCGCGAGCTGACTATTCCTGTCGCAAAAGAGCAACGGGCGCTGGTTGGCTCTGGAATTGAAGCGCTGGTCAACGGCGAACGCGTACTGATTTGCGCCGCTGGTAAGCAGCCTGCCGACGCCTTTGCCGGGCAGATTAGCGAGCTGGAAAGCGCGGGCCAAACGGTGGTGTTGGTGCTGCGTAACGATACTGTACTCGGCGTACTGGCCCTACAGGACACGCTGCGCGATGACGCTCGCAGCGCCATCAGCGAGCTTAATCAGATTGGCGTGAAAGGCGTGATCCTGACCGGTGATAACCCGCGTGCGGCCGCCGCCATTGCCGGTGAACTGGGCCTCGAATTCAAAGCGGGACTCTTGCCGGAAGATAAGGTGCAGGCCGTTACCCATCTTAACCAACAGTCGCCGCTGGCGATGGTCGGCGACGGCATCAACGACGCCCCGGCAATGAAAGCGGCTACCATCGGCATTGCGATGGGAAGCGGGACCGACGTCGCGCTGGAAACCGCCGATGCAGCCCTGACCCACAACCGTCTGCGTGGTCTGGTGCAAATGATTCAGCTGGCGCGGGCTACCCACGCCAATATTCGCCAGAACATTGCGATTGCGCTGGGTCTGAAGGGGATTTTCCTCGTCACCACGCTGCTCGGGATAACCGGACTGTGGCTGGCGGTGCTGGCGGATACGGGGGCGACGGTGCTGGTGACCGCGAACGCGCTGCGGTTGTTGCGTAAAGGGTAGTGCCTGTTTCTCGCCTGATGGCGCTTCGCTTATCAGGCCTACAGGTTACTCAGTCTTTATAGGCCGGAGAAGCGTTAGCGCCATCCGGCATGACAAGATTACTGCCCTTTGCGCACTAAATAACGGTACGGCAGCGAGTCGGTCTCTTTGGCCACCAGCTCATGTTCCATAAAGGTACAGAAGCCAGGAATATCGCGGGTTGTTGCCGGGTCGTCGGCGACAATCAGCAGCGTTTCACCGGCCTGCATGCCGCGTACGGTTTTACGCACCATCATTACCGGTTCCGGGCAGCGCAGCCCCTGGGCATCAAGAGTATGATCGGGGGAAGTAAACAGGTCGCTCATCGTCGTCTCATTCATACAAAAACGGCGTTATTTTACGCTCTGTTGTGGCGTAAGCCAATCAGGTTAACGATTGCGTGAAAAACAACCATTGCAATGTGCTCTTAAAGCAGTATCATGCGACGGTTTTTTATTGGGTTCCCTCACCCCATCCAACAAAAAGGTCACAATATGACTCCGTTTACACAAACTCAGCGCGTAAAAGCGTTGTTCTGGCTATCGCTATTTCATCTGCTGGTGATCACCTCCAGCAACTATCTGGTGCAGCTTCCAATCTCCATTTTTGGTTTCCATACCACATGGGGCGCGTTTAGCTTTCCGTTTATTTTCCTCGCGACCGACCTGACCGTGCGTATTTTTGGCGCGCCGCTGGCTCGACGTATCATCTTTGCGGTTATGATCCCCGCACTGCTGATCTCCTATGTCGTTTCATCGCTGTTCTATATGGGATCGTGGCAAGGATTCGGCGCACTGCTGCACTTTAATCTGTTTGTCGCCCGTATCGCCGCCGCCAGCTTTATGGCCTACGCGCTGGGACAAATTCTGGATGTGCATGTCTTTAACCGCCTGCGTCAGAACCGTCGCTGGTGGCTGGCACCGACGGCGTCCACGCTGTTTGGCAATATCAGCGATACGTTGGCCTTCTTCTTTATCGCTTTCTGGCGTAGCCCGGATGCCTTTATGGCCGAGCACTGGATGGAAATCGCACTGGTCGATTACTGCTTCAAAGTGCTGATCAGCATTATTTTCTTCCTGCCAATGTATGGCGTGTTGCTGAATATGTTACTGAAAAGGCTGGCAGATAAATCTGAAATCTCTGCATTGCAGACGAGTTAAAGGTTCATTTTCCGAGTTGTGATAAGATGGACGAATGAGCCGTTATGGCCGTTTATCGAAAGGAAGAAGTCAATGCGCAATCTGGTTAAATATGTCGGTATTGGCCTGCTGGTTATGGGGCTTGCGGCCTGTGATAATAGCGATACAAAAGCGCCAGCCGAGGGTGCTGCCGCAGAAAGTAACGCCACCGGACAACCGGTCAGCCTGCTGGACGGCAAACTCAGTTTTTCCCTGCCAGCGGATATGACCGATCAGAGCGGCAAGCTGGGCACCCAGGCGAACAATATGCACGTATATTCTGACGCAACCGGCCAGAAAGCGGTGATTGTGATTGTTGGCGACAACACCAACGAAGATCTGGCCGTGCTGGCAAAACGTCTGGAAGATCAGCAGCGTAGCCGTGATCCGCAGCTGCAGGTCGTCACCAATAAATCTATTGAGCTGAAAGGCCACACGCTGCAGCAGTTAGACAGCATCATCTCGGCCAAAGGCCAGACCGCATACTCTTCCGTGGTGTTGGGTAAAGTGGACAACCAACTGCTGACGCTGCAAATCACGCTGCCTGCTGACGATCAGCAAAAAGCGCAGACTACCGCAGAAAACATCATTAACACGCTGGTTATCCAGTAACGGTTAAGACGATGACGCGGCCTCCGGTGACACCACCTGAGGCCGTTTTTTTAACCGCCAGGTCAGCAATAACGCCACCGCTACCAGCCCTGCCGCTGCCAGATAGATAACCGGCACACCCGCCCACGTCATGACCAGCCCGGCCAGCGGCCCGGTAACCCCCAGCGATAAATCCATAAACACCGTGTAGGTCGCCAGCGCAGCACCCTGATTTTGCTGAGGAACGGCTTTTACCGCCACCACGCCCAGCGCCGGGAAAACCAGTGAGAACCCAGCCCCGGCCAGCAGAACGCCGATTTTCGCCATCCACGGCATCGAAGCCATCCCGACCAGTAACAGCCCGACAATCTCGACGCTAAAGCAGATCATCGCCACATTCAGCCCGCCTAAACGGTTGATACCATTTGGGAACAACAAACGAGTACCGACAAACGTGCAGCTAAAAAGCGTCAGCGCGAATGCGGCGCCATCCCAGCCTTTGGCATCATAGAACAAGGTAATGAAGGTAGCGATTACCCCAAATCCGGCGGAGGCCAGGGCCAGCGCCATACCATACAACCAGACGCGCCCAAGCACCGCGCGAAATGGCAACGGTTTGCCTTTGCTGGCCTTCACCGCCGGACGAGGGAGCGCCAGCAGGATTGCCAACAGTGCCACGCCCATCACGGTCAGCGCCAGCCCCTGTAAGCCACCCCAGGCATAAAACAGAACACCCAGCGGCGCGCCTATCGCCATCGCGCCATAGGTCACGATACCATTCCAGGAAATCACCCGTCCGATGTGCATTGAGCCAACCACCCCCACGCCCCACAGCGTAGAGCCGGTCCCGGCAAAGCTTTGCCCGATCCCGAGAATCACGCGCCCCAGACATAGCAGCAGCAGACTGGCCAACGGCCAGCCGTTCGTTGATCCCGCCAGTAAATAGCCCAGGCCACTTAAAAAGCAGCCACACAGCCCAAATACCACAATCTTCTTTGGCCCCAGCAGATCGGCATAGCGACCGGCATGCGGACGGCTCAGCAGCGTAGCGAAATATTGCAGGCTGATGACCAGCCCAGCCCAGAAAGCGCTAAATCCCATTACATCATGGACGTAGCCAGGCAACACCGCGAGCGGCAGGCCGATGGTCAGGTAGCTGGCGAAGTTAAACATCACCACAGAAACAATACGCAGGTTCAGGCGTAAACCGCTAAGCGTCGGTTCAGCGACGGGTTCGGGCATGGAGGGTCACCACGTTTTCACAACAGTGTTTCATTTCTACCATGTTGCAGAGCAGAAATCAGTAGCCAGTTTAGGAATATCAGTCGCAAGCCAGCCGCTACACTTAATGCAAAAACGCAAACAGGAAGAAGACATGATAACCACCCAGCCCGATAAAACGGGTTTGCACATTTTGCTCAAACTGGCCGCTCTGGTGGTGATCCTCGCAGGTATCCATGCTGCGGCGGATATCATTGTGCAGCTGCTGCTGGCCCTCTTTTTTGCCATTGTATTGAATCCACTGGTCACCTGGTTTATCCGCCGGGGAGTCGGTCGCCCAATCGCTATTACCTTAGTCGTGGTGGTGATGCTGATCGTTCTTACGGCGTTGGTTGGCGTGCTGGCGTCGTCAATCACTGAATTCATGGACCTGCTGCCAAAATACAATAAGGAGCTAACGCGCAAGGTTCTGTATTTGCAAGAGATGGTGCCTTTTCTGAATCTGCATATGTCCCCGGAACGTATACTGCAACGCATGGACTCTGACAAGCTGATGACCTTCACAACCACGCTGATGACGAGTCTTTCTGGTGCCATGGCCAGCGTCTTTCTGCTGGTGATGACGGTAGTTTTTATGCTGTTTGAGGTGCGTCATGTCCCCTATAAGATGCGTTTTGCGTTGAATAATCCGCAAATCCACATTGCGGGGCTACATCGAGCGCTGAAGGGTGTGTCACACTATCTGGCGCTGAAAACGCTGCTCAGCTTATGGACCGGTGCCATAATCTGGCTGGGACTGGCACTGATGGGGATTCAGTTTGCTCTGATGTGGGGCGTACTGGCATTCCTGTTAAACTACGTGCCCAACATTGGCTCGGTCATTTCCGCCGTCCCGCCCATGATCCAGGCACTGCTTTTTAATGGCATTTACGAATGTCTGTTGGTTGGCGCACTGTTTCTGGTGGTGCATATGGTGATTGGCAATATTCTCGAACCCCGAATGATGGGGCATCGGCTGGGATTATCGACGCTAATCGTCTTCCTCTCTCTGTTGGTATGGGGATGGCTGCTCGGTCCGGTCGGCATGTTGCTCTCCGTGCCGTTAACCAGCGTGTGTAAAATCTGGATGGAAACCACCAAAGGCGGCAGCAAACTGGCGATTTTGCTGGGGCCCGGCAGGCCCAAAAGCCGATTACCGGGATAAACTTGCAAACAGCATGTGAAGAATGATACACAACCCCATTATTACTAAAGGTTAGCCCTAATATGTACCGGATCGTTCTTGGGAAAGTTTCTGTTTTAAGCGCTGGTGCACTGCCTGCCGCACTGAGTGAGCAAGCGCCGCAAGGTGCTCGCCGTGCGCGCTGGCTGGCCGGTCGCGTGCTGCTTTCCCATGCCCTTTCGCCATTACCAGACATCGTCTATGGCGAGCAAGGAAAACCGGCCTTTTCTGCTGACACGCCGCTGTGGTTCAATCTCAGCCACAGCGGTGATGATATCGCCCTGCTGCTCAGCGACGAAGGGGAAGTCGGCTGCGATATTGAAGTCGTGCGCCCGCGCGATAACTGGCAAACGCTGGCAAATACGGTATTCAGTCTTGGTGAACATGCCGAAGTCGAGGCCGAACGCCCGGAGCAACAGCTGGCGGCGTTCTGGCGCATCTGGACGCGTAAAGAAGCTATCGTGAAACAGCGCGGCGGTAGCGCCTGGCAAATCGTCAGCGTCGACAGTACCGCGCTAACTTCCTCACTCTCCGTCAGCCAGTGCCAGCTCGATACCCTGAGCCTGGCGGTGTGCACCCCCACGCCGTTTACCCTGACCGCAGACGCCGTGCAGCGACTGGAAGCCTTAGCGTAAATTTTCCGGGAAGTTTTTCGGCAGCTCGCTCGCCGCACAGGCAATAACGTCATTATTGTTCGCGCCGCAGTCACGTACGAAAGTGATGGTCGCGAACTCATCAATCACCTCGGTGGGATACGCCGGGCCGGCATCGCGGTACGACACCATCAGCGGAATATGGTCATTCTGGAAGCAGACCGTTTTTTCCGGATTATTGATCACCCAGCGAGGGAAAAAGATGGTGCCGTGAAAGAGTTTGTCACCCAGGTTTACGATCAGACTGACGTCGGTCCCGGTCGGTTCGGTCCACGAAATTTTATAAACGCTCTCCCCCACCCGCACAATATAGGCCCGCTGATCTTTCACCCAACGATTCCCCACAATACCGCTGTGAATGCGGTAATCCAGGGTAGTGTCGTTTTTCACGTAGATCTCGTAATTCCAGCCATTATCGTAGGTATAGACCAGATGTTTGCCGACAAATCCGCTCAAATCATGTTTATCAAACGCGCTCATATTCGTTCTCCTCTTACTTGATGTGAGGATCTTAACGCTTCAAAAATTGGATGAATAACGCTATGTTTGCATCAAATTCATTCAATTATTAGATGAGTTATGCACAAAACAACCCTCGAGCAGTGGGCCCTATTGGAGAAAGTGGTGGAGCTGGGCAGCTTCGCTAAAGCGGCGGAAGAGACCAACCGTAGCCAGTCTTCGGTAAGCTACAATCTGGCACTGTTACAGGAGCGACTTGGCGTAACGCTGCTGACCCCGGAAGGGCGCAGGGCTGTCCTGACACCGGCCGGAGAGCTATTGCTCAATCAGGTCAAACCGCTACTGAAGGCTTTTTTATGGGTGGAAACCCGGGCCGCAACGTTACAAAACGGTACGCGAACGCGGCTGGATTTGATGGTAGATAGCATCTTCCCACGCAAACGCCTGTTTGCCATTCTCAAACAGTTTCAGCAGGCCTGGCCGCAAACGCAGGTGCGTCTGACCGAAGTCCTGGAGAATGGTGATGCTCGACTGGCAGCACATGCCGATGCGGACGTAATGGTCCTGACCCGGCGTCAGGATGTCACCGGACGCGGCGAATGGCTGATGAATATTGACTTCGTGGCCGTGGCCCACCGCGATCACCCACTTTGCATGCTGGATGCGCCGCTGAATGAAGACGCATTACGCGCCTGGCCGCTGATTCGCATTGCCGATCGCGATAACCCACAACAACCGGCGCGTGATGCCTGGACCTTCTCGACCATTGATGCCGCGATTGATGCGGTGATGTATCAGGTCGGTTACGGCTGGCTGCCCGAGGAACGTATTCAGACGCAGCTTGATCAGGGGCTTTTACGCCCACTGCCGTTAAGCCATGGTGCTCGTCGCGCCACGCCTTTGCATCTGATCGTTAAAGATACTCTCGCTCCGCTGGATGAACAGGTCAGTACCCTGCTGCGTTTATTGCGAGAGCATTAACCTTTTCCCCGGATGCCGGACGTGTGTTACAAAATACGCTATTCCCCTTACCCCCTGTGCGCCAACGCGCCACATGAAAGGTTAACTGCAGATGCAACGAGTCACCATTACCCTCGATGACGATTTACTGGAAACGCTCGACGGCCTGAGTCAGCGCCGTGGCTACAACAACCGTTCCGAAGCGATCCGCGATATTCTGCGTGGCGCACTGGCGCAGGAAACTACCCTTGAACACGGCACTCAGGGCTTCGCGGTGCTCTCGTATGTTTATGAGCATGAGAAGCGTGATCTGGCCAGCCGCATTGTTTCTACTCAACACCACCACCACGATTTATCGGTCGCCACGCTGCACGTGCACATCAACCATGACGACTGCCTGGAAATCGCCGTGCTAAAAGGCGACATGGGCGATGTACAGCATTTTGCCGATGACGTGATTTCCCAGCGCGGCGTGCGCCACGGCCATCTACAGTGCCTGCCGAAAGAAGAGTAATTGCCTGTTTCGTTGCCGGATGCCGGATGGCGGCTACGCCTTATCCGGCCTACGTCCGTTATCGTTTGTAGGCCAGGCAAGCGAAGCGCCCCCGGCAATAATGATTACGCCATCGTGCCAATCGTCTTTCTGAAACGCAGCAGTGCAATCAGGAAGAACGCGCTACCAATCGCCAGTAGCGTCAGAAACTGCGGCCAGACAATGCTAAACCCGGCTCCGCGATAAAGTATCGCCTGCGCGAGACTGACGAAATGGGTAGTCGGCATGGTCAGCATAATGTCCTGCACCGCCTGCGGCATGCTTTCACGCGGTGTGGAGCCACCTGAGAGCATCTGTAACGGCAGCAGCACCAGAATCATCAGCAGCCCCAGCTGCGGCATAGAGCGCGCCAGCGTCCCCATAAAAATGCCGATCGAGGTGGTGGCGAACAGGCTCAGCGCCACGCCCAGCATAAACAACGGTATCGAACCTTCAATCGGCACCCCGAGCACGCCTTTTACCATCAGCATCAGCGACAGACCGGAAACCACCAGCACCACCAGCCCCATCGACCAGATTTTTGCCATCATGATCTCAAACGGCGTCACCGGCATCACCAGCAGATGTTCAATGGTCCCGTGCTCGCGTTCGCGGATCAACGCCGAACCGGTCAGCACAATCGCCAACATAGTGATGTTGTTGATAATCGCCATCACCGCGCCAAAGCGAGCGGGTTCCAGATTAGGGTTAAAGCGCATGCGCATTTCCAGCGCCACCGGCGGCTCATTGTTATCGCGGTAACGCGCCACAAAGCTGTTCACCTCGCCGCTGATGATATTCTGGATATAGCTGTTGCCGGTAAACGCCTGGCTCATCCGCGTGGCATCGACGTTAACCTGTATATCCGGTTGTCGCCCGGCCAGCACATCACGCTGAAAATCAGGCGGAATGTTTACGGCGAAGGTATAGCGCCCGGCATCCAACCCGGCATCCATTTCATCGGCAGTGATCATCTCCGGCGGTAAAAACCACGGGCGATAAAAGCTGTTCACAATCCGATTCGACAACTGCGACTGGTCCATATCGGCAATAGCAATCGGTGCCAGATGCAGCGAACCCGGCAGGACGGTCGCGGAAGAATAAACCGAAATCGTGAAGGCGAAGACGATCAGCGTCAGCATCGCTTTGTCACCCAGCAGGCTGCGCAACTCTTTGATGCCGAGGTTATAAATATTGCGTAATCGGCGCATCACCCCTCCTGTTTTTTCAGCAGTAATACGCTCAGACCAATCACCACCGGAATGGCTACCGCCAGCGGAATAAACAGCTGCCAGAGATCGGTCAGATCCAACGCTTTAGAGAACGTTCCGCGCGCGATGGTCAGAAAATGGCTGGTCGGATAAATTTCACCAATCCACCGGCCCGGCCCTTCCAGCGAGGCAACTGGATCGATCATTCCGGAAAACTGCGTCGCCGGGATCAATGTAATAATCGCCGTACCAAAAATGGCCGCGATCTGGCTTTTCATAAACGTGGAGATTAACAGCCCCAGCCCGGTGGCAATGGTGACGTACAGCAGCGCAGCCAGCGTCAGGGTCACAAAGCTGCCCTTATGCGGAACGCCGAATACAAACACCGACAGCGCGCACAACAGCAGGAAATTCAGCATGCCCAGCACGATGTACGGCAACTGTTTGCCGAGTAAAAACTCGCTGCGGGTCGTGGGCGTAACGTACAGATTGATAATCGACCCCAGCTCTTTCTCACGCACCACGCTGAGGGCGCTGAGCATGGAAGGGATCATCATCAACAGCAGTGGGATCACTGCCGGAACAATCGCCGGTAGACTCTTCACATCCGGGTTGTAACGATAGCGAGTTTCAATGGTCATCAGCCCGTTTTGCCCGCTGGCATTTGGCTGGCGCGCCATCACATCCTGCAGCCAGGTCTGGTGCATCGCCTGCACGTAACCCCTGACCGTTTCAGCGCGGCTTGGCATTGCGCCATCGACCCAGACGCCAATCTTCACCGGCGTTCCACGCGCGATATCGCGGCCAAAATTTGGCGGAATTTCAATTGCTACCGCAACTTCGCCTGAGCGCATCCGTTTGTCCAGCTCGTCATAACTGGTGAGCGGCGGTTGCTCGATAAAATAGCGCGATCCCGCCAGATTCAGCGTCCACGCCTGGCTGCTGACGGTCTGGTCGCGATCGAGCACCGAAAAACGCAGGTTTTCCACATCCATGCTGATGCCGTAGCCCATGATAAGCATCAGGATCACTGTGCCCATCAGCGCCAGCGTTGAACGTACCGGGTCACGTCGCAGCTCCAGCGCTTCACGACGGCTGTAGCTGAACAAGCGCCGCAGGCTAAAGCCTTGCCGCGGCGGCTTACTGTTTTCATGCACTGTCTGGACATTGGCTGGCGCTAACTGAGCTTCCGGCGCCGGGCCTGCCGCTTCCTGCAACCAGGAGATAAACGCCTCTTCCAGACTGGCAGCTCCACGCTGTTTCACCAGTTCCTGCGGCGTACCGCTGGCCAGTACTTTTCCGGCGTGCATCAGCGACATGCGGTCGCAGCGCTCCGCTTCGTTCATAAAGTGGGTGGAGATAAAAATGGTCACTTTGTCCTGGCGCGACAGGTCGACCATCAGTTGCCAGAACATATCCCTCGCAACCGGATCGACCCCGGAGGTCGGTTCATCAAGAATGAGCATCTCCGGACGATGGATCACCGCCACCGCCAGCGACAGGCGTTGACGGATCCCCAACGGCAGCGCACCGGGCAGCGCATCTTCGACATCGGTCAGCGAAAAGCGCTCACTCATCTCCTGCACCCGCCCAGGGATTTCTGCTTCGGGGATATGGAACAGCCGCGCATGTAGCTCGAGGTTTTGCCTGACGGTCAGCTCGCTGTAGAGCGAAAATGCCTGCGACATATAGCCTACCCGGCGGCGGGTATCGATATTCTTCGGATCAACCGCTTGTCCAAACAGCCACGCCTCGCCTTCGCTTGCGGGCAGCAGTCCGGTGAGCATTTTCATGGTGGTGGATTTACCGCAGCCGTTGGAGCCGAGAAAACCGAAGATTTCCCCGCGCGGAATGCGGAAGTTAACGTGGTCCACCGCCACAAATTTACCGAAGCGCATGGTCAGGTTTTTCGCCTCGATGGCAATCTCTTCCTGCTCAGCGTGATACGGCGGGATCACTACCGGTTTATGCGCCTGGCGCTGGGCTTCAGGTAACAGCGCGATAAACGCCTGCTCCAGCGTGTTGCTGTTGGTTTGCTCACGTAGCTGCTGCGCGCTCCCGGTGGCTAACACCTCCCCGGCGTTCATCGCCACCAGCCAGTCAAAGCGCTCGGCTTCTTCCATATAAGCGGTCGCAACCAGCACGCTCATGTTGGTCTGCCGCTGACGAATACTGTTAATCAGATCCCAGAACTGGGCGCGGGACAGCGGGTCGACCCCGGTGGTGGGTTCATCGAGAATTAACAGTTCCGGGTCGTGGATTAACGCGCAGCACAGCCCCAGCTTTTGCTTCATCCCGCCCGAGAGTTTCCCGGCAGGACGGTCGCGAAACGGTGCCAGTCCGGTGCTATTCAGCAGCTCGGTAATCCGCGCCTCACGCTCCGCTTTGTCATGCCCAAACAGGCGGGCAAAGAAATCGACGTTCTCATATACCGACAGCGTGTGATACAGGTTTTTCCCCAGCCCCTGCGGCATCCAGGCAATGCGCGGGCAGACATCCCGGCGATGTTTTGGGTCGCGCATATCGCCACCCAACACCATCACGTTGCCGTGTTCAATGACCCGCGCGCCGGAGATGAGCGACAGCAGGCTCGATTTTCCGACGCCATCCGGGCCAATCAACCCCACCATACAGCGGGCAGGGATATCCAGCGTGATATTGTTCAGCGCTACCGTTTTCCCGTAATGCTGACTCACGCCGTCAAGGTGCGCCACGGGAGGAACGGGAACCAGCGCCAGATGCGTCATTGCGGCAACCTCACCACCAGGTCGTCAGGCCAGGCGCGACTTTCATCAACACGCACCCACGCCATGCCCGGCAGACCGGTTTTCACGTACTCCAGATGCTGCTGCAACAGCTCTGGCGGGATACGCGCTTTGACGCGAAACATCAGTTTCAGCCGTTCATCGCTGGTTTCGACCGTTTTCGGCGTGAACTGCGCGACGCTAGCCACAAAGCTGATGGTCGCCGGAATACGCAGATCCGGCGCAGCATCCAGCACCAGCCGCGCTTCTCCACCAATCTTCAGTAAACCAGCCTGTTCGGTTGGCAAGAAGAACGTCATGTAGACATCGCTGAGATCGACCATATTCAGCACGCGACCGCCCGCGGAAAGCACCTCGCCCGGTTCAGCTACGCGGTACTGTACGCGGCCATCGCGAGGGGCTTTCAACTCGCTGTCATCAATATCAGCCACAATACGACGTTCGGTAGCCTGCGCGGCTTCTACGCGGGTTTGCGCCTGAATGATACTGGTGCGAGCGGCTTCAATTGCGGCTTTTGCCGCAGAGACCTGCGCCTTTGCGGATTCCAGTGCAGCGCGTGCGCTTTCTGCCGCAGCCCTGTCGTCATCCAGCTGTTGCTCAGACACAGCCCCACGCTGAGATAGCGAACGGGAGCGGACGTGGCGTTTAGAGACCGACTGCAGTTCCGCCTCACGCTGTTTTACCACCGACTGCGCGGCGCGCATTTCACTTTGTCGCTGCTCTAACAGCGCCCGCGCCGCCGCCACCGCACTTTCGGCCTCTTTGATTTGGGCTACCGCTTCCAGCCGCTGCTCCTGCAGCACGCGGGTATCCATTTTCGCCAGCACTTCGCCCTGACGAACAAACTGCCCTTCCGACACGAGGATCGTGTCAATTCGCCCGGCAATTTTGGTGGCAATATCCACTTCAGTGGCTTCAATTCTGCCGTTGCTGGCTGCAAACCCCTCCGGTATTCCCGCAGGACGAAGCATCCACCATGCTATCGCGGCCACCACGACCAGGATGCCCGCCACCCACCACATCATATGACGTTTAAACTTATCCATATTCGACCCGCCGTAATCCCTGTTATCAAACGATGCGTGTCACAAAGCCCACTGAACAGCTATTCAGCGGGGGATTCCATCCGGGATAAGAAGGAATGAGAAACAATGGCCAGAGAGCAGACAGGCATGTAAGCAACCTGCGCCGTGAAGGAAGTGAATGATGAAAATGCTGTGATATCGGGTAGTAATGTTGTCATCATCAGCGTTCCTGGCCGGAAATGAAACACGCATACTCATTACTGCTGTCTATTGAATACTAACACCTGGATTCAATATGTCTATTCGGTTGTTGTTTGTGTTGAGGGACATCCATAATGGACCAACAGTATTTACTCTGATAACCAGCCCCGAAGAACGTTGATAACGATGGGGGCATAAGATTCCAGTTGATTGTCTTTGGGGAGACTCAGGACATTAATTAGATCGTGGAGTAATTCATCGTCTTCCAGACCTTCATCAGGATCTATTCCGTTACTAAATAGTATGGTGGCTATGGCTTGTTTGCGTATTTCAATCAGCTTTCTGTTCTTCGTTTCATCCTCTCCAAGATTAAGAACCCGAATCGCTTCCTGCGCACGAAACGTATTACCTCTGACACGACCACTGATCATAAATTCCAGTTCCGTTTCACACTCATCCATCAACGGAGTCAGTGAAAACAGCTGGGAACCGTGAGATTCATCACATTGCTTTGCTGTAGTGCAACTTGCAACAATATTATTAAAATCAAGGGATAAATGCTGGGCGTGATGTCTGGCTTGCACATGCTCATTCATAGTATCACTATTCTGACCACTGATAGGTTTACAGCAATACGCACACAGATAAAATTGTTCCTGAACACAAACCGCCCGAATATCTCGACGTTCTATTTCAGTCAAATCCTCATAAACGCCGCTCGCATTAGAACGCTTCCAGCGAGTCAAACTAGCTGGCTCATTGCTCTTCGTGATTTTTCTCAATGCGTAACTCCTGTTTGCGCAGTAATAAACGAGCTTTAGATAATTCCAGATTATTAGCAGGCAGATCCTCCATTAGCTTTTCAAGTAAACTTCTCGCTTGATTTAGCTGTTTTTTCTGAATTAAATCCAATAAATCGTTGAGTTGAGTCGCAATCTTTGCATTACGAATATCCGTATCCATCACATCCAGTAATACACTATTTGCATCTTGCCCATACAGAGAAGGAACAACACTCAACTCCCCATCATCAAGCGAATAGACCAGTACATTTTTGCAGTCGCTGATGACCAAAGGCGAATGGGTTGTCAAAATAAACTGGCAGTGAGGAAATGTTGTGGTTAACCGATCTATAATACCACGCTGCCACGAGGGATGAAGATGCATGTCTACTTCGTCAATCAGCACAACTCCTTGTCCATACAATGGATTTTCCAGGGTCGGATTCATCATCGCCAATCGACGAGCGATATCCCCAACAAGCGCCATCAGTGATTTTTCACCTTGCGACAATTGCAAGACATTGAGTGTTTCCCCGTTTTTTTCTACCGTCATATGCACCCGAGGCTTACGGCGAACCTGGAGCCCTTCAAAACCCGGCATAAATGCGGCAATTGCAGCACGTACTGCGTTTAGTTGCGGATCTCTGGCCTCTTTAGATTTATCCTGAATATCCTGCATCAATTTAATAGCGCTTTTAAGTTTTTTGAACTCCTCGCCTAAGCCTTTAAAATCAAGAGGTTCAAGTTTATCGACACGCTCATCAGCATTTTCAATATCGGCAAGTATTTGCAATCTATTTTCAAAATCCTCATCTAGAAAATCCGACAATACCGTTTTATCATTCTCATTTTCAATATCTTCTCGGGTACGGAACCACTCAAAAAACCGACTAAAATCTACGCCCTGATTAAGAGCATGGTCATATCCATCTATCTGCTGGAAAGCATGTTTATTTTTAATTTTAAGAGGGATTTCCAATACGCTTCGTTCTACCGGATAAAAGGCGATTAAAGGTAAACTGCTTTTACGATGTTGTGTTAAGAGGGTGCGGTAATAATTTGCCAAAACGGAAGCAGAATTAAGCAGGCTGGTATATTCGCCAATCATTCCACTTCTGGCTTTCGCCAGAGTCCAGTGATATTCCTTTTCTTCTGCACCGATTACCGCGGCTTTCACCGCAAGCGTAATTGCAGCAGATGTACTCTCATTAGTAATCAGATTTTCACTGAGGCTACTGCCACTCCCTTTCTCACTACGAATGCGTGATACCATCCAACTGAGTGATGTCGCCAGCGCCTGTAAAATTGACGTTTTTCCTGCACCATTATTCCCCACCAGCACAGTAACATTGGAAGGATTGTCGCTTGTAGGCGCAATTGGGACCTCTAAAGAGGTAAAGCGCCCGACATTGTGTAATGTCAACTGCGTAATTTTCATCATCCATTCCTTAAGTAAACATGAGATCGCTGGTACAGGTATCGCGCTACCGCTAATGATACATCTCTTGAGCAATGATTCATCAATCTCCAGAGTTTAATTCGCCAGATCCTGCGCGCATGCCCAGGCACTCGACCATGCCCACTGGAAGTTATAGCCACCCAACCAGCCGGTGACGTCCATCACTTCACCGATAAAGTAGAGCCCTGGCACTTTGCGGGCTTCCATCGTGCGCGATGACAGCTCGTTGGTATCGACGCCGCCCAACGTGACTTCAGCGGTACGATACCCTTCCGTACCGTTCGGCTGCACCCGCCACTCGGTCAGCGTTTCAACCAGCGTTTGCTGATCGCGTACGTTAAGCTGCTTCAGAGACACGTCAGGAATTTGCCCTAACTGCTGCAAGCATTCCACCAGACGCTTTGGCAACTGCATTGCTAAGGTGTTCTTTAAGCTCTGGTTAGGGTGTGCGCTACGTTGTTCGTCGAGGAAGCTCACCAGGTCAACATCCGGCAACAAATTAATGCTGACAAATTCGCCTGGCTGCCAAAAACTGGAAATCTGCAAAACAGCTGGGCCCGAAAGTCCTCGGTGTGTAAAGAGCAGATTTTCACGAAATACGGTGCCGTCTTCGGCGGTGATAACGGAGGAGACCGACACGCCAGAGAGCACCTGAAGCTGCTCCAGCAGTGGCTTATGCAACGTAAAGGGCACCAGTCCCGCGCGCGTTGGCAACACCTTCAGACCAAACTGTTCGGCAATTTTATAACCAAACGGCGTTGCCCCCAGACCCGGCATGGAAAGCCCACCGGAAGCGATAACCAGTTTTTTCGTGCCGACCGTCATGCCGTTCAGTTCGAGGGTGAAACCTTCATCATCCTGCACCACGCTCAGGACTTCGCTCCGTAACCGCATAGTTACGTTACCTTTTTCACACTCGTCTACCAGCATATCGACAATTTGCTGAGCGGAATCATCGCAGAACAGCTGACCCAGCGTTTTTTCATGCCAGGCAATACCATGTTTGCCCACCAGGTCGATAAAATCCCACTGCGTGTAACGCGCCAGTGCCGATTTGCAAAAATGGGGGTTTTGGCTCAAATAGGCGGCCGGTTCGACATAAAGATTGGTAAAGTTGCAGCGTCCCCCGCCAGACATGAGAATCTTGCGTCCTGGCTTTTTACCATTATCAATAAGCAGTACTCGACTACCTGCTTGTCCTGCCTGCGCGGCACAAAACATACCCGCTGCGCCAGCGCCTATAATAACGGTATCAAACCTTTCCACGTTGCGATCCTCTCTAAAAAGCGGGTGTGAATTGTAAAGATTCCTCAGTGGTCGCACCAGCACCAAACTACCGATAAAGGGTATTTAACTGAAATATATAGGATAATTCTTTAGTGGTGTAAAACAAAGCAGGAGACAAATCAAAAAAACTCTATATTTCACTTTGCCCGCGCCGCCAAAGTCACTGATAATGCGCCGCGTTCATGTCCTCAAAATGGCGTAACGTCCTATGCTACATTTGTTTGCTGGCCTGGATTTACATACCGGGCTTTTACTATTGCTTGCTCTGGCTTTTGTGCTGTTCTACGAAGCAATTAACGGCTTCCATGACACAGCCAATGCTGTCGCAACCGTGATCTATACCCGTGCAATGCGTTCGCAATTGGCGGTGGTCATGGCTGCGTTGTTCAACTTCTTTGGTGTTTTGCTGGGTGGTCTCAGCGTGGCGTATGCCATCGTGCATATGCTACCAACGGATCTGCTGCTTAATATGGGATCGTCACATGGCCTTGCCATGGTGTTCTCCATGCTGCTGGCGGCAATTATCTGGAACCTGGGTACCTGGTACTTTGGTTTACCTGCATCCAGCTCCCACACGCTGATTGGCGCCATTATAGGTATTGGTTTAACCAATGCACTGATGACCGGCACCTCGGTGGTGGACGCACTTAACATTCCGAAAGTTATCGGTATTTTTGCTTCGCTTATCATCTCGCCAATTGTTGGTCTGGTGGTTGCAGGCGGTCTTATTTTCATTCTGCGTCGTTACTGGAGCGGTACAAAAAAACGTGCCCGTATCCACCTGACGCCAGCAGAACGTGAAAAGAAAGATGGCAAGAAAAAGCCGCCGTTCTGGACCCGTATTGCACTGATCCTCTCCGCTATCGGCGTAGCGTTCTCTCATGGCGCTAACGACGGGCAGAAAGGCATTGGTCTGGTGATGCTGGTGCTGATTGGCGTAGCGCCTGCAGGCTTCGTGGTGAATATGAATGCTTCCGGTTACGAGATTACCCGTACCCGTGATGCAATCAATAACGTCGAAGTCTTCTTCCAGCAGCGCCCTGACCTGCTTAAACAGGCCACAGGCGTAGACCAGCTGATTCCGTCCCCGACGGACGCGGCACCCGCGACGACGACAGAGTTCCATTGCCACCCGGCGAATACCATCAACGCGCTGGAACGTGCGAAAGGTATGCTGGCGAACCTGGAAACCTACGACAAATTAAGCGTCGAACAGCGTGGTCAGCTGCGCCGTATTATGCTGTGCATCTCTGATACCACCGATAAAGTGGTTAAGCTGCCTGGCGTAAGCGCTGACGATCAGCGTCTGCTGAAAAAACTGAAAGCTGACATGCTGAGCACCATTGAGTACGCGCCTATCTGGATCATTATGGCCGTCGCACTGGCGCTGGGTATTGGTACGATGATTGGCTGGCGTCGTGTTGCCACCACCATCGGCGAGAAAATCGGTAAGAAAGGCATGACTTATGCCCAGGGGATGTCGGCTCAGATGACCGCCGCAGTCTCTATCGGTCTCGCCAGCTACACCGGTATGCCCGTTTCCACCACCCACGTTCTCTCTTCTTCCGTTGCGGGGACGATGGTTGTTGATGGCGGCGGATTGCAGCGTAAAACGGTAACCAGCATTCTGATGGCCTGGGTCTTCACCCTGCCAGCTGCGATTA
This sequence comes from Citrobacter sp. Cpo074, assembly GCF_030332745.1. NCBI lineage: Bacteria > Pseudomonadati > Pseudomonadota > Gammaproteobacteria > Enterobacterales > Enterobacteriaceae > Citrobacter > Citrobacter sp. Cpo074. The sequence goes on from NZ_JAOWHG010000036.1 coordinate 28,315, forward strand.
TTCTTTCCGGGGTGCTGTACTGGCTCTCCCTGAAGCTTATCTAAGCGAATGCACGGTAAAAAAGCGGGTCAGGAAGCTGACCCGCTTTTTTTGTATCTGTTGTTGGCATCAGTGCCAGATAATCAGCGCAACCATGCTGATTAGCACCAGGCCGCATAGCGCGCTGGTGAGAATGAACTGACCGCGAACCCGCTCACAGCGGCGAATAAATTCATCATCATGATGATCGCGGTAACGCTGAGCGTAGATATACCACACCAGACGCATCTGCTTGTTCGGTTGCCCATGCGAGGTAAAAAAGCCCCCTCCATCTACATACTGGTAAAGTAATGGATCGCAACCACGAAGTACCACTAACAGTGCGCGTAGCGAAGAAAAATAGCGCGCCATATTAACAATGCAAACGACACATAAAGCCCAGAATAATGCAATGGTGCTTATCATACCTCCTCCCCGGCGACCCGCCCACGGAACTCCTTTCCGGGACTACCGCTCCCCGATACCCTGCCAAACCATTCAATGAAGAGTGCAGCCGAAACCGTTCGTGTTAGTATCACGCATCCGAACGCCTCTTTAGATAGTGTAGGAGATTAGTTAATTTTTTTGCCATAAGGTTAATCGCTATCAATGCAATTAACTAAAAAATTTGTTTAACTATTTGGCAAGCAAGGCGGATTGACGGATTATCCTGGTCGCTATAATGTAAGGATAGTCCTTATATGGTACGTTTTTTACGACTGGGCTAGCCCCGCGCACAAGGTTCGCAGGACGCGGATGACGCGGCGGCATATAACGCCAGCAGGCTAGTCATCGACAACTTATGGAAGGAGTAACACTATGGCTTATAAACACATTCTTATCGCGGTTGATCTTTCTCCGGAAAGCAAAGTTCTGGTTGAAAAAGCGGTTTCTATGGCGCGACCTTACAATGCTAAAGTCTCCCTTATCCACGTTGACGTAAACTATTCCGACCTGTACACCGGGCTCATCGACGTGAATCTGGGCGACATGCAGAAACGCATTTCTGAAGAAACCCACCACGCGTTAACCGAGCTGTCCACCAATGCAGGCTACCCTATCACCGAAACCCTGAGCGGTAGCGGCGACCTGGGTCAGGTTCTGGTTGATGCCATCAAAAAATACGACATGGATCTGGTCGTCTGTGGTCACCACCAGGATTTCTGGAGCAAACTGATGTCCTCCGCGCGCCAACTGATCAACACCGTCCACGTCGACATGTTGATTGTTCCGCTGCGTGACGACGAAGAAGCATAAAATGCTTGCCGCCGGAAGTTAACCCGGCCCACTGCAAGTCGTTAAGCTTGTAAACGCCCGCCTTCGCGGGCGTTTTTGTTTTTATCATTCGGTCACAATTAGTACATCAATCCAACAAACAAATCATAATTAGTGTGATCAACTAATTGGATCGAAAACTATCTCTATAATACTCTACCCTTGCGGCCAATAACCGCAGTCTATAACAAAATAAGACTTTTTCGGCGCGTTTAAGCATACGCGTTCATACTTTTCGGGATGGCTTTGAAAGGCGATGGAATATGAATAAAACTGCACCTACGGGCTTGCTGCAGCAACCTCGTCCGTTCTTCATGATCTTCTTTGTGGAATTATGGGAACGATTTGGCTATTACGGCGTACAGGGCATCCTGGCGGTATTTTTTGTTAAGCAGCTCGGATTTTCACAAGAACAGGCATTTGTAACCTTTGGTGCCTTTGCCGCACTGGTTTACGGCCTGATCTCGATCGGCGGCTACGTCGGCGACCACCTGTTAGGCACCAAGCGCACGCTGGTACTCGGTGCCATTGTGCTGGCAATCGGCTACTTCATGACCGGGATGTCGCTGCTTAAGCCGGATCTGATCTTTATTGCTTTGGGTACCATTGCCGTTGGTAACGGGCTATTTAAAGCCAACCCGGCAAGCCTGCTGTCAAAATGCTATCCCCCGAAAGACGCCCGTCTGGACGGTGCTTTCACTCTGTTTTATATGTCGATTAACATCGGTTCGCTACTGTCACTGTCGCTGGCGCCGGTGATTGCCGATAAGTTTGGCTACGCTGTGACTTACAACTTGTGCGGAGCCGGACTAATCGTCGCGCTGCTGGTCTACTTTGCCTGCCGCGGAATGGTGAAAAATATCGGCTCTGAGCCAGACCATAAGCCACTGAATTTCCGTAACCTGCTGTACGTGCTGGCCGGTACGGTAGTGATGGTATTTATCTGCGCCTGGCTGATGCACAACGTGCAGATTGCCAACCTGGTGCTGATCGTCCTGTCGATTGTCGTGACCATCATCTTCTTCCGTCAGGCATTCAAACTGGATAAAACCGGGCGCAACAAGATGTTCGTGGCCTTTATCCTGATGCTGGAAGCGGTGGTGTTCTACGTGCTGTACGCGCAGATGCCGACATCGCTGAACTTCTTTGCGATCAATAACGTACACCATGAAATTCTGGGTTTCGCCATCAACCCGGTGAGCTTCCAGGCGCTGAACCCGTTCTGGGTGGTACTGGCGAGTCCGGTACTGGCCGCAATCTATACCCGTCTGGGCAACAAAGGCAAAGACCTGACCATGCCGATGAAATTTACGCTCGGTATGTTCCTGTGCTCATTGGGCTTCCTGACGGCCGCCGCTGCCGGGATGTGGTTTGCCGATGCACAAGGGCTGACGTCGCCGTGGTTTATCGTGCTGGTGTATCTGTTCCAGAGCCTGGGTGAACTGCTGATTAGCGCCCTGGGACTGGCTATGGTCGCCGCTCTCGTGCCACAACACCTGATGGGCTTCATTCTTGGGATGTGGTTCCTGACGCAGGCCGCAGCCTTCCTGATGGGGGGTTATGTCGCTACGTTCACCGCCGTACCAGAGAACATCACCGACCCGCTGCAAACGCTGCCTATCTATACCAACGTCTTCAGTAAGATTGGCCTTGTCACCCTGGCCGTAACGGTCGTGATGGCGATTATGGTGCCATGGCTGAACCGCATGATTAATACGCCGAGCACCGAGCAATAACCTTCAGTGCCGGATGGCGGCTATTGCCCCTATCCGGCCTACATTCAACATGCCCGGTCGCCTTGCGCTATCGGGCATTATCACTCACTACCCTTTACGCGCGTCTATCCACTCCTGCACTTCCACCACAAAAGTGTCCGGTGCTTTACGGTACATTTTGCGCGCCAAGTCCAGAATCGTATGCTGGCCGAGCGCTTCTTCCATTCGCTGCTGGGCCATGTCCATTACCGAACGCACACCACAAATGCCTTCACAGGCCCACTCGGGTGGATGCTCCTCAAATACCGCCAGCCGCTGGCGAATTTCACGACACTCAAAGATGCGCTTATCGCCATCAATAGCATTTACCACATCCAGCACCGTGATGTGTTCAGCGGGTTTAGCTAACTGGAAACCGCCACCTTTGCCTTCAATGCTGCGCACCAGACCCGCTTTGGACAGACGGGTGAAAATTTTTGCCAGATAGTCATACGGTACGCTTTGCAGTTCGGCTATTTCCCGCACGCTCATATCCCGCGCGTCGCCCTTACTGTCGACCATACACATCAGGCTATGAATGCCGTACTCAACTCCCGAACTGTAGAATGCCATTCTCTTATCTCAGCCAAAATGAATCTGAGTTTATTGTAGCTTTTTCATCTCATTCATTCCAGACAGCAAAGTACCCCCTTTTCACAACAGAACTTTAAATGCATATTTATCAATCAGATAATCAAAAAACACCACCCTTTGAGGCAAAAAGAATCTCGATCGCATTGCAATTCCTAACTACGACAAATAAAATCCGAGTAAATAATTCGTAGTCACCAGTGAGAAAACCCCAATGCGTAAACAAATTCTGATCGTGGGCGCCGGCTTTGCCGGTATGTGGGCAGCATTAAGCGCCGCACGACTGGCGGATAAACATCAGCAGGCCATTGATATTACAGTAATTGCGCCACAACCGGAGCTGCGTGTCCGCCCACGCTTTTATGAAAGCGCCGTTCATACGCTGGTCGCACCACTGCAACCGCTATTTGACGTTACCGGCGTCAACTTCCTGCAAGGTCACGTCGAGCAAATCCTCCCGGACTCTAAAGAGGTGAGCTGGAAAGATGCCAACGGTGACACTCATCTGCATCGCTATGACCGCCTGGTGCTCGCCAGCGGAAGTCACGTAAACCGCGATACCGTCGCCGGTGCCGCCGAGCACGCGTTTGACCTCGACCAACTCGAGAGCGCCGCCGTACTGGAGCAGCACATTAACAATCTGGCATTACAACCGGAAAGTGAGGCTCGTAATACTGTGGTGGTCTGTGGTGGTGGTTTCACCGGGATAGAGATGGCGCTGGAATTACCGGGTCGTTTGCGTGAAATATTGGGCACTGATGCTAAGACCAGAGTTGTCGTAGTTGAACGCGGTGCTCAGCCGGGCGGACGCTGGAGCCAGGAATTACGTGACGTGATTATCGAAGCCTCTGCTGAGCTGGGCGTCGAGTGGCTGGTCAATGCGGAAGTAGAGTGTGTGGATGCCTCCGGCGTCACGCTGAAAGATGGGCAGGTGATTGCCTCTCAGACGGTTATCTGGACCGTCGGCGTGCAGGCTAATAACCTGACAGCACAGATTAATGCCCCGCGCGATCGCCAGGGCCGTCTGCATGTGAATGCTAATCTGCAGGTTGTGGGTCACGATGATATCTACGCCACTGGCGATGTGGCCTATGCCGCCACCGACGACAAAGGCAACCATGCGTTAATGACCTGTCAGCACGCTATTTTGTTGGGTAAATTTGCCGGTAATAACGCTGCGGCAGATCTGTTGGACGTAGCGCCATTGCCATATCGTCAGGAAAACTACGTCACCTGCCTGGATCTTGGTGCCTGGGGTGCGGTGTATAGCGAAGGATGGGATCAACAGGTGAAACTGACGCGCGCAGAAGCGAAGAAGCTGAAGGTGTCGATTGTCAGCGAGCTGATTTACCCACCGAAAGCAGACCGAGCAGTAGCATTTGAGATTGCCGACCCGCTGGCACCGTTTGTTTAATAGGTTATGCCGGATGCGGCTAACGCCTTATCCGGCCTACAAACCACGCACAGCCGTATGCCTGATAAGCACAACGCATCAGGCAGTTCAGCGCACCAAGCCTGATGCGGCTAACGCCTTATCAGGCCTACAAACCACACGCTGCCATAGGCCTGATAAGCGCAGCGCATCAGGCAATTCAGCGCACCATGCCGGATGCGGCTAACGCCTTATCCGGACTACAAACCACGCACAGCCGTAGGCCTGATAAGCGCAGCACATCAGGCAGCACAGCGCACCAAGCCGGATGGCGGCGCAAGCGCCTTATCCGGCCTTAGGTTAACAACCTGTATTGTAGATTTATGCAGCGGACTGCCGTTCTCCACAAGTGACAAACCGGACAGTATCATGGACCGGTTTTCCCGGTAATCCGCATTCACAAGGTTGGTCTCACTATGGAACAGGAACTTCATTTTATCGGTATTGACGTCTCTAAAGCCAAGCTGGATGTCGATGTGCTGCGTCCCGATGGCCGTCACCGCAGTAAAAAATTTGCGAACACCCTGAAGGGCCACAATGAACTCCTCCACTGGCTCAACAGCCATAACGTGGCGCCGGCGCATATCTGTATGGAAGCCACCAGTACGTATATGGAAGACGTGGCCGCCCATCTCAGTGATGCCGGATTCACCGTCTCCATCATCAATCCTGCCCTCGGCAAAGCCTTCGCACAGAGCGAGGGGCTGCGCAGCAAAACCGATGCCGTTGATGCCCGCATGCTGGCAGAGTTTTGCCGTCAGAAGCGCCCGGCAGTCTGGGAAGCTCCGCATCCGGTTGAACGGGCGTTACGGGCACTGGTGCTGCGCCATCAGTCACTGACGGATATGCGTACGCAGGAACTGAATCGCCTTGAGACAGCACGTGAGGTACAGCGTCCGAGTATCGACGCTCATCTGCTGTGGCTTCATGCCGAAATTAAACGCATCGAAAAGCAGATAAAGGACCTGACGGATGACGACCCGGACATGAAACACCGCAGGAAGCTGCTGGAAAGTATCCCGGGTATCGGGGAAAAGACGTCGGCGGTGCTGCTGGCTTATGTGGGACTGAAGGACAGGTTCAG
>NZ_JAOWHG010000037.1:0-28712 GCF_030332745.1 Citrobacter sp. Cpo074
GCCGGGCCGGTGACAATGGCACTCTGTGGGCCGTCAACGGCGGGTTTGGGCAGGGGGGAAGCTCGCCAAGTCCGGTCAGCCGGGATGACGTCCAGGCTGTTACTGAGCTTGGTGCCTTCACCCTGGTGGCCATGCTGCGCCTGTGGCTGCTTTCCTTTCAGCACACTGCCGGTGACCTGCCACTCCCGGTTCAGCGTTAATGAAGGGTGGCCGGTGAGGGTGAAACGTTTTCCGGGCCACAGTTTCGGGGAGTTACTCTCGCAGGCAGCGGTTTCAGCATCCTGCCGGTGGCCTTCTGCCTGGTAGCGGGCAAAGTCCTGACCGTGCTGCTCGTCCTTGAAGCGTCCCGGCCAGTCGAAGATTTCATACTGGGTGCGCTGACCGTTCAGGTTCGGGGCGTGATGGCTGAAGTAAGCCGGCCAGCCAGGAGCTTTGAAGGTGTAATCCTGGTTTTCCACCGAGGAAGGGCGTACCTGCGCCCGGTAACGAAACTCGCTGATGCATTCCGTGGCGACTTCGCGGGTATTCGGGTTAAAGGACATCTCACCCAGCGTGGAGACCCCGGCCACGTCATCACAGAGCACCAGTTTCTGGTCGGGGCTGGTCGGGTGGAACCAGTCAAAGAAGAAAATGCCCTCTTCAGCCCACAGTCGGATGAGAAAGCCGAGGTCGGTTTCACCGTACTGAACGCAGAACTCCCGCGCCGGGTGGGATTCATAAAAGGAGGGCACCCAGTCGGTGACGCCGTTTTCAGTCAGCAGGGTGGTGGAAATGGCCAGGATATCCTGCTGCTGAAAGATACGGAAGTTCTGTCGCAGGCCACAGCGCCAGAGCGGAGGCGAAATAGTCAGGCTGTAGTTCATCTGCCAGCCGTTGTTTTCCCCGGTTTCCATCCCGGTGATGATGCCGTGGAGGTAGCGCAGTGCAACGGCCCCCTGCCAGATGGTCAGCGTGGCGTTTTTCTCAAGGAAACTGGCGGCGGTGAGGCCGGACCGGTCGCTGGCAATATCGACAGTGAGCAGAAAGGGCGTGGAGAGATTCTGGTAGAGGGTGAAGCTGACGACAGCGGTTGCCGCCGGCGTTAATCCGTCCACATCCAGCGTAAAGCGCAGTCCCTGCTGTGACATAAGTCTTGCCTCATGGTGCAGTTATATCGCAAATGAAGCAACATATCGCCTGAACGGATAAGAGGAAAGCAAGAAGGATTAGGTGGGAGATAATTTCAGAAAACGTTCAGTTTCCTTTTTATTGCGGGGTATAAGTCATAAAAAATACATACGTATACTTAATTATTAAAACCAAATGTGGTGTCAGGATCTCACCAAAAGCAACAACGCCATGCATGCCTGGCGTTGTTGCTTCTATTTACTGGTCAGCGGTCTTATCAAACTTACCTAATACTTCGCGCTCATAGGCCAGCGCTTTTTTGCGGTCAAATTTGTGTTCCCACTTGGAGATAACCAGCACCGCCAGTGCGTTACCCACCACGTTCAGCGCGGTACGCGCCATGTCGAGAATACGGTCAACACCAGCAATAAACGCCAGGCCTTCCAGCGGGATCCCCACGCTGCCCAGCGTTGCCAGCAGCACCACGAATGATACGCCCGGCACGCCCGCAATCCCTTTCGAGGTCACCATCAACGTCAACACCAGCACGATTTCCTGCCACAGCGACAGGTCGATACCATACAGCTGCGCAATAAAGATCGCGGCAATACTCTGGTACAGCGTTGAACCATCAAGGTTGAATGAGTAGCCGGTCGGCACCACAAAGCTGGTGATTGAAGCCGGTGCGCCATAGGCTTCCATCTTCTCGATAATACGCGGCAGTACGCTCTCGGAGCTAGCGGTAGAGTAAGCCAGAATCAACTCGTCTTTCAGAATGCGGATCAGGATCCAAATGCTCAAACCGCAGATACGCGCGACAATCCCCAGCACCACCAGCGCGAAGAACAGGATGGCAAAGTGCACCAACAGCACCAGCTTCGCCAGCGGCCACAGGGAGGCAAAACCGAAGTTTGCGACGGTAACGGCAATCAGCGCGAAAACGCCGACTGGCGCATAACGCATAACCATGTGGGTCACTTTAAACATGGTTTCGGAAATAGAGCGGAACACGGTAACCAGCGGCTCGCGGTGAGTGGCTGGCAGGGAAGACAAACCTAAACCGAACAGCACCGAGAAGAAGATAATCGGCAGCATATCGCCTTTTGCCATCGAGGCGACGATATTGGTCGGCACCAGTGACAAAATTGTCCCCATCAAACCATGCGCGTGGCTCTGTACTTCTGCAGTCGTGCTTTGATATTTCGAAATATCCACGGTCGCCAGTTGCGACATATCAATCCCGGAACCCGGCTGGAACACATTAGCCAGCGTGATCCCAAGGATAATCGCCACGGTGGTGATCACTTCGAAATAGAGAATAGTTTTGGCGCCAATGCGGCCCAGCTGTTTTGCATCACCGACTCCGGCGATACCGACAACCAGCGTAGAGATGACAATGGGCACAACGATCATTTTGATCAGATGGATAAAGATATCGCCCGCCGGTGACAGCAGGTTTACAACCAGCCATTCACGGCTGTCACTATGGTAATGCAGGTAACTCCCTAGCAGAATGCCCAGCACCATGGCGATTAGAATCTGCCATGCCAGGCTGACTTTCAAATTTTTCATAACAACGGACTTCCTCGATGGAGCGCTATTCCACATGCGGTGTGTGGGAATAGTACATACTGAAAGGGTATGAATTGTGTTGCGTTCGTTTATGGAGTTTTTTAACGCTTATTATCATTATCATCTGCATGGCATTCCGCGCAACCCTCTAAGAACAGGGCTTTTGGCTGATTTTATGCATAAAAATGCAATTTTATCGCGGTATTGATGAATAACTTTTTGTTATAAAAGAATTTTAATATGTTCAAAAATGAAGAAGTCATGGTGTGAGTTTTTTTCGCCAATTTGTTCGTTTGCCTGTTTTTTAAACAGGCCAAATGATACAAATCACAAAAAAAACAAATTTATTTTTGCCGATTCTGCAATAACTTCGCCATATTAATAGAGTCAACGAGCTGTGCCCGGTTCACCCTAGGCGAGTTTAAATCCATAACCTTTTGCCACACTGAAATAGCCTGGGCGTAGTCTGCCTGCATAAACGCATCTGAGGCTAACAGCATCAGCGCTGTGACCTCTGCCGGATCCAGCGCCAGAGCCTTATCAATCATCTCGCGAGTGGGTGGCGTCATATGTTGTCCGGCCTGGTAATACAATACCGTTGCCATCGCTGAATAGATCTCAGCATTTTCACCGCCGACACGCAGCGCCTGCTCGTAGGCCAGCAGCGCATTATGATACGCGTTTTGCCAAAGATAGTACTCCCCGAGTTGCGCCCATTTCACGCCGTTCTGGGGATTAGCGCGAATCTGCGATTGCAGCAAAAGCAACTGTTTTTCCTGAACATTCTCATCGGAGAAAGCATGTAAAGGGTCCGCCAGTCTCGTCTGCTCCTGACGAACCGCATGCCATTTTGGCGTCAACAAGTAGCCTCCAATGCAGGCCACAACCATCAGCACCGCCGCAGCGGTCAGCCACTTCACAGGCATTGGGCGTAACAGCGGTTCGGACTGGTTCATTGTTCACCTTCCTCCGTATGCTGACGTCTTCTCACTCGCCAGACCACCACACCTACCAGCAATAACAACAGGCACGGTAACGCCCACAGCAGCAGCGTTTGCTCATTCAGCGGCGGATTATAACGAACGAAGTCACCATAACGCTCGGTCATCCATGTCGTGATCTCGGCTTCGCTTTTCCCTTCCGCCACCATGCTATAAACCTGATGGCGCATACTGACCGCTACCGGCGCATTGGATTCCAGCAAGTTTTGGTTTTGACACTGCGGGCAGCGAAGCTGGCTGGCAATGGACAGCGCTTGTTCCTGCTGTTGCGGATTTTCAAAGTGCCAGGTATCCACAACCTGGGCATGGGTGGTAAAAGGTAGAAAAATCAGTAAACCCACAAGTAACATCGTTTTGCCGGATGGCGGCGTGAACGCCTTATCCGGCCTACCATGCTTTTCACTCGTAGGCCTGATAAGCGCAGAGCCATCAGGCAATAACTCTGGATGCTTCCTTCCTCGCCATGCGCTCAGCAGCGCGCCAAAGACCATTAATAGCCCTCCGCCCCAAATCCAGCGCACGCCGGTCTGCACGTACAAACGCATGGCATAGCGGTCAGGTCCGGTTTTTTCACCCATTACCGCGTACCAGTCATGCATCAGATTCCAGCGGATCCCCGGCTCCATCATCTGTTGACGGCGCGCGGCATAGAAGCGCCTTTCGGGTTGCAGGCTGCCAATACGTTTCTCATTGTACCACAGCGTGATCTGCGCTTTTTCACTGGTGTAGTTACCTTTGGCTTCCAGGTCGAGACGCTCAAAACGGAAAATGTAACCCGCCAGTTCAACCTGCTGCCCAGGGCTCAGGTTCAGGCTTATCTCCTGACGGCTACCGCTGGAAAAGACGATCCCCGCCGCAAACACCAGCACCCCGGCATGCGCCAGCAGTGCCGGAAGCTGGATGCGGAAAGACACGTTGCGGCTTCTGACCGTTGCCAGCACGATAACCAGCAGCATCAGCAGGCCAAAGGGCAGCGTAGCGCGGTTAAAGTACGGTGCGCCTACGGAGAGCCGTCCCCAGCCGAACAGCCCGTAAATCATCGGGTAGAGCGTGCCAATCAACACAATCAGCAGCACCGCACTAAAGAGCAGCAGTGCAACCAGAATCAGCATCTCGCGTGACCAACCGCCAAAACGCGCATTCTGCCGGACTTGCTGGCCCCGCCAGGCGTACAGCCCGAGCGACGCCAGACTCAACACGGTAAACAGCGCAAACAACGGCGCGGCGCGGACGTTATCCAACGCGAAAGCATGTACCGAAACGAGAATGCCGGAACGTACAATCAGCGTCCCAAGCAGCGATAAAATCAGCGTGACGATCGCCAGTAGCAGCGACCAGTGGCGGAAGATTCCGCGCTGGCGCGTGATATACAGGCTATGCAGCAGCGCGCTAGCGGAAAGCCAGGGTAATAAGGAGGCATTTTCAACCGGGTCCCAGAACCACCAGCCGCCCCAACCCAGCTCGCAATAGGCCCACCAGGAGCCAAGGATAATCCCCAGCGTCAGCGCGCACCAGCCGGGCAGCGCCCAGCGCCAGCACACCCAGGCGCTCTGCGCATTAAAGTCACCACGTAGCAGCGAGGCCAGCGCCACGCCTGCCGCCACCATCAAACCACCGTAACCCAGGTACAGCAGAGGTGGATGGAGGATTAACCCGAGATGTTGCAGCATCGGGTTAAGGTCGCGCCCTTCAATGGCTGGCGGGAAGATACGCACAAACGGATCGGACCATACCACCACAAACAGTAGCAGCAGGGCCGTAATCATTGAGAGGACGCTGAGCGTCAGCGGAAACAGCGCGTCGGTATCACGCCGATAGCGTAAAGCGAACAGCGCGCTCCAGCCGGAAAGAAACAGCACCCACAGCAGCAGCGATCCTTCATGACCGCCCCACACCGCCGCCAGTTTTAATCCCCACGGCAGCAGGCTGTAGCTGTGCTGAGCAACGTAGACCACCGAAAAGTCGCTGGTCAAAAAGCAGAATACCAGAATGGCAAAAGCCAGCAGTAGCAGGGTAAATTGCGCCCACACGCCCACCGTTGCAAGCCGCATCACCCCTTGCCAGCGCTGGCGGACACCCACCAGCACGGCAAGCGGGGTCAACACGTTGACCCCAAGGCTTAATAACAGCGCCAGAAAACCGGCTTCAGGAAGGAGAACGTCCAGATATCACCTTACGCAACGGTTAGCTGACCCGCATAGAGTATAAAAAATCGCAGCAGCAGTACGCCGGTCAGGCTGGCGCCGCAGACTGCCAGCACGCCATGAAACGTTGAACTGCGGTTGGCCCAGGGTTTTAGCAGCATCGGCAGTATCAGCCCAAGCCCAGCCACGCCAAGCCAGAACCACCAGGTCCAGAATCCGCCGCCCAGTGCCGCCGCCAGCGCGCGCATTTTGCCGTCATCGCCCAGCGCCAGACCGACGAAGAACGCCGCCAGCAGGAAGATCTCCAGCCATACCACCGGGACTTCCATGCGATGCACAAAGTGCGCTTCGGTACTGTGCGGGTTGCTACGATGGCGTAACGCCATGGCGATCAGCGCCACCGCGGCACCGGAGGAGATCCCAGAGAACAGGAACAGCACCGGCAGGATCGGGTTATTCAGGAACGGGTAAGATTTCAGCGCCGACAGCAGAAAACCGGTGTACGCCCCGAGCAGGACCGCCAGCACCAGCATTAACGTCTCAAGCGCACGATGGAAAGGCTCGATCAGCGTCAATACTTTCTGCACGATACCTAACCGCGGCAGCCAGCGCTGTTGCAGGGCAATCACCTCTTTTTCAAAGATTTTTGCCAGCCACAGCACTAACACCACCATGTACAACTGGAACAGCATGACCCCCATCGACATCACCGAAGTGAAGCTGTAGTGGAACATCAGTTTCCAGAAGGTCCATGGACGCGTCAGGTGGAACACCAGAATCAACAGACCGAGGATAATCGCCCCCGGCCCTAACACCAGCGTAGTGCGCAGCAGCGTGCTGTCCGAACCGCCCGCCTCCGGATGGAAGCGACGCAGCAGAATCGCCAGCGTGACCAGTCCGGCAGAGATACCTATCAGGAACAGATAGATGGCAATGGGCCAGTCCCACACCAGTGATTCAAAATGAAATGCAGAAGCGGATGTCATTGGCTCACCTCCCCAAATTTAAAGGGAACGCGGTAGACCTTCGGTTTTGTACCCAACGCCAGCTTGTAACGATAGGTCGTTTTCTGCTGCAACAAACGGGAGATATCGCTGTTGGGATCGTCCAGATTACCAAACGTCAGCGCCTTCGTCGGACATGACTCAACGCAGGCGGGCTGTTTGCCCGCTTTCAGGTTGGTTTTCCGGCAGAAATCGCATTTATCCGCCGTTTTGCTCACCGGATGGATAAAGCGCACGCGATAAGGACACGCGGCAATGCAGTACTGGCAGCCAACGCAAAGGTCCGGGTTCACATCCACAATGCCGCTGGCGGCATCACGATACGATGCCCCCGTCGGGCAGACGTCAACGCAGGGAGCGTGGTCGCAGTGCTGGCACGAGTGACGGAAGAAGCGATACTTCACATCAGGAAACGTCCCCTGCGGCTCACTGCGAATAATCGTCAGACGCGATACGCCTTCCGGCACGTTGTTGACTTCGCGACAAGCATCCATACAGGCCGTACAGCCGATGCATAATGACTCATCATGTACCATACCGTAACGCACGCCGTTGATGTTCAGCGTCTTCGCCACAACGCGCCCCGCCGTCCCGCTCACTGCCACCAGCGCTCCGACGCCGGTGATAAACTGGCGACGAGAGCAACTCATGGATGCTCCTTAAGCAACGAAATCGACGCCGGGTTAAAGTTCGGATTGTTACGTTGATCGCTGTGGCAATCGACGCAAATCTTGATCCGTCCTTTATCGCTCAGCGTTTGCATCGTGTCTTGCTTCGGATGCAGTGAGTGACAGCTGGCACACGCCACTTTGGTTACGTGGACATCGTGCGGCCAGAACGCTTTTTGCAGCTGCTCAGGCAGGTGACAGGACATACAGACGCTGTTCTGCTGCTCCACGTTGTACATCGGCTCATTAAAGCGCATCACATCTTTCACCCCTTCACGGTGATTCGGTGACGGCTGGCCGTGACAGTTGGTGCAGGTGACCGGCAGTTTGTTATTCGGGTTGATGACTTCCGCATGCTTACCATGCATGCCTTCGGTATCCGGCTTGTGACAGTCCAGACAGGCAGCATCCGGATTACGCTGTTGGGTAACTGTCCAGCGTTGATCCGACTCCTGCGGCGTTGGCGTGGCAGTGATTCCACTCAGGCTCCATAACAAGCCTGACGCCAGCACCCCAGCAGTTAATAACGAACGTAATACGCTCATATTCACTCCGTTGAGTTATCCGCCCCTTGCGGGGCGAAATGGGGTTATTGGCTTAACAGACCGTTTTTACGCGCCTGATCTTCCCACTGCGGAATCACCGTTTTGATGAAGTCCTGCTTCTCAGCATTGATTTGCTGCATGTTCAGACCAATCGCCGCCTGGGCTTTCTCTTTGGTCGAGATATCCGGCAACGGAATTTCATGCGTGATGCCTTTGGTCGCCAGCAGACGGACCAGTTTAGTACGCGCGTCGGCGGCTTTATCCATTGCGCTACCCAGCATCCGCAGACCTTCTTCCGGGGCGTGCATATGAATGCCGTGTGAGGCGATAGACAGGTCCCAGCGCCATTGTGCGTGACGGATATCTTCCAGAATCGGCTTCATTTCCGCTTCAGTCGCGCCCGCATCCCATGCGGCTTTCGCTTCGAAGTGCGCACGAACCAGCTGATCTTCAACTTTGATTTTCAGGTCATGAATGGCCTGTTTACGCTCGGCGACCACTTTTTGCAGGGACGCTTTGTCCTGGGTGTGGCAGTTCGCGCAGGTCTGAGGGAAGTTATCGAACGGGTTACCAATCTTATGGTCGGTGTAGATCTTGCCTTCCGCGTTTTGCACTTTCGGCATGTGACAGTCGATACAGGTCACGTTGTTCTTGCCGTGAATGCCCGCGCTCCAGGTTTCATACTCCGGGTGCTGCGCTTTCAGCATCGGCGTTTTAGACAGGGAGTTGGTCCAGTCAGAGAAAGCAATGTTGTCGTAGTATTTCTCCATGTTCTCGACTTTCATGCCGTCGTCCCACGGGAACTTAACGGCTTTGTTTTTACCGTCGAAGTAGTATTCCACGTGGCACTGGCCGCAGACCATGGATTGCTGGTCAAAGCGACCGGCTTTCTCAAACGGTTTACCGATGGCTTCCATCGCGCGTTCTGCATAAGGACGCGACAGGGTCAGTTCTGGCTTGCCTTTGGCGAAGTCTGGTGACGCGGTATTATGGCAATCCGCACAACCGAGGTTGTTAACAATTTCCGGACCGCCGCGCGCCCATTTACCGTGGAAGTAGCCATCTTCACCGTCTTTCTGGATAAGACGCGCTACGTCCGGGCTTTTACAGCTCCAGCAGGCCATCGGCAACGGACCATCTTCTGCCGTTTTTGGTGCGCCGGTACGTAAGGTTTCACGGACATCGGTCACGGCATACGCGTGTCCCCGCGGTTTGTTGTAATCGCGCGAGAATGGGTATCCCGCCCACAGGATCACCAGACGCGGATCTTCTGCCAGTGCATCTTCACGGGCTGATTGCTCAGACGTGGCTTTCCAGGAGAGATATTGATCGGGATGCTGAGGTGCGAAGGTTTCATTCTTCGCTTCAACGGTGACGGTTTTTGCAGGTACAGAAGTTTGTTCAGCGTGAACAGCAGAAATAAATAATAAAGGTAATAACAGGCTGAAGAAACGGCGTACGCGTGATTTTATCCTTGCCATAGGGGTCTCATCCAGATGACGCCATTATCTGCAATGGCGGTTCTTTTATTGTTTTCCACAACAGCAACCACACGAATACTGTCATGACATTGCTCCACCCTATTTGTAACAAGAAACCACACTGAAAATGTTGTCTTTAATCAATTGTAAGTGTATGTAAAATACCACTTTAGAGTTATAACACCCCTCTAATCTCTCACTCTTTTGTCTAATTCAGAGACAGATCACCTTTTCAACAATCCTTTAGATAACTGCATGTTATCGCGAGATTTAATCAATTTTTGCTAGTTCCCTTCAAAATTCAGTTTGTCGCTAATTTGCACAATTCGTTTATTGCGTGATCTGCCGCGCAAATACTAAACAAAACTCTCAAAGCCCCTACATTTAACGTTTATGAGACATATTATTAACATCCTACAAGGAGAACAAAAGCCATGAGCCAAATACATAAACACGCTATTCCCGCAAACATTGCGGATCGTTGCCTGATAAATCCGGAGCAGTACGCAGAGAAATACCAGCAATCCGTTAACGAACCCGACACATTTTGGGGCGAGCAAGGAAAGATTCTTGATTGGATCAAGCCGTACAGCCAGGTGAAGAACACCTCCTTCGCACCAGGCAACGTGTCTATTAAATGGTACGAAGACGGCACCCTGAACCTGGCCGCAAACTGCCTTGACCGTCACCTGCAGGCAAATGGCGATCGTACCGCCATCATCTGGGAAGGCGATGACGCTACCCAAAGCAAAAACATTACCTATCGCGAGTTGCATCGCGATGTCTGCCGTTTCGCCAATACGCTACTGGATTTAGGCATTAAAAAAGGTGACGTAGTGGCCATTTATATGCCGATGGTGCCAGAGGCTGCGGTTGCCATGCTGGCCTGTGCCCGCATAGGGGCCGTGCATTCTGTCATCTTCGGTGGTTTCTCACCGGAAGCCGTCGCCGGACGTATTATCGACTCCAATTCACGCCTGGTGATCACCGCCGACGAAGGCGTTCGCGCCGGACGCGCTATCCCACTGAAAAAGAACGTGGATGATGCGCTGAAAAATCCAAACGTAAAAACCGTTGAACATGTGGTCGTCCTCAAACGTACCGGTGGTAAAACGGAGTGGCAGGAAGGCCGTGACCTGTGGTGGTCCGATCTTATTGAGAAAGCCAGCTCAGAACACCAACCGGAAGAGATGAACGCGGAAGATCCGCTGTTTATCCTGTATACCTCCGGTTCAACCGGCAAGCCGAAAGGCGTGCTGCACACCACCGGCGGGTATCTGGTCTACGCTGCAACCACCTTTAAGTACGTGTTTGATTACCATCAGGGCGATATCTATTGGTGCACCGCTGACGTGGGTTGGGTAACCGGACACAGCTACCTGCTGTACGGCCCGCTGGCCTGCGGTGCAACCACGCTGATGTTCGAAGGCGTACCAAACTGGCCAACGCCTGCGCGTATGTCGCAGGTTGTGGACAAGCACCAGGTCAATATTCTGTATACCGCACCGACCGCCATTCGCGCACTGATGGCAGAAGGCGACAAAGCGATTGAAGGTACTGACCGTTCGTCGCTGCGTATCCTGGGTTCCGTTGGCGAGCCGATCAACCCGGAAGCGTGGGAGTGGTACTGGAAGAAGATCGGCAACGAAAAATGCCCGGTCGTCGATACCTGGTGGCAGACCGAAACCGGGGGATTCATGATCACCCCACTGCCGGGCGCTACCGAGCTGAAAGCCGGTTCTGCAACCCGTCCGTTCTTTGGCGTACAGCCTGCGATTGTCGATAACGAAGGTAATCCGCTGGAAGGCGCGACGGAAGGTAACCTGGTGATTACCGACTCATGGCCAGGCCAGGCGAGAACGCTGTTTGGCGATCACGAACGCTTTGAGCAAACCTACTTCTCTACCTTCAAGAATATGTACTTCAGCGGCGACGGCGCGCGCCGTGACGAAGATGGCTATTACTGGATCACCGGACGTGTGGACGATGTGCTGAACGTCTCTGGCCACCGTCTGGGAACGGCTGAAATCGAATCGGCGCTGGTGTCGCATCCGAAGATTGCCGAAGCCGCGGTGGTGGGAATTCCGCATAATATTAAAGGCCAGGCGATCTACGCCTACGTCACGCTGAATCACGGTGAAGAGCCGTCACCTGAGTTGTACGCCGAGGTTCGCAACTGGGTGCGTAAAGAAATTGGTCCGTTGGCAACGCCAGACGTGCTGCACTGGACCGACTCACTGCCGAAAACCCGCTCCGGCAAAATCATGCGCCGCATCCTGCGCAAAATCGCGGCGGGCGATACCAGCAATCTGGGCGATACCTCGACCCTCGCCGATCCTGGCGTCGTGGAGAAACTGCTCGAAGAGAAGCAGGCCATCGCGATGCCATCATAACAAAGTCCTGAAAATGCCGGATGGCGACGCGAAAGCGTCTTATCCGGCCTACAAATCTGACCCTACCCTCTCTTCACCGGGAGGGAAATATAAAAAACCTCCCCCAAAGGATTTCGTGTTACAGGAAGGCGGCAAGCGAGCACATCCCCAAAAGCATAGTTCACTATGTGACTGGGGTGGGCAAGTGCGGCCAACGAACTTGTAGCACGAAAGACGCAGGGGGACCTCTGGAGAGCTCTGTGATGAATGACCAAATTTATCAGCGGATAGAAGACAGTGCGCGTTTCAGGGAGTTAGTAGAAAAACGGCAACGGTTTGCCACCATTCTGTCCATCATCATGCTGGCAGTTTATATCAGCTTTATATTATTGATTGCCTTTGCGCCGGGCTGGCTGGGTACTCCGCTACACGCGGGAACCAGCGTCACCCGCGGTATTCCGATTGGGGTCGGTGTGATCCTTATCTCCTTCATCCTGACCGGGATCTACATCTGGCGGGCAAACGGTGAATTCGATCGCCTGAACAATGCGGTTTTGCACGAGGTTAAAGCATCATGAAGAGAGTCCTGACGGCGCTTGCCGCCACGCTGCCCTTCGCCGCAAACGCGGCGGATGCTATTAGCGGTGCAGTCCAACGCCAGCCAACCAACTGGCAGGCGATTATCATGTTCCTGATTTTCGTCATCTTTACGCTCGGCATTACCTACTGGGCGTCAAAGCGCGTACGTTCGCGTAATGACTACTACACCGCTGGCGGTAACATCACCGGTTTCCAGAACGGGCTGGCGATTGCGGGCGACTATATGTCGGCGGCATCGTTCCTCGGGATTTCCGCGCTGGTCTTTACCTCCGGTTATGACGGGCTGATCTATTCACTCGGCTTCCTGGTCGGCTGGCCAATTATTCTGTTCCTGATTGCTGAGCGTTTGCGTAACCTGGGTCGTTACACCTTTGCAGACGTTGCGTCTTATCGTCTGAAGCAAGGGCCAATCCGTATTCTGTCGGCCTGTGGTTCCCTGGTGGTGGTTGCGCTGTATCTGATCGCGCAGATGGTTGGTGCAGGTAAGCTGATTGAGCTGCTGTTTGGTCTGAACTATCACATCGCTGTCGTACTGGTTGGCGTGCTGATGATGATGTACGTTTTGTTTGGCGGCATGTTGGCGACCACCTGGGTACAGATCATCAAAGCCGTACTGTTGCTGTTCGGTGCCAGCTTTATGGCCTTTATGGTGATGAAGCACGTCGGCTTTAGCTTCAATAATCTGTTCACCGAAGCGATGGCGGTACACCCGAAAGGTTCAGCCATTATGAGCCCGGGCGGGTTGGTAAAAGACCCAATCTCCGCACTGTCGTTAGGTCTCGGCCTGATGTTTGGTACGGCGGGCTTGCCGCACATCCTGATGCGCTTCTTCACGGTTAGCGATGCCCGTGAAGCACGTAAGAGCGTGTTCTACGCCACCGGTTTTATGGGTTATTTCTATATCCTGACCTTTATCATCGGCTTTGGCGCAATCATGCTGGTAGGTGCAAATCCGGCGTACAAAGATGCTGCGGGCGCGCTGATTGGCGGTAATAACATGGCGGCGGTTCACCTGGCGAATGCGGTGGGCGGTAACCTGTTCCTCGGCTTCATCTCAGCCGTGGCGTTTGCCACCATTCTGGCGGTGGTTGCCGGTCTGACGCTGGCGGGCGCATCGGCAGTGTCTCACGACCTGTACGCCAACGTGTTCCGCAAAGGCGCCACCGAACGTGAAGAGCTGCGGGTTTCGAAAATCACCGTGCTGGTGCTGGGCGTGATTGCCATCGTGCTCGGCGTGCTGTTCGAAAACCAGAACATCGCCTTCATGGTCGGCCTGGCGTTCGCCATCGCGGCGAGCTGTAACTTCCCCATCATTCTGCTCTCTATGTACTGGTCGAAACTGACCACGCGTGGCGCAATGTTGGGTGGCTGGTTAGGCCTGCTGACGGCAGTGGTGCTGATGATTCTTGGTCCAACGATTTGGGTCCAGATCCTCGGTCACGAAAAAGCCATTTTCCCGTATGAGTATCCGGCGCTGTTCTCCATCAGCGTAGCATTCCTCGGGATCTGGTTCTTCTCTGCCACCGACAACTCAGAAGAAGGCAACCGCGAACGCGAGCAGTTCCGTGCTCAGTTCATCCGTTCCCAGACCGGGTACGGCGTAGAACAAGGTCGCGCGCACTAACTTCCCTTCTCCTCCGGCTTTCGGGCCGGAGGATTACATCCTTTCTCAGAACATCAGCCTCGCCACCAGCGGTGCCACCAGCACCATTACCACGCCGGAAAGCATCATCACCAGGCTGGCAACGACCCCTTCCTGCTGACCGAGTTCATAAGAGCGTGCCGTGCCTGCGCCGTGCGATGCTGCGCCAAATCCTGCGCCTTTCGCCATCCCTTCACGAATGGAAAGCCGTAAAAACAGCACATCGCCGACCGCCATACCAAATACGCCGGTCACCACCACGAACAATGCCACCAGGTCCGGCTGCCCGCCCAACGGTTCTGCCGCCGCCAGCGCAAACGGTGTGGTGACGGAGCGCACCGCCAGACTGCGTTGGATCTCATCAGGCAACATAAACAGGCGCGCCAGCCATACGGAACTGGTGACGGCCACCAGCGTTGCCGTAACCACGCCAGCCGTCAGCGACATCCAGTGACGCTTAATCACGGCAAGGTTGTCATACACCGGAACGGCAAACGCGATGGTCGCCGGGCCTAAAAGCCACAGCAACCAGTGCGATTCACCGATATAGTTTTGCCAGGAGATATGGCCGAAAACCAGCATCAGCACCAGCAGGGCCGGGGTGAGAACTAATGGCATTAGGGGTAATTTACGAAAACGGCGATACAGGCGCTTATTGGCAAAGTAGATACCCAGCGTAATCACCAGACACAACACGCTTAACTGGAAATTACTCACGGTTTAGCCTGCGCATTTCATAGCGATACACTTTATCCACCACCCACGCCGTTGCGCCGAGCACCATCAGCGTACTGATCGCAATCACGGCAAATATACGCCAGCCATCAACCAGCAACAGCTGCGTGTAGTTCACAACGGCGACCACCGCCGGAACAAAAAACAGCAGCATTTCAGCCAGTAACCAGCGAGCACCTGCGCGAATCCAGTTCAGCGGGATAACCCGACAGACAATTAACGCCAGCATCAGCACCATCCCGACCAGGTTGGCGGGAAGCGGCAGATGCAGCCAGGAGACAAGATATTGAGCAAATACAAAAAGACCTGCGTACAACAGAACCTGAACAGGAATCTGGAGTCGATGAATAACGGCAGGCGTCACGCGGCTTATCGCCACAGCCATGAGGGTATGTCCTTAAAAAATAGAGAGCGCCAGTATAGAGAGCCCCCGTCCAGGACTGAAATGAATTAAACTCATTGCAGGCATAGTCTTAAGGAATAATCATGGATATCAGAACGCTGCGATATTTTGTTGAGGTGGTTCGTCAGCAGAGCTTTACCCGCGCAGCGGAGAAGCTTTTTGTCACCCAGCCCACCATCAGCAAGATGTTGAAGAACCTTGAAGACGAGCTTAACTGCACGCTGTTAATCCGCGATGGTCGGCGACTGCTGTTAACCGACACCGGGCAGGTCGTTTTCGAACGCGGCCTGGCGATCCTTGCCGAGTTTCGCCAGCTTGAAGCGGAACTCAGTGACATTAATCACCTCAACAAGGGCGTGCTGCGCCTCGGTATCCCGCCCATGGTGGGGATGTTGATGGCCGGGCCGATCGGCCTGTTTCGCCAGCGCTATCCCGGCGTAGAGCTGAAGGTCTCTGAATTTGGCGGCTTAACCGTTCAGCAGGCGGTAATGAACGGTGACCTGGATGTCGCGATGACCGCGCTGCCGGTTGAAGAAGAGAGCGGTCTGGCAACCTTACCGCTTTTTAGCCATCCACTCTGCGTGTTGGTTCCTCGCTCCGGCCAGTGGACAACGTGCGAATCCATTCCCCCCGAGGCGCTGGCGGAACATCCGCTGCTTATCTACAACGAAGATTTCGCGTTGAGCCGCCAATTGCTTGAGCTGTTTAGCCAACACAACGTCAAACCCCGCATCGCGGTGCGCAGCGGGCAGTGGGATTTTCTGGCGGCAATGGTACAAGCCGGAGTTGGGATTGCCATTTTACCGGAGCCGATTTGCCAGCGGCTGGATAAGCAAACGTTGCGCTGGATCCCTCTGGAGAGCGACTTACGCTGGCAGTTGGGTATGATTTGGCGCGAAGGCGTGTATCTGTCGCACAGCGCCCAGGCGTGGCTCAAATGCTGTGAAGGGTTTTGGCTACCGCAAGCGTCGTAAAATGCCGGATGCGGCTAACGCCTTATCCGGCCTACATCGGTATGCCGGTGTTGTAGGCCTGATAAGCGTAGCGCATCAGGCACGTTCACCCGCATTAAAATCCATGATTTCACCTGCCCAATCTTGCGGGTACAAACCGTGCCTCACATCACGATGAAATGTTGAAAAAGGCCAAGCCTGTACCTGCTGTACCCAGCCGTGCTTCACAGGGTTAATGTAAATATAATCAACATGCTGGCGATAATCATGTTCATCACGGATGGTGTGCTCCCAAAAGCGAGATTGCCAGATATGTCGGGAATACAATGAGTGGGTGAAATGCTTCTTAATTTCCCGCCAGCGAGAGGAATAATCCGCATCATTGCCAGGTAATGTCCATATACAATGCATATGCTCGGGTAAAACGACCCACGCATTGATGCGAAAAGGCCTAACCTTTTTGACCGCAGCGATTGCACACCGAAGCGCGTGAATGTTGTCTGTCAGAAGGTGGCTTCGACGGTCCTGCAGATTTACCGTAAAAAACCAGGTTCCCCCATTGATGTAATTTCGTCGATAGTTGGACATGTTTCCCCCTTTCCTCAACCGTATGGAGAAAAGAGGGAATCGACAAGAGGGATGGATTCGTTCAGGAAAGCCGCTCGCAAATTACACGATGAATAATTTCTTGCAGCCAGTTGCGCGGCATTTGGCACACCCTTCGCCGGATGCGGCTAAAGCCTTATCCGGCCTACATCACTATTGCCGGTCTTGTAGGCCTGATAAGCGTAGCGCATCAGGCACACCCTTCGCCGGATGCGGCTAGCGCCTTATCCGGCCTACATCGCTATTGCCGGTCTTGTAGGCCTGATAAGCGTAGCGCATCAGGCACCCCTTCGCCGGATGCGGCTAGCGCCTTATCCGGCCTACATCGCTGTTGCCGGTTTTGTAGGCCTGATAAGCGTAGCGCATCAGGCACACCCTTCGCCGGATGCGGCTAGCGCCTTATCCGGCCTACATCGCTATTGCCGGTCTTGTAGGCCTGATAAGCGTAGCGCATCAGGCACACCCTTCGCCGGATGCGGCTAGCGCCTTATCCGGCCTACATCGCTGTTGCCGGTCTTGTAGGCCTGATAAGCGTAGCGCATCAGGCACTACCGTTTACTGATTCTCAATCAACAGCGCTTCCAGCAAATCCAGGTCGTGCAGTAGTTTTTGCAGCGTTTCATTGCTGATTTCACGCGTGGCGCGCAGGTGATAAAGCTCCGCGCGTTCTGAACGCAGCGCTGCCAGGCGGAAACGTCGTTCGAGGTTTTCTTCCTGCATCGAGCTTTCCACATCGTTGCGCCCGTCGGCGCGTCGGCGCAGGTTACCAATCACGCGTGAACTCACCTCGGTGAGCAACTGGTTATCGATGTTCTCTTCGGTGTCTGCGGCCAGTCGCTCCTCCATTTTCTGGATCGCGACAATCGCCACTTCTGCCGTGGCGGCGCGGGCGATACGTTCCTCTTTCTGCTGCTGCGAGTGGTCTGCCACTTCCAGATGTTGTAGCAGAATCGGCAGCATCACCACGCCGACAAACAGCGAGAACAGGATCACGCCTGCGGCAAGGAAGATCAGCTCATATCGCGCGGGGAAGCCGCTACCGTCCGGTAACAACAGTGGAATGGAGAGCACACCGGCGAGGGTAATGGCCCCGCGTACACCGGCAAAAGAGGCGATCATGATTTCACGCGTCGTCCAGGATCCAAACTCCATCGGTTTTTTCTTCAGGAAGCGCAGACTGAACTTTTTCATGGTCCACAGCCAGCCAAAACGCACCAGCATTAGCGCCACGTAAATCAGCACGACATCGGTAAACAGCATCCAGATTTCAACATTCGGATCGGCCTCGGCCGCCGCCAAAGAAGACTCCAGAATTCCCGGTAACTGTAGCCCTAACAGCAAGAAGACCATGCCGTTAAACACAAACTCCAGCATCGCCCAGGTACTGTTAGCACGTAAACGCATCGCCAGCGGCGCGCGGCGCATCACCCCGGAACGGGTGATCGTCATCCCGGCAGCGACCGCCGCGAGGATACCGGAAACGCCGATATGTTCCGCAATCAGGTAAGACGCAAACGGCAGCAGGAACAGCAGGACGATTTGCGTTGCCGGCTCGTCACCGCCCCAGCGGCTGAGGAAGCGCAGGGAGCGGCCGTACAGCCAACTGACGACAAAACCAGCCAGGATGCCGCCAATCGCCACTTTGAAGAACTCAAGCGTTGCGCCACCAACGGTGAATACCATTGTGCCCATCGCCACGGCGACGGCAAACTTCAGAGAGACCAGACCGGAGGCGTCGTTCATCAACGCTTCGCCCTGCAGGATACCCATGATTTTCTTCGGTATACGTCCCTCTCCCACAATGCCGGAAAGTGCGACGGCATCGGTTGGCGATAGCACAGCAGCCAGCGCAAAGGCTGGGATGAGAGGGATCCCCGGCACCAGCCAGTAAATCATAAATCCAATGCCGACCACCGTGACCAGCACCAGCGCCAGTGCCAGGCCGAAAATCTCTCGCCCGTGCTCGAGAAACTCACGCGTTGGCGTCTTCCAGCCATCGGCAAAGAGCAGCGGCGGGATGAACAGAACCAGGAACAGCTCAGGATCGAATTCCACATGCAAACCAAACGTCGGCCACGCCAGCAAGGCGCCGATGGCGATCTGCATAAGGGGTAAAGGAAGTTGGAAGGGCAATACGCGAGTAAATACCCCCGACAGCGAGACCACAAGGGTCATGATGAGTATGGTGAAAAAGATTTCCATGCGTTCCCTGTTTGCGATGTTTCTTATGATTGCTAATGAGAGGCGTCGTGCCTCAATTCTATCTAATTGAGAGTAACGCAAAAGACAACGAGTGTGTTCTGAAAATGAAAACGGGCGGCCAAAGCCACCCGTTTTTAGGATCGTCAGGAAATCAGAATCAGATAGCCCAACCGCCGGCGTAGAAGGCCACCAGCGCGATGGCGATCACCACGGTGCCGATGTTCAGTTTGCGCCATTCACCAGAAACGATGCGGCCAATTACCAGGGTCGCAAAGCCAATCATGATACCGGTAACGATGTTACAGGTCAGCACGATAAATACGGCCGTAACCAGTCCTGCCATTGCGTCGACAAAGTCAGCAAAGTCGATTTTCGCGACGTTGCTCAGCATCAACAGACCCACATACATCAGCGCAGGTGCCGTTGCGTACACAGGAACAAGATAAGAGAGCGGAGAGAGGAACAGGATCAGCAGGAACAGTACGCCAACGGTGATCGCTGTCAGGCCAGTTTTACCGCCTGCCGCCGTACCCGCTGCGGATTCAATGTAAACCGCCGCCGGAGCTGCACCCACCAGACCAGAGAACACGCTGCTCAGGGAGTCAGTGGTCAGCGCTTTGCCACCGTCGATAATCTGTCCGTCTTTATCCAGCAGATTCGCCTGTCCGGCTACCGCGCGGATGGTTCCGGTTGCATCGAAGACAGCGGTCATGACCAGCGCCAGCACGCTCGGCAGGACAATCGGGTTCAGTGCCCCCATGATATCCAGGCTGCCGATCAGCGAATTGCCGTTTTCATCACTCAGAGACGGCATGGCAAAAATGCCGGAGAAATGCACGGCCGGGTCGAAAATCAGACCAACCACGGAAATACCGATAATGGTCAGCAGAATGCCACCCGGTACTTTCAGTTTTTCGAGGCCAATAATCACCGCCAGACCAATTAACGACATAATGACCGGGAAGGTATCGAAGTCACCCAGCGCAACCGGCAGGCCGTCCAGCGGGTTCTTAATTACCAGACCGACACCGTTTGCCGCAATCAGCAGCAGGAACAGGCCGATACCAATCCCCGTACCATGCGCAACGCCCTGCGGCAGATTGCGCAGGATCCAGCTACGGATACCGGTCGCGGAAATGATGGTAAACAGGACACCCATCAGGAACACCGCACCCAGCGCAACGGGCACGCTAATATGTTGGCCCAGCACCAGGCTGAATGCGGTAAATGCGGTCAGAGAAATGGCGCAACCAATTGCCAGCGGCAGGTTTGCCCACAGCCCCATCACAATAGAACCGACGCCCGCGACCAGACAGGTCGCCACAAATACAGCAGCAGGTGGGAACCCGGCTTTACCCAGCATCCCCGGAACCACGATAACGGAGTAGACCATGGCCAGGAAGGTCGTTAATCCGGCAACGACTTCCTGACGAACGGTACTGCCGCGGAGCGAAATTTTAAACCAGGCGTCGAGTGAACCGCCGGTACGCGCTGAAGGCGTAGACATAGAAAACATCCCCTGAGAGTTTATTTTTTCGTCATTATGCGTGCTGGACAATCCACTGCCTGCTAAACGTTTTCTCCATGTGCCAGGTTTGCGTCAATAGGGGTGTCGCAAAAAAGCAAACGTTTAGCTCCGCGCATAAAAAACGGGTGGTAAAAAAAAGCAAACGATTATCCAGCGATCATACGCTGGTTTTCAACTGAACTTTGCCGCTTTTTACTCATTTCTTCTTATAACGCGCAAGAAATAACCAGTCGATGCGCAAACGTTATCGTCAATGCGCAATTTGGCAACAAATTTCGCGGAGTTATTACAACATCGGCGTGTTTTTTTCGCGCAACTCGCGCAAGAAAACAGCTGAAGATGCGTAAAATTTTTTGGCTAAAAAATCACCATTTCACTGGCAAATGGAGGGAGGTGGCTTACACTTACATTATCAACACAGGCCGGAACCTCCCCTAATGTGCTCGACTGAGGGGTGTTGATGTCGGGGGAAACCCTCCCGTGAACCAGCGGGATAGAGTGAAAGACAAAGACCGGAACCAAACTAAAGCGCCCTCTGTGGCGCTTTAGTTTTATATCCTTCATACCCGTCACATATTTTAAACCAATTAATCATCTTCCAGCAGGCGCGCTCCGGTCCCCTGCTCGCCAAGCTGATCGCCAGGGTTACGCAACGGGCAATCGCTACGTGACAAGCATCCGCAACCAATACACCCATCCAGCTCATCGCGTAGCGCCACCAAAGTATGGATGCGTCGGTCCAGTTCTTCACGCCATTGCGAAGAGAGCTGCTTCCACTCTTTGGCACTAAGCGAATGCCCCTCAGGTAATACACCTAACGCGTCACCGATCGTGGCCAGCGGGATCCCGATGCGTTGAGCAATCTTGATTATCGCGACGTAACGCAACACATCACGTTTGTATCGCCGCTGATTGCCGCTGTTGCGCATGCTACTGATTAACCCTTTGCTTTCATAGAAATGCAGGGTCGATACCGCCACGCCGCTACGTTTGGCGACTTCACCTGGTGTGAGCAGCGCTTTTATCCGGGGTAATTTCTTTTCCATAAATCGCTTTACCTCAAGTTAACTTGAGGAATTATACTCGCCCACAGACAAAACGACGAATCGAATACTGAGAAAGAGGCAGCCCTATGTCCCATCAGCAGATTATTCAGACCCTTATTGAATGGATTGATGAACATATCGATCAACCGCTGAACATTGAGGCGGTGGCGAAAAAATCAGGTTACTCGAAGTGGTATTTACAAAGAATGTTCCGCACGGTGACGCGCCAGACATTGGGTGACTACATCCGCCAGCGTCGACTTTTGCTGGCCGCCGTTGAACTACGGACAACTGAGCGACCTATTTTTGATATCGCGATGGATCTTGGTTATGTGTCGCAACAAACCTTCTCGCGTGTGTTTCGCCGCGAATTTGATCGTACTCCCAGCGACTACCGCCATCGTCTGTAAGATTATTGCCCGCTCTGCGTCAGTATGGCGGGCGACCGTTGTATCCAGTGCATGAACTCCTGCGGCGGCAGCGCCTTCGCAAAATACCAGCCCTGACAATACTGTACGCCGCGTTCAAGCAGCCATTCGATTTGCTCCTTCGTTTCCACCCCTTCCGCAATCGTCTTCAGGTGTAAGCTTTGTGCCATCTCAATAATATGTTCGGCAATCAAGTGACTGGTGCTGTTAGTGGACAACGTGCTAATAAACGATTTGTCGATCTTCAGGATATCGACATTCAGCGCTGACAAATTATGCAGATTGGAATATCCCGTGCCAAAATCATCAAATGCCACTTCATAACCCGCCTTACGGAACGCCTGGATTACGGGGGTCATTTTATGTACATCTATGAACCCACGCTCGGTCACTTCAACTTTAATTTGCTGGGCCGCCACGGAGTACTCACGATTTTTGTCGTTAATCAGGGCAATCAATCGGGATGAATGAAAGTCAGAAGCGGAAAGGTTAATCGATATAGAAAGCTGAGGATGCGCCGAAAGAAAATACCCCAAATCGTTGAACACCTCTTCAACGACATAATCCGTGATCCGCTCAATCATTCCCTCTTTTTCAGCCAGTGGAATAAACTCCGTCGGGCTCATCACCTCACCTTTACAGCCCGGCCAGCGCAGCAGAGCTTCAGCACCAACACATTGCCCATTCTTAATATCAATGATCGGCTGGTAATGCAGGCAAAGCTGACGTTTTTTGATCGCGCGTTTTAATAAGCGCCGGGGAGATAAGTATTCCTGGCGCGTGCGCCACCACATTAGCAGTATCAGGATGCTGCAGATAATCCCGAAGGGAATGGTTAATGCCGCCTCGTGATAGAAAATCTGACTTACGCGGTTGTCTGAGGTCGACACAATAATCGCAATTGGACGTTTTTCTGAATGCACGATGGTGTAGAAGCGATCGTCTTGTTGAAAGGTCGAGGCTTCACCGCGTATGAGCGGCGCGAATTGCGCAATATTTGCCGCTTCGCTGGCAGAGAAAAACGTATCTGTTACTGTGTCATACACGCCCCAGGAGAGATCCGGATCATCTGACATGACTTCGCTGTAGGACAATGGATTGATGACTGCGACGTAGTTCCCGCGTTGCATGTACGTCATTCTGTAGCCAGCGAAAAAAGGGGTATCGCGGTAGTAATAGATGGCGATATCCGGCGTACGTTTATAGTCAGGTGTCGGCATAATATAAGTAACAGGCGGCGCCATCGACGTAGAGCACAAAAAATGATCGCCCTGCGCATAAATTAGCTCACTGATATATAAACGACCGCGAATAATATTTAGCATACTTTTCTGATGTGCCGGGGTACACATCTTACCCTGATACAACTGGGCCATATCACGCGCCAAATCAGCTTGTAGGATCACCAATTCTGTTTTATTTAACACCAGTTGAGCAAAAGAGCGGAGTTGGCTATGGGTTTCGGTCATCGCCCGGATGTGCGCAAACCATATCGCCAGCACCACGGGGAACAATACCACCATGAATGTTCCCAGGAACTTCAGCATCTTGCGTCGCACACTGTGATTCATGTCAGCCCTATTTCCCTGTTTCGTATATGCCAGAACCCATCAAGGCAGGATGCTATAAACACCGACTGATTAAGTTGCATGAATCTATCAGTATTAGCAACAGACTTCTCTATGTAAAAGTCTGATAATAGTTGATGATGATATTATTTTTCCGTAAGGCAAACTTAAAGTTATGCTTATTTCATAACGTTATTATCCCCACGGAGTAATTTTTTATGAGCATTATCCTGGCTGCATTTAAGAAATTCATTAATTTTTTTTAACGTTTAATTTAGGATAAACATAACAAGTAGACTAAATACATGTTTAAAACATGGTTATTTATTATCAACTCTTCATTAAACAAAACCACACACTTGGAGTGGTTATAAGCCTACAAAAATAACGGCCAATACTGGTGAACAAACGACCAGATGTGATATAGTTCACAAAAATCATGTAACAGAAACAATGTTTCATTCATGTTATTGCCCGTCGATAGCCAGAGTATCACACCCTCGGTGAACACCCCCGCGCTGTCCTGGGCATCCAGACTTTCTGAGGACGTTTTTCATGGCGACAATAACAACTGGCGTGGTTCTTCTGCGGTGGCAACTACTCAGCGCGGTGCTGATGTTTTTAGCCAGTACGCTCAATATCCGTTTTCGTAAATCAGATTATATTGGCCTGGCCGTCATTAGCAGCGGTTTAGGGCTGGTTTTTGCCTGCTGGTTTGCGACTGGATTGCTCGGCATAACCCTGGTGGATATGTCCGCTATCTGGAAGAACATTGAAACCGTAATGGTTGACGTGATGAGCCACACACCGCCAGATTGGCCGATGGTGTTGAACTGATAACAAAATTGCATATGGCTACCCCAGTCTTGAGGTAGCCATTATTTTCAGCGTAACGCAGTGGGATTAGAACGGAATATCGTCGTCGAAATCCATCGGCGGCTCGTTAGACGGCGCTGCCGGCGCTGACTGTTGCGGGCGAGACTGTGCGCCGCCGCTGAACTGGTTGCCACCCTGCGGCTGCTGAGGTTGACCCCAACCGCCCTGCTGCTGACCGCCACCTGCCGGAGCACCACCACCCTGACGACCACCCAGCATTTGCATGGTGCCGCCAACGTTAACCACAACTTCTGTGGTGTACTTTTCTACACCGGACTGATCGGTCCATTTGCGGGTACGCAGCTGACCTTCGATATAGACCTGAGAACCTTTACGCAGATATTCGCTGGCCACTTCCGCCAGTTTGCCAAACAGCACAACACGGTGCCATTCAGTCTGCTCTTTCATTTCACCGGTCGCTTTATCACGCCAGGATTCGGAAGTAGCCAGCGTAATGTTGGCAACTGCGCCACCATTCGGCATATAGCGTACTTCCGGGTCCTGGCCCAGATTACCGACGAGAATCACCTTGTTTACGCCTCTGCTGGCCATGATCGTGTCTCCTGAAAAACGTTACTGAATAAGTGTAAGCGCGGGATTGTAGCATTTCCAATAGCGCTTTTACTACGTTGCGAAGTTGATTCCAGTAAACAACCCCAGCCAGACATTGTTGCACAGACGTCTGCGTTTTGCATTCCAATACTGTATATCCATTCAGGTCAGGTTGTGTCATAATTAACCGTTTGTGATCGCCGGTAGCACCATGCAGCCAGGCAAAAAAGCGTTTAATCCGGGAAAGATGAATGGATAAGATCGAAGTTCGGGGCGCCCGCACCCATAATCTCAAAAACATCAACCTCGTCATCCCGCGCGACAAGCTGATTGTCGTCACCGGGCTTTCGGGCTCAGGCAAATCTTCGCTCGCTTTCGACACCTTATATGCCGAAGGGCAGCGTCGTTACGTTGAATCCCTTTCCGCGTACGCGCGTCAATTTCTGTCGCTGATGGAAAAACCGGACGTCGACCACATTGAGGGGCTCTCTCCTGCCATCTCAATTGAACAAAAATCGACGTCCCATAACCCGCGATCCACGGTAGGTACAATTACCGAAATTCACGACTATCTGCGTCTGCTGTTTGCCCGCGTTGGCGAGCCGCGCTGTCCGGATCACGACGTTCCCCTGGCAGCGCAGACCGTAAGCCAGATGGTGGATAACGTCCTGTCGCAGCCGGAAGGTAAGCGTCTGATGCTGCTGGCGCCGGTGATCAAAGAGCGTAAAGGCGAGCACACCAAAACGCTGGAAAACCTGGCAGGCCAGGGCTATATCCGCGCCCGTATCGACGGTGAAGTCTGTGATCTTTCCGATCCGCCCAAGCTTGAGCTGCAAAAGAAACACACCATTGAAGTGGTGATTGACCGCTTTAAAGTCCGTGACGACCTCACCCAACGACTGGCGGAATCCTTTGAAACCGCGCTGGAACTGTCCGGCGGCACGGCGGTCGTTGCCGATATGGACGACCCAAAAGCGGAGGAGCTGCTGTTCTCCGCCAACTTCGCCTGCCCTATCTGCGGCTATAGCATGCGCGAACTGGAACCGCGGCTGTTCTCGTTTAACAACCCGGCGGGCGCGTGTCCAACCTGTGACGGTCTCGGCGTGCAGCAATATTTCGATCCTGATCGGGTGATCCAAAACCCGGAACTGTCGCTGGCCGGTGGTGCTATCCGCGGTTGGGATCGCCGTAACTTCTATTACTTCCAGATGCTTAAGTCTCTGGCGGAACACTATAAATTCGACGTTGAAGCCCCGTGGGCCAGCCTGAACCCTGCTGTGCATAAAGTGGTACTGTACGGTTCCGGTAAAGAGAATATCGAATTTAAATACATGAACGATCGCGGTGATACGTCCGTACGTCGCCATCCGTTCGAAGGCGTATTGCACAATATGGAGCGCCGCTATAAAGAGACGGAATCCAGCGCAGTACGTGAAGAATTAGCCAAGTTCATCAGTAACCGTCCTTGCGCCAGCTGTGAAGGGACGCGTTTACGCCGGGAAGCCCGTCACGTATTTGTTGAAAATACGCCGCTGCCTGCGATTTCTGACATGAGCATCGGTCATGCAATGGATTTCTTCAACAATCTGAAGCTTGCGGGTCAGCGGGCGAAGATTGCCGAGAAAATTCTTAAAGAGATTGGCGATCGTCTGAAGTTCCTGGTCAACGTCGGCCTCAACTACCTGACGCTATCGCGTTCAGCAGAAACACTCTCCGGTGGTGAGGCCCAGCGTATTCGCCTGGCAAGCCAGATCGGCGCGGGTCTGGTCGGTGTAATGTACGTGCTGGATGAGCCGTCTATTGGCCTGCACCAGCGCGATAACGAACGTCTGCTGGGTACGCTTATCCACCTGCGTAATCTGGGAAATACCGTCATTGTGGTCGAGCACGATGAAGATGCGATTCGCGCCGCTGACCACGTTATCGATATCGGCCCGGGCGCGGGTGTTCACGGCGGTCAGGTCGTCGCCGAAGGGACGCTCGACGACATCATGGCAGTGCCTGAGTCGCTGACCGGCCAGTACATGAGCGGTAAACGCAAGATTGAAGTGCCTAAACAGCGCGTTGCGGCTGACCCAGAGAAAGTGCTGAAGCTCACCGGTGCACGCGGTAACAACCTGAAAGATGTCACCCTGGCGCTGCCGGTAGGTTTATTTACCTGCATTACCGGTGTTTCCGGTTCGGGTAAATCGACGCTGATTAACGACACACTGTTCCCGATTGCACAGACGGCGCTGAACGGTGCGACGCTGGCTGAACCTGCGCCGTATCGCGACGTTCAGGGCCTGGAGCATTTCGACAAAGTGATCGACATTGACCAAAGCCCGATTGGCCGTACGCCGCGCTCTAACCCGGCAACCTACACCGGCGTATTTACGCCAGTGCGCGAACTGTTTGCCGGTGTACCGGAGTCACGCGCACGCGGTTACACGCCGGGGCGTTTCAGCTTTAACGTCCGTGGCGGACGCTGTGAAGCCTGTCAGGGCGACGGCGTGATCAAAGTCGAAATGCACTTCCTGCCGGATATCTACGTGCCGTGCGATCAGTGCAAAGGCAAGCGCTATAACCGCGAAACGTTAGAAATTAAGTACAAAGGCAAGACTATCCACGAAGTGCTGGATATGACGATTGAAGAAGCACGTGAGTTCTTCGATGCCGTTCCGGCGCTGGCGCGTAAGCTGCAAACGCTGATGGACGTTGGCCTGACGTACATTCGACTGGGTCAGTCCGCTACCACGCTCTCGGGCGGTGAAGCACAGCGCGTGAAGCTGGCGCGCGAACTGTCCAAACGCGGTACCGGGCAAACGCTGTATATTCTCGATGAGCCGACCACCGGTCTGCATTTTGCGGATATTCAGCAACTGTTGGACGTGCTGCATCAACTCCGGGATCAGGGCAACACCATCGTGGTGATTGAGCACAATCTGGACGTGATTAAGACCGCAGACTGGATTGTCGATCTCGGTCCGGAAGGCGGCAGCGGCGGCGGCGAAATCCTTGTCTCCGGCACACCAGAAACGGTCGCTGAGTGTGAAGCCTCACACACGGCCCGCTTCCTCAAGCCGCTGTTGTAATTACGCAACACTTGTCTGGCCTACAGAATATGCATAAAGCCTGTAGGCCGGATAAGGTGCTTGCGCCGCATCCGGCAACCGTTGTGCCTGATGGCGCTACGCTTATCAGGCCTACGAAACTACAGATCAGGTATAAAGCTTGTCGGCCGGATAAGGCGCTTGCGCCGCATCCGGCAACCGTTGTGCCTGATGGCACTGCGCTTATCAGCACCTACGAAACTACAGAATACGCATAAAGCCTGTAGGCCGGATAAGGCGCTTGCGCCGCATCCGGCTACGGTTGTGCCTGATGGCGCTGCGCTTATCAGGCCTACGAAACTACAGACCAGGCATAAAGCCTGTAGATACTGTTATCGCCTGCAAGCCTTTTCAGGTTCCGCGGTTACGGATAGCAGGCACGATCAGTCACAGCGCCGTCAGGCGCTGTTTTTTCCTGATTCATCTTCCCTTCAGGCTGTTATCACCCCATGTCTCGACGCATCGAACGGCTCACCTGATTTCAGTACCCCGTAAGACACATGCGCCAGCTTGCGCATCATTGCGCCTATTATCACTTTCCCTTTTTTACCGTTTCCTGCCAGACGGTCGCGGAACGCCCGCCCCCA
>NZ_JAOWHG010000037.1:28762-50442 GCF_030332745.1 Citrobacter sp. Cpo074
GCCGGATAAGGCGCTTGCGCCGCATCCGGCTACGGTTGTGCCTGATGGCGCTGCGCTTATCAGGCCTACGAAACTACAGATCAGATATAAAGCCTGTAGGCCGGATAAGGCGCTTGCGCCGCATCCGGCAACCATTGTGCCTGATGGCGCTGCGCTTATCAGGCCTACGAAACTACAGACCAGGCATAAAGCCTGTAGGCCGGATAAGGTGCTTGCGCCGCATCCGGCAACCGTTGTGCCTGATGGCGCTGCGCTTATCAGGCCTACGAAACTACAGACCGGGCATAAAGCCTGTAGGCCGGATAAGGCGCTTGCGCCGCATCCGGCAACAGTTGTGCCTGATGGCACTGCGCTTATCAGCACCTACGAAACTACAGAATACGCATAAAGCCTGTAGGCCGGATAAGGCGCTTACACCGCATCCGGCTACGGTTGTGCCTGATGGCGCTGCGCTTATCAGGCCTACGAAATTACAGACCAGGTATAAAGCTTGTAGGCCGGATAAGGCGCTTGCGCCGCATCCGGCTACGGTTGTGCCTGATGGCGCTGCGCTTTTCAGGCCTACGAAACTACAGAATATGCATAAAACCTGTAGGCCGGATAAGGCGCTTACACCGCATCCGGCGAAACGGATCAGGGCTGCGTCAGTATCCGGCGTTTATCTTCCGGCAACGTGTTCACAGCCTGCTGATAAGAGGCGTCGACCAGATAATAAATCTGTGAATCCGGCAGCGAGCCGTCCAGATACACCGTACTCCAGTGCGCCTTATTGAGATGCCTGCTTGGCCGAACATCGCTATGCTGCTGGCGTAACAGTTCTGCCAGTTCAGGGCTGGTTTTCAGAGACACCGCCGGGCGTTCTTCCACCTCTTTTACCATGGCAAAAAGCACATCTTCGACTTTGATTTGCGTGGCCTTCCAGTCACTGTGAACGCTCTGCTCTGCGCCCGTTTTTGCCATGCAGTATTGCAGCAACTCCGAATTCGTCATCTTTATTCCCCTTACCAGCATATTGCCTCATGAGAACATCTTTTATTCAGTGTGCAGCAAGTCCGCAAAAGGTAAAAGCCAGCAATGTAAATTTGTTTAAAAAAACAGCAATCCGCAGCCAGCGTCCTCAATATTCCGAGTTGACAATCACCTCTTCACCAAACGCACCGGCCTGTGGCAGCGGCTTATAAGTGGAGTTAGAGGCGCGCAAAATGCGAATACCGCGAATACCCACGTCGCGAGCGGCAGTGATGTCATTATCGGAGTCACCGTAGAACATGCGGATATTTTTATCCTGCAGCCACTGCGTTTTGGTGTTCTGACCCGGCTTGTCGCCAGCAAAAATGACCGGATTCATATTTCCAACTGGGATGTGAAAGTTATCAGACAACGTTTTCGACACCGTTTCAGTCTTCGTCTGGCTACGCCCGGTCACGAAAAAGATGCTGTCACCGCGACGCACGTGCATATCAATCAGTTGGCGCGCGACTTCTTTTGGAATACTAAACTCGTCCCAGCCATTGTTCATTTTTTCCCAGAAGGCCGGATTCTTCAGGTAATCCTCACTGTCCGGAGAATACGTTTTTTTACCGCGCCAGAAGCCTGGGCTGGAAAAGAGGACTGTGTCATCGATATCAAACCCGACGGCCATCGGCGGACGTCCGGTCAGGCTGTTTTCAATTTGTGCCACGGAGACCCAGTGAATGGGAGCCTGCTCAGCGAGCTTTGCAACGTTAGTGCCTGGATTGAGCTGAGAGGGAGAAGAAACGAGTGCCTGGGCTGGCTGATTTAGCGTGAACAATAAACAAACGGCACTCAGTGCCAACGTAAACTTGCGCATATTTTTCCCTAAGTAGTCAGTTAGTTATCATTTTTTTATTAACAACTGGTCAAAAAACTATCTGACCTTACCCCTTAGGGGGAGGGAAAGGAAGGATTTTCTCTGGTTTTGTCCTGGAAAAGGAGCACGATCACATTGGAAAACAGGCCTGATGGCGCGACGCTTATCAGGCCTGCAAAGTCGGTTACATGACGGCGGCAAATGCCTTCGCCACGCGCTGCACGTTACCGTGATTCAACCCGGCCACGCACATGCGACCGCTGGCGATCAGGTATACACCGAACTCATCGCGCAGACGATCAACCTGGGCTGCGCTAAGCCCGGTATAGCTGAACATCCCGCGCTGTTGCAGCAGGTAGTCAAAGTTACGGCCTGGGATCTCCGTATTCAATACGTTAACCAACTCCTGGCGCATCGCCAGAATGCGGGTACGCATCTCTTCAACTTCCGCCAGCCAATTGGCTTTCAGCGCGTCATCACCCAGTACCGCGGCAACTACCTGCGCACCAAAGTTTGGCGGGCTGGAGTAGTTTCGACGCACCGTCGCTTTTAGCTGCCCCAGCACGCGGCTGGCGGTATCAGCGTCTTCACATACCACTGACAGTCCGCCGACACGCTCGCCGTACAAGGAGAAAATCTTCGAGAATGAGTTGCTGACAAGAGCGGGCAATCCGGCGCTGGCAACGGCGCGAATCGCATAGGCGTCGTCTTCCATTCCACCACCAAAGCCCTGGTAAGCAATATCCAGGAACGGGATCAGATCGCGTGCTTTCAGGATCTCAATAACGCTATCCCACTGCGTAGGCCTTAAATCCGCCCCTGTCGGGTTATGGCAGCACGGATGTAGCAGCACGATGCTGCGCGCCGGTAGGGTATTCAGCGTTGCCAGCAGGTCGTTGAAACGCACGCCGTTGGTGGTGTCGTCATACCATGGGTAAGTGCTTACTTCGAATCCGGCACCTTCAAAAATCGCGATATGGTTTTCCCAGGTCGGATCGCTGACCCACACGCCAGAATCAGGGAAATAACGTTTCAGGAAGTCTGCGCCAACCTTTAACGCACCGGAGCCGCCCAGCGTCTGAATGGTTGCGACGCGCTGCTGCTGGAGAACCGGATGTTCTGCGCCAAACAGCAGCGGCGCAATAGTATGGCGATACGTGTTCAGACCTTCCATCGGCAGATACAGCGAAGCGCCATGCGGTTTGGCATTGAGGCGGGCTTCCGCTTCCGCTACAGCTTTAAGCTGAGGAATAATGCCGTCTTCGTTGTAATACAGGCCGATGCTGAGATTCACTTTGTCGCTACGTGAATCTTCTTTGAAGCGCTCCATGAGCGATAAAATCGGGTCGCCGGCGTAGGCGTCAACTTTTTGAAACACGTGTGGTTCTCCGGGTTTACAGGCAGGGGTTAAGAACACAATAAACCGGAAGTGGGAGAAGATCGAGAGGATGTTGAGAGGAATATTGCCGGAAGGCGGCGTAACCACCTGTCCGGCACATCATGCTGCTAATCGATATACTTCATCGCTACCCTTGAGGTCAGGCGCGTAATAAGTTCGTAAGCACTTACTTTCGTCATTTCAGCAATGCGTTCAACGGGCAAGCCCTCGCCCCACAGAATCACCGAATCGCCGGCTTTATCCTGCGCTTCGGGGCCTAAATCGACGCAAATCATATCCATCGCGACGCGACCGACGATCGGCACTTCACGGCCGTTGACCAGCACCGGTGTCCCAGACGGCGCTGCGCGCGGATAACCATCGCCATAGCCCATCGCTACCACGCCAAGACGCGTGTCGCGCTCGCTCAGCCAGGTTCCTCCATAACCAACCGGCTCGCCCGCTTTGTGCTCACGCACCGCAATCAGACTTGAGGTCAGCGACATTACCGGCTGGCAGCCAAAATCAGCGCCGATGGAGTGATTTTCCAGTGGCGATACGCCATACAGAATCAGCCCCGGACGCGCCCAGTCGAAGTGAGACTGCGGCCACAGCAAAATACCACCCGACGCGGCAATCGAACGCTGCCCCGGTTTGCCTTCACAAAAACTGTTGAAGATATCAAGCTGTTTTTCGGTCGCGCCACACTCAGGCTCATCCGCACGAGCAAAGTGGCTGACGATATTGACCGGCTGGCGCACGTTTTCACACTGTGTTAAGCGCTGATAAAACGCCTCGGCCTGCTCAGGGCGTACGCCCAGGCGATGCATACCGGTGTCGAGCTTCATCCAGACGGTAACGGGTTCAGCCAGTTTAGCGGCTTCCAGGGCTTCGAGCTGCTCCTGGTTGTGGACGGCAGTATGCAGGCGCTGCGCGGAAATAGTCGGCAGATCGGAGGCATCAAAAAATCCCTCCAGCAGCAGGATGGGCTGCGTGATCCCTCCCGCTCGCAAGCGCAGGGCTTCTTCAAGACGAGCGACACCAAAAGCGTCCGCATCGGGGAGCGTTCGCGCGGTCTCTAACAGACCATGGCCGTAGGCGTTCGCTTTCACGACCGCAACCAGTTTGCTGGCTGGAGCCAGTTCACGCAGACGTTGCAGGTTGTGTCGCAGAGCGCGGCGGTTAATGACTACAGTTGCCGCTTGCATTTGTATTCCTTAATAAAAGAATTTCCTAAATCATTCGTGTTGCAGGACAAAAACGCTTTGGCGTTTTTGAACAGCGCCTGCGCTGGCCCCGAAGGGGCGAGGACGCAGTCCGAGTCACGCGACAAGCCAGAGAATTCCCGGGAGCTTAGTAAACTAAGTGACCGGGGTGAACGGGCGTAGTCAACGCATCTGCAGCATGAAGGATGACGGAGATTTATTCGTCGTCGTATTGTGGGCCCGCATAGTTATCAAAGCGCGACCACTGACCGTTAAACGTCAGGCGCACCGTACCGATCGGGCCGTTACGTTGCTTACCAATAATGATTTCTGCGATCCCTTTCAGGTCGCTGTTTTCGTGATAAACCTCATCACGATAGATAAACATGATTAAGTCGGCATCCTGCTCGATGGAGCCAGACTCACGCAGATCCGAGTTGACCGGACGCTTGTCGGCACGTTGTTCCAGAGAGCGGTTAAGCTGCGACAGCGCCACCACCGGTACATGCAGTTCTTTCGCTAACGCTTTCAGCGAGCGGGAAATTTCAGCAATTTCCAGCGTACGGTTGTCGGAAAGCGACGGCACGCGCATCAGCTGCAGGTAGTCGATCATGATAAGTCCGATACCGCCGTGTTCACGGGCGATACGACGGGCACGCGAACGCACTTCCGTTGGCGTCAGGCCGGAAGAGTCATCAATATAGATGTTTCGTTTCTCCAGCAAAATACCCATTGTTCCGGAAATTCGCGCCCAGTCCTCATCATCCAGTTGACCGGTACGGATTTTAGTTTGGTCTACGCGTGAGAGCGAGGCCAGGGAACGCATCATGATCTGTTCTGAGGGCATTTCAAGACTAAAGATAAGAACCGGCTTATCCTGCAACATCGCCGCATTTTCAACGAGGTTCATTGCAAATGTCGTTTTACCCATCGACGGACGCGCGGCGACAATAATTAAGTCTGACGGCTGCAAACCAGCAGTCTTTTTATTGAGGTCGTCATAACCGGTGTTCACCCCGGTGACGCCGTCGTGCGGTTGCTGGAACAGCTGCTCGATACGCGCGACGGTGGCGTCGAGCACATCGGTAATGTTTTTCGGGCCTTCGTCTTTGTTGGCGCGGCTTTCAGCGATTTTAAAGACGCGGGATTCCGCGAGATCCAGCAGGTCTTCACTGGAACGTCCCTGCGGATCAAACCCGGCTTCCGCGATTTCGTTAGCCACCGAAATCATGTCACGGACAACGGCACGTTCGCGGACGATATCCGCATAAGCGCTAATGTTCGCCGCACTTGGCGTGTTTTTAGACAACTCAGCCAGGTAAGCAAAACCGCCGACGCTGTCCAGTTGTCCCTGAACTTCCAGCGACTCTGCCAGTGTGATCAGATCGATGGGTTTTCCCATCTCCTGCAGGCGATGCATTTCCGTGAAGATATGCCGGTGTGGACGGGTATAAAAATCTTCCGCCACCACACGCTCGGCGACATCGTCCCAGCGTTCGTTATCCAGCATTAAACCGCCCAACACCGACTGTTCCGCTTC
The DNA here is from genome assembly GCF_030332745.1 of Citrobacter sp. Cpo074. Classification (NCBI taxonomy): domain Bacteria; kingdom Pseudomonadati; phylum Pseudomonadota; class Gammaproteobacteria; order Enterobacterales; family Enterobacteriaceae; genus Citrobacter; species Citrobacter sp. Cpo074. Next base: position 34,717 of record NZ_JAOWHG010000037.1, read on the forward strand.
AATCGAGTGCGGCGGTACTTTCAGCCCGGCGACCTGGGGATCGCGCTCACGAGCATCAGTCTGTTGTTTGTTGAAGGGTTTATTTCCTGCCATAGTGAATGGAGTTACCGAGATAATGATTGGGTCGAAAGATTACCACATTTCTTTTGGAGGAAGCATGGCAACACGTATTGAATTTCACAAGCATGGTGGCCCTGATGTACTCAAGGCAGTGGAGTTTACGCCCGTAGACCCGGCGGAAAACGAAATCCAGGTCGAGAACAAAGCGATTGGGATCAACTATATCGACACCTACATCCGCAGTGGTCTTTATCCACCGCCTTCCCTGCCCAGCGGGCTGGGTACCGAAGCCGCCGGCGTAGTCAGCAAAGTTGGCAGCAAAGTGACACACATTAAAGCTGGCGATCGCGTGGTGTATGCCCAGTCTGCTCTTGGCGCCTACAGCTCAGTGCATAACGTTCCGGCCGATAAAGCCGCCATCCTGCCTAACGCTATCTCGTTTGAACAAGCTGCCGCCTCGTTTCTTAAAGGGCTAACCGTTTTTTATCTGTTACGTAAAACCTATGAAATTCAACCTGATGAGCCGTTTTTGTTCCATGCGGCTGCGGGCGGCGTCGGCATGATTGCCTGCCAGTGGGCAAAAGCATTGGGTGCGAAGCTGATTGGTACCGTCGGCAGTGCGCAAAAAGCGCAAATTGCGCTGCAGGCTGGCGCATGGCAGGTCATTAACTATCGTGAAGAGAGCATTGTTGAGCGAGTGAAAGAGGTAACTGGCGGTAAAAAAGTGCGGGTGGTGTATGACTCGGTGGGGAAAGATACCTGGGAAGCCTCGCTGGATTGTTTGCAGCGCCGGGGACTAATGGTCAGCTTTGGTAATGCTTCCGGGCCGGTTACTGGCGTGAACTTAGGCATTCTGAACCAGAAAGGTTCGCTATACGTGACCCGTCCTTCTCTACAGGGTTACATCACCAATCACCGCGAATTAACCGAAGCCAGCAATGAGCTTTTCTCGCTGGTTGCCAGTGGAGTGATCAAAGTGGATGTCGCGCCTGGTCAAACGTTCGCACTGCACGATGCACAGCGTGCTCATGAAGTACTGGAAAGCCGGGCCACGCAGGGATCGAGTTTGCTGATTCCTTAAGATGACGGGGAAAGAAAGAATTAGGGCTTCCCGCAGGAAGCCCTTTCTTTTTTTAGTTCGGCTGTATGTAGGGTACAGCTCGATGAATTCGTTAACCTAGCAATAGTGACAGATTTGATAATCAATTCCTATTTGGTTCTAAAGGCAATGTTGCAGGTTGTGACGTACCGCTCAATACCTTAGTAAAACCGGCGGTTATTGCGCTGATACTGTGGGACTTTTGGCGCTTTTATCGCCTTGATCACCCACACCACAGCAACAGCCAGTAGCAGCCAGGGCAACAGTTTAATCATCAAGGCAAATAGTCCGCCCAGAAACATCACGGCGGTGGCTACGACCAATGCGGCCAGAACGCCCAGCAAAGATACGCCGGTGACCATCAGCATGATAAAAAATCCAATCACAAAAAGTAGTTCCAGCATGGCTCTCTCCCGAAATGAAATTCTCTCCATTGCTTTACAAGAAACATGCCAAAAATAATGCGTTGATTTATAAAGAAAACGCCCCGCGACAAAGCGCAGGGCGTGGTGAAATTAACTAACTTTTGGTGAAAACTTAACGCTTGTCTGCCACCAGCTTCAGCGCGTGCTCCAGAACGTTAATATCTGCCCCGGCTTTATGTGCATTCTCGCTCAGGTAACGACGCCACTGGCGCGCACCGGGAATACCCTGAAACAGCCCCAACATATGGCGTGTCACATGTCCCAAATAGGTTCCCTTACTCAGTTCACGCTCAATATACGGGTACATGGCACGCACCACGGCGACTGGATCGGAATCTTTGGTGGTAGCTGCAAAAATCTCGCGGTCAACGGACGCCAGAATGCCTGGGTTTTGATACGCCTCACGCCCCACCATCACGCCATCCATATGTTGCAGATGAATTTTCGCTTCTTCCAACGATTTAATGCCGCCGTTGATCGACATCGTCAGATGCGGAAAATCACGCTTCAACTGATAAACACGGTCATAATCCAGCGGTGGAATTTCGCGGTTTTCTTTCGGGCTTAACCCTGACAGCCAGGCCTTGCGGGCGTGAATGATAAACATCTCACATTCGCCTTTGCCAGATACCGTGTTGATGAAATCGCAGAGGAATTCGTAGCTGTCCTGGTCATCAATGCCGATACGAGTTTTCACCGTAACCGGAATCGACACCACGTCGCGCATTGCTTTGACGCAATCGGCGACCAGTTGCGCATTCCCCATCAGGCAGGCGCCAAACATGCCGTTCTGTACGCGGTCGGAAGGACAACCCACGTTGAGGTTAATTTCGTCGTAGCCCCGCTGTTCAGCGAGCTTAGCACACTTCGCCAGCGCCGCAGGATCGCTCCCGCCCAGTTGCAATGCGACCGGATGTTCTTCTTCGCTATACGCCAGATAATCGCCTTTACCATGAATGATTGCCCCAGTGGTTACCATCTCCGTATAGAGCAGCGTCTGGCTGGACAGTAAGCGCAAAAAGTAGCGGCAGTGTCTGTCCGTCCAGTCGAGCATCGGCGCGATAGAAAAACGATGAGCGGGAAAAGCGGTAGACTGAGATTCAGGCAGCATGGCGAATATTCAAGCATCCGGTTAAAAAAGGGGCGCTACTATAGCATAGACCGTTACGATAGTGAGCCACATCCTCGCGGCTCACTCCCCCTGACCCTAAACAAAAGCTATTTACGCCCCGGTTTTCCGTCGTGAGATCCAAAAAACTGTGGCGGATGGTCGACCCAGCGATCCTCACGTGTAGCGGCGTAGACCGGGTTAAGCGGATAATAAATGCGGTTGTATTTTTTGTTCGCCTCACCCACGACTAACAGGCGCACCTCTTCACTGGTGTTATTGATAAAGGTATGGCACACGCCTGTACCTGCCGGGAAACCGACGCTGTCGCCCGGTTCCAGCTTCCATAAATACCCGTTAATCCAGGCCTCAGGATAACCTTCCAGCACGTAGATAAATTCTTCTTCATCGCTTTCAGCGTGCGGGTACGACGTGCGCCGACCCGGCGGCAGGCGTTCATGATGAATGCCGAGTCGTCCTAACCCCAACTTGCGGGCAAGCGGCGCGCCAATAGCAAATAGCTCATCGCTGTCAGGATAAGTGGAGTCATCAGCCCCCTCAACCTCACGCCAGTGGCGAATACAATCGGGTCTTTTCATGGTTATTTTCCAGTATTGCGATGCGTCAGGTATAGCACACCACGGTGGATCTCGGCGTTTTAAGCAGAACATGTTAAAGTAAGGGATTAACCTTCCACGCAAATCGAGGCGCCAAATGGACAAAACCACTACGCAAGAGTTATTGGCTCAAGCTGAAAAACTCTGCGCGCAACGCAACGTGCGGCTTACGCCACAACGCCTCGAAGTACTGCGCCTGATGAGCCTGCAGGAAGGTGCGATCAGCGCCTATGACCTGCTCGATCTGTTGCGGGAAACTGAGCCGCAGGCTAAGCCACCTACCGTATATCGTGCGCTCGATTTTCTGCTGGAACAAGGTTTCGTGCACAAGGTGGAATCCACCAACAGCTATGTGCTTTGTCATCTGTTCGATCAGCCAACCCACAGTTCCGCAATGTTCATTTGCGACCGCTGTGGCGTGGTAAAAGAAGAGTGTGCGGAAGGCGTGGAAGACATCATGCATACACTAGCAGCAAAAATGGGCTTTGCACTGCGGCATAACGTTATTGAAGCCCACGGGCTGTGTCCGGCCTGTGTGGAAGTTGAATCTTGCCGCCATCCTGGCGAGTGCCAGCATGACCATACGATTCAGGTGAAGAAGAAAGTTGGGCGCTAGGTAAGCGGGAAGAGCGTACATCCTTGTACTCTCAGGAGGGAAGGGTTAATTACCAGCGGTAATCATTACGTTTTTCCCAATCGTTAACTTCTTTCTCCGCCTGATCTTTCGCGTAACCGTAACGCTCCTGGACTTTACCGACCAGTTGGTCACGTTTACCTTCAATGACCGTCATATCATCATCGGTCAGTTTGCCCCATTGCTCTTTCACTTTACCTTTAAACTGCTTCCAGTTGCCGCCGACTTCGTCTTTATTCATCATCAAGTCCTCATCGTTAGGTTGTGAATAGCGAGAGTGCCATGCCCAGACACATGCTGTTTTTGCTGGACGTGAGAATAAGTGTAGTCAGTGATTCTGGGTTTTATTTACTATTCGGAATTTTTAACCATCCCGCTCAGGCAAACCAGGTTCCATTACGCCAGTGACGTCGCCAGATAAAGGCCAGTGAAAGCCCGCGCAACGCCAGGAAAACGGTTAACGCCAACCACAAGCCATGGTTTCCCAGCCACGGCAAAGTCAGCAGCGTTAATGCGAATCCTGTGGCAGCAACGGCCATACTGTTGCGCATTTCTGCCGCGCGCGTCGCGCCAATAAACATTCCGTCGAGCAGATAACACCAGACACCCACCAGCGGTAACACCACCTGCCAGAAAAGATAGCGATCGGCCAGCTGTTGGATCTGCGGCAGCGAGGTCAGCAGCGCAACAATCTGCTCGCCAAACAGGGCATAAACCAGCGAAAACAAAATAGCCACAATACCGGACTGTCGGCAGGCCGCCCGCCAGACGTCCAGCAACTGGCTACCGTCTCGCGCCCCATAGGCCTGGCCCGAATGCGCTTCCACGGCATAGGCAAATCCATCCAGCGCGTAGGCGGTAAAGGTTAACAGGGTCATCAGAACGGCATTAACCGCAATGATATCGCCTCCCAGACGCGCACCCAGCACCGTGATTGCGCCAAAACAGAGCTGCAGCAGTAGCGAGCGCAACATGATGTCACGGTTAAGCGCCAGCAAATGGCGGAAGTTGCCACGCCACGCCTGCTTCAGCATTGCCAGCGAAATTCCGCGCATATGCAGGACTTTGCGCACCATCATCAGGCCGATCAGCAAGGTGGCATATTCAGCAATCACCGTTGCCAGTGCCGCACCTTGCACGTTCATATGCAGGCCCATCACCAGCCATATATCGAGCACAATGTTGAGAATATTACCGACAATCAACAAGATAACCGGCGCACGCGCATACTGAACGCCAAGCAGCCAGCCGAGCAGCACCAGATTCGCCAGCGAGGCGGGTGCGCTTAACCAGCGAATTTCGAGGAAACGTCGGGCCTGCTCCAGTACCGCTTCACTTCCGCCAACAATGTGCAGAGCCAGATCGATAATCGGCGTACGAAAAAGTGCGATAAGCAACCCTGCTCCCAGCGCCAGCATGAGCGGCTGCACCAGTGCGCGCGCCAGCGCCTGCGGATTTTTCGCACCAAATGCCTGGGCGGTAAGACCGGTGGTGCTCATGCGCAAAAAAAGCAGCAGCATAAAAAGAAAACTGGTTGCCGTAGCACCAACCGCAACACCGCCAAGATAGACCGGACTATCCAGATGACCAATCACCGCGGTATCCACCAGTCCCAGCAGGGGAACGGTGATATTGGAGAAGATCATGGGTAAGGCGAGGTGCCAGAGTGCTTTATCAGAAGAGGTAAAGAAAGGCATACAGGAGGGCCTGAGAAGAAGTTAGACGTACTGGATAATGTGATGCAGGCCCGGCAAGCGCAGCGCTACCGGGCACGTTGCCGGATGGCGACGTCATCGTCTTATCCGGCCTACAGGGATTCAACAGAAAATTACAGCCATTCACCGTTACGGATAACGCCTACTGCCAGCCCTTCAATAGTGAAGTTTTGTTCGCGCAGGTCGACAACGATAGGTTTAAATTCACTGTTTTCTGGCAGAAGTTCAACCTTGTTACCCTGCTTTTTCAGACGCTTAACCGTAACTTCATCATCAATACGGGCAACAACAACCTGTCCGTTACGCACGTCCTGGGTTTTATGCACAGCGAGTAAATCACCGTCCATAATCCCGATATCTTTCATCGACATACCGCTAACGCGCAGAAGAAAATCGGCGTTCGGTTTGAACAGTGAAGGATCGACTTGATAGTGGCCTTCGATGTGCTGCTGCGCCAGAAGTGGCTCACCGGCTGCCACGCGCCCCACAAGCGGTAACCCTTCTTCTTCTTCCTGCAACAGTCGAATACCGCGCGATGCGCCGGATACAATTTCCAGCACACCTTTACGCGCCAGCGCTTTCAGGTGTTCTTCAGCTGCGTTTGGGGAACGGAACCCCAAACGCTGCGCGATCTCCGCACGCGTCGGTGGCATACCTGTCTGGCTGATGTGATCTCTAATGAGATCAAACACCTCTTGTTGCCTGGCCGTTAACGCTTTCATTCCGCCCCCTGGGTGTATATACAGTTATGCTGTGAGTATATACAGCTAAAGGCGATTTTGGAACCGCAAACTGCACAAAAAACAGGAGATTTATGCAGTTGTGGAAGCCTTATCGCAAATGCGACCACAACAGGATGCCCCAGGTGATTAGAGCGACAAAAATAGACAGCAATACCGCAGCCGACCCCATATCTTTCGCCCGACCGGAAAGTTCGTGATACTCAGAACCAATACGATCAACCACCGCTTCAATCGCACTGTTGAGGATTTCAACGATCATCACCAGCATCACAGAACCAATCAACAACACGCGGGTAATTGCATCAACATCCAGCCAGCAGGCGATGGCGACGCCCAGCAGGACAGCAACACTTTCCTGACGGAATGCCGCCTCATTAATCCATGCGGCGCGAAAACCTTTCCAGGAATAACCTGCAGCTTTGATAATTCGGGTGAATCCAGTGGTATTATTGGCCATCAAAAAGAACCTTTTTACATTATTAGCGTCAATGTCATTGTAACGTTACCCCGTTTGTTCAGGGTGTGGCAAAGCAGCGCGAAGTATGACCGGATACCACAGAAATTCACTAAACTTTCTGATATCCTTGCAGCGCATTTGCATTATTAACCAGAGGCTTTACATCGTTTATGTCCGGCTGGCCACGAATTTACTACAAATTACTGAATTTACCATTAAGCGTCCTGGTAAAAAGCAAGTCTATTCCAGCAGAACCTGCTCCGGAATTGGGACTCGATACTTCGCGTCCCATTATGTACGTCCTACCGTACAATTCGAAAGCTGACTTGCTGACGCTGCGTGCCCAATGTCTGGTGCACGACCTCCCCGATCCCCTGGAACCACTAGAGATAGACGGAACGCTGTTACCGCGCTACGTGTTTATTCACGGCGGTCCGCGTGTATTCACCTATTACACGCCGAAAGAAGAGTCCATCAAGCTGTTCCACAACTATCTCGACTTGCATCGCAGCAATCCAGATCTGGATGTGCAGATGGTGCCGGTTTCGGTGATGTTTGGCCGTGCGCCGGGGCGTGAAAAAGGCGAGGTCAATCCGCCGTTACGTATGCTAAACGGCGTACAGAAATTCTTTGCGGTGTCCTGGCTGGGTCGCGACAGTTTTGTCCGCTTCTCTCCGTCGGTCTCTCTGCGCCGTATGGCGGATGAACACGGTACGGATAAGATCATCGCCCAGAAGCTGGCACGCGTGGCGCGTATGCACTTTGCTCGCCAGCGCCTGGCCGCTGTCGGCCCGCGCCTCCCTGCCCGCCAGGATCTGTTTAATAAGCTGTTAGCTTCAAAAGCGATCGCTCGTGCGGTAGAAGATGAAGCGCGCAGTAAAAAAATCTCCCACGAAAAAGCGCAGCAAAATGCCATTGCGCTGATGGAAGAGATTGCCGCCAACTTCTCCTACGAAATGATTCGTTTGACGGACCGTATTCTGGGCTTTACCTGGAACCGTCTGTATCAGGGGATTAACGTTCACAATGCTGAACGTGTACGCCAGTTGGCGCACGATGGGCATGAAATCGTGTACGTTCCGTGCCACCGCAGCCATATGGACTATATGCTGCTGTCGTACGTTCTGTACCACCAGGGTCTGGTGCCGCCGCACATCGCAGCCGGTATCAACCTGAACTTCTGGCCAGCGGGTCCGATTTTCCGCCGTCTGGGCGCGTTCTTTATTCGTCGTACCTTCAAGGGCAACAAGCTCTATTCCACCGTTTTCCGCGAATACCTGGGCGAGCTGTTCAGCCGCGGCTACTCGGTTGAGTACTTTGTCGAAGGGGGCCGTTCACGTACCGGTCGTCTGCTCGACCCGAAAACCGGCACGCTGTCGATGACTATTCAGGCGATGCTGCGCGGCGGTACACGTCCGATTACCCTCGTTCCTATTTACATCGGCTATGAGCACGTAATGGAAGTGGGCACCTACGCAAAAGAGCTGCGTGGCGCGACGAAAGAGAAAGAAAGCCTGCCGCAAATGCTGCGTGGCTTAAGCAAGCTGCGTAACCTGGGTCAGGGCTACGTCAACTTTGGTGAACCAATGCCATTGATGACTTACCTCAACCAGCATGTGCCGGAGTGGCGTGAATCTATCGACCCTATCGAGTCTATCCGCCCGGCCTGGCTGACGCCGACGGTGAATAACATTGCCGCCGATTTGATGGTGCGCATTAACAACGCAGGCGCGGCCAACGCCATGAACCTGTGCTGTACTGCTTTACTGGCATCTCGCCAGCGCTCTCTGACCCGTGAACAGCTGACCGAACAACTCGACTGCTACCTGAGCCTGCTGCGCAACGTGCCGTATGCTGCGGATTCGACGGTGCCGGCACAGAGCGCCAGTGAACTGATCGACCACGCCTTGCAGATGAACAAGTTTGAGGTCGAGAAAGACACTATCGGTGACATCATTATTCTGCCGCGCGAGCAGGCGGTCTTGATGACTTACTACCGCAATAACATTGCGCATATGCTGGTTCTGCCTTCGTTGATGGCAGCCATTGTGACTCAGCATCGTCGTATTTCACGCGCCGCGTTGCAGCAGCATATTGATGCGCTGTACCCGATGTTAAAAGCGGAGCTGTTCTTACGCTGGGAGCGTGATGAGCTTGCCGGGGTGATTGACGAACTGGCCAGCGAAATGCAGCGCCAGGGACTCATCACCCTGACCGATGACGAACTGCATATCAATCCAGCCCGCTCCCGCACGCTACAGCTGCTGGCCGCAGGTGCTCGCGAGACGTTGCAGCGCTACGCCATTACCTTCTGGCTGCTGAGCGCGAACCCGTCCATCAACCGTGGCACGCTGGAGAAAGAAAGCCGCACCGTGGCGCAACGCCTCTCAGTGCTGCACGGCATTAACGCGCCGGAATTCTTCGATAAAGCCGTGTTCAGCTCTCTGGTGCTGACGCTGCGTGACGAGGGATTCATCAGCGATACCGGAGATGCCGAACCGGAAGAGACGATGAAGATCTATCAGATGCTGGCCGAACTGGTCACGTCAGATGTGCGTCTGACCATCGAGAGCGCCACTCAGGGCGAGTAAGCATAAAAAAACCGGTCGGAATGACCGGTTTTTTATTTTGCAGGCTAAGCCAAAATCAAAAATGCCAGTAGCTCATTGCCAGGCCTAAGAACAGCACCAGGCCGACGTAGTTATTGTTCATAAACGCTTTAAAGCAGGCATCACGTTCACGGTTAACGATCAGTTTCTGCTGATAGACAAACAGCGCGCCCGCCACCAGCAGAGACCAGTAATAGCCCAGTCCCAACCCGTTTAGCCAGCCCACCAGCGCCATCAGCGCCAGCACGCCTACCTGCAAAATACCAATAATCAGCTTGTCGTTCTGACCGAACAGGATCGCGGTCGATTTAATGCCGATCTTCAGGTCATCATCCCGGTCAACCATGGCGTACTGCGTATCATAGGCCACCGCCCAGAGGATATTGGCGAGGAACATTAGCCAGCAGCTCAGCGGTACGGATTCACTCACGGCGGCGAACGCCATCGGGATCGACCAGCCAAACGCCGCCCCCAGCACCACCTGCGGCAGATGCGTATAGCGCTTCATAAATGGGTAAACCCACGCTAATGCTAATGCCGCAACGGACAACAAAATGGTCATCGTGTTGAGGGTCAAAACCAGCAGGAAGGCCAGCAGCACCAGTACCACAAACAGCGTTCGGGCTTCTTTCTCGGTGACAGCCCCGCTCGGCAGCGGTCGATTCGCGGTGCGTTTGACGTGCCCGTCAAATTTCCTGTCGGCATAATCATTCACCACGCATCCGGCGGCGCGCATTAACCAAACGCCAGCGACAAAAACCGCCAGGATCCACAGTTGCGGCATGCCTGGGGTCGCCACCCACAGAGCCCACAGCGTAGGCCAGAGCAGCAGTAAGGCGCCGATTGGCTTATCCGTACGCATCAAGCGGTGAAACGCCAGCAGCTTATTCTGCGTCAGACTCCACTCCATCTTTATCTTCCTCTCAGTACAACGGCGACGCAGGCAGAAAAAGCTCGGTAAGCATCAGTGGCTTACCGCTCAGCCGCAGGCGGGAACGACGCCCCCACAGCGCTGCATCGCGGCCAATCTCAATAAAATCTCGGGTCAATGTCGATGACGTAAACAGGTAGCGTCCGAGCGGGGTTTTCCCCAGGTTCTGTAAGGCCAGTTCAGGGCCGCACAAGGTTGATTCAGGCACCACAGTCCGTCCGGCAAGCCAGGGTTCACCATCCGCGCATAACAGGATTTCTCGTAACCAATAACGAGACTCTTTAGGCAGCAGCGTCAGTTCTTCAGCCACCTCATTTTGCCCAACGAATTCTTCGCGAATCAACGTTACGGTGACCTTTTTCCCCTGCTGCTCAAAACGTTTGGTCATGGAATCTTCCAATAACAACCAGTCGAGCAGTTGGGCGTCCAGCGCCGGGATCGCATCAAAATAACGCAGCGCACGCAGTTGCGTTAACGCAGGGTGTGGCATGCCTTACTCTCCGATTTATAACCTGAAGGCATTGTATCGCAGAAAAGGCATTACGGGGTGAGCAAACACGATTAAGTGATCGGCAGGGCAACATAAGTGTAACAATTAGCATAGAAAGCTAAAAATTACGGGGAACCCTGCCCTCTAGTTAAAAGCAGAGTAATTTTATGTTGTGCTCGACTCTGCTGGCACATCGCAGGTTCTGATTTGCAAAAAATTTAGCTAACCAGTGACCAGTATTACTTGACCGCTATAAACCGACAACGGCAGTGTCAATCACCATGCCCCCTCCACTTCCAGTGTTAAGCGCTGTCCATTTTAGTGATATAACTTTTTCCCTTTTATATCAGCGTATATCAACCGATGTTGACTGTACCGCTGCCGATAACCACGCCGCCGCAGTCAATGGCATCACCGCTTCTGGCGGCAGGCAGGCCGTCAATAAATACCGTGGCGGAACCGCCCGCGATTTTACGCGGATGGGGCGGGTGTTCCGGTTTAGAATGCGGTGTCAGCGGGTCGCCCATACGTGCAGCGGGTAGTCCATTGACAGAAACCGTTGGAGAACCCGCAGTAATGACGGTTTCGTGATAACCATCGTGCTGGGTGCCTTTGTCATTAAGTCGGGCTGCTGTGGGCATGAGGAACCTTCATAATATTTAGTCAGCGTAAGTATGAGATGATTCTATTTAATGACGCGCTCAACATGTCCGTTCATATATTTAAATTTTGATCCATCCTCAAATACAATGATCGCATTTGCTTTTCCCCATGAGACCCAGTCGATAACCGAACTCCCCGAATCTGAAATAAATTCGTTGGAAATAACGGGCTTGTCGCCAGAGAAATCGAGAACTACACTTACGCGGCAATACCCATAATACTCTTTATGTCTACACGGTTCAGCTGGAATGAATGTGAAAATAGTCTTGGTCGTAAAATATTTTTTATTCTTAAAGACTCCATCATCATCAAAGTTAAATGCCAGTAAATCGGTTTTTGTTTTGTACATTTCCACGCCATTAAGGGTCAGATGCGAATAACCATCGCTTGATTCTGCTCCGGACTGCTGCTCAAGCAAGCCAAGTCGGGTGGAATAACATGAATTCGCCTCACGAATGCAATCTGCAAAACATATAGATGAAAATATCAACAGTATAAAAAAACATTTAGTAATCGTATTCATTTTTCTATCTCTTGAATTTTATTTATAATTGATTTTAACTTAGAAATTTTTAATTTCAATGAATTAATTAACTCGGGACAAAAATATGTTCCTATATCAATGTTATTATCTATATAATCTATTAACCACTCTCTATGTGTTTTAACATACCCTCCATTTTTTTTGGCTTTCGAAATGGCTAACTCCTCTCCGATTTGCGCTGTTAATAGTCTGCATGCGGCACTTTCAGTAATTTTATTTTCAATAAAATGTTTTGCGTCACTCAGGCCAAGGTGATGTGTTAAATATATAATCTTGGCTTTTTCAGCATCATTAAGCCCGTCAATATTATATCCTGCCTTTTTCAGTAATGCTAAATTTTGGATGCCATAATCAACTGCGGCCATAATCGCATATTCAGGTTTAAAACGCAGGTTTAACCATTGTTGCACATCTGCCGTTGCGTGAGCAGGGTATGGCGTTACGCCTGTTATATATCTGCCGTTTTTTAATTCATCAAGATTTTTCCAGTTGTCTTTAGAGACCTGAAATTTTTTTTCATTCACCACCTCGCCTTTTTTGTTTTTTACTACCTCTCCTTTTTTATTCAGCAAGGGTTTATCTGCTACCAGTCCTTGTTCAGTGGCTTTTTCATAAAGATATGTTCCATCCCTTAACGTCTCCGTCATCCATGTCCCATTTAAGAACTGCGTCATACCCGCCGCTGAACTTTTATATACCGTATTTTCTTTTGTCGATTTTTTAGAATCCTTACACACTGAAGTTGGTTTCCAGACGCCACCACGATATTTAGCCGCTTCAGCATGAATAACTGCCGCAATACTCTGAGGTATAATGCCACTCCGCTCAGATGCGCGAATAATCTCATTCCAGTAAATAACATTCTTACCTAGCATAAGATCATAACTGTTAGGGCAGGTATGGTTTATATGAACTCTGGGCGTGCCCTCAGAGTCTCGGCCAACGTTGATTTTATTAATTTCATCACTTTTACTGTCAGCATTGCCTGCCGGACCGGTTATTGCTGCACTTTTTCCTTTTACTCTTACCTTGGGGCTTGAAATAATAGCATTTAATTTACCTTCCTGAGATATGAATCTGGCAACCTCCTTTATCTTCCCCATACCACTGGACACGGTTATTGTAATTTCAGATTCGGCTTGCACTGTAAATTCATCAATCTTTCCCAGACCGTCAGTTATAAACTCGAAAACCTCACCCAGTGCTGATGTTACTTTAACCTTCAATCCGGAAAGAGGCTTTTCTATCAGATCTTCAAAAGATAACGATAACGAACATTGGTTATCATCTTTCTTTTTTTCTGCGTCAGTTAGAGTGTAATGACATTGAGGAATATTTATTACCTGTCCGGGGTAGATCAACTCCGGGTTTTTTATGTTATTATATTCAGTAAGTTCCTCAACAGAACAGTTATATTCACTTGCAATTTGTCCAAGCGTATCTCCTTTAAGAACAACCACGCTACGCTTATCCGGTGACAATGACCAGATATCATCTAATGGTACAGGCTTATCCTCCTGATCAAGATAACATTTCCAGTCAGCAGACCAGCCAAATAGGCCATCATATTTTGTTGGTTTATCCTGTGGTTCATCAAAAAATGGGGTGGGTTTGCCAGTCACTTTTATTCCTCTTCAGTAAACCGTCTGAATACAAGCTCTTTACTTTGAATACCATCAATACCTTTTATGGACCCAAACATATGATTTAATTCAGGTTCAGTTGTTGTCTGATCCGATTCGTTTGCCCCACCAGAATCCTCGGAACCACTGTCCTCATCTGACAGCGACTTCAATAAGCCTGGTTGCAGAGTCCCTACTGGCGCTCCCGGACTGCCCCCACTGTTGAGGTTTATCTTCGGCCCCATAATGTCCACGCCACCCGGGTGGATAACCACAAACGAACCGCCCACTTTCAGGCTTATCTGGCTGCTGCTCTCCAGGACAATATCGTCTTCCACTTTTATCCCCAGCGCCCCCGACACCTTCCGCGCCAGGTCGCCTTTTACTTCCAGACTGTGGCTGCCTTTCACCAGACTGATATGGTCGCCGCACGTGCTGTTCTCCTGTTTCCCGTCCACCGTCACCTTACGGTCATTCGCCACATACAGCCCGTCATCATGGCTGATGCTCACCATCCGGTCGTTCTTCACCTTCAGCGTCTGGTCGTTGCGTACCGTAATGCTCCGGTCATGCGCCACGGTGATGGTCTGGTCATGCCCGCCTGCATTTTCTTTACCCACCTTCACCGTCTGTCCGAGTTTCACGGTGATATTCTGGTTATTGCCGATGGTTTCCGTGTGGTCGACTTTCACATCAGTGGTGCGGTTGTTCAGCACCTCGGTATCCATGTTCTTCTGCGCATGGATATAGACCTGCTCCTGGCCCGTCGCATCCTCGAAGCGCAGCTCGTTAAAACCACCGCCTTTGTAAGTTTTCGAGCGGATGGCCATCTGCGTTTTGGTGCCCGGCAGGCTGCCCGGTGAGCGGTTATCCTGGTGGTAGGTGCGACCCATAATAATCGGCTGGTCCGGGTCGCCGTTGAGGAAGTCCACAATCACTTCCTGGCCCACGCGCGGGATGGCGAGGTTGCCAAACCCGGCTCCGGCCCATGCCTGCGACACCCGTATCCAGCAGGAGCTGTCTTCGTTCCCCGGACAATAGCGGTCCCAATGAAAACGCACCCGCACGCGGCCATGCTCGTCGCAGAAGATTTCCTCGCCCGCCGGGCCGGTGACAATGGCACTCTGTGGGCCGTCAACGGCGGGTTTGGGCAGGGGGGAAGCTCGCCAAGTCCGGTCAGCCGGGATGACGTCCAGGCTGTTACTGAGCTTGGTGCCTTCACCCTGGTGGCCATGCTGCGCCTGTGGCTGCTTTCCTTTCAGCACACTGCCGGTGACCTGCCACTCCCGGTTCAGCGTTAATGAAGGGTGGCCGGTGAGGGTGAAACGTTTTCCGGGCCACAGTTTCGGGGAGTTACTCTCGCAGGCAGCGGTTTCAGCATCCTGCCGGTGGCCTTCTGCCTGGTAGCGGGCAAAGTCCTGACCGTGCTGCTCGTCCTTGAAGCGTCCCGGCCAGTCGAAGATTTCATACTGGGTGCGCTGACCGTTCAGGTTCGGGGCGTGATGGCTGAAGTAAGCCGGCCAGCCAGGAGCTTTGAAGGTGTAATCCTGGTTTTCCACCGAGGAAGGGCGTACCTGCGCCCGGTAACGAAACTCGCTGATGCATTCCGTGGCGACTTCGCGGGTATTCGGGTTAAAGGACATCTCACCCAGCGTGGAGACCCCGGCCACGTCATCACAGAGCACCAGTTTCTGGTCGGGGCTGGTCGGGTGGAACCAGTCAAAGAAGAAAATGCCCTCTTCAGCCCACAGTCGGATGAGAAAGCCGAGGTCGGTTTCACCGTACTGAACGCAGAACTCCCGCGCCGGGTGGGATTCATAAAAGGAGGGCACCCAGTCGGTGACGCCGTTTTCAGTCAGCAGGGTGGTGGAAATGGCCAGGATATCCTGCTGCTGAAAGATACGGAAGTTCTGTCGCAGGCCACAGCGCCAGAGCGGAGGCGAAATAGTCAGGCTGTAGTTCATCTGCCAGCCGTTGTTTTCCCCGGTTTCCATCCCGGTGATGATGCC
>NZ_JAOWHG010000038.1:0-148606 GCF_030332745.1 Citrobacter sp. Cpo074
TCATACACGCGGCATGGCTGCATCAGGCTTGCGCCCATTGTGCAATATTCCCCACTGCTGCCTCCCGTAGGAGTCTGGACCGTGTCTCAGTTCCAGTGTGGCTGGTCATCCTCTCAGACCAGCTAGGGATCGTCGCCTAGGTGAGCCGTTACCCCACCTACTAGCTAATCCCATCTGGGCACATCCGATGGCAAGAGGCCCGAAGGTCCCCCTCTTTGGTCTTGCGACGTTATGCGGTATTAGCTACCGTTTCCAGTAGTTATCCCCCTCCATCGGGCAGTTTCCCAGACATTACTCACCCGTCCGCCACTCGTCACCCAAGGAGCAAGCTCCTCTGTGCTACCGTTCGACTTGCATGTGTTAGGCCTGCCGCCAGCGTTCAATCTGAGCCATGATCAAACTCTTCAATTTAAAAGTTTGATGCTCAATGAATTAAACTTCGTAATGAATTACGTGTTCACTCGTTGAGACTTGGTATTCATTTTTCGTCTTGCGACGTTAAGAATCCGTATCTTCGAGTGCCCACACAGATTGTCTGATAAATTGTTAAAGAGCAGTGCCGCTTCGCTTTTTCTCAGCGGCGCGGGGTGTGCATATTACGCCATCCCGCTACGAAGTCAAGCATTTAATTTCGCTTTCTTCGCCGGAGCTCTCAGTGGAACCCCGCTGACCCGGCGGCTTGTAATCCGTTGTTCCGTGTCAGTGGAGGCGCATTATAGGGAGTTATTTCAGGCTGACAAGTTAAAAATATAAAAAACTTATCAAGCGATTACTTTTCAATCAACACATCCATTTCTGCCTGGATTTTAAACAAAAACGAGCCCCGCAGGGCCCGTTTATTGTTGTTTTGTGACTTACTGCACTGCCACTATGCGATCGTCATTCACTTCCAGACGAATCGTTTTGCCTGGAATCAGTTCACCAGACAGAATTTGCTGCGCCAGCGGGTTTTCGATCTGCTGCTGGATAGCACGTTTCAATGGACGCGCGCCATACACTGGATCGTAACCATTCGCGCTCAGCAGTTTAAGCGCCTCGTCAGAAATATGGATTTCATAGCCACGCTCTTCCAGACGTTTGTACAGACGCTGCAACTGGATCTGAGCAATAGAAGCAATGTGCTGCTCACCCAGCGGATGGAATACAACAACCTCATCTATACGGTTGATGAATTCCGGGCGGAAGTTGTGGCTCACGACGCCCAGCACCATATCTTTCATGTGACCGTAATCCAACTCGCCGAAGCGTTCCTGGATCAGATCGGACCCCAGGTTCGAGGTCATGATGACAACCGTATTACGGAAGTCGACCGTTCTCCCCTGTCCGTCAGTCAAACGACCATCGTCAAGCACCTGCAGCAGAATGTTGAACACATCCGGGTGTGCTTTCTCCACTTCATCCAACAAGATGACAGAGTAAGGACGACGACGTACTGCTTCCGTCAGGTAACCCCCCTCTTCATAACCGACATATCCCGGAGGTGCCCCAACCAGACGAGACACCGAGTGTTTCTCCATAAACTCGGACATATCGATACGCACCATTGCATCGTCACTGTCGAACATAAAGTTTGCCAGCGCTTTGCACAGTTCGGTTTTACCGACACCGGTTGGACCAAGGAACAGGAATGAACCAATCGGACGATTCGGATCGGACAAGCCCGCACGGCTACGACGGATGGCGTTAGAAACGGCTTCCACCGCTTCGTTCTGACCAATCACGCGGCTGTGCAGCTCCTGCTCCATACGCAACAGTTTTTCTCGTTCGCCTTCCAGCATGCGAGCAACTGGGATCCCGGTCCAGCGCGCCAGCACCTCAGCAATTTCTGCATCCGTAACTTTATTACGCAGCAGACGCATGGTTTTGCCTTCAGACTGGGTGGCTGCTTCCAGTTGTTTTTCCAGTTCAGGAATTTTGCCGTACTGCAGTTCAGACATCCGCGCCAGGTCGCCAACGCGGCGCGCCTGTTCGATGGCGATTTTTGCCTGCTCCAGCTCAGCCTTGATAGTTTGCGTTCCCGAGAGGGAAGCTTTTTCAGCTTTCCACTCTTCCTCTAACTCAGAATACTGGCGTTCTTTGTCGTCCAGCTCTTCGTTGAGCATATCGAGACGTTTTTTACTTGCCTCATCAGACTCTTTCATTAATGCCTGCTGTTCCAGTTTGAGCTGGATAATACGGCGGTCGAGTCTGTCGAGTTCCTCCGGCTTGGAGTCAATCTGCATACGAATGCTGGATGCCGCTTCGTCAATAAGGTCGATAGCTTTATCCGGCAACTGACGATCGGCAATATATCGATGAGACAGCGTAGCAGCCGCAACAATCGCCGGGTCAGTAATCTGCACATGATGGTGCAGTTCATAACGTTCTTTCAGGCCACGCAAGATTGCGATGGTGTCTTCCACTGAAGGTTCAGCCACAAACACTTTCTGGAAACGACGTTCCAGCGCCGCATCTTTTTCGATGTACTGGCGATATTCATCAAGCGTTGTTGCGCCTACGCAGTGCAGTTCCCCGCGAGCCAGTGCTGGTTTCAGCATGTTCCCGGCGTCCATTGCGCCATCGGCTTTACCCGCCCCAACCATGGTATGCAATTCGTCGATAAACAGAATGACGTTGCCTTCCTGTTTCGAGAGATCGTTCAGCACACCTTTTAAACGTTCTTCGAACTCACCACGATATTTGGCCCCAGCAACCAGCGCGCCCATATCCAGCGCCAATACACGACGGCCTTTTAAGCCTTCCGGCACTTCACCATTGATGATGCGTTGGGCCAGCCCTTCAACGATGGCGGTTTTACCGACACCGGGTTCACCGATTAACACCGGGTTATTTTTAGTACGACGTTGCAGCACCTGAATGGTACGGCGAATTTCTTCATCACGGCCGATGACCGGATCGAGTTTGCCCTGTTCGGCACGTTCGGTCAGATCGACGGTATATTTTTTCAAGGCCTGACGTTGGTCTTCAGCCCCCTGGTCATTCACGCTTTCACCTCCACGCATTTGTTCAATTGCCTGAGTGATATTGGCGGTCGTCGCGCCTGCTGATTTTAATAAGTCGGTCAGCGTACCGCGTGACTCAAGCGCCGCCAGAACGAACAGTTCTGACGAAATAAAGTTGTCCCCACGTTTTTGCGCCAGCTTGTCGCAAAGATTCAGTACACGCACCAGTTCCTGAGAAGGCTGCACATCGCCACCGGTACCTTCTACCTGTGGCAAACGGCTCAACGCCTGGTCAATGGCTGTACGTAACTGGCCAGCATTAATGCCAGCAGACGTTAATAAAGGACGTACCGATCCCCCTTCCTGATTCAGCAAGGCGCTCATTAGATGAAGTGGTTCGATGAATTGATTGTCGTGCCCCAATGCGAGTGACTGGGCATCGGCAAGAGCAAGCTGGAATTTATTAGTAAGACGATCCAGACGCATAACTCCTCCCATAACAGGTCAAAATTGCTACTGGAGATTAAATGAGGTCATCCCTCAATTATTCAAGGTGAATGACCTGAATTATGTGAAAAGAAAATTACACGTACCGGATCGTCTTGATTCTTTAGGTTATATCAGCCAAATAAAACTTGCCATACGACCCGTGGTATTGTCGCGACGATAAGAGAAGAACGTCTCACTTTCGCTGAAGGTGCAACGGTCGCCGCCGTGGATGTTCTCTACCCCGACACTGGACAGACGCTGGCGCGCAAGCTGGTAGATATCCGCCAGATACTTGTCGCCACGCGGTACAAATGCGAGGTCCGCTTGCGGATCTTTCGTCATGAACGCCTCGCGGACTTCTGGTCCAACTTCAAACGCGTTTGGACCTATCGCCGGGCCTAGCCAGGCAATAATGTTTTCAGGTTTGTCGGCAAAACACGCCACCGTCTCTTCCAGCACGCCGGCGCATAATCCGCGCCAACCCGCATGGGCCGCAGCAACTTCGGTTCCGGCACGGTTGCAAAACAACACCGGCAAACAATCAGCGGTCATCACCGCACACACGGTACCCGGCGTGTTGCTGTACGACGCATCTGCGCGTTTGCAGGCGTAAGGCTCGCCGGTCAGTTTCAGGACATCCTTACCGTGGACCTGCTCCAGCCAGACTGGCTTTGACGGCAGATTGCCCGCAGCAAACAGTCGTTTGCGGTTCTCTTCAACATGTTCCGGGTTATCGCCGCAATGGGCGCCCAGATTCAGCGAATCGTAAGGCGGCATACTAACTCCGCCAATACGGGTAGAACTACACGCCGCGACACCTTGCGGTATCGGCCACTGCGGGACAATTAGCTTACTCATAGCCAGGCAATATCATCCTTATGTTCTTCGAAATCAGCGCGCATCACTTCAATCAACTGCACCATATCTTGTGGGATCGGCGCATGCCATTCCATTTCGATACCGGAAATCGGGTGATACAAACGCAGCATGGTCGCGTGCAGCGCTTGACGGTCGAACTTACGCAGTACGGAGATAAATTCGTCAGAAGCGCCTTTCGGTGGACGTGGACGACCGCCGTAAACCTGATCGCCCACCAGCGGATGAGTGATATGTGCCATGTGCACGCGGATCTGGTGCGTACGTCCGGTTTCCAGACGCAACCGCAGACGCGTGTGCACACGGAAGTGTTCCATAATGCGATAGTGCGTTACCGCCGGTTTCCCCATTGGGTGTACCGCCATGTGCGTACGCTTGGTCGGGTGACGGCTAATCGGTTCCTCAACGGTTCCGCCAGCAGTCATGTGACCAATTGCCACGGCTTCGTACTCACGGGTAATTTCGCGCAGCTGCAACGACTCCACCAAACGTGTTTGCGCCGGAACCGTTTTTGCCACCACCATTAATCCGGTCGTGTCTTTATCCAGACGGTGCACGATACCTGCACGAGGAACATCCGCGATTGGCGGGTAGTAATGCAGTAACGCATTCAATACCGTACCATCAGGATTCCCGGCGCCCGGATGCACTACAAGGTCACGGGGTTTGTTAATGACAAGAATATCGTCATCTTCATAAACGATATCCAGTGGGATATCCTGAGGTTCAAAACGAACCTCTTCATCAATTTCTGCATTGATGGAGACACGCTCTCCACCCAACACTTTTTCTTTCGGTTTATCGCAAAGTTGGTCATTTACCAGTACGCGCTGGTCGAGGATCCATTCTTTTATGCGCGATCGCGAATAATCAGGGAACAATTCGGCCAAAGCCTGATCTAAGCGTTGACCGAGCTGATTTTCGGAGACTGTTGCGGTGAGTTCTACTCGTTGTGCCATAAACTGCTTCTTCGTTTAACGTTGGGTTTTACGGCTTTGCCGTTTAATATAGTGTGCTATTGTAGCTGGTCTTAACCGGGAGCAGGAACAGAGAATCTCCCGTATTACATTTTGAGGAAAGTCAAAACGTCATGACGCGCATGAAATATCTGGTGGCAGCAGCCACGTTGAGCCTGTTTTTGGCGGGTTGCTCTGGTTCAAAGGAAGAGGTGCCCGATAATCCGCCAAATGAAATCTACGCGACTGCTCAGCAAAAGCTGCAGGACGGTAACTGGAAACAGGCAATAACGCAATTGGAAGCGTTGGATAACCGTTATCCATTTGGACCGTATTCTCAGCAGGTGCAATTAGATCTCATCTACGCCTACTACAAAAACGCCGATCTGCCACTTGCTCAGGCTGCCATCGATCGTTTTATCCGTCTTAACCCGACACACCCTAACATTGATTATGTCATGTATATGCGTGGCCTGACCAATATGGCGTTGGATGATAGCGCACTGCAAGGATTCTTTGGTGTTGATCGTAGCGATCGCGATCCGCAACATGCCCGAGCTGCGTTTAATGACTTTTCCAAACTGGTGCGTGGGTATCCGAATAGCCAGTACACCACTGACGCCACCAAACGTCTGGTGTTCCTGAAAGACCGCCTGGCGAAGTATGAATACTCCGTTGCAGAATACTACACTGCCCGCGGCGCATGGGTTGCCGTGGTAAACCGTGTGGAAGGCATGCTGCGCGACTACCCGGATACCCAGGCAACACGTAATGCCCTGCCGTTGATGGAAAACGCTTATCGCCAGATGCAGATGAATGCGCAGGCAGAAAAAGTCGCGAAAATCATTGCTGCCAACAGCAGCAATACCTGATTTGCCTCAGAATGCAAAACGGCAGCCCAAGGGCTGCCGTTTTTTTATCCGTTAACGCCACAACTGAAGCGGTTTAGCTCCGACGCATCCCATCAAATATGGCCTGCTTTCAGGTATTCCTCAAGTAAAAAATCGCCTGTTCCTGCGGTGCCTCACAAAAAGGTTTTCTTGACAAAAAGCGACAAAATAATGTGATTCAGATCACACATTTTGACATTAGGAACGGTATGCTGGAATCACCAAGACGGGAAAGACAAGAGGTAAAATTTATGACAATGAACATTACCAGTAAACAAATGGAAATTACTCCGGCAATTCGCCAGCATGTCGCAGACCGTCTCGCCAAACTTGAAAAATGGCAAACTCATCTGATTAATCCACATATCATTCTGTCTAAGGAGCCACAGGGTTTCATTGCTGATGCCACCATCAATACACCGAA
Organism: Citrobacter sp. Cpo074; assembly: GCF_030332745.1. NCBI lineage: Bacteria > Pseudomonadati > Pseudomonadota > Gammaproteobacteria > Enterobacterales > Enterobacteriaceae > Citrobacter > Citrobacter sp. Cpo074. The sequence goes on from NZ_JAOWHG010000038.1 coordinate 6,578, forward strand.
CGGACATCTGGTCGCCAGCGCAAAACACGAGGATATGTACACCGCAATTAACGATTTGATCAACAAGCTGGAACGGCAGCTCAATAAAGTGCAGCACAAAGGCGAAGCCCGTCGTGCAACAACTTCAGTCAAAGACGCCAACTTCGTCGAAGCAGAAGAAGAGTAGTCCCTTACATTGAGTGTATCGCCAACGCGCCTTCGGGCGCGTTTTTTGTTGACAGGGTGAAAACAGTACGGGTACTTTACTGACGTAGCCAAAGGAAAATTACATGAAACTTGTCCCGTTCTTCTTCGCATTCTTTTTTACCTTCCCCTGAATGGGAGGCGTTTCGTCGTGTGATAAAGAATGCGAAGACGAACAATAAGGCCTCCCACAACGGGAGGCCTTTTTTATTGATAACAAGAAAGGCAACACTATGACATCGGAAAACCCATTGCTGGCGCTGCGCGATAAGATCAGCACGCTGGATGAAAAATTACTGGCCCTGCTGGCTGAGCGACGTGGACTGGCCGTAGAAGTTGGTAAAGCCAAACTGCTTTCGCATCGTCCGGTTCGTGATATCGACCGTGAACGTGACCTTTTGGACCGACTCATTCAGCTTGGCAAAGCACATCATCTTGATGCTCACTACATTACTCGCCTGTTCCAGCTCATAATCGAAGATTCCGTCCTGACTCAACAGGCTCTGCTCCAGCAGCACCTGAACAAAATTAACCCACACTCCGCGCGCGTGGCCTTCCTTGGGCCAAAAGGGTCATATTCTCACCTCGCAGCACGTCAATACGCTGCCCGCCATTTTGAACAATTTATTGAAAGCGGGTGCGCAAAATTTGCCGATATCTTTAATCAGGTCGAAACCGGACAGGCTGACTATGCTGTGGTACCGATTGAAAACACCAGCTCCGGTGGGATTAACGACGTTTACGACCTGCTGCAGCACACCAGCCTGTCTATCGTTGGCGAGATGACCATTACGATAGACCACTGTGTACTGGTGTCTGGCACGACGGATCTTGAGACCATTGAAACGGTATATAGCCATCCGCAGCCGTTCCAGCAGTGCAGCAAGTTCCTGAATCGCTACCCGCACTGGAAGATTGAGTACACTGAAAGCACCTCTGCGGCGATGGAAAAAGTTGCGCAGGCTAACTCACCGCGCGTGGCGGCCCTGGGGAGCGAAGCCGGAGGCGTACTGTATGGATTGCAGGTTCTCGAGCATATTGAGGCTAACCAGTCGCAAAACATCACCCGCTTCGTGGTGCTGGCACGTAAAGCAATCAATGTTTCCGATCAGGTTCCGGCAAAAACAACCCTGTTGATGGCAACAGGACAACAGGCCGGTGCGCTGGTTGAGGCGCTGCTGGTACTGCGTAACCATAATCTGATTATGACTAAACTGGAGTCACGCCCGATTCACGGCAATCCGTGGGAAGAGATGTTTTATCTTGATATCCAGGCCAACCTGGAATCGCCCCAGATGCAAAAAGCATTGAAAGAGCTGGGTGAGATTACGCGTTCGATGAAAGTACTGGGATGCTATCCAAGTGAGAACGTGGTGCCAGTCGATCCGAGCTAACGTTTGACAATGCCGGATGGCGCTACGCTTATCCGGCCTACGATTCATACGATTTTTGAAGGCCGGATAAGGCAAACCCGCCATCCGGCATCTTAATTAAGGACGGCTGTCATTCGCCTGGCGTAACAAAGTACGGCTTTCACTCTGGAAGCGTTTCGCATAATCGCCAAACCAGTGCTCCACCTTACGGAAGCTGTCGATAAACGCTTGCTTATCGCCCTGCTCCAGCAAACCTATTGCCTCGCCAAAACGTTGGTAGTAGCGTTTAATCAGCGCAAGGTTGCTCTCAGACGACATAATAATATCAGCATAGAGCTGCGGATCCTGGGCAAACAGACGGCCAACCATCGCCAGTTCAAGGCGGTAAATCGGCGAAGAGAGCGCCAGCAGCTGCTCCAGTTGAACGTTCTCTTCCGCTAAATGCAGACCGTAAGCAAAGGTCGCAAAGTGACGCAGTGCCTGAATAAACGCCATGTTCTGGTCATGTTCAACGGCGCTGATCCGATGCAGTCGCGCACCCCATACCTGAATCTGTTCCAGAAACCACTGATAAGCTTCCGGCTGACGTCCGTCACACCAAACGACGACCTGCTTGGCCAGACTGCCGCTGTCCGGACCAAACATTGGGTGTAACCCCACCACCGGGCCATCATGTGCAGCCAGCATCGCCTGTAAAGGACCATTTTTCACCGAAGCCAGATCCACCAGGATGCAGTCAGACGGCAGACGCGGTAGTTTGGCGATCACCTGCTCGGTGACGTGGATCGGCACGCTGACGATCACCATGCCGGCATCAGAGACGATCTCCGGCGCGCGATCCCAGTCCTGCTGTTCCAGGATCCGCACCTGGTAACCTGACAGGGTGAGCATTTTCTCGAACAGACGCCCCATCTGACCGCCGCCGCCGACAATCACCACCGGCCGCAGAGAAGGACAAAGCGTTTTAAACCCTTTGTCGTTCTCACTGGAGTAGGACTCACGCATAACGCGGCGTAGCACATCTTCAATCAGGTCCGGCGGCACGCCAAGGGCTTCCGCTTCCGCGCGACGAGAGGCCAGCATAGAGGCTTCCCGTTCCGGCACGTAGATCGGCAGCCCAAAGCGGCTTTTTACTTCACCAACTTCGGCAACCAGCTCCAGGCGGCGTGCCAGTAAATCCAGCAGCGCCTTGTCGACTTCATCAATTTGATCGCGTAATGCGGTCAATTCAGCAACCATAACCAACCTCTTATGCTACACGCGCCGACAGCTGGCCGTTTAAATCCTGGCTAATTTCACGCAGCAGCGCATCCGTCATTTCCCAGCTAATGCAGGCGTCAGTTACGGATACGCCGTATTTCATTTCGCTGCGCGGCTGTTCGGAAGACTGGTTGCCTTCGTGAATATTACTTTCAATCATCAAGCCAATGATCGAGCGATTGCCATCTTTGATTTGTGCAATCACGGATTCAGCCACGGCAGGCTGACGGCGGTAATCTTTATTGGAGTTACCATGACTGCAATCTACCATCAGAGAAGGTCGTAGTCCCGCCTGCTCCATCTCTTTTTCGCACTGGGCGACATCTGCCGGGCTGTAGTTCGGCGCTTTACCCCCGCGCAAAATCACGTGACCGTCCGGATTCCCCTGTGTTTGCAGCAGTGCAACCTGCCCGGCCTGGTTAATACCGACAAAGCGGTGCGACTGCGCAGCCGCACGCATGGCGTTAATGGCGGTCGCCAGGCTACCGTCGGTACCATTCTTAAAGCCAACCGGCATCGAAAGACCGGAAGCCATTTCACGGTGAGTCTGCGATTCCGTAGTACGGGCACCGATTGCGGACCAGCTAAACAGATCACCCAGGTATTGCGGGCTATTTGGATCCAGCGCTTCAGTTGCCAGCGGCAGTCCCATATTTACCAGTTCAAGCAGCAGCTGACGCGCAATTTTCAGACCTGCTTCAACATCAAAAGAGCCATCCATATGAGGATCGTTAATTAACCCTTTCCAGCCGACAGTGGTACGGGGTTTTTCAAAATAGACGCGCATCACCAGGTAGAGGCTATCGCTGACCTCTGCGGCAAGGGCTTTAAATCGACGAGCATACTCAATCGCCATTTCAGGATCGTGAATGGAGCATGGGCCACATACGACCAGCAGGCGCGGATCGCGACCGGAGATAATATCTGAGATGGTTTTACGCGACTGGGCGATTTGCGCCTCTTGCTCCTGGCTCAGCGGAAATTCAGCTTTCAGCTGCTCCGGAGTCATCAGAACCTGTTCGTCGGTAATATGTACGTTGTTCAGCGCGTCTTTTTGCATGATGGTGATCCTGTTTAGCTCGTTTGCGATAGTTGATCCTCAGCGAGGAGGAAATAACGATATCACAACAGGTAAAGATTTCAATCCACAATCCGTAAATTTTAATTTACATAGTGTTATTTTAAGGCAAAAACAGCCCTTATGAATGTACATTTAAATTTACACCACCGAGTTTTCAGATCCACTATGCTTAAAAAAACGAAGGAGCACAGGCAATGAAGCAACTCATCAGCATCTTGTTTCTATTACTTCTTAGCGGATGTCAGATAGACCCCTACACCCATGCCCCTACCTGGACTGGTACCGACTGGTACGACGCCGGGATACAAGATGCCATTTCGGGTTATGCCGTTAAAGATAATGAAACGCTTGCCGACAACTACAATGACCCCGACGTCGATCGTACGGAATACCTTAAGGGTTACGCCGAGGGGCAACGTAAAACCTGCCAGCAGGATTTTGTTTATGCCAGAGGCCTGACCGGGAAAACTTTTCCGCCCAGTTGCGATACTGTCGAAAATGTTGACCAGTTACACAGCGCCTGGCAGCAAGGGGCAAACGAGGGCGCTGCCTCGATAAGGTTAAATTAAACAATGGTTTATATTTTATAAACCATTAAGATTTAACTTAAATCACCAATAGCATTATTCCAGGAATAATGACGGCTTAGGAAAATAATGTTATTTTGTTGCAAACAATCTTGAATGTATTTCGACGTTTTACAGCAAACGCTGGTAGGTAACTATTCATGAGCTATTCTTACCGACTCATACTTCTACTGGCACTGCTCCTGACCGGATTACCGCTGTATGCCCAAAGCGTTACGGAAGAAGCAAAATCGGTACGCGCTATGGTTTCCGGCATCGTCAGTTATACACGCTGGCCTGCACTTTCCGGGCCCCCAAAACTGTGTATTTTCTCTTCATCGCGTTTTTCCAGTGTCCTGAAAGATACCAGTGCAGGCGCATTACCCTATCTTCCCGTCATCATCCGTACGGAACAAGAAATATTAGTTTCGCAGTGTGACGGTTTTTATTTTGGAAAAGAATCCCCTACTTATCAGGTGGAATTAAAGAATAAATATCCGACTAAGGCATTGTTATTAATTGCTGAACAGAACCCCGAATGCGTTATTGGCAGCGCCTTTTGCCTCATAATTAAAGACGAAGATGTGAGATTTTCCGTAAATATGGATTCCCTTTCACGCAGCGGCGTAAGGGTCAGTCCAGACGTATTGATGCTTGCACGGAATAATAAGCATGGATAAGGGCCATTCTCCCATAGCACGCCCGACGTTTAAGCGAACATTACGGCGTATCAGCATAATCAGCGTTCTGGTAACCATGATGCTGATCTGGCTGCTGCTCAGCATTTCTTCCGTGCTGGCATTAAGACAGTATGCGCAAAAGAATCTGGATCTGACTGCCGCTACCATGACCCGTACGCTCGAAGCGGCATTAGTCTTTTCTGATAGTGTTGCAGCAACTGAAACGCTGGCGGCACTGGGTCAGCAGGGGCAATTTTCCGTTGCAGAAGTTCGTAATAAAAACCAGAAGGTGATCGCCACCTGGCGCTATAACGCGCAGGATACCACTGAAAAGATCAGCGGGATGATCAGCCACTGGCTGTTCCCACAACCGGTCACTCAGCCGATTTTGCACAATGGCAACGTCATCGGTGAAGTACGATTGACTGCGCGCGATAGCGTTATCAGTCATTTCATCTATTTGTCGCTGGCCGTTCTTACCGGGTGCATTCTGTTGGCATCCGGAATTGCATTAATGCTCACTCGCTATTTACACAATGGCGTTGTGGATGCACTGCAAAACATTACCGAGGTGGTACATGATGTTCGTACCAACCGTAACTTTTCACGGCGTGTATCAGAGGAACGCATTGAAGAGTTTCATCTCTTTGCCCTGGACTTTAATAGTCTGCTGGACGAGATGGAGGAGTGGCAACTTAAACTGCAGGCAAAAAACGCTCAGCTGTTGCGTACTGCACTACATGATCCTCTGACGGGTCTGGCAAATCGCGCCGCATTTCGCAGCAGCATAAATGCCCTAATGAATGATGATGCCGCCCACAGCAGCTCGGCATTGTTATTCCTTGATGGCGACAATTTTAAATTTATTAATGATACCTGGGGCCACGCAGCGGGGGATCGGGTCCTGATTGAAGTCGCAAAAAGGTTATCCGAGTTTGGGGGGAGTCGCCATTACCCATACAGACTTGGCGGCGATGAGTTCGCCATGGTGCTGTATAGCGTTCATTCTGAATATGAGGTTCAGCGGATCTGCGCGGCACTGTCACAAGAGTTTAACCGACCTTTTGACCTGCATAATGGTCATCTGGCAAGCATGACGCTCAGCATTGGGTTTGCGCTGACGTGGGAACATGCCTCTGCCGAAAAATTACAAGAACTTGCCGATCAAAATATGTATCAGGCTAAACATTTGCGTTCTGAACGCATTATTAAAAAATAAGGAATTACACACATGCTAAAACGTTTATTATCCCCGTTTCTTCTGCTTTTACTGATTCTGGCTGGCTGTCAGGCACCTCAGGGAAAATTTACCCCAGAGCAAATTGCAGCCATGAAATCATACGGATTTACTGAAGCATCAGGAGACTGGTCTCTCGGCCTGTCTGACACCATCCTGTTTGACAAAAATGACTATAAACTCCGTCCTGAAAGTGAAAAACAGATCAAGGAAATGGCATCCAAACTGGCAGCTACCGGGCTAAATCATGCTCGCCTGGATGGTCATACTGATAACTACGGTGAAGACAGCTATAACGAAGCTCTGTCACTCAAACGCGCTAATGTCGTTGCCGATGCCTGGGCGCAGGGCGCTAATATTCCCCGCACCAACCTGACTACTCAGGGACTCGGGAAGAAATATCCCATTGCCAGCAACCAGACATCAAAAGGTCGCGCTGAAAACCGCCGCGTGGCGGTCGTGATCACGACACCATAATCGTCCCCCAAATGGCTGCGCACCGCGCAGTCCTTCCATTGCCATAAAGAACAAAAGAGTAAACGTCGGGATAAAAAAAGGGCCAGCCTTTCGGCCAGCCCTTTTCTAACAGGATGTCGCTTGCGCGAATCTTAGTTAAGACGCTCTTTGATACGAGCAGACTTACCAGTGCGCTCACGCAGGTAGTACAGTTTAGCTTTACGAACAGCACCACGACGTTTAACAGCAATGCTGTCAACTACCGGAGAGTGAGTCTGGAAGACACGCTCAACGCCTTCGCCGTTGGAAATTTTACGAACAGTGAATGCAGAGTGCAGACCGCGGTTACGAATAGCGATAACCACGCCCTCGAATGCCTGCAGACGTTTTTTGGAACCTTCAACAACCCATACTTTCACTTCCACGGTATCACCCGGACGGAAGGAAGGTACGTCCTGCTTCATCTGTTCTTGTTCAAGTTGCTTAATAATGTTGCTCATAATTTAATCTCTTATCCTGGGTAAACTGATATTGGGGGCTTACGCCTGCCCATCATGTTTATGTTGCTGTTGTGCGTGTTCCTTTTTGAACTCCGCCAGCAACCTTGCTTGCTCTTCAGTCAGAGCCAGGTTTTCCAGAAGTTCAGGTCTTCTAAGCCAGGTCCGGCCCAGCGACTGCTTCAAACGCCAGCGACGTATCTCAGCGTGGTTCCCCGACAGTAACACTGCCGGTACTTCCATCTGCTCTAACACTTCAGGTCGGGTATAGTGCGGGCAATCCAGCAACCCATCAGCAAAAGAATCTTCGATTGCCGAAGCTTCATGACCCAGAACTCCCGGAATAAACCGGGAAACGGAGTCGATCAGCGTCATTGCCGGTAACTCACCACCGCTGAGTACGTAATCGCCGATTGACCATTCTTCGTCAATTTCGGTTTGAATCACGCGCTCATCTATTCCTTCATAGCGACCACATACCAGAATCAGCTTTTGATTCGTGGCCAGTTCGCTAACGCCCGCTTGATCAAGCTTGCGTCCCTGAGGTGACAGATAAATCACCTTTGCGCCTTCACCAGCCGCAGCTTTTGCTGCATGAATGGCGTCCCGTAAAGGTTGCACCATCATTAACATCCCCGGTCCGCCGCCGTAAGGACGATCGTCCACGGTACGGTGCCGGTCATGAGTAAAGTCACGAGGACTCCAACTCTGGATGTTCAGCAGGCCATTTTTTACTGCCCGGCCAGTTACCCCGTAATCGGTAATTGCGCGGAACATTTCTGGAAACAGGCTAACGATACCTATAAACACAAGCCAATCCCCATAACGCCGACTTTTACCGTTTATCCGGTGGTTTAAAAACCAGGATCCCAATCTACTTCGATAGTACGAGTAGCGAGATCGACTTTCTTGATAACCTGCCCATCGAGGAACGGCACAAGACGTTCCTTGATACCAAACGCATCTTTCAGGTTTGCTTTGATGACGATGACGTCATTCGAACCGGTTTCCATCATATCGACGACTTTACCGAGATCGTAGCCTTCAGTAGTCACTACCTGGCAGCCCATAAGGTCTTTCCAGTAGTAGGAACCATCTTCCAGCGCTGGCAACTGCGAGGAATCCACGACAATTTCGCAATTAGTCAGTAGATTCGCCGAATCACGATCGTCAACGCCTTTCAGCTTGATGATCAGATCCTGATTGTGGTGCTTCCAGCTTTCCAGCTGTACTTGCTGCCACTGACCCGCCTTCTGGATAAACCAGGGCTGATAGTCAAAAATGCTTTCGGCGTCTTCAGTGGAAGAAAACACTCTGAGCCAACCACGGATACCGTAAGAAGACCCCATTTTCCCCAAAACGATGGGTTCCACAGGAGCCTGTGCGGCGAGTTGCTTGCTCATCATGACCACCGTGACAGATTAAGCTGCTTTGTTTGCTGCTTTGATCAGCGTAGCTACGCGATCAGAAATAGTCGCGCCCTGGCCAACCCAGTGAGCGATGCGATCCAGATCCAGGCGAGTGCCTTCTTCTTTTTCGCTAGCGATTGGGTTAAAGAAGCCAACGCGCTCGATGAAGCGACCGTTGCGTGCATTACGGCTGTCGGTAACAACAACCTGGTAGAACGGACGCTTTTTAGCGCCGTGACGAGCTAAACGAATAGTAACCATAACATCCTCTTGTGTGAATAAAACACCCAGGCCCCATCGAGGAACGGAGCCCGGGTGTCATATTAAAAGCCCGAAAATTTTACTGATTTCTGGGGAAAATGCAATCAGCAGTTGATAACTCTGCTATAAAAGGCCGTTGGCGGTGCCGTCAGTTCGGTGCCGGCGTGTGCGCAGCCACCGGAGCGTACACGCAGTACGTGAGGATGGCGAGCACACCCCCGGTGCCGAAATGGCAAACAAGCCAGGCCGATTAGCGGCCTGGGAATCCTGGGGGCATCATCCCCTTCATACCACGCATCATCTTCGCCATTCCGCCCTTCTTCATTTTCTTCATCATGCGCTGCATGTCGTCGAACTGTTTCAGAAGGCGGTTTACGTCTTGTACCTGCATACCGCAACCGGCAGCGATACGGCGTTTGCGGGAACCTTTGATAATTTCCGGCTTAGCGCGTTCTTTCATCGTCATCGAGTTGATGATGGCTTCCATACGCACCAGCACTTTATCGTCCATCTGCGATTTCACATTGTCAGGGATCTGACCCATGCCCGGCAGCTTGCCCATCAGGCTTGCCATACCGCCCATGTTTTTCATCTGGTTGAGCTGTTCAAGGAAATCGTTGAGATCGAAGCCATCGCCTTTTTTCAGCTTGCTGGCTAATTTTTCTGCCTGCGCACGGTCAACCTTGCTTTCGATATCTTCGATCAGCGACAGCACGTCACCCATGCCGAGAATGCGCGAAGCAATCCTGTCCGGATGGAACGGCTCCAGTGCTTCGGTTTTCTCGCCGACGCCGAGGAATTTAATCGGCTTACCGGTAATATGACGAATAGAGAGCGCCGCACCGCCACGGGCATCACCATCAACTTTTGTCAGCACTACGCCGGTTAACGGCAGCGCTTCGTTAAAGGCTTTTGCGGTATTTGCGGCATCCTGACCGGTCATGGCATCGACCACAAACAGCGTTTCTACCGGCTTGATAGAAGCGTGGACCTGTTTGATTTCGTCCATCATGGCTTCGTCAACGTGCAGACGACCGGCGGTATCCACCAGCAGCACGTCGTAGAATTTGAGTTTGGCTTCTTTCAGCGCGGCGTTAACGATATCGACCGGCTTCTGGCCGACATCCGACGGGAAGAAGTCAACACCGACCTGCTCGGCCAGCGTTTCCAGCTGTTTGATCGCCGCCGGGCGATAAACGTCCGCAGAGACTACCAGCACTTTCTTCTTGTGCTTCTCGCGCAGGAATTTACCCAACTTACCGACGCTGGTCGTTTTACCCGCACCCTGCAGGCCCGCCATCAGCACCACGGCTGGCGGCTGTGCAGCCAGATTCAGGGTCTGGTTTTCTTCGCCCATTGCCGCAACCAGTTCGTTACGGACAATCTTGACGAACTCCTGACCCGGCGTCAGGCTTTTGTTAACTTCATGACCAACCGCTTTCTCTTTTACGCGATTGATAAACTCACGCACTACCGGCAGCGCTACGTCAGCCTCCAGCAGCGCCATGCGCACTTCGCGCAGCGTCTCTTTAACGTTGTCTTCAGTAAGGCGTCCACGGCCACTGATATTGCGCAGCGTGCGCGACAAACGATCGGTTAAATTATCAAACATTGTCTCTCGCCTGGGGTGGAAACGGTCGGTCGCGACAGCGACACATCAACAGAAATTTGTCGCAGTATAACATGAAGCCGCCTTTGTTGTTATGCAACGGTTGGAGCAGCGGTCACGTAACGCTATACTGCTTTTCTTTATCACTGGCCAACTGTCGACACCTATATGCCCGTTTTTGCTCTGCTCGCCCTTGTCGCCTACTCAGTCAGCCTCGCGCTGATTATTCCCGCTCTGCTGCAAAAAAACAGCGGCTGGCGGCGTATGGCTATTCTCTCTGCGGTCGTTGCGCTGGTAAGCCATGCTATCGCCCTGGAAGCGCGTATCCTACCCGGCGGTGAAAGCGGACAAAACCTGAGTCTGTTGAACGTCGGCTCGCTGGTAAGCCTGATGATCTGTACGGTAATGACCATCGTCGCGTCCCGCAATCGTGGCTGGCTATTGCTGCCCATTGTCTACGCCTTTGCGCTGATAAACCTGGCCTTCGCCACGTTTATGCCTAACGAGTTCATCACTCATCTCGAAGCTACGCCAGGCATGATGATCCATATCGGGCTTTCGCTTTTCGCTTACGCCACGCTGATTATCGCCGCACTCTATGCGCTACAACTTGCGTGGATTGACTACCAGCTGAAAAACAAGAAACTGGCCTTCAGCAATGAGATGCCGCCACTGATGAGTATTGAGCGGAAAATGTTTCATATCACCCAAATTGGCGTGGTTCTGCTGACACTCACCCTGTGCACTGGCCTGTTTTACATGCATAACCTGTTCAGTACCGAGAACATTGATAAAGCCGTTCTCTCTATCGTGGCATGGTTTGTCTATATCGTTCTGTTGTGGGGGCATTACCATGAAGGTTGGCGCGGACGTCGCGTCGTATGGTTTAACGTCGCAGGCGCTGGCATTCTGACGCTGGCCTATTTCGGCAGCCGTATCCTGCAGCAGTTCGTGAGTTAAATCTTTAAGGAACCCTACGTGGAACACATCTCCACCACCACGCTCATTATCACGCTCCTCATCATGGTGGTCATTTCCGCCTATTTTTCCGGTTCTGAAACCGGAATGATGACCCTGAATCGCTACCGCCTACGCCATCGGGCCAAACAGGGAAATCGCCAGGCAAAACGCGTTGAAAAGTTACTTCGCAAGCCGGATCGCCTGATAAGCCTGGTGCTCATCGGTAATAATCTGGTGAATATCCTGGCCTCAGCACTCGGCACCATTGTCGGTATGCGCCTGTATGGCGATGCTGGCGTCGCCATTGCCACCGGGGTACTGACGTTTGTGGTGCTGGTTTTTGCCGAAGTACTGCCAAAGACGATTGCCGCGCTATATCCGGAAAAAGTTGCCTATCCGAGCAGCGTCCTGCTGGCTCCGCTACAGATTCTGATGATGCCGTTAGTATGGCTACTCAACACCATTACGCGGCTTCTGATGCGCATGATGGGCATCAAAACGGATATCGTAGTGAGCGGTTCGCTGAGTAAAGATGAACTGCGAACGCTGGTGAATGAATCGCGCTCGCAAATCTCACGCCGTAACCAGGATATGCTGTTGTCAGTGCTGGACCTGGAAAAAGTCAGCGTCGATGACATCATGATCCCGCGTAATGAAATCATCGGCATTGATATTAACGATGACTGGAAATCAATCGTGCGTCAGCTTTCGCACTCCCCGCACGGTCGTATTGTGCTGTATCGCGACTCGCTCGACGATGCCATCAGTATGCTGCGCGTACGTGAAGCCTGGCGATTGATGGCCGAGAAAAAAGAGTTCACCAAAGAGACCATGCTACGCGCCGCCGACGAAATTTATTACGTTCCGGAAGGCACACCACTCAGCACCCAGCTCATTAAATTTCAGCGCAATAAGAAGAAAGTGGGCCTGGTCGTTAATGAATATGGCGATATTCAAGGACTGGTTACGGTCGAGGATATTCTGGAAGAGATTGTTGGTGACTTCACGACCTCAATGTCACCGACGCTTGCCGAAGAAGTCACGCCGCAGAATGACGGTTCGGTGATCATTGACGGTAGCGCCAACGTTCGTGAAATCAATAAGGCGTTTAACTGGCACCTGCCGGAAGATGACGCTCGTACCGTGAACGGTATTATTCTTGAAGCGCTGGAAGAGATCCCGGTTGCTGGCACACGTGTGCGTATTGGGCAGTACGATATCGATATTCTCGACGTGCAGGATAATATGATTAAACAGGTGCAGGTGTTGCCCGTCAAACCGCTGCGGGAAAGCGTATCGGACCAGTGAGAGTAATCCAGACCGGGTAGCGCATCAGCATTACCCGGTCTGAGGCTGATTAGCCTTTGGCTTTCGCCACAGAGACCATCGCCGCACGGATGGTACGTCCGTTCAGGGTATAGCCTTTCTGCATAACCATCAGCACATTACCGGCAGCAACGTCGTCAGACTCTACCATTGCAATCGCCTGGTGCACGTTCGGGTCCATCGGCACGTCGATATCTGCAACCACCTGTACGCCAAACTTCGCCACAACATCCAGCATTGACTTACGAGTCAGCTCAATACCTTCGACCATAGCCGCCATAGCGTCATTGTCTTTGTCCGCAACTTCCAGCGCACGGTCCAGGCTATCCAGCACCGGCAGCAGTTCGTTGACGAATTTTTCCAGTGCAAACTTATGCGCTTTTTCTACGTCCAGTTCGGTACGACGACGCAGGTTTTCCATTTCCGCTTTGATACGCAACACGCTGTCGCGCTCGCGCGTTTCGGCTTCAGCAAGCTGAGCTTCCAGATTCGCAATTTTTTCATCGCGCGGATCCACCTGCTCAGCAGAAGCGTCTGGTTCAACCGCCTCAACTTCTTCGTGCTGATCCATGATAATTTCTTCCGGGGCTTGCCCCTCAGGCGTTTTCTGTTCTTTACTACTCATGAATTTCTCCGCGTTTTTTTCGCATTCATCTCGCTAACTTGGCTTATTATGGGGATCAGATTCAGGGATTCAAGGGAAGTACTCACATTGTCACTAATCTTCGTTACAAGGACCTCGAGAAAATGAACAAACATTTCAAGTGTATTGGCATTGTGGGGCATCCACGTCACCCCACTGCATTGACCACACATGAAATGCTCTACCGTTGGCTGTGCGCCAAAGGTTATGAGGTTATCGTTGAGCAACAAATCGCCCACGAGCTGCAGCTGAAAAATGTGAAAACCGGTACGCTCGCAGAGATTGGCCAGCAGGCAGACCTCGCCGTGGTAGTCGGCGGCGACGGCAATATGCTGGGCGCCGCACGCACCCTGGCACGTTATGACATCAAGGTTATTGGCATTAACCGCGGTAATCTCGGTTTTCTGACCGACCTTGACCCAGACAATGCTCAACAACAGTTAGCTGACGTGCTGGAAGGCCACTACATCAGCGAAAAGCGCTTTTTACTTGAAGCCCAGGTGTGCCAACAGGATTGCCAGAAGCGTATTAGCACTGCGATCAATGAAGTTGTGTTGCACCCCGGAAAAGTGGCGCACATGATTGAATTTGAAGTCTATATCGATGAAATTTTTGCCTTCTCCCAGCGTTCGGACGGCTTGATTATTTCCACACCGACCGGCTCTACCGCCTATTCGCTCTCTGCCGGAGGTCCGATCCTGACGCCTTCGCTGGATGCTATTACGCTGGTCCCGATGTTCCCGCATACACTTTCCGCACGACCGCTGGTGATCAACAGTAGCAGCACCATTCGCCTGCGCTTCTCTCATCGCCGTAACGATCTGGAAATCAGTTGCGACAGCCAGATCGCCCTGCCTATACAGGAAGGTGAAGACGTATTAATTCGCCGCTGTGATTATCATCTGAACCTGATACACCCAAAAGATTACAGCTATTTCAACACATTAAGCACTAAACTAGGCTGGTCAAAAAAATTATTCTAATTTAACGCCAACCTCTTTACTGTATAAAAAACCAGTTTATACTGTATGTAATTACAGTTATGGTTTTTCATACAGGAAAACAGCTATGTTGGCACAACTGACCATCAGCAATTTTGCTATCGTTCGTGAACTTGAGATCGATTTCCAGAACGGAATGACCGTTATTACCGGTGAAACCGGTGCGGGTAAGTCCATTGCCATTGATGCTCTCGGTTTGTGCCTGGGCGGACGCGCAGACGCCGACATGGTACGTGCAGGCGCTACGCGAGCCGACCTCTGCGCGCGATTCGCCTTAAAAGACACCCCCGCGGCTCTGCGCTGGCTGGAAGAAAACCAGCTTGAGGAAGGCCGTGAATGTTTGCTGCGTCGTGTTATCAGCAGCGATGGACGTTCACGCGGCTTCATTAACGGCACTGCCGTACCGTTGTCACAGCTGCGCGAGCTGGGCCAGTTGCTTATTCAAATCCACGGTCAGCATGCGCATCAGCTCCTGACAAAATCAGAACACCAAAAGTCTCTGCTGGATGGTTACGCCAATGAAGCGTCCCTGACTCAGGAAATGGCTGCGCGCTACCAGCTGTGGCACCAAAGCTGCCGTGACCTGGCGCATCATCAACAACAGAGTCAGGAACGCGCAGCCCGGGCGGAACTGTTACAATACCAGTTAAAAGAACTGAACGAATTCAACCCGCAGCCGGGTGAATTTGAGCAAATTGATGAAGAGTACAAGCGTCTGGCTAACAGCGGGCAATTGCTCACCACCAGCCAACAGGCGCTGGCTATCCTGGCGGATGGCGAAGACATCAACCTGCAAAGCCAGCTGTACACTGCAAAGCAACTGGTCACTGAACTGGCAGGCATGGACGGCAAACTTTCCGGTATCCTGGATATGCTGGAAGAGGCCACGATCCAACTCAGCGAAGCCAGCGACGAGCTGCGCCACTATTGCGATCGTCTGGATTTGGACCCTAACCGTTTGTTCGAACTTGAACAGCGTATTTCCAAACAAATCTCATTGGCCCGCAAGCATCATGTTGCCCCTGAAGCGCTGCCACAGTTCTATCAGTCATTGCTGGATGAACAACAGCAGTTAGACGATCAGGCCGACTCGCTCGAAACCTTAACCCTGGCGGTGAACAATCACCACCAGCAGGCTCTGGAAACGGCAAAAATGCTGCACAAACAGCGCCAGCATTATGCTCAGGAGCTGGGACAACTGATTACAGAGAGCATGCATACTCTCTCAATGCCGCACGGTGTCTTTTGCATTGATGTGAAATTTGAGGAACATCATTTGAGCGCAGACGGTGCCGATCGCGTAGAGTTTAAAGTGACCACTAACCCAGGCCAGCCGTTGCAGCCGATTGCGAAAGTGGCTTCAGGTGGGGAACTGTCGCGCATTGCGCTGGCTATTCAGGTTATTACCGCACGCAAAATGGAAACACCGGCGCTGATTTTCGATGAAGTGGATGTCGGTATCAGCGGCCCGACTGCTGCGGTAGTGGGAAAAATGCTGCGTCAGTTGGGCGAGTCAACTCAGGTAATGTGCGTTACTCACTTGCCGCAGGTTGCTGGCTGTGGTCATCAACACTTCTACGTCAGCAAAGAAACGGATGGCGCGATGACCGAGACACACATGCAGCCGCTTGATAAACGCGCTCGCCTGCAGGAATTAGCCCGCCTGCTTGGCGGTAGCGAAGTGACGCGCAATACCCTCGCAAATGCAAAAGAACTGCTGGCGGCATAAACTTTTTTACCTTGTTAAGGTCTGAGTTCAACATAAAATCGCCGATCGACCCGACAGCAAAAGGTTTTAAAGTGGTGAAAGGTCTATTATCATCGGCATATTACATATGAGCCGCGTACTGCTCGGGCCCGAAAAGGAATCAAATCACTATGCGCTGTAAAACGCTGACTGCTGCTGCAGCAGTACTACTGATGTTGACTGCAGGCTGTTCCACTCTGGAGCGAGTGGTTTACCGCCCTGACATCAACCAGGGAAATTATCTGACACCTACCGATGTCGCCAAAGTGCGCACGGGTATGACGCAACAGCAGGTTGCTTATGCTCTGGGTACACCAATGATGTCCGATCCTTTTGGCACTAACACCTGGTTTTATGTGTTCCGTCAGCAACCTGGTCATGAAGGCGTAACCCAGCAAACACTGACGCTGACCTTTAACAGCAGCGGCATTTTGACGAACATTGATAACAAACCTGCTTTGACCGACAACAAGTAGGATTAACAGATCAAAAAAAGGTGCTCAATGAGCACCTTTTTTATTGTCTGCTATTTTTTAGCAGATTTCTCTGCTCGCTGTCTGCGCAGCTCTTTCGGATCGGCAATCAGTGGCCGGTAAATTTCCACCCTATCACCGTCCTGGAGAACATCAGCAAGCTTTACCGGACGGCTGTAAATGCCCACTTTATTTTTGCTGAGATCGATATCGGTACGTAATTCCAGCAGCCCGGAAGCGCGGATAGCCTCTTCCACCGTAGCGCCCTGTTGCAGCGTCACACGCTGTAGATACTGTTTCTCGGGTAGCGCATACGCCACTTCAACGACAATCTTAGCTGACGCTGACACTGTAAACCTCTTTCGCGCGGACCGTGAAGGCCTGCACCATGTTCGAAGCCAGCTCTTTAAAGATACGACCAAATGCCAGCTCGATTAACTTATTGGTAAACTCAAAATCGAGATGAAATTCAATGCGGCACGCTTCATGACTCAGTGGCGTAAACTTCCATCCGCCAATGAGTTTCTTGAACGGTCCGTCGACCAGATGCATCAGGATGCTCTGGTTACTGGTCAATTGATTGCGCGTGGTGAACGTTTTGCTAATCCCTGCTTTCGAGACATCCACCGCCGCGGTCATCTGTCCCGGAGTCGACTCCAGCACACGGCTACCGGTGCATCCCGGTAAAAACTGGGGATAGGATTTAACATCATTCACTAGCTGATACATCTGTTCCGCACTGTAAGGTACTAAAGCGGTCCGGCTAATCTGAGGCATAACAATTTCCATCAATATCAATCACACAAATAATACCATTTATCCCCCGCTAAAAAAAACGCTATAGCCTAACTCGTGCTAAGATAGCGCCTTGCGCCCCGCTGGATGAAATGGGGTGTTTTTCGATTCCAGATTACCTATACTGAGCGGCATTATGACGAAGAAAAAAGCACACAAACCTGGCTCAGCCACAATCGCGCTTAACAAGCGCGCACGACACGAATACTTTATTGAAGAAGAGTTCGAAGCAGGACTCGCTCTGCAAGGTTGGGAAGTCAAATCCCTGCGGGCGGGTAAAGCTAACATCGGCGACAGCTACGTCATCCTTAAAGACGGCGAAGCGTTCCTGTTTGGCGCCAACTTCACGCCAATGGCTGTTGCCTCAACGCATGTGGTATGTGATCCCACCCGTACCCGTAAGCTGTTGTTAAACCAACGTGAGCTCGACTCCCTGTATGGTCGAATGAATCGTGACGGTTATACCGTTGTTGCGCTTTCACTGTACTGGAAAAATGCCTGGTGCAAAGTGAAAATTGGCGTCGCGAAAGGTAAGAAACAGCACGACAAGCGCTCCGATGTGAAAGAACGCGAATGGCAGTTAGATAAAGCGCGTATTATGAAAAATGCTGGTCGCTAAACGCTATTCTCCTGTGACCAGTCTCTCATCCTGAGACTGGTTCTTATTTTTTAGTTATTGAAACCCACTCAATACATTCATCAGGTTTATGGTTTATTTGTGCTGAATCGTTCAGGTATGAAATAAACTCCCCTGGCATTACCGTAGCGCCCCATAGTCTAATAAAATAAAACTTCAAGACCATGTCACCTATATTCAAACTTATTCAATAACACTATTATTACTGTTGTTTATTATATCACCTCTCATTTCAATTAAAATACAAAACCTTTAAATACAATAAGTTAACTAAAAATAAATCATTAAATACACACCGGAAAGTATACTTTTCAATTAGCCAAATATATTTTTAATATGGATAAGTTGCAGAATACATTCTTTCTGACTATATCATCTAATACGAAAGAACTATTCAGCTAACAGGGCCCGAACGTATTTGATAAGTAAATGAACCTCTGCATGACCTAATCAATGTAATTACATGTGTAAATTCATCTTTATGGTGAACGGGGCCCCTGTCTGCTCATTTTCCCAGCGCGCTGTTGCGGATTAATACTCCCGACATGCCATCAGGAGTGAACATATGCGTCTACTCGCCGTTGTATCAAAATTAACTGGCGTTTCCACAAATGTTGAATCCTCTGAAGTTACGCTCAGTTCGCCTTCTATCGTGAAACTGTCGGTGTCACGTGAGGAGGTAAGTCAACTGACTCGCGTGAATCAGGATCTGGTTGTCACTCTCCGCTCAGGTGAAACCATCACCATTAAGAACTTCTATGTCGGAAAAGGTGATGCACAAAACCAGCTTGTTCTGGAAGACAGTAATGGCGCGCTGTGGTGGGTTCAGGATACTGATGGGGCATTCCATTTCCAGCATCTGGACGATCTCACTCCGCTAATGACTGCCGAGGGAAGCCATGAAGGCGGCGCCGTCTGGCCGTGGGTTCTTGGTGGGATCGCGGTCGCAGGCGGAATTGGCCTCGCGGCGGGTGGTGGAGGTGGCGGCGGTGGTGGCGGCGGGAGTGATAATAACGCCGGCAACGGAAATGGCGGAAATGGCGGAAATGGCAACGGTAATGGCAACGGTGGTAATGGGGATGGTGGTTCACCGCCAACAACAACCCCTAACATGCCTGACGTACCCGTTATCACCAGCGTAATCGATAACCAGGAGCTGATTACTGGCCCTGTTAATCAGCAGGAATCCACCAACGATAATACGCCTACTCTCCAGGGCACCGGTCCCGCAAATGCCACATTGCATATTTTTGATAACGGCGTCGAAATAGGCCAGGTCACTATCGATGCCAACGGCAACTGGTCGTTTACGCCA
Source organism: Citrobacter sp. Cpo074 (assembly GCF_030332745.1). Classification (NCBI taxonomy): domain Bacteria; kingdom Pseudomonadati; phylum Pseudomonadota; class Gammaproteobacteria; order Enterobacterales; family Enterobacteriaceae; genus Citrobacter; species Citrobacter sp. Cpo074. Next base: position 26,087 of record NZ_JAOWHG010000038.1, read on the forward strand.
TCCTCTCCACTCGCAGACGGTACCCACAAGTTTACCGTCAGTGCATCAGACGGTACGGGCAGCAGCGACATGTCGGACAGTTGGGTGATTATTGTCGATACGCTTGCCCCCGACGCCCCTGTGGTCACAGAAGTAACTGACGATTCAGGCTCCATTAAAGGCTTGATAGGTAATAACGGTGTAACCGACGATGCCACGCCAACCCTCACAGGCACTGGTGAAGCGGGCTCTTACATCAGCATTTCTGATAATGGCATTCTGATTGGCATGGTTCAGGTGGATGACAATGGTAACTGGACGTTTACACCTGACACGCCGCTTAGCGACGGTGTTCATAATCTGACGCTGACGCAAACTGACGATGCGGGTAACGTGAGCGCGGAAACGAGTGTACCGACATTCACCGTCGATACTACCCCGCCTGAAGGCGCGGTCATTTCCTCCGTAAACTTGCAAGGCACCGAGGTAACCGGTAGTGCTGAGGTAGGAAGCCAGGTCATTATCATCGGTAGTAATAATCAGGTTTTGGGGTCAACTACCGTTGATCAAACCGGCAATTTCGTCATCGCGATTTCACCTTCACAGACGCACGGTGAAGCGCTGATCGCGAAGATTCAGGACCAGGCAGGCAACGTCGGGCCAGACACGTCCTTCAATGCCACCAACTCTGGCTACCCGGGCGTGCCTGTTATCATCAGCATTGTGGATGATGTTACCCCCTCAACTGGGCCATTGAACAATAATCAGGCCACCAACGACCCAACGCCTACGATCTCGGGTACCGCAGACGCCAACAGCACGGTTAACATTTATAACAACGGCGCGCTTGTTGTAAGCGTGCTTGCCGATTCCAGCGGCAACTGGACCTGGACCTCCAACACCAACTTGCAGGACGACTCATACTCCTTCACCACCACAGCAACCAACCACCTGGGCACGGGAGGAACGTCAGCGGCATTCAATATCACTATCGATACTCAGCCACCGTCAGCTCCGGACGATCTGAACGTATCTGCCGACGGCTCTGTCGTCACCGGTACAGCCGAACCAGGAAGTACCGTGACCATCAATAATAATAACGGTCTTCAGATCGGCAGCGGCGTCGCCGGAACGGATGGCTCATTTACCATCACCATTAACCCGCCTCAGACCAATGGTGAAACCATTACCGCTATCGCCACCGATCCTGCCGGGAACCCAAGCCTACCGGAAACCGCGCTCGCGCCAGACATCACGGCCCCGCTGCCGCCAGCTAATCTGGTGATTAATCCTACAGGCGATCAGGTTACCGGCATGGCGGAACCCAACAGTACGGTACATATTCTGGATCCTGGTGGCGCGATAATTGGAACAGTAACCGCCGGCTCGAACGGAGAATTCACCGCCACGCTGGTTCCGCCGCAGACCAACGGAGAACATCTTGTCGCCAACGCGACGGATGCTGCTGGCAATACCAGCGGCAACAGCGCGATTACCGCCCCGGATACCACGGCGCCTGACGCGCCAACCGGCGTCACCGTCGCCGGGGACGGTGGTTCTGTAAGCGGACATGCTGAAGCGGGAAGCACCGTCACTGTAAAAGACAGCAATGGTATTCAGATCGGCACAGGCCAGGCCGACAGCGGCGGCAACTTCACGGTGTCGATTACGCCGTCGAAAATGAACGGCGAAACGGTAAAAGTTACCGCAACGGACAGTAGCAATAACGAGAGTCAGCCAACTTCCGCGGTGGCTCCGGATATTACCGCCCCCGGAACACCCATCATCACCGCCGTGACGGATGACCAGCCCATGTACCAGGGCCCTCTCAATAACGGCGATGTCACCAACGATAGCAAACCTAAGCTGGAAGGCACCGCCGAAGCAGGTTCTCAGGTCAAAATTTACGATAACGGCACCCTGCTGACGACCGTTGTCGCTGATATCAACGGTAACTGGAACTATACGCCAGTCTCGGCGCTAAGCGAGGGCGCTCACATCTTCACGGTGACCTCCACAGACGCCGCGAATAACACCAGCAGCGCGGCAAGCTGGAAAATAATTGTCGATACAATTGCGCCAACTGTTCCAGTGATAACGTTGGTTAACGATGACGTTGGCAGCATTACGGGCAGCGTTGCAAATAACGGTTGGGTCACCAACGACAATACGCCAACCATCTCGGGTACCGGTGAGCCAGGTTCACTGGTAAACCTGTACGATGGCATTCAGTTATTGACGGTTATTCTTGTCGACAGCTCGGGTACCTGGAGTTATACCGTTCCGGGGAATCAGGTGCTCAGCGATCGCACCCATCAGTTTACGGTATCGGCAACTGATGCCGCCGGTAATGTCATCACCTCACCCACAGTGGTCAGCGTTACCGTAGATACCCAACCGCCAGGCGCTCCTGTCATTTTGGCTGCTACCGACGACGTTGGGAATGCACCGATCGATCTGCCTACCGGAAGCCGTTCAAACGATACCTTGCCAGAGCTGAAAGGAACCGGAACAGACGGTTCTAAGATCACTCTTTATGATGGAGCTACGCCAATTGGAAGCACGACTGTTTTGCCCGGAGGCACCTGGAGTATTCAACTCGACCAACCGCTCAGTGAAGGCACACACAATTTATCCGCTATTGCCACGGACGTTGCAGGCAACGCCAGCAATGCCGGGACCTTTACGCTAACGATTGATACCACCCCACCAGCAGCCCCGGTTATCAGCTCCGCAGAAGGTCTGATTGGCACAAATCTACAAACGCTGAGTAACGGCAGCAGTACCAAGAGCTTGAATCCCGAACTCTCCGGAACCGGCGAGCCCGGCGCGAAGATTACGATTTATGATAATGGCGGTTCCATTGGTACCGTCACCGTACAGCCAGACGGCACCTGGACATTTACCCCAACCTCACTCGCCGACGGGCCGCATAAGTTCACCGCTACAGCGACTGACGTTGCAGGCAACACGGGGATCCCATCGGCCAGCTTTACCTTGACGGTAGACAACACACCTCCCGCACAACCAGCCGCGCCAATCATTACCGACGATGTGGCTCCAGTAACGGGTGTGGTCACTAACGGCAACACCAACGATACCACGCCAACCTTTAGCGGCACGGGGAACGTCGGAGATTTGATTACCGTTTATCTGAACGGCACTCCCCCTTTGCAGGGAACGACAACAGTAGGTGCAGACGGAACCTGGAGCTTTACTCCGCCAGCACCGGTTACTCCAGGTACTTACCAGGTAACCCTCACCGCAACCGATCCTGCAGGCAACGTCAGCCAGCCATCAACAGCTATAACACTGAACATCGACACGACGCCGTCTGCGCCGCCGGTGATTATCGCCGCCAATGATAACGTCGGCGATATCATGGGTGACCTTGCACCCAACGCCGTGACCGATGACACCACGCCAACCATTCGTGGTACAGGTGTCAATGGAGACATCATCACTCTGTATAACGGCGGTACGGTGATCGGTACTGCAACGGTGGCAGGCGGTACCTGGAGTATTACCCCCGGGACTGCGCTGGCAAACGGGAGCTACACATTAAGCGCTACCGCAACAGACCCCGCAGGTAACGTCAGCGACAATTCAAACAGCATTTCGTTTACGGTTAACAACACGAAGTTAACGTTGCCGCAGGTCACGGATATCCAGGATAACGTTGGCGTCTTTACCGGTTCGCTAACCAGCGGCAGCGTCACGGACGATACAACGCCAACCATTAGCGGTACCGGCACACCGGGCAGTACGGTTTTGATTTTCGATGGTAACAATCCCATCGCCATTGCGACAGCTACCGTTGCTGCTAACGGCAGTTGGAGTGTGGATGTCCCCCTCACGCCCAATATCACTCACAAACTGACTTTCGGCGCCGTGGATGACGCAGGTAACTCACTGGCAGCAGATAACCCGCTGACGTTGATTGTCGATACCCTGCCGCCTGCAACGCCTACGGTTACCAGCGTAGACCCGAACGGTACGCTGGTTAGCGGCTCTGCCGATCCAGGCAGTACCGTCATCATTCGCAGCGGTACTTCGATCCTCGGCCAAGGGATCGCTGACGATTCAGGTAACTTCGCTGTCACAATTTCGCCAGCGCAAACAACCGGTCAGGCGCTCAACGCCATCGCTCAGGATCCCGCCGGAAATCAAAGCGACCCGACAACGTTTAGCGCTGCTACCTCCAGCGTTCCTCATCCACCAACGCTTGAGATCGTTGATGACATCGCGCCCATCATGGGGGTGATTGGCAACGGTAAAACCACCAATGACACCTTACCACTGCTGCAAGGGACTGCCACTGCAGGAGCGACTGTTAATATTTATGTAAATGGTGTTTTGCAAGTTCCATCGGTAATAGCCGACGTTGTTTCTGGCGCATGGAGTTATCAGTTACCCGCCCCACTAACTAACGGTGCAACCTATAACTTCACTGTGTCGCAAACCGTCGGTGGCATACCCAGCGGTCAGTCCCCCAACTACGCTATCACCATCGACACGACGGCACCGCAAGCGCCAACGATCACCAGCATTATCGACGATGTTGCCCCCGGCACTGGATCGTTGGATAAAGGGCAAATTACAAATGATTCACGTCCGACGCTCAACGGAACTGGCGAACCCGGGGCAACCATTACCCTCTACGATAACGGTGTCGCTTATGCCACAACGACCGTAAACAGTAACGGATTCTGGAGCTTTACCCCGACAGCACCGCTGGGAGAAGGCGATCATCTCTTTACCGCCCGCGCGTCGGACGCCGCTGGCAACCTGGGAGATCCATCCAGTGATTTCCGGATCATTGTCGATACCCTGGTACCGAATGCGCCATCTATTGTGACGGTCACGGACAACCTTGGTACGATCCAGCCCCTGACCTCAGGGCAGTTGACCAATGATAATACCCCAACGCTTGCTGGCGTTACCGAGGCGGATTCGGTTGTTACCATCCGCGATAATGGCACGGTAATCGGCACAACCACCAGCGACGAAAATGGCAACTGGAGCTTTACGCCTGCCCCTGCTCTCGGAGAAGGAAGCCACTCGCTGACTGCCAGCGTTACAGATAACGCGGGTAACATTAGCCCGACAACGCCACCATTTGTGGTCGTCGTCGACACGCTGGCGCCAGTTGCACCGAGCATTACCTCAGTAATTGACAATCAGCCCGGCAATACCGCGCTGACCAACGGACAGCTTACAAACGATGCGCAGCCTACCCTGAACGGCAAAGGCGAGATTGGCGCCATCATCACGATCCGTGATAACGGCGCTGAAATAGGTACAACTCAGGTGGACGAGTCAGGTAACTGGAGCTTCACTCCGGATGCTCCGCTGGGACAGGGGCAACATAATTTCACCGTCGTTGCCACAGATCAGGCGGGAAACACAGGCGGAGTATCATCATCGTTTACTATTGAGCTGGACTCTATTGCCCCGTCAATACCGGTCATCAGTTCGGTGCAGGACAATACTGCGCCGACAACCGGGCCTATCTCCAACGGGCAAATCAGCAACGAAAGTCGCCCGGCGCTCAGCGGTACCGGTGAAATTGGCGCGACCATTACCGTGCTGAGCGATGGTCAGCCGATTGGCACCACCATCGTCGGCGCAGGCGGAAGCTGGAGTTTTACACCCTCCGCGGCATTGGGTAACGGCCAGCATACTCTGACCGTCACGGCTACAGATAGCGCAGGCAATACCAGTCTGCCTTCTGGTGGCTTTACCTACACCGTCGATACTATGGCACCGACAGCACCAGTGATTACTCAGGTTGCGGATGATGTCGGCCCGCTGATCGGTAATCTGAACAACGGTCAGGCCACGAACGATCCACTCCCGACGCTTAGCGGTACGGCTGAAGCCAATTCCACGGTGAGAATTTACGATAACGGATCGTTTATCGGCTTTACCACAGCGGATGGTACGGGCGCCTGGACCTTCACACCGGGAACCCAACTTGGCAATGGTAACCACGCGCTGACGGTAACAGCCACCGACGCGGCCGGAAACATCAGCCCGACATCTGCAGGATTTAACATCGTTGTTGATACCGTCGCCCCGCTTGCGCCAACGATTATCCAGGCGTTTGATGACGTGCAGCCGGGAACCGGAACGCTATCGAACGGAGCCTCTACCAACGACACCCGTCCCGTACTCAGCGGTTCAGCGGAAGCCGGTGCCCGGGTAGCTATCTACGATAATGGCGCGCTGCTGGCAACGGTGACTGCGACGATAGACGGCACCTGGGAATATCTGACCACCACACTTGGCAACGGTCAGCATGTGTTTACCGCCATCGCCACCGACGCCGCAGGGAACGTGAGTCCTGTCTCAGGTGGGTTTACGATTAATGTCGACACCATTGCACCATCCGTCCCGCTGCTGGTCTCTGTGGTGGATGATATCGCAGGCGGCGTATTCAATGCAGCGCTCAGCAACGGACAGCTGACCAACGATGCGCGCCCGACGCTGAACGGCACCGCCGAGGCAGGCAGTACCGTCAGCATCTATGACGGAAGCACCCTGTTGGGTACCGCGCTGGTACAAAGCAATAACAGTTGGTCGTTTACCCCAACCACACCGCTGGCGAATGGATCGCACACCTTCACTGTCACCGCCACTGATGCGGCGGGCAACACCAGCGGCGCGACGGCAGGCTTTAGCGTGGTAGTTGACACCACGGCACCGACGCAGCCTTCAATCAGCAGCATTATTGATGATATTGGGCCAAATACCGGGCCGATTGGCAGCAATCAGCCGACCAACGACGCGCGCCCAACGTTAAACGGCAGCACGGAAGCCAACGCGCGAGTTGATATTTATGATAACGGCAGCTTTGTCACCAGCGTAACGGCGGATGGCAGCGGCAACTGGAGCTACACCCCGACTACCGCGCTGGCACAAGGTACCCACTCGTTTACCATCACCGCAACGGACAGCGCGGGTAATACCAGTGGTATATCGTCTGCGGCAGCGATCGTGGTCGATACCGTTGCCCCAGGTATCCCAACCGGGCTGGCGGTAAACGCCAACGGCACCGCGCTCACCGGCGTTGCCGAGCCAAACAGCACGGTCATTATTACCTCCAGCGGCGGAACGGTGCTCGGCACGGCAACCGCCAACGCCTCCGGTAATTTCACCTTCACTCTGAACCCACCGCAAATCAGTGGGCAAACTCTGATGGTCAGCGCACAGGATGCCGCAGGCAACATCGGTACGGCGGGTAACGTGCTGGCACCGTTTACCGGCGTACCACCTGCGCCTGTTATTGCCAGCGTGCTCGATGACGTCGGCACTATCATGGGACCCGTCGCTCCCGGTAAAACCACCAATGACACCCTGCCAACGCTCAGCGGAACGGCGCAAGCTAACGCCGTCATCAATCTGTACAACAACGGCGTGCTAATGGGCTTCACGACCGCAGACGGTAACGGGATCTGGAGCTTTACCCCATCCGGTGCACTCAGCGAAGGTAACCATGCGTTTACCGCCACGGCAACCAACGCCAACGGCGCAAGTGGGTTGTCCGGTTCGTTCAGCGTGATCGTGGACACCACGCCACCGACCGCGCCAACGATCCTGATCAGCGCCGATGGCGGTACCGTCAGCGGCGTCGCCGAAGCGGGAAGCACAGTCACCATTTCTCTGCCCGGCGGCACCAGCGTGACGGCAATCGCCAACAGCAGCGGTGTCTACAGCGTCAACCTGCCGGTTCGCCAGATTGAAGGGCAGTCGCTGTCCGCCACGGCGACCGATGCGGCGGGAAATACCTCATCGCCGACAAACGCTCTCGCACCAGTATTGCCGCTGCTGGCTGAAGACAATGTCACCAGCCTGCCACTACAAACCGATGTCACCGTCAGCACCGAGCATCAAAGCGATTATGGTTTCCTGTTGGTCAATGCGCTGGGAAATGTCGCCAACGTGCTGGGGAACGATACGGCAAGCGTGAATTTCAGCATCGCTTCTGGCGGCAGCGGATCCATTACAATCAATGCCGCAGCGACCGGCGTGGTGCTGTCGCTGTTAAACACACTTGAAGTCGTCATCCAGCGCTTTGACACCGCGCTGAATGCCTGGGTGACGGTGGTGGATACCGGAAAACCAGACTTTGCCAGCCTCCTCACTCTGGGCGCCTCAGGCGTAACGCTCAATTACAGCGGACTGACTGGCGGTGATTACCGCGTGGTCAGCTACAACACCAACCTGCTGGCGACCGGGGCATACACCAGCCTTGATGTCTCAGTGGTAAAAGCCAGCGCAGGAACCATCACCGGCGGTACTACCGAGTCTGGCAATATCATCACCGATACCGATCCCGCCAACGGGCAGGATAATGCACCTTCCGGCACGCTGGTCACCGCCATCACCGACGGTAACGGCAACGTCGTGAACATCCCGGTGGGCGGCATTGATGTGCAGGGGAAATACGGCATCCTGCATATCAATCAGAACGGTAGTTACACCTATACCCTGACCAATACGTCAATCTCGGTGTATGGCCGTTCCGAAAGTTTCACCTACACGCTGACGCATGGCAGCGATCACTCCTCGGCAAAACTGGTGGTAACGCTCGGTCAGGCGCCCACCACCAGTACGGTAACCGCGGCAGACGATGTGGCTGCGCTGACTTACGGGACGCAGGTCATCGCGGTTGATCATGGCACATCACAGCAAACCGGCTTCACCCTCGCCAACGTCGGACTGGGCAATGTGCTGGATGTCAGTCTGGTTAACGGTTTAACCAATCCGATCAAATTTAATGTGGATGATGGCGCAACCCGCACGCTGACCGTCAAGGCCAGCGTTCTCGGCGTCACGGTTGGCGGTTTTGATCTCTATGTTTATCGCTTCAACGAGTCCATTCAGCAGTATGAGCAGTTCCGCGTGAAGCCCAACTGGGTCACGGCGCTGCTAGGAGGTAGCTCAACGGATTACACCATCACCCTGCCTGGCGGTGACTATCTGTTCCTGCTTAACGCCTCCGGCGGTCTGACGCTGCTGACCAGCTATACCCTGAATATCCAGGCCGATCACACCTACGCCGTCGACAGCCTGAGTGCGACAACCAATGGAAACCTGCTGGTCAACGACTCGGCTCCGGCCAATACCGTTATCACCGAAGTTAACGGTGTCACCGTAAACGGAACGGGTACAACCACCATTAACGGGCAGTACGGCACGCTGACTATTGATGCGAAAGGGAACTACACCTACACGCTGAGAAGCGGACTGGGCGCAGACGGTATCAATACGCCGGACAGTTTCGTGTATAAGGTCAAAGCGCCAAACGGCGATACCGGCAGTGCATCGCTGAATATCAAACCAACCCCACAGGCGCTGGATGCAGTAAATGACGTCAGCAGCACGATGGCGGTTAGTACCCAGGCGGATACTTCCCGGTCGTTTACCGACGACAGCGTCGGGAACGCCAGCTGGAGTGCCCAACTCCTTTCACCCACCTCAAAAAGTGGTACTGGCGTCATTGAAATCGCTACGGGAACGGCGGTGCAAAACGCCATACTGCATTTTAACGTCGCGTCAGGTCTGACGCTGGGCGGGCTGACCGTCACCTGGGCGCTGTATGACAGCAACAACATCAAGATTGCCGGTAACTCTTTCAATGGCGGATTGCTGGTTGGTGGCAATATCGATATAGCCTTGAGCGGGATCGTACTGCACCCCGGCAACTATCGCCTCGACTATACCGGAAGCGTCGGGGGGCTGGGGCTGGGGAATATCACCATCACCCCCAGCGTGAAAGGTACGATAATCGACCTGCAAAACTTCGAGACTTCCATAGCGAACAGCGTCACCGGCAATATTTATGACGGAGACCATATTGCCAGCGTGCATACCTTGCTGACGGTGAACGGCACGGGCGGCAGTACCGCCACGCTTGATCCGCTGAGTAGCACGACCAGCGCCATCATTAACGGGTTGTACGGCAAACTGACCATTGGCATTGATGGTCATTACACCTATGCCCTCAACAGCGATGTCTCGCTCTCCACCATCGTCACCAAAGAGACATTTACCTACACCCTTAACGACCAGAATGGCCATACCGATACCGCTACGCTGACCATCAATATGAATCCGCAAGTGGTGAGTACCGTCGATGCCGATCGCCTGACTGGCAGCGCCTACGGCGATACGCTGATTTATCACCTGCTCAACGCCAACGACGCTACCGGCGGCAACATTAGCAATGGTGCTACCGACACCTGGACCAACTTCTCACTGGCCCAGGGTGACAAAATCGATATCGGCGACCTGCTGGTGGGCTGGAACGGGCAGAACGCTACGCTCGGCAACTACCTCACCGTAACCACCAGCGGTAACAACACGGTGATTGCCATCGACCGCGACGGTACGGGCAACACATATCACTCAACCAATCTCATAACGCTGGAGAACGTACACACCACGCTCGATGAGCTGGTGCAACAAAATCACATCGTGCCCTGACGTTAACGCAATGCGTTAAAGCGCCATAACTACAGCCCCGGATGCCATGACGTCCGGGGCAATAACAGTCGTCGCTGCCGTATTTTGTAAGGGATAAACTATGAGAAATGTCGCGCCTGTTGCATTACTTCTGGCATTAACGCTCTGTACCCTGCGGGTGAATGCCGAAGATGAACCGCAAATTATTACGCCGGAAGGACTGGCCACCAGCCAGATGCTTCCCTCGCTGGACGGCGCGGTTGCCGATCTGCCGCTGAGCGCTGCCGCCCCCGGCAACCTGATGCTCAACGACGCGGTAAGTCGTGCCGTGAGCTGGCATCCTTCTATTCGTGAATCGATCGGCAAACTGCTTTCGCAAAACGAACAGATCGACGTGGCGAAATCGAAATATTACCCGCAGGTTTCTGCCGGAATGAATAACGGTTACAGCAATACCTATACCGACCACGGCTTTAGCCCGGCGCTGGTTATTTCGGTGTCACAAATGCTGTACGACTTCGGCAAAGTGGCAAGCCAGGTCCGCGCCGAGACCGCCGGAGCCGCACAACAGCAGGCGAATGTGTTACTCAGTATTGATACCATCGCCCACGCAACCGCCAACGCGATAGTCCAGGTGCAGACGTGGCAGCAAATGGTGGATGCCGCCGAAGAACAGCTCACCGCCTTAAACGACATTGGTCGACTGACCCGACAACGCAATGATGAAGGGGCAACCTCGCTGTCCGACGTGGTGCAAACCGATGCGCGTATCGAGTCTGCGCGTTCTCAGCTGGCGCAGTATCAGGCCAATCTCGACAGTAGTAAGGCCACATTGATGAGTTACCTCGGCTGGAACTCACTTAACGGCATCAGCAACGAATTCCCGGCCAAACTGGACAGCAGCTGCGATGTGGTCAAACCGGAAGATAAACTGGTTCCCGCGGTTCTGGCGGCCTGGGCACAAGCGAATGTGGCACAGGCAAATCTCGATTACGCCAACGCGCAGATGACGCCCACCATCTCTTTGGAACCGTCGGTGCAGCATTATCTCAACGACAAATACCCCAGCCATGAGGTGCTCGACAAAACCCAGTACTCCACGTGGGTAAAAGTTGAGATGCCGCTGTATCAGGGGGGCGGACTCACCGCCAGGCGCAACGCCGCCAGCCATGCGGTAGAGTCTGCACAATACTCCATCCAGCGCACCCGACTCGAAGTACGACAAAAATTACTGGAGTCCCGCAGCCAGGCAATGAGCCTCGCCACCGCCCTGCAGATTCTGCGCCGCCAGCAGCGACTGAGTGAACAAACACGCGAGCTTTATCAACAGCAGTATCTGGACCTCGGTTCGCGCCCGCTGCTCGACGTGCTTAACGCCGAGCAAGAGGTGTATCAGGCCCGTTTTGCGGAACTCCAGACTCAAAACCAGCTGCGCCAGCTCCAGCTGAACTGCCTCTATAACACTGGCTCGCTTCGCCAGGCGTTCGCCTTAAATAATCGCAGCATTCAATCGGTGGAGATCAAGCTATGAGCGACCTCGATTCACATGCAAAAGATGCGATTAGCGAACACGCTCTTAGCCAGTGGGCGCAGGCGATGACGCATATTGCCAATCACTATCGCGTGGCCTGTTCTCCCGGCGCAATCCAGGCCAACGCCCCGTGGTTTGCGGGAAAAAGCCGGGCCACAGCCCTGTCGCAACTGGCGCGTCAGGCGGGACTGTCATTTCATGCGCTGGATACCGCCACGCAGGCGTTCGGTCAGTGGCGTCTGCCGGTGGTGGTGGAACTGCGCGACGGCCAGCTAATGGTGATAGAACATTTCAACGGCGAAGATGCACTGGATGTATTTATCATCGCCGAAGAGGGCCAGCGTAACCGGCTCACGGTCGCAGAGCTTCTGCCGGAGATCGTGAGTATTACCGCGATGCGCCCGCTGTCGGCGCTGAAGGACAGTCGGGTAGACCGCTATATTTCGCGCTTCAAGCCCGACTGGATGCGCGAACTGGTGTTAAAAGACATTAGTCCTTATCTGCCGGTCATGATTGCCGCCTTTCTGATTAACGTTCTGTCGCTCGCCGGGATTATCTTTTCCATGCAGGTTTATGACCGGGTGATCCCCGCCCAGTCTTATCCAACGCTGTATGTTCTCTCCACTGGCGTTCTGGTGGCGGTGCTGTTTGGCTTTTTGCTGCGCGAAGCGCGTACCCACATAATGGACCTGCTCGGCAAACGCGCCGATATGCGCATTTCCGATCGCGTGTTCAGCCATGCATTGCGCCTGCGCAACAGCGCCGTCCCCCGCTCGACGGGGAGCTTCATTTCTCAACTGCGCGAGCTGGAACAGGTTCGCGAGATGATCACCTCCTCGACCATGTCGACCATTGTCGATCTGCCGTTTTTCTTTTTGTTTATCGTAGTGCTGGCTTTTATCGCCCCGCCGCTGGCATGGATAGCGCCCGTCGCGGCCCTGCTGATGATCCTGCCCGGTTTGCTGTTACAGAAGAAGCTGGCGGTGCTCGCCAACCAGGCTGCCCATGAATCCACCCTGCGCAACGCGGTGCTGGTCGAGAGCGTTCAGGGGCTGGAAGACATCAAGCTGATGCAGGCGGAAAACCGCTTTTTACAGCAGTGGAACAGCTACATCCGCATTACCGGAGAGTCCGGGCTGCGCACGCGCAGGCTGACTCAGGGGCTGATTGGCTGGGGCATGTCGGTACAAAGCCTGGTCTACGCCGCGATCATTATGTTCGGCGCGCCGATGGTCATTGAAGGCACGATGACCACCGGCGCCGTGGTGGCCGCTTCGATGCTCGGTTCCAGAATGATTGCCCCAATGGCAAATCTGTGCGGCGTGCTGGCCCGCTGGCAACAGGTCAAGGCGGCGAAGATGGGGTTAGACAGCATCATGCAGCTTCCCACCGAAACGCAGTACGACGAAGACCGGGTGCATCAGGAGATTTTTCACGGCCATTATCTGTTTGAGAACGCACACTTTCGCTACCACAGCGACGATCAGCGCGTTCCGCTGCGCATCTCGCGCCTGGAGGTCATGCCCGGCGAGCGCGTGGCAATCCTCGGGCGTAACGGTGCCGGGAAATCAACCCTGCTGCAGGCCATGGCGGGCGGTGTGGAGATTATCCAGGGCGATGTCCGGCTCGACAACCTGAGTTTGTCGCAGATCGATATGGCTGATTTACGCCGCAACATCGGTTTTCTTAGCCAGAACGCGCGGCTGTTTTTCGGCACCCTGCGCGAGAATCTGACCCTCGGCGCACCGCACGCCAGCGACGCGCAGATCTTCGAAGCACTGGAGGTCAGCGGCGCGGCGGCTTTCGTTAAACAACTCGCCAAAGGGCTGGCACATCCCATTATGGAGGGCGGCAACGGTTTGTCCGGTGGACAACGGCAGTCGATCCTGCTGGCAAGAATGCTGCTGCGATCGCCCAATATCGTGCTGCTCGACGAACCCAGCGCCTCGCTGGATGAACATACCGAGCGGGAGTTTATTCAGCGCCTGAACCAGTGGCTGGGCAACCGCACATTGATTGTCGCCACTCATCGCGTACCGGTTCTGGAGCTGGTCGAACGCGTGGTGGTATTAAAAGAAGGCCAACTGGTTATGGATGCCCCGAAAGCGCAGGCATTAAATGCGAGCCGGGCACCCGCCCCAACTCACGGTCGGGAGTGGAAAAATGAAAACCAATCCGCATGATGCCGCCATGGACGACCTCGATATCCGCCGCGAGCACCGTTTTTCCGGGGCCAGCCGTATTATTCTGCTCAGCACGCTGCTGTTTGCCGTCCTGGGTATCTGGGCATATTTCGGCAAGCTGGATGAAGTCTCAACCGGCAGCGGAAAAGTGATCCCCAGCTCGCGAGAGCAAGTCTTGCAGTCGCTGGATGGCGGCATTCTCGCCGAGCTTACGGTACGCGAGGGAGATAAAGTGCAGGCCAATCAAATAGTCGCCCGCCTCGACCCCACCCGTTCTGAGTCCAATGTTGGGGAGAGCGCCGCCCGTTATCGCGCCTCATTGGCTTCCAGCGCAAGGCTTAATGCCGAAGTTAACGATCTGCCGCTGGTCTTTCCCGATTCACTGCGCGCCTGGCCGGATCTCATCGCCTCCGAAACTCGTCTGTATAAAAGCCGTCGCGCGCAGCTTGCGGATTCAATGGCAGAACTTCAGGATGCACTGGTCTCAGTAAATAAAGAACTGGCCATCACCCAACGGCTGGAGAAAAGCGGTGCCGCCAGCCACGTAGAAGTGCTGCGCCTGCAACGACAAAAAAGCGATCTGGGATTAAAAATCACCGACCTGCGCTCACAATATTTCGTGCAGGCGCGGGAAGCGCTGTCAAAAGCTAACGCCGAAGTGGATATGCTGGCGGCTATTTTAAAAGGACGTGAGGATTCCGTCACCCGCCTGACCGTACGCGCGCCGATGCGCGGTATTGTGAAAAACATCCAGGTCACCACCATCGGCGGCGTTATCCCGCCCAACGGCGAGATGATGGAGATTGTGCCGCTGGACGATCATCTACTAATAGAAACCCGCCTGTCGCCGCGTGATATTGCGTTCATCCATCCCGGCCAGCGGGCGCTGGTGAAGATAACCGCCTATGACTACGCCATTTACGGCGGGCTGGAAGGCGTAGTCGAAACCATCTCCCCGGACACCATTCAGGACAAAGTGAAACCTGAAATCTTCTATTACCGCGTGTTTATCCGCACCCATCAGGACTTCTTACAGAACAAACTGGGACGCCATTTCTCCATCGTACCTGGCATGATTGCCACAGTGGATATAAAAACAGGTGAAAAAACCATCGTCGACTATTTAATCAAACCGTTTAATCGCGCAAAAGAAGCGCTGCGCGAGCGCTAAATCCTTGAGGATTAGGGGTTGCGGGGGCTGGTCACGCGTGTCACAAGTCTGTTATACTTGCTCTAACACATTGGGGCTGATTCTGGATTCGACGGGATTCGCGAAACCCAAGGTGCATGCCGAGGGGCGGTTGGCCTCGTAAAAAGCCGCAAAAAAATAGTCGCAAACGACGAAAACTACGCTTTAGCAGCTTAATAACCTGCTCTGAGCCCTCTCTCCCTAGCTTCCGCTCTTAAGACGGGGATCAAAGAGAGGTCAAACCCAAAAGAGATCGCGTGGAGGCCCTGCCTGGGGTTGAAGCGTTAAAACTAATCAGGCTAGTCTGGTAGTGGCGTGTCTGTCCGCAGGTGCCAGGCGAATGTAAAGACTGACTAAGCATGTAGTGCCGAGGATGTAGGAATTTCGGACGCGGGTTCAACTCCCGCCAGCTCCACCAAACACCGGTGAAAGCCCTCAGCGCAAGCTGAGGGCTTTTTTGTGTCTATTGACCCGTCCTGAAAGTGTTGACACGTTCCAGACTTAGATCCGGAGAACGTGATGATAGCTGAATACGAACAGGCAGATTAATTTCCTGATAACTCTTTTTATTTAACAGTGAACGACCATGGTTAAATAATATCCCTACAGGCTTAAAATCATCACGATAAAAAGAAACGTATTTTTTAAATACATTCGTCATTTAAACG
Organism: Citrobacter sp. Cpo074; assembly: GCF_030332745.1. NCBI lineage: Bacteria > Pseudomonadati > Pseudomonadota > Gammaproteobacteria > Enterobacterales > Enterobacteriaceae > Citrobacter > Citrobacter sp. Cpo074. The sequence continues at coordinate 42,107 of NZ_JAOWHG010000038.1, forward strand.
TTCGACATCGTTAAACAGCCCACAATGCCGCATAGTGTAAAAATATCCAGTTAACTTCTCCATGAACAACTCTTGAATTTTCCTACTAAATACATATATTACGCATCCCGTTCAGTACATGAAATAACCTTTGATTTTTTTAATTGATATTGGAGTTACAAATGTCAAATAAGAAAATTTCGCGGAGCAATGGGGCAACAGGCCCCGTTAATAAGGTTGTCGCATGGTCAACAATCGCTTTGCAGGCTCTGTATCCTGCCCTTCTTAGCTTCACGCCAACCATCAGCCATGCGTCAGCCGTTAAGGCATCGCAGGCCACCGCAGAACAGCAAGAACTGCGCGGTCTGTCTTCTCTCGCCGCGCAGGCTGGCAGAAGCATTGAAAACGGCCATGCGGGCAGTTTTGCTGCCAATACCGTCTCAGCACAGGCAACGAAGGAGGTGGTAGAGTGGCTACAGAAGTACGGTAATGCGCGTATTCAACTCAACGTCGATGACGCTTTCTCGTTGAAAGATTCGGCGTTCGATTTCCTTTATCCGTGGGTTGATACAAAGCAGCATGTTTTATTTAGCCAGACATCGCTTCACCGTACCGATGACAGAACCCAAACTAATATCGGTATGGGTTATCGCTACTTCACGGCGGATAATTCAATGCTTGGCGCAAACTTATTTTATGACTACGATTTAAGTCGTCATCACGCACGTATGGGTGCAGGCGTTGAGTATTGGCGAGATTATTTACGCGCAGGCGCAAATGCTTATTTAAGATTATCAAAATGGAAGGATTCCCACGATCTGGATGATTATCAGGAACGTCCGGCGGATGGATGGGATATCTATACCCAAGGTTGGTTGCCATCGTATCCGCAACTGGGCGCATCGCTTAAATATGAAAAGTATTACGGCAAGAATGTCGGCCTCTTTGGCAGCAATCATCTTCAGGAAAATCCGTACGCCTTTACAGGCGGGATCAGCTATACGCCGGTTCCGCTAGTTACGCTTTCCGCTGAACACAAGCAGGGGCAGAGCAATACTCATGATTCACGCTTCGGCATAGAGATTAACTATCGCCCCGGCATCCCGCTGGCGAAGCAGTTGGACAGCGACAATGTTGCGTTAATGCGCGAAGTTCAGCACGGACGCTACGATTTTGTCGAACGAAATAACAATATTGTTCTGGAATACCGCAAAAAATCGGTTCTGAAAATCCGCCTGCCTGAAAGCGTACAGGGGGAAGGTGGCGCCGTTATTCCGGTGACTATTTCGCTGGATAAATCCCACTGGGGCATTCAGTCGGTAGAGTGGAACGATAGCGCATTTACCGCCGCTGGCGGACGCATTTCCGGTAGCGGCACATCATGGCAACTGACGTTACCCGCTTATACACCAGGCGGCACTAATCACTGGCAAATCGGTGCAATGGCGCGAGATGTTAAAGGAAACGCCTCTAACTATGCGGTGATGGACGTGACGGTGACGAGGAGTTCGGCCTCTGTCGGCACAATGGATTTTACATTGAACGGCGAGCAGCAACCGATCATCGCTGCTGACGGGAAGTCACAGCATCCGGTTACGCTGGTGCTTAAAGATACCAATGGTAATCCGTTAACAGGACTTGCACATGACATTGAGTTGTCTTTAGCGTTTACACCTGACGCACAGAGAAATCGTGAGCGTTCGGCACAGGCTCCAAAGCTTGGTGAAGTGCAGGAAACCCGCTCCGGGGTGTATACCGCCACGCTGACGCCGGGTTTAACGGCGGGGACGGCACGCATAACCGCTAAAGTTCTGGGTAAAACAGAAACCCTGACGGTGAAACTAAAAGCGGTTTCCGCAGAGGCGGCAAAATCGACATTCACGGTAATGCCCATGGAGCAGGTCGTTGGACACCCGATTAGCCTGGCGTTAGAAGCAAAAGATAAAGACGGGAATGCCATCACCGGCGACGACAGCTTACGTTTTTATGCAGTTTCAGCCAGCGGCGAGGTCCGTTTTACTGCCGTAGAAGAGAAAGACGGCGTGTACAGCGCTAAGGCAACGTCTGAACTGGCTCAGGCGACACGCATTGGTGTGACGTCACAAAAACATGATTTCTCCGGACTGGAAAAACAAGCCAACTGGATTGCCGACAAAACGCAGCCGGTGGTGCAGGCTTTTAACCTGACCAGGGACAATGCGCTGGCGGATGGCAAACAGAGTAATGTCGCGGTCGTTACCCTGACCGACCGTTATGGGAACCCGCTGTCCGGATACACGGTCACTCTGGCATTACCGCCACAGGTTAAGATCGCGAATGGGGAGAACGTTGTGAAGACCGATGCCAAAGGTGAAGCAAGATTCTCACTGACCAGTTCAACGCCGGGAACTTATGATATTACGCTAAGCGTGGGGAACATCAGCTCATCGCTAAGCGTAACATTTGCCTCTGCAATGGAGGGGGCAACATTGTCTCTGACGGCCAAAGACAATGGCGCAATCACCAATATTGCAGCAAACGGTCGCGATGGTGCCACGCTTGAGATCATGCTCAACAATACCGCCGCGTCGGTTGAAGGACAGAAAGTGGAGCTTATCGTAACGCCACAAGGGCTCGTGTACCCGGAGAAAATCACCACCAATAAAGACGGTTACGCGACGGTAACGTTAACTACGGTTAAGGCAGGTCATTACACCGTTAATGCCAGGGTTACAGATGGGCAGCACAGCGTTGAGTCCTCAAGCGTTGACCTGGAATTCGTACCTGACATTAACAGCGCAGTGCTGAATTTGACCGCACCGTCTGAGAGCATTGTGGCAAACGCATCAGCGGCACATGAAATTCAGGTACAGGTTGTCGACGGTGAAAACAACCCATTTAGTGGTGACGTGCACCTGACCAGTTCCCCTACCAGTGGATTAAAACTGGGCCAGTCCGAACTGACATTGGATGAGAAAGGAATGGCATCAACAACCTTTATTGCCGCAGAAGCTGGGCACTATCAATTGCAGGCAACCTTCATCAAAGAGGGTAAACGCGTTACGGCGAGTAAGGCGATTGAGGTGGTATCGGATCTGCAAAATGCCGCGTTGACGATCGAACCGTCAACGACATCCGCCGTAGTCAGTGATGTGGATAACGTGGCGTTTACCCTGCATCTGACCGATACATCAGGGAACAGCGTCAGCAACCGTAAGCTGAAAATTACGGCTACAGGCCCATCGCCACGCGATCCTCTGGTGATTGACAATACGCTTGTCACCACCAATGGTTCCGGTACTGCGACTGTAAATGTCCACGGTAATAAGGCGGGTCGTTACACGCTGACCGCCACATTGGCTGAACACGGTAGCAATGTCTCGGCAAATGCTTCGCTAACGCTGAATGCCGATGCCCAGAATCCAGTACTCACTCTGGAGCAGGATCCTGGCTATGCCGTTGCCAACCTTGAGCCAGTAGGCTTTATGGCCCGGTTGCAGGATAAATTCGGTAACCCGTTAAACGGCAGTGTCGAATTTAGCGCAGGCAGCAAAGCCAAACCCGGCAGCGGAACCTTTACGATGACGCCGGATAAAACCAACTTTAAGTTAGGGAATGCTTACTCTGAACTGAGAACGGATACGGCCGGTGTAAGTTGGGTGAGAGCGAAGGCGACGACGGGAGATAAAACATTGGAAAAAGTACTCACCGTCTGGGTAGTTGAGAACCATCAACCAAATTCCTGATCGGGATATAAACAGGAGATAGCCGCAGCGTGGCGGCTATCTCCCTTTCTATATATTGTCCACGCGTCCTCTACCCACTAAGACTCAGAACTGTAATAGCTTTAGCAAAGCTAAGTTCACTCTCGATGATTCCCCTTCCCCCGTTGATTTGAAAACAAGCAGCAATATAATAAAGGGGCTGGAAATATCGACAAAACCTCAGGTAAAATATTTCCAACCAGATGGCTATATTATCAAAATTAATTTATCACGTAACAAACTACGCAGGGAGACTTGAATCGAGTATCCGGTATCGATGTTTACATCACATTAATGACACGTGACATATATCATCAATTCGGAGATCTACATTTTCACTCTCAAAAATGTATCCCGATAAATATTTCACCCCAAAAGTGTTAAATTTTTATTATGATTATTTTGCGGAGAGTTTATGAACAAAATATATCAAATAAAATGGAGTAAAGTCCGTAATTGCTGGTGTGTGTGCTCCGAACTGGGAAGGAAGAACACGAAAAAAAAGTCCAGGGCGTTATTAGCCGGTGCTGTAGCGCTATGCTCATCAATGGCTTTTGCTGATGATATTGATGTCATCACAGATAACACCATTGATTTTGGCCAAAACAGTCACTCCATTAATTACCATATCAATGTAAAAGATAACGCCAACCTGGTGATTAATGCGCCGGACTCTCGCCCCCGCCTGACCTTCACATCAGGTGGTGGGCTGGATATTACCCAAGGAACAGTGCGTATCAATGGTGAGCTAAACGTTCTGCTGAGAGGTACGGGTTACCTTAACGTGTCCAATGCAGGCAGCGAACTCTATGCTGACGACTTATATGACAGCGCATCAGACAACTGGCGAACTGGCGGTTATTTTAACGTGTCTGATGGCGGTAAGATTCATGTTAAAGGGACCAGTCGTCTTACCTATGAAAGGGGAAACATTAGCGGCGAAGGTAGCCAGGTAAATACTCAAACATTCTTCATGGGTGTTTTCAAGAGCTACGGTGGCGATCAATTCCTGTCGGTTAATAACAGGGGAGAAATTAACGCGAGTGAGAAATTAAGCTTGGGGTATTATAATCAAGATTCAAATACCACATTAGTGGTATCAGACATGGGGAAAATCTCTGCCCCAGAAATTAGTTTGAGTACGAACTCAGAATTAGCATTAGGCGCTCAAGAAGGAGAGAAAGCTAAAGCTGCTGGGGTCATTGACGCCAAGAAAATAGAGTTTGTCTGGGCTAGTACGGACAATAAAAAAATCACACTGAACCACACCAGTGATAACGCCAATATAACAGCTGATATATCAAGCGGCAGTGAGGGGCTGGGTAATATCAATGCGCTTAATGGCACAACGTTTTTGTCCGGAGATAACTCAAAATTTAGCGGCAAAGTAAAAATTGCCAAGAATGCCACCCTTGGGGTTACGCAGAACCTGGGAACCGCTGATATTAGCAATAGCGGCAAACTCTTGCTGAACGCTCAAGATGACATGGAGTTCACCAATAAGATTACGGGGAACGGTATTATCTCCGTCGGCGCCGGAAATGTGGCGTTAATGGGTGATAACAGCGCCTTTAAAGGCAAGATCAATGTTGAATCGGGTGCCGTTGCGACCGTGTCCGATCAGAAAAACCTGGGCTCTGCCGGGTTATCCGTTGCCGGGAAACTGCAGCTCAATAGCACCAGCGACTGGTTGTTTAACCACAAGATTTCTGGGTCCGGCATCCTGAGTGTCGATACGGGAAATCACGCTTTCTCTTTTAAAAATAGCACAGCGACCTCTGGGTTCACCGGTGCACTGGCGTTACAGAATACGACATTCAACCTGCAGGGAACCAACACCGATGCTCTTGCAAAAGCAGGGCTGATTGCAGGAAAAGGAAGTGAAATTTCACTGGGCACTGGCACACAGTCCATTGGAAGCCTGGCCTTTTCTGGCGGTACCATTGAGTTTGGTAACATTACCCCCGGCATACACCAAACCGACAAAATGGTGAATGTTAAAGATCAGTTAGACCTGACTGGGTCTGGTGCTGTGCAGGTGAATCCTGTGGGCGTAGTGGACGCCATATCTCAGGGTATTGATACCGGTCTCTCCTTAATGGAGCAGGAAGACGCCAATGCGGAAATTAAGCTGGTTTCCACCAATTCAGCAACCGTTGTAACAGGAGATGCCGGAAACCTGCAACTGCAGGATCTGAACGGTAACGCGATAACAGATGCTGTTCAGCATGACATCAGCCAGGACGGACAGGTTGTAGCAAAAGGAACGTATGACTATCGCCTGACCAGTGGGCAAAATCATGACGGCCTTTATGTGGGCTACGGTCTGACACAGATTGAATTACAAGGACAGGGTCAGAATGCATTGATCCTGAATGCCAACGGAAAAACCGGAGCGGCTGCGGAATTGAGTTCCCGCCTGACCGGCTCCGGGGATCTGGCGCTCGACAGCCAGAAAGGCCACACAGTTTCACTGTCAGGTTTGAATAATGATTACACCGGTCTGACCGATTTGCGCAGCGGTAATCTACTGATGCTCAATGATAATGTACTGGGCCATACAGCAGGTCTGCAGATGGCAGAAGAGACCGTTTTGGATATGAATGGGCATAGCCAGACGATTGGGCAGCTAACCAGCGCGGTGGGATCAGTTCTGAATATTAATGGCGGTAGCCTGACGATTTCTAACGGCGGAACATCCGCAGGAGCATTGGTCGGCAGCGGTAATCTGAATATAGATAACGGTGTCTTTAGCGTGAAGGGCAATAATGCGTCCATAAGCGCAACAACGACCATCGCTTCCGGCGCAGAGGTCACTCTGGATAATGTTCAGGGATTGGGGACCGGGGAGATTATTTCCGATGGCCACCTCAATCTCAATGCCGTTGAGGGACACTTGTCCAACAACCTTAGCGGTAAGGGTGAAGTTTCATTCAGCGAATCTAACGTCGCTCTTGAGGGGGATAACAGTGGATTTAGCGGCCAGCTTAACCTGGATAAAAACACACAATTAGTGGCGTCAGCCGCCGAACATCTGGGGGAGGCGACCATTCATAATCAGGGTGACATGATCCTTAACAGCTTGGATGACTGGACCATGCAAAACCAGGTCGATGGCAGCGGTAATGTCATCAAGCAGGGTCAGGGCACTATCACTCTGACTGCAGATTCCACCTATACCGGCACCACTGATATTCAACAAGGGGGTCTGATGCTGGGTCAGGAGGATGCACCTGTTACCTTAGCGAGCCAGCAGGTCAATATATCTTCTGCCGGTATGCTTTCAGGCGCGGGAACGGTACTAGGCAGTATCCATAATGCCGGACTGTTTGTTGCCGGAAATGAAGCATCAGGGCACTTTACTGTTGGCGGAGATCTCACCAACCAGGGTGTGATATCTTTAGGGAATATTGGACAGTCCGCAGGCAATCAGCTGATTGTTGAAGGAAATTACCACGGCGACAATGGTGTTATTAATTTTGATACGGCTCTGGGGGACGACCGTTCAGCCACCGATAAGCTTATTGTAAAAGGTGATACCACTGGTAATACTCAAGTCAGTGTCACCAATGCAGGAGGCCAGGGTTCACAAACTCTGGAGGGGATTGAGCTTATTCATGTTGATGGCCGTTCTGATGGTGATTTTACTCAGAGCGGGCGTATCACTGCGGGCGCGTATGATTATTCATTGGTTCGAGGTCAGGGGGCTAACAATAATCACTGGTATCTGACCAGTCAGTTGAATAAGCCTGAAAAACCCGAAAAACCGGTTTCGCCCACAGAGCATATGCTTCGCCCGGAAGGAGGGACCTATACCGCGAACCATGCTGCCGTAAACACCATGTTTAACATGCAGTTACACGATCGCTCGGGCAAAGCTCAGTACACAGATGTGTCAACCGGAGAGATGAAAACCACCGGTATGTGGATGCGTCAGGCAGGTGGCCACCAAAGTTGGTATGACGGTAGCAGCCAGTTGCGTACTCAAAGTAATCGCTATGTGATGCAGCTCGGCAGCGATATCGCGCAGGGCTCAACCAACGGGCATGATAGCTGGCGTTTCGGGATCATAGCCGGGTATGGTCATGACAATAATCAGACCCGCTCATCAGCAACGGGTTACACCTCGCGAGGTAGCGTCAATGGCTATAGCACTGGCCTTTATGCTACATGGTTTGCCGATAACACCGACCATAAAGGCCTGTACCTCGACGGTTGGGCACAATATGGATGGTTTGACAACCATGTCAAAGGTGAAGGACTGCCTTCTGAGTCCTATAAATCCAAAGGTCTGACAGCTTCTGTTGAAACGGGATATACCTTTAAAGTTGGCGAATTCTCTGGCAGCAAAGGAACCGTTAATGAGTGGTATGTTCAACCGCAGGCGCAGGTTACCTGGATGGGGGGCAAATCTGATGACCATCGGGAAGCTAACGGAACGCGTATCGAGATGAATGGTAACGGTAATATTCAAACCCGTCTTGGAGCCAGAGCCTACCTGAAAAGCTTTAATAAAATGGATGAGGGCAAAGGCCGCGAATTCCAGCCATTTATTGAAGCTAACTGGCTCCATAATACACGCAGTTTTAGCACTAAAATGGACGACGTTAGCGTCAGCCAGGAAGGTGCACGCAATCTGGGAGAGATTAAACTGGGTGTCGAAGGCCAGATTACACCAGATTTAAATCTGTGGGGTAATGTGGGCGTCCAGATGGGAGACAACGGTTATAACAACAGCTCGGCAACGTTAGGACTGAAGTATCATTTCTAATTAGCCCTCAACAAAAGATAGCCGGGGTGTTTTCGAGAGCACCCCGGCTACTGCCATAACCTCAAATATATCGACGCTTGCATTATTCTCATGGCCAGGCGAGCTATGAGAATAATGAGCACTTAAATAGCGCCAACCGTCATCCCATTCCTCCCCCTTTTACTCATCAAAAGGAGGGAAAAAAACGACTCACTTTTAACAAAGCCATTCATGACCTTACTTATCAACCGGATAATCCCTGTTAATCCACGCATGTTCATCTTCCCAGGTAAACATCCATTTGCGAACCGGGCCGGCCATCACGTTAAGGTAGTAACTGTCATATCCCGCCAGGGTTGCCACCGGGTGATACCCTTTCGGCACCATCACCACGTCGCGGTTATAGACTGCCATACACTCGTCAAGCGATCGGTCGTCGGTGTACACCCGTTGCATACAGAATCCCTGCGGCGGGTTGAGGCGATGGTAGTAAGTCTCCTCCAGATAGGTTTCCTGCGGGGGATTATCGGTGTCATGCTTATGGCTTGGGTAAGAACTGGTACAACCTTCGTTGGTCCACACCTCCACCACCAGCAGGCTATCTGCGGGTTTATCTTCCGGTAAGATGTTGTGCACGTAGCGCTGGTTGTGACCTTTGCCGCGCGCTTCCCCGTCGATATCCTTAGGTGCGATCAGCCGTGTTGGGTGCGTGCCTTTCCCCGGTGCAGCGCAGACCGCCAGCTCCAGTCTGGTCACCGCCTGAACCTGTATTGTTTCACCAGCAGTGACATAAACCGCCCACGGTTTGATGCGTTCAAACGGGCTCATCCGCTCACCGATATCCGTAAAAGTTGCGCCCGGCGTGGTGACGGTCGCGCGTCCGGCAACCAATACCAGACAACGTTCTTCGCTGGCGGCGGGCAGCGTAAGCTGCTGCCCTTCCTCCAGTTCATACGCTCTAAAGCCAACATATCCCCAACCGGCGCTTTCCGGCGTCACTGACTGCGTACACCCTTGCGCGTCCGGCTGCTGCCAGCGTGATAATAAACGTGACATATCACCTCCTCAGATAAGCCCGGCATCCCGTGCCAGACGGCTAAGGTTGTTATAGCCCAGACGCGCATACGTCAGCGGATGCGCGATGGCTGGATCCTGCTCCGCCTCCACCACCAGCCACCCCTGATACTGGTTCGCCTTCAGCAAGGCCATGATCGGCGGATAGTCAACGCAACCATCTCCCGGCACGGTAAAGACACCGCTCAGCACCGCATCGAGGAAGCTGGTTTTGCGGTTTTTGACATCCGCCAGCACGTCGGCACGTACGTCTTTGCAGTGAACATGGTTGATACGTGATGCCCAGCGCTGCGCCACAGCCAACGGATCGGCACCCGCAAAGGTCAAATGCCCGGTATCGAGCAACAAGCCAACTTCATCACCGGTATTCGTCATCAGATTATCCACATCTTCAGCAGATTCAATCACCGTTCCCATGTGGTGGTGATAGGCAATCTGTACCCCCTGCTGCTGGGTGTAGCGCGCAAACTCGGTGAGTTTTTCACCGTACTCTTGCCAGCGCTCTTGCGGGAAGCGCGGACGCAGATGTACCGGCGTCTGCTGCTCGCCGTGAATGCAGCCACTGACTTCGGCAAAGACCAGCACCTTCGCTCCCAGTTCGCGCAGTAACGTCAGATGTGACTGCACGGCGGCAATCTCCTCCTCCACGCTGCGTTCCAGCAGACGTCCGGAGTACCAGCCGGAAACCAGTTGCAGGTCGTGGTGCTGCAAAATGGGGCCGAGCAGTCGCGCCTCACGCGGGAATTTGTTGCCCAGTTCGAAACCAGCAAATCCAGCCTCTTTGCCCTCGCTCAGACAGGTATCAAGCGACGTCTCAGCGCCCAGTGAAGGAAGATCGTCATTCGTCCATGTCAGTGGATTAATACCTAATTGTACCGTCATCATCTTCTCCTGAATTATGCTTGTCCGCGCTCGCGCCACCAGGCGATAAGCTGCAGGTAGTTATCTTTAATGCGCGTCACCAGCTGCGCATCGTCAATATCGTGTTTCAACCACGCGCGGGAAGCGTCGCCGAACAGCGTGCGTCCCACGGCAAAACCTTTCACCACCCCATGACCCGCAGCCGCTTTAAAATCAGCACGCAGTTGCTCTGCCGGAGCGTCCAGACCCAGGATCACCACGCCACGGCAGTGCGGATCGCGCCGTTCGATAATGTCACTCAACGCCGTCCAGCCAGCAGAAGTCAGCGGTGGGAGTTTCCACCAGTCGGGGTAGATCCCTAAGTTGTAGAAGCGGGAAATGGCGCGCAAATACAGTTCATCACTGCGCGGCATACTGGCCGGTAAAATCACCTCCAGCAGCAGCTCATGCCCGGACTGGCAACAGGCGCGGTACACCTCAGCGATTTTTTGTTCTTGTTCCAGACGCAACGCGTGGGCATCTTCCGGATGGAAAAAGACCAGACACTTCACCACATGTTCCTGCGGCCAACTAATGAGCTGCGAGCCTATATTGCCGTGTTCCATCTCCAGCGGGCGCGACCCCGGCAGTTCGATAGGGCGACCTATCCACCAGCCCTCTCCGGTTATCGCATTCAGCGCATCCTGACCAAACGTACCATCGCACAGCAGCCCGGCCTTGCCCTCCAGCCCGGCGCTGTGGGCCGCTTCACGGCTGGCCTGCAAAATAAGCTGTTTCAATGCAGGAATACGCTTCAAAGACGCGCCGCACTGCAATGCCATATCTTCCAGTTGGCTACGGTGATCGAAGGCCATCACGCACAGTTCCGGCCATGTGCGGCGGCGAGTCGTCACGCGATGCAAATGGTTGAGATGCGGATCGAGATCCGGACGTGGAACCTCTGCGGCGCGAGAAAGATAATCATCAAGCTCCACTTTGCTCGGCATCGCCGGCGCACAGCCGTGACGCGACACCACCAGTGCGCCGCAGGCATTTGCATAGCGGCACGCCTGTTCCCACCCTTCATCGTTAAGATAGCCGCGCAGCAGACCAGACATAAACGCATCCCCCGCCCCCAGCACGTTCAGCACCTCTACGCGCACGCCGGTGACCGTCAGACCATCGTCCAGCCGGGCCGGGATCGCGTCGGTATACACCGAGCAACCGAGCGCACCACGCTTGCAAACCAGCGTCGCGTGACTCACGCCGCGAACCTGCGACAGCGCCTGCAGCGTATCGGTACTGCCGCCCGCGATATGAAACTCCTCCTCGGTGCCGACAATTACATCAAAAAGATGCAGCACCTCCTGCAACTGGCGGGTGACCTGTTCGGCGGCGATAAAGCGCGTTTCGCCGTCGCCTAAGGAAGTAAGCCCCCACAGCACCGGGCGATAGTCGATATCCAGCGCCGTACGCACGCCGTGACGCCGGGCGTAAGCGAGCGCCGTCAACACCGCCTCGCGGGTTTGCGGATGAGAAAGATGCGTCCCGGTGATGGCAAGACAACGAGCAGAAGCGATGTACTGTTCATCAACATCGCTGGCGGTAATCGCCATATCCGCGCAGTTATCACGGTAAAAAATCAGTGGGAAGGTGTCCCGGTCTTTAATGCCGAGTAGCACCAGCGCCGTCAGGCGGTCTTTATCAGTGATCAGATGGCTGGTATCGCAGCCTACCTGGTTTAATTCTTCACGCAGGAAACGCCCCATATGTTCGTCGCCAACCCGCGCCAGCATTGAGGAACGCAGCCCCTGGCGTGCCGTGCCGTAAGCCACGTTGCCGGACGAACCACCAAGATATTTGGCAAAGCTCGACACATCTTCCAGGCGCGCGCCAATTTGCTGACTGTAGAGGTCAACCGCCACGCGGCCCATGCATATCACATCAAACTGCTTTTCCACGTTGATACCTCTTCAGACAATGTCGTTCACGTTCAGCCAGCGGCCTTCCTGGTGCGAGAGTGCGATAGCGTCAAGCACGCGCGACACCTTCCAGCCCTCTTCAAAGTCCGGCCACATCGGTGCATCGGCGGCAATGCCGTCCACCAGGTCGCGTACTTCCACAGTTTTCTGGTCGTTAAAGCCGATACCATGCCCGGCTCCCATGCAAAACGCGCCGTAGTCCGGGTGCGCCGGGCCAACCAGTAAAGTGCGAAACCCCTGGCGGTTGACCGGATCGTCATGCAGATAGAGCTTCAGCTCAGCCATGCGCTCCTGAGTAAAACTGATGGTTCCTTTGGTCCCGGTAATCACATACGACAACCCCATCTTGCGGCCACAGGCAACGCGCGAGGTTTCAATCACCCCTTGCGCACCGCCCGCAAAGCGCACCATCGCGTGGGCCTGATCTTCGTTCTCTACCGTCACCATTTGCGAGGAACCGACCTGCGCCGGACGCTGTGGCACAACGATCTTCAGGTCGCCGCAGACCTGCTGAATATCCCCAACAAGGTACTGCGCCATATTGACGATATGCGCCGCCAGATCGCCAAGCGCCCCAAGTCCGGCGGTCTCTTTAAAACAATGCCAGTGGATCGGCGCAAGCGGATCGGCCATGTAGTCTTCGTTGTGGGTGCCGTAGAAATGGATCACCTCACCAATTTCTCCGCGCTCAATGATCTCTTTCGCCAGCTGCGCCGTCGGGTTCTTCATATAGTTGAACCCCACCAGCGTTTTCACTCCTGCCCGCTGTGCAGCCTCAACCATTTCACGTGCGTCGTGGGCGTTCAGCGCCAACGGCTTTTCTGAATACACATGCTTGCCATGGCGAATCGCTTCCAGCGCCATCTCTTTGTGCAGATGATTAGGAGAACAGATATCCACGACATCAATGGCCGGGTCAGCCACCAGCGCACGCCAGTCTCCGGTTGAGCGATTGAAGCCAAACGCCTGCGCCCGCTCGGCGGCCAGCTCTGGAGAGACTTCCGCCACCATTTCGCGCACCAGCTTGCCGCGCAGGTTAAACACCGTCGGGGCCTGGGCATAGGCGATGGCATGCGCCTTGCCGATATACCCGGTGCCAATCAATCCAATACGAACTTCTTTCATCATGATCCTCACAATGCGCCGCGACGGCTCTTGGCGTAGGTATCGAACGCCACCGCCAGAACGATAATTAAGCCGGTAATAATTTGTTGGTAGTAAGCCGAGACGTTCATCAGCACCAGACCGTTAATCAGGATGCCCATGATGATCGAGCCGATAATGGTGCCGCCAATACGCCCGTAGCCGCCCATCAGTGAGGTACCGCCAATGACCACCGAGGCGATAACGCGCAGCTCAAACGAGATCCCGGCGACCGCTTCTGCACTGCCCAACCGCGCGCTGAGAATGAAGCCCGCCAGCCCTGCCAGACAGCCAATTAACACGTAGACGCTCACCAGCACGCGCTTCACGTTAACCCCTGCCAGACGCGCCGCCTCCGGGTTGCCGCCGATGGCGTACACGAAGCGCCCCCAGCGGGTTTTATGTAGCGCCAGATAACCGCCTACCGCCACCAGCGCGAATATCCAGATTGGAATGGAGATACCAAGCAGTTCGCCGCGTCCCCACCAGCGGTATCCCGCGTCGAAACCGGCAATTGGTGCGCCGTCGTTAATCACCAGCGTCAGGCCGCGCCAGATCGTCATCCCGCCGAGGGTGACGATAAACGGCGGCAGACGCAGGCGGGTCACGCCGAGGCCATGCAGAAAACCAATCGCGGTGCCCATCGCCATACAGATACCAAGGCCAATCAGCCAGCTCATGCCACCCCAGGCGTTCGGGTCGACGGTGGTGAAGTTGTCGCCCTTAATCACATACGCGGCGGTCATGGCGCAGACCGCCAGGATGGAGCCCACCGACAGATCGATCCCGGCGGTCAGAATGACAAACGTCATCCCCACCGCCATGATCCCGTAGATGGAGACTTCGGTCAGAATGTTGAAAATATTGCGTTCAGAAAGAAAATTGCTGTTCTGCAACTGAAAGAAAATCAGCAGCAGGATCATGAAAATCAGTACCCCAAAACGCTCAAAAAAGGCAATGGGATCAAGACGTCCGCCGCGTTTGGCAGGAACCTGCGTTTTAGAAATAATCTGCGTCATGAATCACTCCGTTATGCCGCATTCAGGGCGTTGTGGTTGATGGCCATCATCGTCATTAGCCGCTCTTCATTAGCGTCGTCGCCGTGGATCTCGCCAGTCACCCGGCCTTCACTCAACGTGATGATCCGATCGGAAACCGCCATGACTTCCGGCAGATCGGAGGAGATCACGATCACCGCCACGCCCTTTTTCGCCATATCAAACAGCACCTGATGGACTTCTGATTTGGTGCCAACATCGATGCCGCGCGTTGGTTCATCCACGATCAACACCCGAGGATTAAGCGCCATGCAGCGCGCGAGGATTACTTTCTGCTGGTTCCCGCCGGAGAGCTTGCGCACCTCCTGAGCGCTGTTGACCATTTTGATCTGCAGCGCCTGGCGGTATGACTCGATAAGGGCATCCTCTTTGCGGGTATTCACAAACCAGCGCCAGTGCAGCAGTGACGAGAGGCTGGAGAGCGACAGGTTGTCGCGGATCGACAGCCCAAGCACCGCGCCCTCTTTTTTACGATCTTCCGGTACCAACGCCAGCCCCTGATCCAGCGCAAACAGCGGATCGCGCGGCTGATATGGCACGCCATCAAGTTCAAAGCTGCCGGAAGTAAAACCATCGGCGCCAAACAGGCAGCGGGCCACTTCGGTGCGCCCGGCTCCCACCAGTCCGGCAATGCCTAACACTTCGCCAGCATGCACGTGGAAGCTAATGTCGTGCAGCGCGATACCGTGCGGATCCAGCGGCGGTTTTTCGCGGCTAAGCCCCTTCACCGCCAGACGCACAGGTTTATCTTCATGGTGAGTTTCGCTGGCCGGACGGCGATTAAAGGCCACATCGCGCCCCACCATCAGGCGGATCAGCTGTTCTACGGTGGTCTGTGCAACCGCGCCATTCCCGGTGAATCGTCCATCCTGGAAAACGGTGAACTGGTCGCAGAGTTGAAAAACTTCATGCAGGCGATGGGTGACGTAGATAATGCTCACGCCACGCCCTTTAAGTTCCCGCACCACACGATGCAGGCTTTCTACTTCGCTGTCGCTCAGCGCGGCGGAAGGTTCATCCATAATGATCAGCTTTGCGTTCAGCGTCAGCGCCCGCGCAATTTCCACCATTTGCTGCTGCGCCACGCTCAGTCGGGCCACGGCCGTGGTTGGCGCAACGTTCAGTTGCAGGTAATCCAGAATCACCTGTGCTTCCTGATTTACCGCCTTTTCGTCAACAATCAGATTACGTTTACGCGGTTCGCGTCCGAGAAACATATTCTCGGCGACGGTCATATTGGGCAGCAGATTAAATTCCTGATAAATCGTGATAATGCCCTTGTTCTGCCGCTCAACCGGAGAGTCTTCTACCGGCAATGTTTCGCCGTTGAACCAAATATCCCCGCGTGTTTGCGGCTGTGCGCCCGCCAGCGCTTTCAGCAGGGTCGATTTTCCGGCACCGTTTTCACCTAACAGCGCATGAATTTCGCCTGCTCCGACGGTCAGCTGTGCGCTGCTCAGCGCCCAAACGCCGGAAAAGCTTTTCGCCAGGTCGGTCACTTTCAGTAAGGGTTGCGACATCGGTCTGCTCCTCCTCATAGAGAGCCGCCACTTGCGCGGCGGCTGCGGACATATCAGTTACCGGCCTCACTAATACGCTCGGCCTGCTGCAGGTTCTCTTTGGTGATAAGCGTTGGCGGGTAGTCAGCCCCGGTGATCGCAGTCTTCTCACGGACGTTATTCACCAACTGGCTCATGGCCGTTTTCACCGCAAAGCCAGGACGCTGATCCGCCGTCACTGCCAGCCAGCCGTCGCGCACACGCGCCAGTGCTTCCGGCACGGCATCGAAGCCCGTGACCAGAACTTCACCCGGTTTCAGTCCTTGTCCCTGTAACGCTTCAATCGCGCCCAACGCCATATCGTCGTTAGCGGAGAGGATCACCTGCGGACGCTTCGGCAACGAAGGCAGAACGCTTTCGACAATGCGCATCCCTTCAGAACGCATCCAGTTACCGGTCTGATCGGCAACGATCTTGTACTTTTCACCACCCGTCTTCAGGCTGTCGCGAATGCCTTTAGTACGTTCAATGTTGGAGGAGGAGCCTGGCTGGCCGGTCAGCAGAATAATGTCTGCCCCGTCAGGGAATTTGGTTTTGACAAAGTCGCCAATCGCCTGACCGCCCTTGTAGTTGTTCGCGCCGAAGTGCGGCACTTTTTTCTGGCTGTCAACGGAGCGGTCGAGGGTAACAACGGGCAGTTTCGCATCCTGAATTTCATCTACCGCGCTGGACACCGCGTTGACATCGTTCGGTGAAACAATAAAGCCCTGTGCGCCACGAGTTATGGCGTTTTCCAGGTCAGCGACCTGTTTTGGCGAGCTACCCTGCCCGTCCAGGACCTGTAAATTCACGCCCATCTCTTTTGCGGCTTTCACCGCCGTGCGCTGCATGTGAACTTCAAATGGCATCGCCAGGTTTGGCGTACTGAAAACAATTTGCTCGTTTTCAGCAATGGCTGCCCCGGATGTCATGGCGATGAGGACAGCTAAGATCAGTTTTTTCATTATTATGTCTCTCTGTGTAGGGTAGGTTGTGGTGACAATCAGAGGAGAACTTCACGCTGGCTATGCAGTGACTCCAGCGCTTTATCCGCCAGATACAGCGCACGCTCGCCATCATCCCCGCTGCAATCAGGGGCCGCTTCGCCGCGCAGTACCGCAACAAAGTGTTCCCATTCCGCGGCATAGGCCGATTTATAACGCTGCAGGAAGAAATGTTCAGGTAACGCGCTGGTGCAGCCGGTCTTCGCGTAGTGCTGCACCTGATTTTCGAGAATGTTGCCCGCGCACAGCAGCCCTTCAGAGCCGTGCAGCTCAAGGCGCTGATCGTATCCGTAAGAAGAACGGCGGCTGTTGACGATGGTCGCCATCGCGCCGGAGGCATATTTCAGTACGATGAACGCGGTATCGATATCGCCCGCTTCACCAATCGCCGGATCCACCAGATTGCTGCCCTGGGCATACACCGAAACCGGCTCTTCGCCCATGATAAAGCGCGCCATATCAAAATCGTGGATGGTCATATCACGGAACATACCGCCGGACACACGCACGTATTCCGCAGGCGGCGGCGACGGGTCGCGGGAGATGATCAGCAGCGATTCCGGCTTTCCGATACGCCCGGCCAGTGCGTCAGTTTTCACACGGCGAAACTGTGGATCGAAGCGGCGGTTGAAACCGATAAACAACGGTACGTCGTACTCTTTGACCACTTTCAGGCAGTCGCGTACACGGGCCAGATCCAGGTGGACCGGCTTTTCACAGAAGATGGCTTTGCCGTGGCGGGCGGCCATTTCAATCAGATCCGCATGGGTATCGGTCGCGGAGGCAATCAGCACGGCGTGAACGTTAGGGTCCGTCATCGCCTCATCCAGGCTTTGCAAACGAGCCTGGTACTGTGTGGCAAGACGGGTGGCAAATTCCTGATTCGGGTCGACGACGGACCAGAGGGTAGTGGCACTGTGACTGGCAATGTTAGCTGCATGTACCTGGCCAATTCGGCCAGCGCCCAGTAAAGCAATGTTAAACATAACGGCTCCCGGTGTTGGTGAATGCGATGAACTAACGACCCTTTAAATAAAACATTTATTTCATTTTTATAAATAGTGAAAATTATGTTTTTGGGTGCAAGTTAACACTTTTGAGATGAGTGAGATAAAATTTGTTATCAATATCACAACATAACAACAGGGAAGATGCAGGAATTGGCCCCCTTCCGTTCTGGAAGGAGGCGATGGATGAAGAGAAAGGAAAAATGAAATGAAAATTTCGTTGTCGCAGGTTACCGGATGACAGCGCTAACGACTTATCCGGCCTGGGGGTAGAATCCGCTGTAGGCCGGATAAGCGCGGCGCCATCCGGCATTAATCGCTTTTAGTACTGACGTGCGTTTTTCATCTGCTCAAACGTCTGCTCAGCCGCTTTTCGCACCGACGGAGATTCTGCCACCTGCGCATCGCCAGTGCGCCACCAGGAGGCATAGTCGTGGGTCATGGTTTTCGGCAGAACTTTGATATCCAGCAGCACAGGTCCCGAATGCGCACGCGAGGCTTCCAGCGCCGCCAGCAGGCTTTGCTCGTCATGTACACGCCATGCCCGACAGCCGTAGCTTTCAGCGTTTTTAGCAAAATCGACCTTCACCAATGGCCCATCCAACCGTCCGGTTTGCGGGTTGCGGTGACGGTTTTCCGTACCGAAGCTCCCCATCCCATGCCCCATCTGCAGGTTGTTAATACACCCGAAGCTGGCGTTATCAAACAGCAGGATAGTGACTTTTATCCCCTCCTGGACGGCGGTTTGTAGCTCGGAATGCAGCATCATGTACGAGCCATCCCCCACCATGGCATATACCGGCTGCTGCGGCTTCGCCAGCCTGGCTCCAATAGCAGCCGCAATCTCATAGCCCATACAGGAGTAACCGTATTCCAGGTGATAGCTGTCCGGGGTTTTGACCTGCCAGATACGCTGTAAATCGCCAGGCAGCGATCCGGCGGCCCCCACGACGATAGCGTTATCTTCAATGTGCTGATTGATAAGCCCCAGCACCTTCGTCTGGGTCAACCGGGTGTTTAGCGTGTCGCCATATTCCGCCAGCTGAGCGTCAAGATGCCCAGCCACTTCGGGTTCGTCATCGGGACGCCAGTCGCGCTCCCATAAACGTTGGCACTCATCGCGCCAGGCCTCTTGCGCCTTAGCGACCTCCTTCCCCCAATCGCTGCGGTAGTCTTTCAGTGTTTCAGTTAATGCCGTAAGCCCGGTACGGGCGTCGGCGATAAGCGCAGTAGCATCAAGCTTCAGTGCGTCAAACTCCGCCACGTTCAGCAGCAGGAACTCAACCTCCGGATGAGAAAACAGCGCTTTCGAACCGGTGGTAAAGTCTGTGAGGCGCGTACCAATGCCGATCACCAGATCGGCTTGCGGTGCGAGCTGATTCGCTGCCATCCCTCCAGTTACCCCAATGCCTCCGAGGTTAAGTGGGTGGTCACTAACCAGCGCTCCCTTTCCGGCCTGAGTTTCGGCAAACGGCAGTTGCAGCGTTTCAACAAACGTACGAAACGCCTCATGCGCGCCGGAATATCGTACCCCGCCGCCGCATACCACCAGCGGACGGCGTTTGCGGGCAATCAGCGCCCGCGCCATCGCCAGACGCTGCGGGTCGGGTGGTCGACGTTCGATCAAATGAACGCGGCGCGCAAAGAAGCTCTGCGGATAGTCCCAGGCTTCCCCCTGCACATCCTGTGGCAGGCAAATAGTTACGGCACCAGTATCTGCGGGGTCAGTAAGCGTTCGCATCGCGTTTAGCATCGCGCTCATTAACTGCTCCGGGCGGTTAATCCGGTCCCAGTAACGCGAGACCGGGCGGAAGCAGTCGTTGGTACTGATGCCAAGGTCATGGTATTGCTCAATTTGCTGCAATACCGGGTCCGGCTGACGACTGGCGTAGACATCGCCAGGCAACAGCAGCAGCGGAATACGGTTCGCCGTCGCGGTTGCCGCGGCGGTGACCATGTTTGCCGCTCCCGGCCCAACCGATGACGTCACGGCAAAAATACGCTGGCGCCGATGCTGTTTGGCGAATCCGGTCGCCATGTGCGCAATTCCCTGCTCATTACATCCCTGCATCACCTGCAAATGACCGGGTGCCTGCTCCAGCGCCTGGCCAATGCCAAGCACGTTACCGTGACCAAAGATGGTGGCGACGCCCTCGACAAAGGGCGTTTCCACGCCATCGACACAGATATATTGTTGATTAAGGAATTTGACCAGCGCCTGAGCCATGGTCATACGTTCGGTTTGCATAAACCCTCCTGTCAGCCCAGCGTTGGCATGGAGAACGCGGCCCCTGTGTCCTGCAGCATCTCCGGCCAGCGTGCGGTGACGGTTTTCATCCGGGTGTAGAAGCGCACACCATCGTTACCATGAACGTTCAGCGCACCAAAAATGGACCGCTTCCAGCCGCCAAAACTGTGGAACGCCATCGGCACCGGAATTGGAACGTTTACGCCCACCATGCCCGCCTGCACTTCTTCGCAGAAGCGACGCGCACAGCCGCCGTCACGTGTGAAAATTGCCGTGCCATTACCATATTCATGACGGTTAATCAGTTCCACCGCGCTGCTGTAATCTGCTACGCGCACCACAGAAAGCACCGGTCCAAAAATCTCTTCTTTATAGATGGTCATCTCCGGCGTGACGTTATCAAACAGGGTCGGCCCGACAAAATAACCCTGCTCATGGCCTTTAACGCTAAAACGTCGACCATCCACGCGCAGGCTGGCCCCCTGCGATTCCCCACTGTCGATATAACCGAGCACTTTATTACGGTGTACCGAGGAGATAAGCGGCCCCATTTCATTTTCCGGTGTCTGGTCAAGACCAGGCCCGACACGCAGCGCCGCAATCTGTTTTTCCAGTCTCGAGCACAGCTCATCTGCCGTTTTATTCCCTACCGCCAGCACGACCGAAAGCGCCATGCAGCGTTCACCCGCCGCGCCGTAAGCGGCCCCCATAATGGCGTTGGTTGCCATATCCATGTCGGCATCCGGCATTAAAATGCAGTGATTTTTAGCGCCACCTAACGCCTGGCAACGCTTACCGTGGGCCGATGCCGTCTGATAAATGTATTCCGCAATCGGCGTAGAGCCGACAAAGCTCACGGCCTGCACACGCGGGTCAGTTAACAGCACGTCAACGGACTCTTTGTCCCCCTGCACGACGTTGAACACGCCGTCCGGCAATCCGGCTTCTTGCAGCAGTTTGGCCAGAGCCAGGGCGAGAGAAGGGTCTTTTTCTGAGGGTTTCAGCACGAAGGTATTCCCGGTTGCCAGCGCGATGGGGAACATCCACATCGGTACCATTGCCGGAAAGTTAAACGGCGTGATCCCGACGCAAACCCCGAGCGGTTGCATCAGCGAATGGCTATCGACGCCGGTCCCTACGTTGGCTGAGTGTTCGCCCTTTTGCAGATGTGGGATGCCACAGGCAAACTCCACCACTTCCAGGCCGCGGGTCAGCTCACCAACTGCGTCAGAGAATACCTTGCCATGCTCTTCGCTGATGATGCGAGCCAGCCTCTCCATGTTTTCTTCCAACAGCGCCTTAAAGCGGAACATCACTCGCGCACGTTTTAACGGAGAATGGCGCGCCCACCCGGGGAATGCGTCGTGCGCTGCCGCAATGGCCTGCTCGGTTTCCTGTGTAGTACTCATCACCACCTGGCGGATCTGTTCGCCGGTGGCCGGGTTGAAGATTGCCTGAACGCGCTGGCCTGAACCGGTGACACATTCGCCGTGGATAAAATTCGCTACTGTCTCCATCCTTAACCTCTCGCTGTTGATACGTGACTGTTACCTGAACACTGTTATCTGTGTACTATATATGAAACAAACATTCCATTTTAAGTTGAAATAAAATAAATAATGATTAATGTGATCAAGGATGGGTTTTTATGTTAACAAGCGGAATCGCATGATTAGCGTGCACTGGCATAACGTTTCAGCGGACGACAAGCCTGAAGCTTTTGTTTCGTTTTTACAGCCAGATGAATGAGTGACATTTCAAAGACGCGGTTTTGCGTTTAGAATCATAAAACTATGTACCAGGAGGTAAAATGACAACAGCAACCAGCCTGAACGAGCTGCAGCAGCAAATCCGCGATCGCTACGATAGCCTGAGTAAGAGGCTGCAGCAGGTGTCCCGCTATGTGCTGGATAATACCAATAGCGTGGCCTTTGATACGGTTGCCGTCATTGCTGAACGTGCCGGAGTGCCACCCTCTACGCTGATCCGCTTCGCCAACGCCTTTGACTTCACCGGCTTCAACGAAATGAAACAGCTGTTTCGTATGAACCTGGTAGAGGAAACCGCCAGCTACAGCGACCGCGCGCGCATGTTCCGTGAGATGGAAAGCGAAGCCGTACCGGAAACCCCGCTCGATATCCTGCAGGAGTTCGCCCGTTCGAATACCCAGGCGCTCCAGCAGCTGGCAGCCCGTGCCGAACCTGAAATGCTGGAACGCGCCGTACAATTGCTGGCAGAAGCCGACACCATTTACATTGCAGGTCTACGTCGTTCGTTTAGCGTAGCGGCCTATCTCACCTACGCCCTGAGCCATCTTGAGTGTCGTCCTATTTTGCTCGACGGAATGGGCGGAATGCTGCGCGAGCAGATTAACCGCATCAAAGCGCACGATATCGTGGTGTCGATTAGCTTCTCGCCTTATGCGGAAGAAACGCTGATGGTCAGCGAAACTGCGGCCAATGCCGGCGCGCGCCAGATCGTGATTACCGACAGCCAGATAAGCCCGCTGGCCACGTTCAGCGATCTCTGCTTTGTGGTGAAAGAGGCGCAGGTTGACGCGTTTCGATCCCAGTCTGCGACGCTGTGCCTGGTGCAGTCGCTAGTGGTGGCGCTGGCTTACCGTCTGGGTGACGGGAGTAATGAAAACGGTCATTCTGTCGGGTGATGAGCACCGCAAAAATTGACGATCCGCTTTATTACATTCCCGCCAGCGTGACGTGAAACCGTGATGCCAGCCGTTACTTTTATGGTCGTTGAAAATATCGCCCTCATTCAGCGACCAGATAAAATACAATCCGTTATTACCATAAGCTACAATTATATTAATATTAGATAATCAACAATGCGCATGCTGACAATAATACGCAAAGGTTTACTATAGACCTGTCTTTTTTAAGCAGGAAAGTAAAATGAAAAATACAAAAGGGTTGATGATTATTGCCCTTGCTTTCACCCTGGCATCATGTGCTTCCATTCCTGAGAATATCAAAGGTAATAATCAACCCGATATCCAAAAAAACTTTATCTCCGTGCATAACCAGCCCGGTTTATATACCGGTCAACAGGCTCGCTTTGGTGGTAAAGTCATCAATGTGATTAACACCAAAAATGATACGTTGCTGGAAATCGCCGTTTTGCCACTGAACGACTCTGCTAAGCCACAAATAGACGCGAGCTATCAGGGACGTATTCTTGCCCAGCAGAAAGGTTTCCTCGATCCGGTAAACTACAGAAACCATTTCGTGACCATTTTGGGAACAATTCAAGGAGATGAGTCAGGATTCATCAACAAAGTCCCGTACAACTTTGTTAAAGTTGATTTACAAGGAATCCAGGTTTGGCATTTAACTGAGTCTGTCAACACCACCTATAACATGTGGGATTATGGTTACGGCGCATTCTGGCCTGAGCCGATGTGGGGAGCGCCTTACTACGCCAATACAGTCACTCAGGTAACTCCGGAACTAGTGAAATAATCCCAGAGGTAAGATGGCGCGACTATATTCCGGAGTCAAGTGTTGGCAAACAACCCTTCTCATCACCCCGCGTTTATCTTATTGCGCCATCCTGCTTCATGAGATCCTTCGCTTAACATGCATTCTTCCTGTTACATATAATTTTTAACCGCTAATTTGTTAGCGAAGAAATGGGCTTTACCCTTCTCATGCCTGACCATCTTTTGTTATTTACCGACAACTCCCCCACCCTGCATGCAATAAAAGAACATTTGTGTTTATACATTATTCAGGGATTACTATGAACAGAAAATGCTTACTGTTGATACCATTATTCTTTAGTAGCGTCATCATCACCGCCTGCGATAATAAACCTGCAGTAAAAACCGCCATGGAGCCCGAGGTCGGCGTTGTTACCTTAGCGCCCTCCTCAGTAAATATTAAAAGTGAACTTCCGGGTCGCGCGCTTGCGTTCGAGATCGCCGAAATCCGTCCTCAGGTTGGTGGGATCATCATAAAACGCAACTTTGTTGAAGGCGATAAAGTCAGCAAAGGAGAATCACTGTATCAAATTGATCCTGCCCCGCTGCAGGCACGACTGGACTCAGCCAAAGGCGCGTTGGCAAAGGCACAGGCTACCGCCAATAATGTTCGTCTGACACTCAATCGGCAGTCAGCGTTAATAAAATCTAATTACGTCAGCCGCCAGGACTATGACACGACGCGTTCACAGCTTAATGAAGCACAAGCCAATGTTGCCGTCGCTAAAGCGGATCTTGAACAAGCCACCATCAATCTTCGATACGCCAATGTTACCTCGCCCATTGATGGCATTAGCGGCAAATCTTCCGTGACCGTGGGTGCCCTGGTTACTGCCAATCAGGAAAACGCGCTGGTCACCGTTCAGAGATTAGATCCGATTTATGTTGATTTAACCCAGTCAGTACAGGACTTCTTACGCCTGAAAGAAGAGAAAGCCAACGGCCAAATCGCCCAGCAACAAGGCAAAATTCCGGTTGAGCTAATGCTGGAAAACGGCAAGCCCTATCGCCATACCGGTACGCTTGAGTTTTCCGATCCCGCTGTTGATGAGACCACCGGTTCGGTAACCCTGCGCGCCGTATTTCCCAATCCTGAAGGTGAAATTTTACCCGGTATGTATGTCACGGCGTTGCTGGATGAAGGTAGTCAACAAAACGTGTTGATGGTCCCCCAGCAAGGAATTACGCATAACGAGCAAGGAAAAGCCACCGCGCTGATCCTTGACCAGGAAAACGTAGTGCAACTGCGTGAAATAAACGCAGTGAAGGCCGTTGGTAATCAATGGTTAGTGACCGCGGGATTACATCCTGGCGATCGGGTCATTGTGTCCGGATTACAAAGAATTCGTCCGGGAATCAAAGCCCGGGTCCTCCCTTCAAAACTGAACACACCTGACACGGTAGCTGAACAGTAATATTTCAGGCATTAAGGACACTTTCTTCATGGCCAACTTTTTTATTGAGCGCCCGGTTTTCGCCTGGGTGCTCGCTATTATCATGATGTTTACGGGCGGTATCGCGATAATGAACCTGCCTGTCGCCCAATATCCACAAATTGCGCCCCCAACCATTACCATCAGCGCTGCCTACCCAGGGGCTGACGCAAAGACCGTTGAAGACTCCGTCACCCAGGTGATTGAACAGAATATGAATGGTCTTGATGGCCTGATGTATATGTCATCCACCAGCGATGCGGCAGGTAATGCCTCGATTATCCTGACCTTCAAAACGGGTACGTCACCCGATATTGCGCAGGTTCAGGTACAGAATAAACTACAGCTGGCGATGCCTTCCTTGCCACAGGAAGTACAACAGCAAGGGATCAGCGTTGATAAATCCAGCAGCAATATCTTAATGGTTGCCGGTTTTATCTCTGATAATAACAGCCTGAGCCAATATGATATTGCCGACTATGTAGCCTCGAACATTAAAGATCCGCTAAGCCGCACTGCCGGGGTGGGGAGCGTACAGTTATTCGGTTCGCAATACGCCATGCGCATCTGGTTGGATCCACAAAAGCTCGACAAGTATAACCTCACTCCCGAGGACGTCATTACCCAGCTCAAAGTGCAGAATAATCAGATATCTGGCGGGCAGTTGGGGGGTATGCCTCAGTCAGCCGATCAGCAGTTAAATGCGTCGATAATCGTCCAGACGCGTCTGCAAACGACCGATGAATTTGGCAAGATCTTCCTTAAAGTTCAGCAAGATGGTTCTCAGGTTCTGCTGCGCGATGTCGCGCGCATTGAGCTGGGTGCGGAAAATTATGCAACGGTTGCACGTTACAACGGCAAACCCGCCGCCGGGATTGCGATTAAACTTGCCGCTGGTGCCAATGCCCTGGCAACGTCCCAGGCGGTCAAACAAGAGCTGAACAGATTATCGGCCTGGTTTCCGGCCAGTATGAAAACCGTTTATCCCTATGACACCACGCCGTTTATCGAGATTTCGATTCAGGGTGTTTTTCATACTTTGATCGAGGCAATCATTCTGGTATTCCTCGTCATGTATCTGTTTTTGCAGAGTTTCCGTGCGACGCTTATCCCCACTATCGCCGTTCCGGTGGTTATCCTCGGAACCTTTGCAATACTCGACGTCGCCGGTTTTTCGATTAACACGCTCACGATGTTTGGCATGGTGCTGGCGATAGGGCTGTTGGTCGATGATGCCATCGTGGTGGTTGAGAACGTAGAACGTATTATTGCTGAAGAGCACTTGTCTCCAAAAGCGGCAACGCATAAAGCAATGGGCCAGCTCCAGAGGGCGCTGGTTGGTATTGCCGTCGTGTTATCCGCCGTATTTATGCCGATGGCGTTTATGAGCGGGGCAACGGGTGAAATTTTCCGTCAGTTTTCCATCACCTTAATCTCCTCCATGCTGCTGTCGGTATTTGTGGCAATGAGCCTGACGCCTGCACTTTGCGCTATGTTGTTGAAATCCCACGAAGGAGAAAAGGAAAACACACATTTTCTGTTTACCCGTTTCAATCACTTCATGGAGAAATGCACTCAGCACTACACGGACAGCACCCGTAGACTGCTACGTCGCACAGGCCGTTATATGGTCGTCTATTTAGTCATTGGCGCGGGCATGATTGTGTTGTTTTTACGCACTCCGACCTCGTTTCTGCCTGAAGAAGATCAAGGGGTATTCATGACCACGGCACAATTGCCTTCGGGTTCAACGATGGTGAACACCAGTAAAGTGCTCGGGGAAATAACCGACTACTACCTGACGAAAGAGCAGAAAAACGTTGCTTCAGTTTTCACCGTCGGCGGATTTGGTTTCAGCGGCCAGGGACAAAACAACGGTCTGGCGTTTATCAGCCTGAAGCCCTGGTCAGAACGCGTTGGCGAAGAAAACTCGGTTACCGCCATTATTCGACGGGCCATGATGGCCTTAAGCACCATCAATAATGCCGTCGTTTATCCGTTCAATTTACCGGCGGTCGCAGAATTGGGCACTGCATCAGGGTTTGATATGGAGCTGCTGGATAACGGTAATCTTGGGCATGAAAAAATGATGCAGGCGCGGAACCAGCTTCTGGCTTTGGCCAACCAGTCATCCGGTGAGGTCGACGGGGTGCGTCCGAACGGTCTGGAAGATACACCGATGTTCCGCATTCACGTCAACGCCAAAAAGGCTGAAGCTATGGGCGTTGCGTTATCGGATATTAATCAGACCATCTCCACCGCGTTTGGTAGTCGCTATGTCAATGATTTCCTGAACCAGGGGCGCGTAAAAAAAGTATATGTCCAGGCCGATACGCCTTTCCGTATGTTGCCGGACAATATCAACCACTGGTACGTACGTAACGCCTCCGGTTCCATGACGCCGCTCTCCGCCTACTCATCCACCGAGTGGACCTACGGTTCTCCTCGCCTTGAACGCTACAACGGTCAACCAGCAATGGAAATTCTGGGCCAGCCGGTTGAAGGGAAAAGCAGCGGTGATGCGATGAAATTTATGGCATCGCTGATTAATAAACTGCCCGCAGGCGTCGGCTATGCCTGGACCGGTCTGTCTTATCAGGAGGCGCTATCCACAAACCAGGCACCAATGCTGTACGGCATTTCGCTGATCGTCGTGTTTCTGGCGCTGGCGGCACTGTATGAAAGCTGGTCGATCCCGTTCTCGGTGATGCTGGTTGTGCCAATCGGGGTGGTCGGCGCTTTACTGGCTACCGATCTGCGTGGCCTGAGCAATGATGTTTATTTCCAGGTCGGCCTGCTCACCACCATGGGGCTGTCGGCTAAAAACGCCATTCTGATCGTCGAGTTTGCCGTCGAGATTATGCAGAAAGAAGGGAAAACGCCGCTTGAGGCTGCGGTGGAAGCCGCGCAAATGCGCTTACGTCCAATTCTGATGACCTCACTGGCCTTCATCCTGGGGGTTATTCCACTGGCAATAAGCAACGGCGCGGGCTCTGGTGCGCAAAATGCCGTCGGTACGGGGGTTATCGGTGGGATGCTGGCCGCGACGGTACTGGCAATCTATTTTGTTCCAGTGTTCTTTGTCCTCGTTGAAAATACGTTAGCGCGATTTAAAGCTCGACGCTGATCCCCTGCCCTATCCCTGGGTTTAGATTATTAAATTCCCAGGGATGGGGCTTCGTTTGTCAGGTCTACGGTTATTAGCGGGCACGGCTATCCAGCGAGTTTCTCGTGGATAGCAGGGTAAGCATTACGCGGATTTTTTATAAGGAACGACTGAGGGTAGGAACAGAGGTTGTCAATTCTAACTAAAGCCAGGCTATCAAAACGGTTAATCAATAGTGCAGACCGGAACCTTTCAGATTCACAGCCAGTTCACCCAGTTTTGTATTCGGATGCTGATGGCACATTTTAACCATTTTCGGTACAGCTTCCGTTTCCACCTCATGCAGGGGAACATAATCATCGCCTTTAAAGTCAGAATTTTTATTAACAATCACAAAGGCAATTGCCGTCTTGTATTGCTGACTCATATCAACAAATTCTTTACAGGTCATATCTTGTGGCGCAGCTTCCGTTGCCTGAGTAGCAAAAGCACGGGTCATTGGTGCCATAACAGAGGTCACAAGAATAGCTGCAGAAACCATCATCTTAATATTCACTATGCGCTCCAGAGTTAGCATTAATTTTTATCGGCGAACTTATCAGTTTTAACCAGCGTCGCATTTCTACGCAGACTGATAAAAGCTAAAGAACTAAAGATCATCTCGACACCAATAAAAATTGAGGTAAATACATACGATCTGTCGGGATCCATATTCAGCCATACGCCGGCAATAAGCAGGTCAAAAATACCAATAAAAATGTTCCATCCATAACCCGGGCTACGAAACAGTTTGACCCCAGAGGCGATACGAAAAATACCACCCAGAATAAACAGGCAGCAAAATACCATTGCCAGTGAATTCATGCCTATCACAGGATTCACGAGGAAACAGTAACCCAGCAGTAACCACGCGATAGCAAAAAAGGCATAGGTAAATTTGGCTTTCAATTGCTTTTTACCTGAACTAAACAGGCTATAAATAGAATAGAAACCACATACCAGGAACATAAAACCGGTTGCATAGCTTAAATAAACACCTGCAGCAATCGGATAAATCAAGCAGCAGATGCCACAAATCAACATCAACACCGCCATAATCGTCGCGTGCTTTTTATAATGAACGAGTGTTTTTTCATTAAACGCTCTCAGGCTACGCTGATTAAAAACAAACATACATCCTCCGTTATATATAAACGCAATGTAACCTGTTGACACAAGAATTATTACTCACTCAACATATGTTACTTACAGTGGAATGATAAGACTTCCACTAAGGAAGCGTATATAAGAACAAGAGAATGTCGCTATGCGTATATTCCTACACATGTCAGACATCTGACACTTGTAGGATTAAACGGTCATTATTCTATCTTGGCTCTGATTCCTCTCTTTAACATTATTTAATATGCTTATTGCGTTTGGTGACATATACCAAATTTATTCAGGAGAAAGTAATGAAAAAGATTATTCTTGCGGGTGTGCTTGCAACCATGATGGGTTCAGCACCAGTGATGGCTGCTACTGCTACCACAACCACTCCGGCGCAAGCTGCTACCGCAAATGTACAAAAAGAAGCTGCCGATGTTATGCAGGTCGCAGTGCAAGGCGCAAATGCGATGCGTGATATTCAGCTTGCTCGTCTGGCCCTGTTTCATGGACAG
Source organism: Citrobacter sp. Cpo074 (assembly GCF_030332745.1). Lineage (NCBI taxonomy): Bacteria > Pseudomonadati > Pseudomonadota > Gammaproteobacteria > Enterobacterales > Enterobacteriaceae > Citrobacter > Citrobacter sp. Cpo074. The sequence continues at coordinate 72,169 of NZ_JAOWHG010000038.1, forward strand.
CCTGACAGCGCTAAAAAATTAACCGATGACGCGGCTTCCCTGCTGGCAGGCGACAGCAAAGATTGGGCGAAATTTGTAAAAGCTGCGCCTAAAGCCAAGATGATTGACGATCAGTACGTGGTTATTAACGCTACGGTCGCGCTGTCAGAAGACTATATTGCGACTCCGGCCAAAGAATCCGCTATCAAAACAGCGAATGGCAAAATGGCCAAAGGCGACTGGAAAGGTGCAGTGGATACTCTGCAACTGGCTGGTATCAGCGTGCTTCAGACCCAATACCTGATGCCTCTGAATCAGACTCGTAAAGCCGTTGCCAGCGCGCAAAAACTGCTGACTTCCGGTAAATACTATGAAGCAAACCTTGTGTTAAAAGGTGCTGAAGATGGCATTGTGGTCGATAGCGAGATGATCGGCGCAGGCCAGTAGTACTCAGCACTACGGAGTGTTGAACCAGGACTTTCTCTCCTGATCGGGCAGCTACAGCTACCCGATCAGGGGGATTAATGGCTAATCAGACTGTCTATCTCAATCTCAATTTCCCGCATAACAGCAATAATCTTCTGCAATGCCTCCTCGCGTTCTGACAGAGAAAGATCGTCATGTCGTCTGGATTCGAAAGGTTCGCACAGGTTCTGTAGCGCAGTGATACCCAGAATTTGCGCCGAGCCATGCAACCGGTGAAGAGCTCGCAAAAACAGCTGAGGTTCATCTTGCAGAACGGCTTTCTCAGCCGCTTGTATATCATTCAGCGTTGCCTCGCGAAATGTCTCGAGAATCTCGTTCATCAGTGCGCGATCGCCGCCGGTATTTTCCGTCAACACATTGAATTTCAAATGCCGGATTGTACAAGGAGACGCATAACCGGTTTCGATTTTACTCAATTCATGGGTCAGTGTCTGAATCGACACAGGCTTGAACAGGCACAAGTTCATACCATTTTGCAGGCATCGATCGCGTGACTGTGGAAGTGCGCTGGCCGTCAGTCCCCATATTTGTAAATTCGGCTGTTGACGACGTAGCGAAGCCGCGAGATCAAACCCGTCTTTTTTCGGCATATTTACATCAGTTATCAGCAGATCGTACGATTTCTTCGCCAGTTTGGCTTCTGCTTCCTCCCCATCACACGCTTCATCCACGCTGTAGCCAATGGCATTCAACTGTCGCTTGAGCAGCAGGCGATTGGTTGGATTATCGTCAGCTATCAAAATAGACAGACACGGAAGCGGTAACAGAGTACCGGGCGCATCGCCATCCGATACAATCGACTGACGAGCCGTTTCAACCGGCAGCGTTATGGTAAACGTGGTTCCTTGCAACGGGACGCTCATCAACTCCAGCGTGCCGCCCATCAACGTCACCAGTTCTTTGCAGATAAATAACCCAAGACCGGAACCGGTTTGTTGACGCCCGCAGCGTCCCTGAGCGTAACGCTGAAACAGCCCCGCCTGCTCCTCTTCACTAATACCGCAACCGGTGTCGCTAATGGCGATGGTCAGGGTACCGTGATTCTCCCCCTCAGGCGTCAAGCGGGCCGTCACATGAATGCTGCCCTGCTCGGTAAACTTCAACGCATTACCCACCAGGTTGGTGAGAATTTGCCGCAAAGCCTGCTGATCGACAAATACCCGCTCGTTCGCCGGCAATTGACTAACGCAGGCAAGCGTAATGCCTTTCTGTCTGGCTAAGGCATCGAAAGAGTGGCACTGCAATTCAATGAGCTGCGAGAGATCCGTCCATTGAGGAACAACCTGGTATTTACCAGACTCAATCTTATCCACATCCAGTATCTTACCGATCAGCCCAAGCAATGACTGGGCCGTCGCCCCGGTAAGGGCAATCGCCTCTTTTCGCTGTGCCGGGCTGAGTTCTGAACTCGACAGTAATTCCACAAAGCCAACAATCGAACTTACCGGAGTACGTAACTCATGGCTCATACTCGCCAGAAAGCGACTTTTGGCCTTGGTTGCTTCAATCGCTTTATTCTTTTCGTTTTCCAGTTCTTGAGATAATGCTTCTTTGAGATGAAGCTGCTCTTCCAGTAGCCGCTGCGATTGTTTCCTTTTATTTACCTCACGGGAGAGTGAGATCCCCCAGATCAGGCTAATTGCTATCAGCAGCAGCGCGAATATCCCCAGTTGATAGAACTGTTTGCTATATCGACTCCAGAAATCGACCTGCGTATTGGAAATTTTCGACCACCTCTCCGTCATCTGCAAAATTTCACGTGGCGGTATGGCCTGAAGCGCTTTATCCATAACAGACTTCAACACCGGCTCGCGGGGAGAGATTGCAAAACTTACCGAGGCACCAGGCATATCTGGAAGCCTAAAAAAGTGCATATTTTTCTGGTAGTAATGATCGACCATAAATCTTGCCGACAATTCGGTAGCGATTGCCGCATCAACGCTGCCCTCCTTGACCATGGCCATCGCAACACTGCCAGTATCCGCATTCACCCAGGTGGCCTGCGGATAGCGTTGCTTAAGCTCACTTTCCAGCACATGCCCGGCAGGCAAAGCAATGCGTATCGGCTTCTCCAGTAGCGATTCGGCGGTTTCCTCACGGGAAGTGATCATCACAAATGCCACATTCATCAGCGGATCGCTAAAGGCCGAATTGGGCGGGTTTTGATGAGTTAGCGTGATAGTGGGATACATATCCCACTGTTCGCCGCTTATTTGCTTTGTCTGCTCACTTTTGGAGCTAGCTAAAATGGGTTCAAAATCGAGCCCCGTTTGCAGATGAATAATATTCAGCAAATCACCAATAATACCGCGTAACTCACCACTGCGATCGACCAGCGTATAGGGCGAGTAATCTGGGTTGATTAAAATACGGATAACATGCTTTTTCTTCAACCACGCTTTTTCCTGATCAGTGAAAGGAATAGGCGCATTCAGATAGGCAAGGTTGCCGCGGTTCAGCCAGTTCTGCATGACTTGCATATGAATTTCATTACTGATTGACGTAATGAAACCATCAAGAATATTTCTTAATACAGGCTGATCTTCGTTAACGACAAAATAATTATATTGTTCTTGCTTATCAAAGTAGTGCGTAATAACCAGTGATTGTGAGAAGTATCGAGAGATACAATGACTGCTGGTGATATTGTTACCAATATAATATTGGTTATCGCCATTCACTACCGACGCCATAGCCTGATACTCGTCGTCATAAAATGAGACTTTAGCCTCAGGAAAAGCCCCCTGGATAACATCGAGAAAAGGACAATCCCGCACACACGCGACGCTAACCTGATGGTTCGAGGTCAGCGGCAGCATAGTGTTTTTTAGCGATGTTACAAGCGTCGGCCACGTGGTCAGCAATGCCGAAGTGCGCAACAGATTTCCACCAACATCCTGGCGTCGGGACAGTTGGGTTATCAGCGTATCAACATCGTTATTGGCGAGCGCGGCCAGCGCCTCTTGCTCATTATCATACTGCTTTATAATGATTTTTAGATTGAGGTTCTTTTGCATTAACGCAAGGTAATCCGCGTTGACGCCCCGATAATATTCACCGCTATTTTGATAAACAATGGGGGAGACTTCCGGTAACCAGGTGCCAACAACCAAGGTTTTTTTATGCGCTAACCAGTTTGTTTCTTCCCTGTTCAAGCCGATATTTTGCACTGAGGTATTATAGTTACTTTTTAGCTCAACTTGCCGAGCTGAGCTTACACCCGTAGACAACCCGATGGTAAAGATGACCATCAAAAAAATAAAAAAGCGTTCCAGCATTACTCTATCCTATTTTATTTCTCTGCGCATAATCATAAATTTCCATTAATGATGAACAATCTAATTTTTCCATCAACCGGCTTTTATAGGTACTTACCGTTTTATTACTGATATTCATTTTGCTGGCAATTGTGCTGTAATCCATGCCATTAAGGATATAACGCAATACTCTCATTTCCTGGTTCGACAACGTATCAAGCTTATCCTGCTCGCTGACGGATGAACCAGTAAAATGCTCAAGGGAAAAGGGAAAATAGCTATAGCCATTTTTTGCTGCTTCAATTGCGGCAAGAATATTATTCATACCTTCTTTTTTACTCACAAATCCGTTAGCACCGTATTCGGCGCTACGTTTGCCGTAAAAAAATTCATTTTTGGCTGAAATGATAATGATTACACCAGCATAGTGCCGCTTTCTCAGTTGCTCCAGCACTTCGATGCCACTGATACCCGGAATATCCACATCGATAATCAACAGTTCCGGTTTAGTTTTTTCAACGGTTTGAACCACTTGATCCCCACTGTCGAGTTCGGTGGTCACAGCGATACCATTGGTATCGAGTAAGTTGCGGATGGCAATGCGAGCCAATGGGTGATCGTCAACGATTATCGCGTTCATTGCGTATAAGAATCCCGATAAATAAAGAGAGGCGATGGCTATAGAGCAGATGAGTCTTCAATATTATGTTTTATAAACGCAAGACTTTAAGAGGAAAATTCTAGCATAGCCACGCGTATATTTTATTATTTTTTCATAATTCGAATGAATAAATCATAAAAGTAACATTTTAATTTACAAAAATTAAACTTTGAACCTTTGTAAATATCAAATCATTAACACAACGTAAAGGAAAATTCCTACATATGTAGGACAGGTCTTTCATTTATTAGGGTTCATTCTTAACAAAGTTATTAATATCAATAGCGTAGTAAGCATTAGAACCGTAAAAATACGGAAAATGCCCCTCATCTGACGAACCTCCCGTTAGGATGGCATGGTGGAAAGCCGCCATCAAATAGCCGTTTACGTTGGACATTCCTATGCACATTTCTATGCCAGCAACTTTACATTAAAAACAAATATTATTTTCAATACGTTGCCTACGATAGTTCTTTGTTAATTTTATTTCTATATGAAATTATCCTACACTTGTCTTTATGCTTAAATAAAGCAGAAACAGCGTATTTTCAAATTTCCAGGTTACATCGATGCGCTGATAAAAAATAAGATAGAGCATTTTTTCATACTTTCGGGTGATAACAATTTTACTAACCTGAATTTTGGAGAAACTGTAAATCCAGAAGGATCGTACACTGGCACAACCTGGCGGGAAGAAAAACCGGCCAACGTTAAAAGCACCACTTTCACATTCTAAGGAGAAAAATAGGTTACCAGAACAGCAAGTTACGCTTCTCTTCTGGTAGTAAGCAAAGCAATTGATTGATGGCGTATAGCAAAATGAATCAAATACGAGAATCATTAAACAATGTTGTATTCCCTGACACAATGCCTGACGCATGGCCTTATCAATCCTGGTGTTCACCTGAAAATATTGATACCGATATTACATGGTATTCATTTACTGAGCTGGATTTGATGATCGAAGCCTGGCTGGGTAAAGACTCACTCATCCCGGTGAACAAAACCGTATGGGGTTTTGTGAACGAAAATGAACCATTAATCCAGATAGTTATCCACGAAGATATTGCATATATTGCAATTAATCACAGATTCTATTCATGGGTAATTATTGTTGCAGGAACATACAACTTAAACATCAGTCTCGATCTTGCCTCCATATTTAAACACACAGCCTTAGCCGATACAGCGCTATGTATTATAGCCAATCGCGTTGACATACATTCAGTAGAGGTATCTCTTAACACCGCCCGCTCTTTTATGAACTTCGTTTTCTTTCATGAATTGGTTCATTTGATGTGTTGCCAGCATCAATACATCAAGATGAATGGCAACCAACTTCCGTATATCAGGACCATGGAGTTTATTGCCGACTTTCTAGCGTACGAACATTCACTCATGCCTGTAACTTACGAATATACCGTACAAAAAGACAACTGGGATCTGCAGATGAGTACCGCTCGATGCCTTGGCTTTGTCATCGCGTCCTATTTCATCATTAAGACGAAACAGAACAACAATTTAAATCTATATCCATCCATAAATGAAAGAACCACCTTATTGCTGAGTTATATATTATCGCCATCTTTAACGCGGAGTGAACGGGAGGGATTACTGCTAAAATATGAAGCCAGTGGAATAATGGATGCTTATATCCGGCGAGGAAAGCTAGGATTTAACATTGGCAATAATGATTCCCTCATCTCGACTGACTATTCTGCATGTCGTTGTAATTGCAGCAAATGCAGCGCATTCGCCAACGAGATATGTAACAAGGCCAAACCATTGAACAGCGAAGTATTAAACCATATGAGCATTTATACAGAATGCTTCCCTAAAAATAAGGTTTTTTACCCCTTTCCTGTTATAGATAAAAGAGATAACAAAACATCTCATTTTTGTAGTTTACAAAATCCTATACTGTTTTCCTTAGAGAAAACAATTAAAAGATCCTCTGCATTTCTTTCAAACCGATTCCTGAGTTTCCACTAAGAGCCTAATGGGATAGGCTCTTAATCACTTATTTCCGTCATCCTTAATGTGGCTCTGGAACAGCAGAGCCACAAGAGAGAGAGACATTAATCAGGCTTTACTGGGCAACGCTCCCACTGCGTGCGAGCTTTTGACTGTCAGCGTAACGACAGCTGAGCACAACAGTGCAGCAATCATAAAGATAAAGGCGCTATTATAGCTTCCGCCGCTGCTTTGGATAAGCCAGCCGATAATAGGCGCTGATACAACCCCAGCCATCTGGCCGCCAAAGTTAACAATACCGGATGCCCGCCCCATGATGTTGCTCGGGATCGTATCCATCAGAATGCCCCAGAACGTCGCCATGGCAAAGAACATGAACAGGGCTGAGACACACTGATAAACCACCGCCATATCTGCACTACTCACGCTGAAAGTCAGATACAGGAATCCCGCGGCAATAACAGAGGTTACGACATACAGCGTTTTACGCTGGGGTTTGAATTTGTCTGAGCAATAACCGCCTAACAATGTTCCGCCTGCCCCGAACAGGAAGGGAATGGCTGCCATGACGCCGGTCTTTGCCAGAGAAAACTCTCGTACGGTAATCAGGTAGCTTGGTAGCCAGGTTGAAAAACCCCAGAAGGTGATATCAAACAAAAACCAGATACTGGCCATTTGCCAGAGCACCGGCATTTTGAGTACGTCTTTAAACGCGATAGCACTGGTGTTTTGCAGGCTCCCCTGATCGTCAGCAGCCAACTCAGCCAGGTCTTGCTGCGTAATGGCAGGGTGATCTTTCGGGTTGTCACGCGTAAATAAGTAGATACCTGCCGCGATAAACAGACCGGGAATACCTAGCACGATAAAAACCATGTGCCAGCCAAATGCCCCGATGATGCTTGCCGCCACAACTACCGCCAGCGCTGGGCCTAAGGTGTTAACCGTTGACTGAATCGCCGTGGCGCGACCACGCTCTTTCGACGGGAAATAGGTTGATATCATCTTCCATGAGGCCGACGGGAAACATCCCTCACCGATACCAAAGAAGAATCGTACTGCTAACATCAGCGGCAGCGTCAGCACAGCGCCGGTTAAGCTGGTGAACACAGACCACCATGCAATACCAATGGCCATGATTTTGCGCGAGCCAAATTTATCCGCCAGTAATCCACCGGGAATTTGAAACGCAGCATAACCAATAAAAAAGGCGCTAATAATTAAACCTTGTTGAGTCGTATCAAGATTTAAATCTTTGCCAATATAAGGGAGCGAAACGCTCATCACCATTCTGTCGAGAAAAGAGAGCAGCCACGCCAGCCAGATCAGGGTCAGGACGGTATATCTTGCTTTCCAGGTCTTGGGTTTACCTGAAGGTAAAGACGTTTGTAGGTTCATTGTGATGTCCTTAGGGTGTAGTGATCTACCGCGGCCATAAATAGTCGCGATAGATCCATGCGTGTTTAGCGTTATTTTTTAATATTGTTTTCTAATAACCGTACCGCTACAGGCATAACTTTCCGTGCCATTGATTAAGGCAATGCGCCCATTAACCATGACAATTTCAATCCCTTCCGGGTACTGATTGGGTTCCACAAAAGTGCCTTTATCCGTAATTGTGTTCGGATCGAACATCACAATATCCGCTGCATAACCCACCTTCAGCAGTCCGCGATCCTGCAAACCCAATACTTCAGCAGGTTTTCCCGTCATCTTGCGGATTGCCGCTTCCCAGCTCAGACATCCCTCTTCACGGACATATTTACCGAGTACGCGAGGGAATGCGCCAAACACGCGCGGGTGCGGTTTGCCAGCCCCCATTAAGCCGTCGGTACAGACGTTTTGCTCAGGTCGACAGAGAAACTTAATCACGTGCTCTTCGGTACCGTAGAAGTCGACCATCCCCACGGCGTTTTCCTCTTCAAAGAGCAGATCGAAGGTGGCGTTGTACGGATCTTTTCCGCGCAGCTCGCCCAACTGGACGAGGTTCAAACCGACAGCATCCTGATTTTTTGCCGTTTTCACGCTGGTGACAAAAATCTGGTCCAAGCCGGCAAAATCGATAAAGTTATCCCAGCCAGGAATACCCTGCTGAATATCATCAATCATTTTGGCGCGCAGTTCGGGCGAGGCGAGACGCTCAAGTAATTTGTCCGTACCACCGGAGTGAACCCAGGGCGGCAGGATCACGCCAAGCATCGTACTGCCCGCCACATACGGATACTGGTCGAAAGAGATACGAATTCCCTCTTCCTGCGCCTGTTCCAGCATGCCCAGCATCTGGTCGATCAGCCCCCAGTTTTTCTTGCCGCAAACTTTCATATGCGAAATATGTAGCCAGACGCCAGTGGCTTTGGCGATATCAATCAGTTCCTGGGTTGAGTTGATAATATCGTCAGCTTCACTGCGCTGATGCACCACAAAGATCCCGTCATATTTCGCCGTGACCTTACACAGTTCAATCATTTCGGCAGTATCACCAAAGGCGCAAGGCATATAGATAAGTCCTGTGGAAAGTCCAAATGCCCCAGCCTTTAGCTCTCGCTCAAGGACTTCACACATCTTCGCCACATCTTCACGGGTCGAAGGACGACCATCCAGACCCATCGCTTCCATGCGCACGTTGCCATGAGGAACTAAATACGCGAGGTTTGTCGCCGGATGACGTGATGCCAGCAGATTGAGATAACCGTCTGTATTTTTATACTTCCAGTCAATTTTGTCGGTGTCACCGTCCAGTCCGGCGATATTTTTACGCCAGGCTGGAATATATTCTTCAGGTAGCGGTGCTAAGGCGACGCCGTCCTGGCCCAACAGTTCGGTGGTGATACCCTGACGAATTTTTGCTGACAGCGCGGGGTTAATAATGGCCGACAGGTCAGAGTGCGTATGGGTATCAATAAAGCCAGGGCAAATAATTTTTCCTGTTGCATCAATTACCTGTTCATTGATGCCAACTTCAATTTGACCGATTTCGACAATACGTCCTTCATCAACCATCACATCGGCAATTCTGCCTTCACTGCCTGTCCCATCGATTACATTTCCGTTTTTGAAAATGGTTTTCATCGTTATTCTCCATGGCGGTGCTGCTGAGCGACATCGCCTGTAAGGTAAGAGGTGGTTATCTTTATTTTTATTGGCGATAGAGTGTCTGGATGATGCTGTAATAGCCGCTGGCCGAGCCGGTTAACTGATCGATCTCGATATACTCATCAATGGTGTGTGCCAGGTTTTCTCGTGAAGGACCGAAGCCGATGGTTTTGATTCCCGCTTCGCCCGCATAGTGGCTACCGTTGGTACAAAATGAGTACTGCGTAATGGTTGGATTAAAGCCAGCCTCGCGAACGCCCGCCAACGCTGCCTGCACGAATTCGTCTGACTCGTCGTACACCCAGCCAGGGAAGAAACGCTCTCCCTCAATCGTGGCGCCGGTATAGCAAGACTCCTGACCCACCGCGTAGGACACTCGGGCCTTAAACTGCGGATCCTGAGCAATAAGTTCGGCAAGCGCATTTTCCAGCGGAGCAATCACGCTTTCTTTGGTTTCACCCACCAGCAAACGGCGATCGTAGGTTGCGCGACAGTAATCCGGTACCACCGAGGCTCCCGGGTACGGCGAAGATTTAATGTCGGTCAGTTCCAGAATGCCAGGCCCCAGAACCGGATGCGTCGGCGGCGTGATCGTGCGAATTTTGTCGATCAATTGCGCCATTTTGTACACCGCGTTAATCCCCGCCTGTGGGTTAGCGGAGTGCGCGGGCTTACCAAAGGTTTCGACCACAATCTCAGCACGGCCACGCTGACCAATTTTCAGGTTTAACTCGGAAGCTTCACCGATGATCACGTAGTCTGGCTTATAGCGCTCGCTGACCAGGCGGGCAGCAATACCTTCAAAACACTCTTCATGCACGATGCACGCAACGTAGATTTTCCCGGCAAAATTTCGCTGATTGTCCTGACCGAAAAAGCCCACGGCGGAGATCATCGCCGCCACGGCGCCTTTCATGTCTGTTGTGCCGCGACCATAAATTTTGCCATCTTCAATATCGCCGCCGTATGGGTTGCGGGACCACTTCTCTTCATTCACCGGCACGGTATCGATATGTCCATCGAGAACCAGCGTTTTCCCCGGCTGGTTGCCGACAATGCCGCCAACAATGTTGCCGTACTTATCAACGTGGATGTCATCGAATTGGTAATGCTGCATCATTGTTTTTATGGCATTAACCACTTCCCCTTCCTGACCGGAATAACTTTTTTGTTGGATCAGCGCCTGACAGTTTTTAATGACTTCTTCAATGCGGTTTGCAGATAACATGGGTTTCTCCGTTATATCTCTCAATCAGGGAATTATTTGTTGATGCCCGGGTACTGACCGCCCCAGACAATATCCAGATATTGTTGCGGGTCGGTATCCCCTTCGGTGCTGACTAACAGCACACGAGAGTGCGCATCCAGCCCCAGTTGCTCACGCGTTTGCGCCAGTTCAGGCGAGGTCATCAGCAGCGCCAGCAGACCGGTAGTAACCGCACCTGACTCACCCGAAATAATCTGTGGATCGCCTGCCAGCGGGTTGCCCAACATGCGCATGCCCAACGCTGCAACTTCATCAGGACAGGAGGCAAATGCGTTGGCATAATCGCGCAGCAGTTTCCAGCCGATACTGTTCGCCTCACCGCAGGCGAGACCGGCCATCACGGTTTGTAAATCACCGCCCACCGCAATGGCATCTCCCTCTTTCGAACGGGCTGAGCGGTAGAGGCAATCGGCAATTAACGCTTCGGCGACGATCACTTTCGGGCGATTCTCCCCCCAGGCTGCCGTCACCATTCCCTGAACCATTCCGGCAAACGAGCCGACGCCTGCCTGCACAAAAATGTGCGTCGGCGCAACCTGATGCAGCTGATCTATCGCCTCCAGCATTAGCGTGCCGTAGCCCTGCATAATCCACTGCGGGATCTTTTCGTATCCTTCCCACGCGGTATCCTGCACCACAATCCAGCCATACTTTTCGGCCTGTTCTGCGGTCATACGAACCGCATCGTCATAGTTCATATCGACGATCTCAGCGGTAGCGCCTTCGTTACGGATAGAGGTCAGACGTTGCTGCGAAGAGCCCTTCGGCATATACACCACGGCGTTTTGCTTCAGTTGGCGCGCCATCCATGCCACGCCGCGACCGTGGTTGCCATCAGTAGTGGTGGCAAATGTGACGGTTTGCAGATCGTGGCGTACCTCTTCGTTGGTCATCACGTCAAACGGCAGTTCGCTGATATCCTTACCAACTAATTCAGCGATATGGCACGCCATCGCATAGGAGCCACCCAGCGCTTTAAAGGCTTTCAGGCCAAAACGCTGAGATTCATCTTTGAGGTAGATATTTTTTACGCCCAGTTTTTGTGAAAGCGCCGGTAGCGTATACAGCGGCGTCGGCGCGTAACCCGGAATAGACCGATGAAAATTCAACGCTTTTACCAGTTCCTGGCGGCTAAACGGTGCCAACGGCGCGTTCGGATGTTCGGTAAACGGTGTCTGGTTAATAAAAAATGATAAGTTTTCCTGCATCATAAAACCTCATTGTCCTGGTATTTCATTCCCTGTAATCGGTGCAATACAGAGATATTTCCGTTATCGGTATTGGCAATAGAGCAAAATGCTTACCAGCTTTTTATTAACCGAGTAAATTCTTATAAACATTTTAATAAAGGCTTTAATTTCAATAATTTAAATAGAAATAAAAATTGACACCAAAAAATATCACTGCGTCAGTTTATCGCCTCATTTTGATAAATTCTCATTATTGATAAATAGTGTGATCGCTGAAGATAAAATAAGAAAAACATCCAAAAACAGCGTGATAGATTGATTTTTCGCAAATCATTTTTGCATTGCTTCGCCTATTTATCATTTTCCTTGAGAAATGCGACACACTGCCGGAGAAGTACCATGATTTCAGTACTCAGCAATATTCAGGATGATATATGCAATTATGCCGACGCTATTTCTGGCATAACGGGCACGGACGTTGAAATCATTGATGAATCTTTAATGCGCATCGCGGGTACCGGGAAATATCGGCATATGCTCAATGAGAACGTGGCCAAAAATGGCTACATCTATCGTCACGTTTTGCAGGTGCGAGAAACGGTACTGATCAAAAATCCCGGCGAGCATCCGCTGTGCCAGTTATGTGAAAAACACCACTACTGTTCTGAAATGCTGGATTTGAACGCACCAATTTTTCTCAATAATCGTGTGATTGGCGTGATCGGGATTATTTGCTCAACCCAGGCACAGCGTGACACGTTACTGAGCCAGATTGATAAATTTGTCACCTTTATTGAGCAAATCGCCGTAATGATCTCCAGTAAGGTCTTTGAATGCCTGGAGCGTTTACGCGCGCAGGAAACGCTTGGCGCATTTCGGCGTCTGATCGATGCTATGGACCGCGGCGTGGTGGCAATTGATGGCAAGGGGCTTATCTGGCATGCCAATCATTCAGCCGATCGCATCCTCAACCGTGAGGTTCAGGGATTACCACTGACCATTGAAACAACCGGAGACAGCCTGTATGGCGATGAAGAAGCGTGGCTGACGCTTGAAGGTCAGAAACATCATGTACTGTGCAAACAAATTTCGCTCTCCTCGCAGGATAACGATCGCTTAACCATGGTTATCTTTCGTGATGCACACGACTACCTGAGTAACCTTACTCCATCCCCTTATGAGTCCGACATGCAGGTGCGACTGATTGGTCACTCTCCCTCAATGGAGCAACTCAGAAGCACCATCGGTAAAATCGCCAACAGTTACGCCAGCGTGCTCATCACCGGGGAAAGTGGCTCGGGGAAAGAGGTCGTGGCTTTTGCCATTCACCAAAGCAGTCCACGTAAAGCCGCGCCTTTCGTGACAATCAACTGCGCGGCTATCCCCGAACAACTGCTGGAAAGCGAACTGTTTGGTTATGTTCGCGGCGCATTCAGCGGGGCCGATCCCAAAGGACGAATGGGAAAATTTGAACTGGCCAACGGCGGCAGCCTGTTTCTGGATGAGATTGGCGATATGCCGTTGCACCTGCAGGCCAAGCTGCTCAGGGTCTTGCAGGAAAAGGCGATCACCCGCGTTGGCTCTAATAACACCATCAATATTGATGTGCGCATTATTGCCGCGACCAACAAAAACATTAATGCGATGGTGGAGAATAATCAGTTTCGCGAAGATCTTTTCTATCGCCTGAACGTGGTCCCTCTGGTACTTCCTTCCCTGCGTGAACGCCGGGCTGATATCGCGGTCCTCGCACAGTATTTTGCCGATGAGTTCTCGGTCAGTTACCAGCGACCACCGCAAAAACTGCCTGATGACGTTATTAACCGCCTTTATGCCTGGCACTGGCCGGGCAACATTCGTGAATTACGCAACGTGATCGAATACATTTTTGTGATGCGCGGAGAAGCCGCCGGGATCAACGCCAGCCATCTTCCCCCTTACCTGCTCAGCGCCGCTGACGGTAGGAAAACGACGATAACCGCGCAACCCCGTCAGCTTGCCAGCAAAGGAAAACAGGCGGAAAGGGAAGCTATCGAAAACGTCATCCAGCGATTCGGCTCAAGCGTTGAGGGGAAAAAACAAGCCGCGACAGAACTGGGGATCAGCATTGCCACGCTCTATAGAAAAATAAAACTGTACGGTTTGTGAGCCTCCCCCTCTTAACGAAGAGGCTCACGTAAAACCATACTGTGCAACCGAGCGCGTTACAGGGCCGATTGATTTCGATGCTGCTCGAAATAGCGTCTGGCCTTGTCGTCAGCTTCTTTCAGGGCTGTCGGATTCAGGTTCTTCTGCGCGATATCCAGTCCATTTTGTGCATCAGAATTCCCATTAGCAAAGGCCACCGCACTCCAGATATACGCCTGAGCATAATCCTGAGTTACCCCTTTGCCTTCAAGGTACATGGTTCCCAGCATCCCCTGAGCTTCCGCATTTCCCTTTCTTGCGGCCTGTTCAAACCACTCAGCGGCTTTTTTATCATCCTGGGCAACGCCATTACCTTCTAAATACATCAAGCCAAGATCTTTTTGCGAGCCTGCATCTCCCTGGGCCGCGGCTTTCTCCAGCCACTCCACCGCTTTTTTATTGTCCTGGGCCGTTCCCTCTCCTTTTGCGTACATCATGCCAAGCATGCCCTCGGCCAGCATATCCCCTTGAAGAGCAGCCTGATTAAACAGCTCAAACGCTTTTTTGTGGTCCTGAGCCACACCAACGCCCTCGCCAAGGTAATACATCGCGCCGAGCATGCTCTGGCCCAGCGCGTCCCCTTTGCTGGCGGACTGTTTAAACAGCGCGAAAGCTTTGTCAGTATCCAGACCGACACCATCACCTTCAAAGTACTTTCTGCCCAGTAATCCCTGCGCTTTGGCATCCCCTCGTTCAGCCGCTTTACTCAATGACTTAACGGTGTTGTAGCCCTCGAATAGCGACGCCTTACTTTCAAGGAAACGCTTTGCGTCAGGATTGCCCTTCTCAACCGCACGATGGAGCCACTCAATGGCATGATAGTTTCCGCGCTCGGCAGCAATGCTTAACCACTCGACGGCCTGCTTATTGCCTTTTCCGACTTCGTTGTCAAACCACTCAATGACCTTACCGTCATACCAGCGCGCGCCCTCACCATCAAAGTAGACTAAGGCGAGCAGATAACGCGCATCGAGATTGCCCTGCTCAGCCGCACGGGTCAGCCATTCAACAGCGTTCTTGTCATTCTGCTGCACGCCCTTACCTTCGAAATACAGCACACCGAGATAGTATTGGGCATCGACATTCCCCTGGGCCGCCGCTTTGCTAAACCATTCGGCCGCTTTCTTGTCATCTTTCAGGCCGCCTTTGCCCTCGTAGTACATCAGTGCAAGCAGATGCTGGGCACTCGCATTACCCTGCTCAGCCGATTTGGTCAGCCACTCGCTGCCTTTACTGAAATTCTGCTCTACCTCTTTACCTTTTAAGTACACGGTTGCAAGCACAAACTGCGCCTGCGCATTTCCCGCCTCAGCACCCTGCTGTAAAACAGCCACAGGTTCTTTATTCCACTCTTTTGCTTGTCCCTGTGAAGATCCCGCACCCCACAATATTCCGATGAAAGTGAAGGCGAGGAGAGGCCGAATGTTCATAAAACGTAATCCTTGTTAAGAAAAGGCACATAATGGAGATGCTCCAACTGCAAGCCAACTCATTTAACTGCGATTGTGATCCATGTCGGAACTATCAGATATTAACTGGGAAATGTGCAAAATATAATTCTTTGACTATGCAGGTGATCCTTAGTGAATAATGCACAACAAAAAGGCCATGTTAATAACATGGCCTTTCGTCTGGACATGGTGTTGAAACTTAATCAAACACACCATTAATAACAGCGGTGACAATCGCCGTGCTCAGTGCAATCAGCACCAAATTATCGCCAATAACCTGCCATTCATAGCCCGGGTAATACGGAAGTTGATTCAACATTGATGGCGGAACGCTCTTCCTGGCGATCCCCGGAGGAAGCGGTTTTCCTCGCGCCAGATTTTTGGCAATACCTGGAGGCAGTGACTTATAGCCCGTTAGACCGTATCTGACAGCATACTGCCTGGCCACGTTATAGCTGATGTCACTATCAACATGGTCCGGCTTACCATAATTTTTACGCTGTTCTGATTGTGCGTTATTTTTTTGGTCCGCGTGTCCTTTCTGGCTATGACCACTATTCACCTTGTTCCCGCTATTACCATGGTTGCCACTGTTACCATTTCCGTTGCCATTGCCGGGGTTAGCCAACACAGGAGTGGCACACATCGTCATCGCAGCAACGGCAACTACCGCCGCGGCCAAAGTACGGAGCCTGGACATGATGATTCCTTAAGCTGTGGATACAAATAAAAATGTACGGTATTCGCTGAATACTGGCTATCGCTTCAACTCCGATTTATGGGCAAATAAACGATGTTGCTTTGCCATGGGCTCCCCAGATTGAGCGTTTTTGAGATTACAGCTCGCCATTCCCGCTATCTCAGATCGGCAAGCGACAGGCACAGGATCTGAGTTTTTGGGAATAACTTCGCGAAAATGGAGAGAAAACGACGTTTTTTTTCGGTTAAGCTATGTTCATGCTTTGGCGTTACCCCATGGCCGGAATCACTATCCAGGAACCCAACCATAATGGCAAAAAGTACCCCGCAGCTGCCGCTCGACCCCCATATGTGTCGCAGCTATGAGAAAAAGTCGCGAAGTCCGCTGGCGCTCTATTCCGAGTATCAGCGTATGGATGTCGAACTGCGGGCGCCGCTGGCCATGACCTACAGCCACTGGCATGGCCAGGTTGAGGTGAACGTACCATTTGATGGTGATGTGGAGTATCTCTTTAATGACGAAGTGGTGAAGAGCAAACAGGGTTTTATCACCTTGTTCTGGGCCTGTACTCCCCATCAACTCACGGATGCCGGACACTGTAAACAGATGGCCATCTTCAACTTACCGATGCATCTGTTTTTATCCTGGCCGCTGGACAGGGAACTGATTAATCACGTGACCCACGGGATGGTGATTACTTCGTTGGCTTCACAGCAGCTGAGCGCGTTTGAAGTACAGCGTTGGCAGAATGAACTCAATAGCGATAACGAACAAATTCGCCAGTTAGCCATTGATGAAATCGCGCTAATGCTCAAGCGCTTTAGCCTCGCTGGCTGGCGGCCAGTACTGGGTAACAAAACGTCGCGCACCCAGAAAAACAGTATTTCACGGCATTCACAGTTTTACGTCAGCCAGATGCTGGAGTTTATTGCCGCCAACTGCGACAAACAGCTTACGGTTGATGCTATTGCCGAACACGTTAAGCTCAATCCCAATTATGCGATGGGTATTTTTCACCGGGTGATGCAACTGACGATGAAACAGTATATTACCGCGATGCGCATTAACCATGTGCGGGCTTTACTCAGCGATACGGATAAAACAATTCTGGATATCGCTACAATTGCAGGATTTCGCTCCAGCAGTCGATTTTACAGCTCGTTCCATAAATACGTTGGCATGCCGCCACAGCAGTATCGAAAATTGAGTCAACAACGCCGACATCATTCACCTTATGCCGAGGGGTAATTTATTCACCAAACGTTCTCTTACCTTACTACTAAAATATAAGCACCAGAATAGCAGGTCAAAAAAGATAATCTGCAGCAGTTAATAAAATAGGGTTCAGCCATGAGCTCTGGCAACTATGTTACTCAGACATGAGTGACCTGTAGCAGGTATTTATTTGACGTGTTCAACCATTAATGATTGGGATGGAATTATGGAATTAAATAACTGCACCGCCAATAACAGAAAGCCATTGTCTTTCTTTTGGTCAGTTTTACCCATGGTAGTCATGCTGGGCGGGATTAGCATCGGATATTTTATCTTCAATATTCGTGCTGAACCCATGATCCTGATGGGAACGGCAACCGCCTCGTTTATCGCCATCGCTCACGGCTACACGTGGGATGACATTCTACAATCTATTTGCAATAAAATATCTGAAGCGCTGCCGGTCATATTAATTGTCGCCAGTATCGGTTTCTTAATTGGCGCATGGATGGTGTCAGGCACTATTCCAATGATGATTTATTATGGTTTGAAGTGGATTAACCCGCAGTATTTCTATATTTCGGCATTTATGCTGGGAGCACTGATCTCAGTATGCACCGGTACCTCCTGGGGTTCTATCGGGACCGTTGGTATTGCCATGATTGGTGTAGCGATTGGTCTGAATGTCTCGCTGCCCATTGCCGCTGGTGCCATTGTTTCAGGCTGCTGGTTTGGTGATAAGCTCTCACCGGTTTCTGATTCAACCAACATGGCTGCACTGGCTGCCGGGGTAAACCTGTACTCGCATATCGGCCACCTGCTGTGGACTACCGGCCCGGGTTTTATTATTTGCTGCGTCGTTTACAGCTATATGGGCATGGGCATTGATGCCTCGTCCAGCGCGCCAGAAAACATTACCAACTTGATGAATTCTATTGGTCAGATTTATCACTTTAATATTCTGCTGCTACTCCCGCCGATCATCGTTTTATATGGCTCACTGTCAAAAAGGCCGCCCATTCCGATGCTCTTTTTATCTACGATAGTCTCAATGATTTTGGCGTTAGTCTTTCAGCAATTTACGGCATCCTCTGTCGGCGAATCCGTGGTCAGTGGCTTTAAGCTCGCAATGCTTACCGGAGATAATCTGCCGACACTGTCTTCCGATGTTTCCCGCTTACTGGAGCGAGGCGGCGCTATTTCAATGTTTAGCAGCTTCGTTACCGTTTTCAGCGCCTTCAGCTTTGCCGGGGCAATGAGTGCAACGGGCTCTTTGCACACCGTGATAAACGCGCTGACAAAAGGCGTTAAATCCACATTCCGCCTGGTGGCTACCACGATTGTGACGACATTTACCATCTGTGCCTGCACGGCAAATGGAACCTTACCGTTGCTGCTGTGCGGTGATGCCTTTAAAGAGGAGTACAAAAAACGAGGTCTTGCGGCAAAAAACCTCTCGCGAACCACTGAAGATGCCGGAACCGTTGTCGAACCGATTATCCCCTGGTCTGCCTCAGGCGTTTATTGCGCCACTATGCTGGGCGTTGCCACGCTTGATTACTTGCCCTGGGCAATCCTCTGTTACAGCGGTGTCATCTTTGCCCTACTGTGGGCGGCAACCGGTATTGGCATTGCTAAATATGAGCCCAATGAAGCCACTGAGAATATGGTTGAGCAAAAATCATAAACGACTAAATAGTTAAATATTCGCTATCACCAGGGTAAATTAAATATATCCATTAGATATACATAAACATTCTTCGCTTTTGCGTTGCTTACACTATTTTCAGAGACTTTCCAGGAGTCAACAATGTCTTTGTTTGATGATATTGTCACAAGGGATGTTAATTGTCGTAAATACGGGCAATTACAACAGATGTACGGTACCACCGATGTATTACCGCTGTGGATTGCAGATATGGATTTTGCGACACCAGAGCCAATCATGAGCACGCTGCGTTCGGTGGTGTCGCAGCCTGTGCAAGGCTATAACCTGGATTATCCACAATGGAAAGAATCTGTTATTCATTGGTATGCACAACAGTATGATGCCGATATCAAGGCACACTGGTTACATTTTATTCCCGGTGTTATAAAAACTATCGTACTCTCTTTAATGGCGCTTACCCGTCCAGGCGATAATATTTTAACCTGTACGCCAATCTATGATCCCTATCCTAATCTGGTAAACACCAGCGGTAGGAATTTGATTCAGACGCGCCTCATTGAGAAAAACGGGCACTATGAATTTGACTGGCATGATTTCAGCGAGAAACTCAAGCAGTGCAAAATGTTTTTGTTCCCTTCACCGCATAATCCAGGTGGAATGGTGTGGTCGCGGGAAACGTTGGAAAAAATAAGCCACTATTGCCAGCAGGCAGGCGTCATCATTCTGTCTGATGAAGTGCATAGTGATTTAACCCTGCCAGGAAAGCGCCATTTGCCGTTTTTTACTGTTGATGAAGCGCCAGATAGTCGGTCAATCGTGCTTACTTCCATCAGCAAGACCTTCAATACGGCGGCGATCCAGGGCGGAATCGCCATTATTAAGAATGATGAATTACGCCATCAGTTCTACCACTTTCTGGATAACTGCTACCTTGCCGAGACGCATTCATTACAGCAGGCGGCCATTTATAGCGCTTTTACCCATTGCGCCGACTGGCACCAGAAATTATTGGCCTATCTGGCCGACAATGTAGCGTTTGTGAGAAGTGAAATTGAAAAGCACTGTCCTTTGATCTCAATAGTGTATGGCGGCGCGTCGTATCTGTTATTTCTGAATGCGGAAAAAATGGATCTCAGCGATGAGCAGCTAAGCGCTTTTTTTGTGCATGACGCCAGGCTTGGCCTGTCACCTGGGGCGCAATACGGTCCCGGTGGAGAGGGGCATATGAGACTCAACGTTGGCTGCCCACGCCCGGTACTGGTAGACGCGATGAACAGGCTAAAAGCGGCATACCAGAAATGGCAGAACGCATAGCGTACATCACACGATTTGCCCTGCCACGGTGGGGCAAAATTATCCAAAGATGTTGCTGAACTGCTATAAAGTCTTTCCCTTCTGTCGGCTGGTGTTAAACTGGAAAGTGTGATCTTCATCATAACCTGCTTAAACAGAGACAAGAGACACTGCTATGCAACATATCATCGAGGGCTTCCTCAACTTCCAAAAAGAGATTTTCCCTCAACGCAAGGAACTCTTCCGCAGCCTGGCATCCAGCCAGAATCCTAAGGCACTTTTCATCTCCTGTTCCGATAGCCGCCTGGTTCCAGAACTCGTTACTCAGCAAGATCCAGGACAGCTTTTCGTTATCCGCAACGCCGGTAATATCGTACCGTCATTTGGTCCGGAACCAGGTGGTGTATCCGCAACCATCGAATACGCGGTTGTCGCACTTGGCGTAACGGATATCGTCATCTGCGGTCACTCCAATTGTGGCGCGATGAAAGCCATTGCCGATAGCCAGCCCCTGGATCCGATGCCCGCTGTCGCTCACTGGCTGCACTATGCCGATGCCGCGAAAGCCGTGGTCGATAAAAAAACCTGGGATAACCCAATCGATAAAGTTAACGCCATGGTGGAAGAGAACGTTATCGCACAGCTTAACAACATTAAAACGCATCCTTGTGTCGCGGTTGGGCTGCGCAATAATGCGCTTCGTCTGCACGGTTGGGTGTATGACATCGAAAGCGGTGAAATCCGTACCCTGGATAAAAACAGCAAAACCTACGTTTCCCTTGCAGATAACCCGCAGGTGCATTTCGAGTAATTCCCCCACTGGAGCAAGGATGCTCTGGACATCTCCTCTCCCTATTTCTGTTAGTGGACAAAAAACGGGCTCGCGACTAGTTTTAAAGTAGCCACTGGTGTTCCACATCGGTTTTCGCACATTTATACAACATTGCGACAGGCTCATTCACTGAGTCGCAAACAGCTGTTCATACATGGTGCAGGCGATAAAAAGGAGCAGGTGCAGATGCAAACAAAAATAAAAAGAATAATGGATAAGTTATTTTATCATGAGTCGTGGGACATCATGCTTATTAAGCATAATGGTACACACTCATTCCCCGACAACACTCTGGAGATATTAAGCAAATCCACTGCGCAGCAGTTAAAAAAGAAATATACATTTCAGGCCGATCCTTTTCTGATTGAAAAAGACGATAAACTGTATGTTTTCTATGAAGCTCTTAGCTTTCGCAACTCAAAAGGCACGCTACGATGTCGCGTTCTTGACCGTGAACTGGTTGAACTTGAAGATATTAGGCTTGAAGGCTTTGACGACTTAAAGTGTCATTTGTCATTCCCTTATCTGATACATATCAACGATCAACTGTTCATGATCCCCGAGTCTTCAGAAAGAAAAGAGGTAATACTGTTTCAGTCAATTGAGTTCCCTGCACGCTGGAAGCAAGTTAAAGTTTTAATCTCTGATACCAAATTAACCGACAACGTATTTATCTCAATTAATGAAACCTGTTATCTGTTGTCCACCACGATGGATAACGAAATAATTATTCATTCAGCAGATCATATTTATGGACAATGGCAGCGGATTACCCCCTCATTGAAGGTGAGCAATCCTCATCATCGAGGCGCAGGAGCCTCCTATCATGTCGAAAATAAAATGTACTTCCTTACTCAGGAGTGCACGCCGGAAACTTATGGTAAATCAATCTATATCAAAGAATTAGTGACACTAAACGACGCTAATTTTGCTGAGAATCTGATCGAACAAATCAATTCGTCGATCAACCACAGTGACGGCGTCCACACGCTGAACTTCTCAAATAACTATATTGTTTATGATACAAAAATAAACAAATTCAGCTTTTTATCTATACTTAAAAAAATATCTTATAAATGCATGGTGAGGTATCGCAACTATTACCTTACCAAACGTAACCAATAACGCGTTCTCTATGGTACTGGCGTGAATCAATCCCCGTTTATCTGGAGTCTGTATGGCAATTCTTGTCACTGGTGGTGCAGGTTATATTGGTTCACATACTGTGTTAACGCTACTGGAAAGAGGCGATGATGTCGTAGTCATCGATAATCTGGCGAACGCCAGCAGAATCTCGCTGGACAGGGTCGCAGAACTCACCGGAAGAGAGCCCATTGTCTATATCGCCGATGTTCTCGACAGGCAGGCATTAAAAAACATTTTCGCCGACCATAACATCACCGATGTCATTCATTTTGCGGGACTCAAATCGGTTTCAGAGTCGATAAAAGAGCCCCTCGCCTACTATGAAAACAACGTTACCGGAACGCTGGTTTTACTGGATGAGATGCTGGCCGCTGGCGTTAATCGTTTCATTTTTAGCTCATCTGCCACGGTATATGGTAATCCAGAAAGCGTGCCGCTGAGCGAGCAATCACCTACGGGCGGCACCACCAATCCGTACGGCACGTCTAAGTTGATGGTCGAACAAATTCTGGCCGATTTGTCACGTGCACAACCCGATTTTCGCATTACCTGCCTGCGCTATTTCAACCCGGTTGGCGCCCATCCATCAGGTCGGATTGGTGAAGATCCTAACGGTATCCCTAATAACCTGGTTCCGTATATCTCCCAGGTCGCGATTGGTAAGCTGGAAACCGTGTCGGTGTACGGTAATGATTATCCAACCCCTGATGGTACCGGTGTGCGTGATTATATTCACGTCATGGATCTGGCGACCGGTCATTTAGCCGCGCTGGATTGCCAGAACAAAGGCGCGGCTTACAAAGTGATTAATCTCGGTACCGGTGTTGGTTATTCCGTGATTAATCTGATTGAGGCGTTTGAAAAAGCGGCGCAGACAAAAATAAACTATCAGTTTGTCGCCAGAAGACCCGGAGATATTGCCGAATGTTGGTCTGACCCATCGCTGGCATACAAAGAGCTAGGTTGGAAGGCCATCTACAACCTTGATGAAATGATGCGTGACACCTGGAACTGGCAAAAAAATAACCCGAATGGGTATCAAATTTAATGTTCTCAGCAGCGAGCCTGACCGTCAGGCTCGCTGCTGTGTCTGACTAGCGTACCGTTATTGTTGACACCCGGTACCAGCCGCTGCTCTGTTTCCCTTCATTGGCAAAGTTAATTCTCGCCGCACCCGACTTATCCAGCATCGCAACCTCAATCGCGTATTGCCCTTTCGCCAGTCGGCCTGGCATAGATAACGCATAACTGACCTGATACTTACCGGGGAGCCAGCGGCGAATATCCTCCGCGGAATTCCCCTGTGCCACCACCTTATTGGCGCTGTCTACGACCCGGAATGCCAGCATGTATGGCAGATAAATCGGTGCGATACCCTCATTGTACCAGGTACTGTTTAATGTCAGCGTTTGTCCGCTGTCCCACACAGACTCATGGCTCAGGGACGCAAGGCGAAATCGATAGCCCAATTTGGTCAGCGCATTGTCGACAATCGGTCGATAGTCGCTGGGTATCGTTCTCGATTTCAGGTTAATGGTACTGGCGTGCTGCTTGACCGCCCAGTCAAAAATCCCCTGCACTTCAGCACGTGTATAGTGAAAGGTGTTCTTCCAGTCCTGCATATACGAGCAGATCTCCAGACTCACCGGCGCACGTTTCCAGGCATCGTTAAACCCTGAATAACTCTGCGGCGCAGCCAGCAATCGCTGGGGGTAATCATCAGCCATATGGTTCCAGGAGTCCGAAAATACGCGCAGGTCCCCCCAACAGTCCGCACGCCACCCAGCCCCACGCGCCACCGCATTCGCCAGACTTTGACCGCCGCTTATCAGCATGGTTTTTGGCGTCACCGGAAAAGCAGAAAAGTGCATCGCGACGTAGCGATCCAGTTGCGCCGTGGTGTATCGCTCCAGTAATGGCTTCAGGTTCGGGAAGTTGCTGTTATGCCATTCTCCCCACGATCCCACCATGCCAATATCAACAAACGCGAGATTCTCATTACCATCGTAGCGCTTACCAAATGCGTTCAACAGACGCTGGCTGTATTCAATAAACAGAGGATCGTCTAAATCCGGGGCAAATGTCTTTTTATCCGGCGTCCAGGTTCCTTTCACGCCTTTTTTAATCAGCCAGTCAGGTATTTGCGAACCGCTTTCCGGCTCTGCCAGAGCCATAAATCGTAGCCCGACATTCATCGCAGG
Organism: Citrobacter sp. Cpo074; assembly: GCF_030332745.1. Classification (NCBI taxonomy): domain Bacteria; kingdom Pseudomonadati; phylum Pseudomonadota; class Gammaproteobacteria; order Enterobacterales; family Enterobacteriaceae; genus Citrobacter; species Citrobacter sp. Cpo074. Next base: position 96,767 of record NZ_JAOWHG010000038.1, read on the forward strand.
GCGATGTGCCGCCGCGTATTTGAAGGCATCATCCACCAACGCAAAATTGTACTGGCCTTCGACTGGCTCCAGGTCCCGCCAGTAAAAACGCTCGTATTCAAATCCGGTATTGGGATAGTCCGCCAGCCCCAGCGTTTCACCGTATCCCTGATGAAAACTTGCCACGCCAATCCCCGGATTGGTTAACGGGCCCGTCAATGCTTTGGGGGTAACGGTCGTCAATGCGGCCATAACCGTTAGCGGGAAAAACATGCACAACAACGCACAAACCCATTTACGCTTCATCGCAATGACGTCCTCCACCAATTTGTTAACGCTAGCGGTCTTTCAGGCTTAACCACCAGTCCCAGATACCTACGTGAAAATTTTGGAACACATCAATACCTAACGCGGATTTGATCATATACAGCGTCAGCAATATGCAGCAGGTGACGAATAGCACGGCAATCAGCAGCAAAAAAGTGAGCAACATTCTCGACAGGGTTGATTCCTGGCGATGCTGGCGGCGTAAATCTCTGCCAAACAAAAAAACCAGATAATAGCGCTTACTGAAAAAAGGAAAGCTTCTGCGAATATCGATCTGATGCCGCGAAGTCAGGGTTGTAGCAAGGAGCGCTTTTTCCACCCCTTCTTTTTGTTCAGGGGTCAATTCCTCCGCTATCCGCTCATCAAGGTGAGCGTAAAACCGTTCGATGGCAGGAGGACGATTTTGAGGACTGGTCAAAATTAACCTATATCTTTATCAATGGAGTGGTAGACGTTAACCGTCTTTTTGGCGATTTCATGCCAATTGTAGTTTTGCAAATATACACCATAGTCCACGCTATTTGCTGTTGCCCCTTGGCCTAATTTTTCAGCCAGACCGGTTACATCTCCCACCTTAAAATAGGCCTCGGCGGGCAGTTGAACTTCAAGGTTAGCCGGAATATCACTGACGACGGCCGGAAGAGAAAATGACATTGCCTCCAGCAGCGCAATAGGCAATCCTTCATGGTATGAGGGCATCACAAACAATTTAGCCTGCGAAAACACCGCCTGAAGTTCGTCACCACGTAAAAAACCAGTCATCACAACACCTGGCGTGTCGGCGGCAAGCTTTTTGAGGCGCACGCTGTATTCGGTCGGATGATCCGCATCGCCAATTAACACTAACGGTATGGTCAAACCGCTGTGTTGATAAGCGGCGATGGCATCATGCATTCCTTTTTCTTCCACAAACCGCCCAACCACCACGAGGTAGTTTTTCGGCTGCAGCCCAAAGCGGGAGAGCGTATTGTCGATGGTGAGCTGTGATAATAACCGCGGCTCGTTCACGCCATTGTGAATTAAATGCGCATCATAGCGACCGTGTTTTTTCTGGATCAGTTGATTAATAACGTCAGAAATCACAATCACCTCGTTGGCATATCTCACCGCCCAACGCTCACCCAGCAACAATATTTTTTTGGCTACAAATCCCCATTTCTGGCGATCGTAATCGGGCCCGTGGTGGGTAAAAACCACCTTCTTACCCATCACGCGTAAGAGTGGGATCACAAGGCCAGGGCCGATAGCATGGACATGCACAATATCCGAATGGTCGATACGTGTCCTAAACGCCGCTATAACGGAATGGACAATAGCTTCCAGCGAGCGCTTTTTGGGTGCCCACAGCGCGTAGGTTTCGACTTTTTTATATACCGATCGTTTGTAATTTACATATGGCGAGCGAGCAATCACGCAAATATCCACGTCGAACTGCTGTTTAATGGCAGGATAAAGATTCTGACAGTGTGTCTCCACACCGCCCAATACATCGGGAATACCACGCGTTCCAAAAACCGTTATTTTTTTACTCATACTATGGCCTGCTCAGCAGTTCTTTATACAGCGCCTGGAGGGTATCCATATGTTTACTCAGCGCATATTTTTCACTCAACCGCGCACGACCAAGTAAGCCCATGACCCGCGCTTTCTCTGGCGAGTCGGCCAGGGCATCCATCGCATTGGCTAACTCCTGCGCATTGCCCGGTTCGAATAAAATCCCTTCGATACTGTCACGAATTTGTTCCGGTATACCGCCAATGCGCGACCCGATAACTGGCTTGCCTAAGGACATCGCCTCTAATATCGCCATTGAACAGTTTTCATAGCATTCTGAAGGCAGGATCACCGCTCGCGCATGCTTAATAAGCTTATCGAGCGCCTCCCCTTGTTGCACATAACCTAAAAACTCAACATCAGTGTATTTGGCGGCTAATTCATCATGCAACGGACCGTGCCCTACAACTTTCAGCGGCGCTTTGTTCTGCATTTTTTTATGCGCTGCCAACAACGTTGCCACGCCCTTTTCACGGCTCAGACGGCCAAAGTACAGCATATAGCCCTCATCGCTCACTTCAGCCAGGGGACGGCTGTCATCAACGCCATTGACGATGACATCAATGCGCGAATTTGGCAGCGTGCGCAGCAAGACACCGCGTAAAAAAACGCTTGGTGAAACAATCACATCCAGTGCCTGATAGTTTTGTGCAATGTACTGCCAGGTTGCCTCCAGGGAGAGCAGTAAACTTTTTGAGGCTGAACCTTCCTGACAACGATACCTGAAGGCATTAAAAACCGTTCCGGTGATACAGGAATCACACACCTTGCCGTCGCGCAGCATGGAATAGGCGGGACAGACTATCTTATAGTCATGCGCAGTCAGCACCGTTTTGCAGCCAAAATTGCGCGCAACTTTAATCAACGCTGGTGTTAACTGATGGTAGATGTTGTGAAAATGGACGATATCCGGGCGCTCTATTTCTAATAGCGCCAGCATTTTTTTGCAGGCCTGCGAATTATGAATAAAGTTAACCGCCGTTTTGATACCACCCAGCAGATTGCTCGCTTTGTGGTAGTCCACATTACTGACGAAATAATCCGTATAGTCCGAGGGGAAATTATTCTCATGCCGCATAGAGAAATCAATAACCTGCACTCCGGCCTGTTTCAGCATATCGCGCTCTTGAAAATAAACCGTTTCCGCGCCGCCTTTGATGAAAAAAAACTTGTTAACCAATAATACTTTCATGGCGCCTGCCCCGGTTATTCATGAATGATTTTACTGTTAGGCGGAGTCAGCGGATCGCGTACCGGATAAAAAATACCTTTGATCAGCCCCGCTGAGCGTACGATTAAATTAATAACGCTTTGCAGCCCATCTGTTAACGAGCGGTTTTGCACAATCTTCAACAAAGCAAACGCCAGTAATGGTAGAAGCGCAACGGCAAACACATTGATATTTAAACTGAGCATCGCCACAAATAAGAGAATAAGGTAGAGCGCAAATACCGCCTCATTCTTCACGATGTTGAATGACTGGGAAAACCAGGGTTTCCCCCAACTACAACGCAAAAGCTCACCTGGCGCCTGGTAATAACCACTGGTCCAGCGCCGCGCCAGCATCTTAAACGTCGGCAGCGTATGTGACGTATGGCTGAAGTAAGGAATATCCAGACGCCGCAGTTTATAGCCTGCTTCGATTAAACGCAGGCCCAGTTCAGCCTCTTCATACGCGTGCAAATTACGGTTAGTCAGATAACCAATTTTTTCAATTGCCGACCGACGATACAGCCCACCGCCACCCAGATGATCGCTATCCCCGAGTGGATAGATTTTATTAATGCGTTGCTTACGCGATTTAAATTCATAGTTTACGGCATCATCCATTTCAACGGTTCCCGCAACGCCTGCATATTCTGGTTCGGCCTGCAAAAACGCGACGGCCTGATCCACAAAGCCCTCCTCCAGCTCCATATCGCCGTCCATCAACAACAGATATTCCCCTTCACTATACAGATAACCTAACTGGTGCCCGACGCCACAGCAGCGATCGCCAGGGTCAGTTAAGGACACTACGGTCACCCCTTTATCGATCGCAAGCTGTTGGGTGTTATCCGTTGACAGACTATCTGCCACAATAATTTTGTGTGGATAATCAATAAGCTGCTTACGGATACTGTCAATCGTCTTCTCAATACATTTAGATTCATTGAGTGTTTTAATACTCACTGAAATAAACGGTTTTTGGTCCATACAATTACCCTACGCAGCGAAGGACGGTTCGACGAATCACTAAACTTGATCCTAGTGATAAATAGAACAGGAATTGTAACATCGGTGTAATCATCAGTATCTGGCTGTAAGGTAAGCTAATTAAGCAACTGATAGCAAAAGCGTTAAACGCCGGTGCAAAGCTCAATAACTGGAGATCCTGCTGGTCCAGTTGTTCAAGCGTCAGTAATGGCTTTGGCTGACAAACTTTCAGGATATAAATGAATAAGCTAATAAAGAGCAACGTGCCGATCACCCCCACTTCCCACAGCAGCATACTTAGGGAAGTCGAGTCGAGAATTAAGTTGTAGATAATATTCAAAAAGCCCGGCGACACCGTACTACCACTGTTAGTGGCATTGAGTCCGTAGCCAAATAACGTTCCTGAAAGCCCCCACAGATCGTTATTTTTCAACCAGAACAGGAACGTCGTAAAGCGCCCTAACTCACCGGTAGACATAATGTAGTTCGGATCAAAGATATAGCTTAAGGAGTCGATAAAAATACTTAACGAGCTTTTCGACGGATCGCCGCCGAACGCCGTAGAATAATAGTATGCGAGGATCACAATCGACAGGCTAATAAGCAACAGCATTCCCGCCACAATAACTAACAACGTCTTCAGATTGACCTTACTAACGTCTTTGACGTAGCTCGGTGAAAGCCACACCCACGCCAGGAATATAGGCGATAGCAGGATGACAAACTTCACTTCACCAATGATGCATAACCCGATACCGAGAACAATATGCAGCGCCATGGACTTGAACGTGGTGAGCCCATGCTTATATTCGGAGACTTTTAACAACATAATTAACAGGCAAAACAGGCCCATTGCGGCAGTATTCCCGCCCCCCATTGGGTCACCGCCAAACGTGCCAACCACGGAGTCCCATTTCTCATCTTCGCCGCGCACCGCAACGCGCTGGGGAACGACCAGTAAAACCTGATAAATCATTACCGGAATCTGCGCGTAAAACACCCAATACAGATAGCGCGTTGCGCGGTAAATCTGTGATTCCCTGCAAAAGCCCAGCAGCAAACAGATCATCACCAGCGACAGCGCAATTTCGTTTTTAAATGCCACAATCGCGACTGTGATCCCGCCCTGAATCAGCGTCGATGCTCCAGCCAGCACCAGAAACGAAAAGTACAACGCCAGGACAATCGTCTCCTGGGCATCCAGATGTAAGGAGCCATCACGCGTCTGCATCACCAATAATCCCACCATCAACAGGGTCAGGAAAAAAGGTATCCACAGCACTGACTGCATGCCGGTAAAGTATTGCACCAGGCCACACAGGATCAGCGTGACAAAGGTATAAACCTGTAAATAGTATCCGGTATTCAGCGTCATAGTATCACCGGCTTGTCTTTCAGGAGATTGGCTCGCTTATTCATTTTCAGATAAATGAAGGCGTAGCGAATAAATGTCAGTGAAGAAAACAAGATGACCGACGTTGCATAATCTTTATAAAAATAGGGCGTCACAACAAAAGCGAAGAGTACAATCGCCAGCTGTTCCAGTTGGATACGCAGAAAATAGCGATGGGAACCAAAAATAAGCTCTATCACCGTCAGAGGGCTTATCGCCAGCGCCGGGAATAAATAGGGCAACATGTAGCGTGACGTCTCAATGGAGTTTATCCAGTCTTCGCTAAAGCCGAGGCGCATCACAATCGGATAGAAAATAAAAACCCCAAGGGTACAGATAACCCCTAGTACCAGCAATAGCATACGTACCCTGGTATACTCCTGATAGTTGAAGGTATTATTTCTGAAGTCGATAGACCATTTGGAAAAAATAGTATTGCGCACCGCATTCCCGATGATCACCACCGGCGCCAGGCAAAAGCGGCTAACCACGGAAAAATAACCCGCCGTCAGCGCCGAGAACCAAAAGTTAATCAGCATAATAGGCAAATTGCTGCTGGCCATCGCCAGCACTTCCGCGCTGCCCACTTTGGTAATGTGATGAATATTCTGTTTGAAAAAATGCCAATTACTGGCGGGTCGCAGATGTCTGGCCGCCACCGAACGAATATCAAACGAATGCAAAATACAGCTTATGGTCAGCACCATCGTCGCGCAGGCCCACGACCAATAAAACAGCTGTACATGGTGCGTAACCAGAACCGAAAGTAATACCACCACAGAGACAGAAATACGCTGGAAAATCAGAAAACGAAAGTTGGCCGTGCGTAGCGACAGGTTTTCCGAGATTAAAACCCACGCCGTTGCCAGCGTCAGTAAATAGAGGAACAGAATGTTCTGGTGAAACAGCCACGCGGTCAGCACTGCGTACGGTAAGGCAATGATCGTGCTTTGTATTAAGCAAAACACGACATTCTGCACCAGTTCGTCATCCTGCTGTTTAGGAATTAACAGCTGTGATGCAAAGGTACACACCTGAGCGCCCACCACGGCGATGCTGTAGTTGAGCGCATAAAGCCCCACTTCAGCCATATCGTACTTGTGTGAAATAAACCAAATAGACAGTGCACCAATCAACTGCGAGATGACTGATGAACCGGCTATTGTGGAAGCGCTCTTCAGTAGACTCATACGCGGCCTGGCGTTGCCATCAGTTGATCGGTACTGAAATTCAGTGAACGCAGGCCCTCTTGCGTCTCAAGATCCTTTTCTTCAACTGCATTGAGCACCGCACCAATCACCACGCCGTTATTTTCCTCGATCTTATCCAGCGCGTTGGCGATTTGTCCCGCCGACCCCGCCCCGGCTTTCACAATGAAAATAACGCCATCGACGGCACGTTTGATCAGTTGAACATCCTGGCTCTGATTCACGGCAGCAACATCAATAATGATGCGCTGATAATGCGATTTCAACTCGCGCATTAAGAGTTCAACATGCTCCGAAGACAGCATCAGTAAAGATGAGATGGTGTTCTTGCCGTGTGGAATAAAGTCGAGATTATCACTGAGTTTGATCCTCGCCTGTTCAAGCTCTGTCTCCCCGCGCAGCAGTTCCGCTAAGCCTGCGGATGTAGCTGACGCCAGCTCGGATGTGAGCCCACCAGTGTTAAAGAAATCTGCATCAATAAGCAGTGTTTTCTGGTCGAAACTGAAAGAGTTCGCTAACAGATTCGCCAACAAAGAACGCCCATCGCCGTGCTCCGCCGACGCCAAAGCGAGCGTCTGTAAAGGTCGATTATCCAGCATAATCCGGGTACGGATACCGTGCACAATATCGGCATTAAGCGGGTTCTTCATGATCATATCCCGCACCTGTGCGCGCCCTGAGGTTCCGCTAAAACGACGAATTTCACCCAGCGGAACAACATTGAGCCGTTTTTTCATGCGAGTAAGGGTACCGATTGAGTTATCCATTGCCGCTTTGACAATGAAATACATGATGCTGAACACCACCACCAGCATGACCACCATCAGCAACAATAAAGATTTATTCGGTTTCGCCGGTTTTAACGCGGGTACCGCAGGGTCGTATAACACCGCATCGGCATTCACGCCGGACAGCGACAGCTCCTGAGTACGTTGATAAAGCGATTTATACAGGTCTTCCATTTTATCTAACGACAGCTTTTGACTGTTCCAGGCATCCCGTTTTGACGCCATTTTCTGGAAGATCTCTTTCTGCTCAATCACTTGCTGTTGATAGTTTTTTTCGTCCGCCAGCGCCGCCAGATATTGCTGACGTAAACCGACTTTCAGCTCGCCCAATACCCGCCCGGTCTGGCTTTGGATCGACTGAACATCGGCTTCTGCTTTTAAAATGGCGGGATTTTTTGGCCCATAGACTTTACGCTGTTCGGACAACGTTCGTTGCGCCTGAATCAACGCGATGCGCAAATCCTGGATCTGAGCGTGGTTAGAGACCGAAGGCAGCGAGATAACGCTCTCAAGGGACTTACCTCCCCCGTTCACCTCGTTATAGACGGATTCAGCGGCAACCCGACGCTGGGTCGCATCGGCCAGGCGATTAGTTACGATACTTAACTGCTCGGTTTCAAAACCATCGATACCGCGGAAGGTCAGCAGCCCGGCATTTTTCAGATAGCTGTCCATCTCGTCTTTTTGCTTAGCTATCGACTTCTGAATCTCTTCCATTTTTTCAAAATTCAGTTCGCGAGCTTTCTCCACCTTCAGACGTTTCTGCTCCACCGTATAGTTGATGAAAGCCTGCGCGACGCCGTTGGCAATATCAGCCGCAACCTGAGGCGAAGTTGATTCATAGGTAATGGAAGCCAGGTTCGTCGTGCGAATACCGATGACATTCAGGTTTTTCGATAACGTTTTCAGCGCTTGCTCCATTCTCAGTTGCCGACTTTCATTGCTATCAGCCCCCTGAGCACCGGCTTTTTCCCCGGTAAACTCCGGGTTTTCATCCAGCTTCATATCACGTACGGCTTGCTCCAGCACAATACGTGAATGCATCAACGCATATTGTGTTTCGTAGTAACCACTGCGCGTTGAATCGAAACCATCAACCTGTGGAAACGGAGAAACGTTATCAGCCTGCGCCTTAATCAGCACCGTCGCCGTTGAAACATACTTTGAAGACATCATGCTGATTAACGGATACGCGACGACCCCGGCAACGATACCGGCCAGCGCGATTTTCCAGGCGTTCTTTTTCAGCTCTTTGGCAAAGCGGGAGAATTCGACACTGCTTTCTCGTTTTTTGCCGTTTTCCACTATTGATAGTTTCATCGTCAGAAGAACCCCATGCCAATAATCACGACATCCCCAGGATGAACAGAGTGCGTTAAATCGACATTCTCAAGCAACTGATTGCTCCCTGACAGGCGAATGTTGATATCTTTTCGGTCAGCACGATCTGTAAATCCACCCGCCTGCGCAATAGATTTCTCGACGGTAAGCCCTGGCTCATAAGCGAAGCCATTTGGACTTTTTACCTCACCTGAAACATAGTATTTGCGGAACTCGGCAATACTCACCGTCACCATTGGAGATGTAAAATAATCTCCGGTCAGGCGTTGAGTTAATTCTTTAGTCACTTGATCAACGGTTTTATCTTGTAATTTAAGAGCACCAACAAACGGGAAATTAATTTCCCCGCTCTTATCCAAAATAAACCGCATCGTCATATCGGGTTGACCATGAACAGCGATATTGACCGTATCCCCCGCCCCAAGCCGGTAATCCTGCTGAACAGTAGCAGGATCGTCCATTAATCGCGGGCTGGACGCTGTGCATCCGACCAACAGGATACTGAATAGCAAAACCGCGCACAGTTCTATTATTTTCATTTTAGATCTGAACCTTAGCTTTAAGCATAATCATAGAATTATCATAACCCAACGTTCTAATGACTTCCTGATTGTCGTTGGGACCGATATAAAACGAGTCAGTATCCTTATTCGAATTTAATGTATCTATCTGATATTTAATCTCAAAATTAACCGACGGCGTGTAGTCATAGCTCATGGTGACGCTAAACACGCCATCTTTATCATGCCGATCCTTGTTCTGTTTTTTATAGTCTTCCGAAGTGAATGAGTAGTCCAATAAAGTAGAAAAACGAGTGCCTAACCAGAAATGCTGGTAAGAAAGGCCATACTGGGTCACTAAAATATATCCCCCAACTTCCGATGGGTCTTTAATGCTTTGCGCAGAGTGGGCCGTGAAAACAGACTGTTGTAACGGCTTCCACTCCGCTTTTATGTCCCAGTTTAGACCATTAAAATCATGCGAGTTTGCGTTGTTTTCAAATGTTTTATACAACCATGAAATATTCATGTCGACATTGGTTTTCCCCGTCAACTGCGACTTCAGGCCATACAGTAAATAATACTCATTAGTGTCTTTTTCTGAGTTGTTATCATAGCGACGCTGGTTAGTAATAAAGCTATAGCGAAAGCGCGTTCTGGATGAGTATTGGTCAAAAACTTCCGCTATCAAGCTATTTTCATGCCATTCCTGTTCCTGAATATAATTGTAGAAGTCCTCACTGCTGTCCCGAACATCAGAGGTGTTACCGAAAGTCAGTTTTTTGTATAACAACGCCAGTTCCGCTTTGCCGCGACCATCAGGCGCACCGTAGCTGTAGCGTAATTCACTATTGATAAAATTCGTCGTCAGCGGAGATTTAATCCCATACAGCTCGAACTGACTAGGTAAAAAACCCTCGGTGATGTCACGACCGCGGGATTCATGCCCAAGCGAATCCTCCAGATTGAGGGTTAAGCCATGCTTGAGCCCATACCGCCAGGTACCGTTAAAACGGAAAAAATGATCGTTGTAGTTATCAGCAGAATCGCTTGAGTAGTTACGATAATCCCCGGAGTACATCAGCAAATACTTATCCTGACCACGCTCTCCAATCATACTCAGAACGGGCGCCGCACTCTGAAACGAGGAACCGATAGCATCACTGCTATGTGGCTGATAAGACACGTTATCATTATAACCGTAGTCCACAGCGACCTTGCCCTGGAAGTCTATCCCCGCAAAGCCAATGTGTGATTTCGGTGTTAAATCAGCCCATGCGGACTGCGATATCACGATTCCGGTAATAACGAGTAATTTAGTATGCATTCTTACCGACAAATCCTTTGAAAATAGTTTTAATAATAATTTTTATATCCAGCCATAACGACCAGTTTTGAATGTACTCAATATCGTACTGAACCCTTTTTTCCATCTTATAAAGCGCATCGATCTCCCCGCGGAATCCGTTGATCTGCGCAAGCCCAGTGATCCCTGGCTTAACTTTATGGCGAATCATGTAATTTTCGACCTGTTTGCGGTACTGCTCATTATGCGTAACCGCATGAGGTCTGGGACCGACAATCGACATACTTCCCTGTAAAACGTTAATAAATTGAGGAAGTTCATCCAGCGAAGTGCGGCGCAAAAAGCTCCCGAATTTGGTTACCCGCGGATCGTTTTTAGTGGCCTGAATAACCGTATCGGAATTCTCCATGACGCGCATAGAACGAAACTTCCAGACCTTAATTTTTTGCCCACTCAAGCCATAGCGGTCCTGTTTGAAAAAAACCGGCCCACGGGACGTGAGTTTGATACCAATGGCAATAGCCAGCATCAGGGAGGAAATCATCACCATAATGATGCTGCCAAGAACCAAATCTTCCGCCCGCTTAATAAACGAGCCCGCCCCCTCAAAAGGTGAACTAAAGATACCGATAGTTTGCAGATTGTGGATGGAGCGTAACTTGGACATGTTGTTACTGTAGGTATAAAAGTCAGGGACAATATAGGTATCTACGGTGGTGTCTGACATCATGGCCAAAAAGTGACGAATGCGATGTAAAGCAACCATCGGTAAAGCAATATAGATTTCGTCTATGTTTCCCTTCTTGGCTTCCTCGACCAGATTGATCACCGGACCACGAAAGGGGCTTTTAACCTTATCAACGACATCGCCACAGCGAGATAAGGCGCGCTCATCATAAAAGGCCAGATCTAATGTGATATTGGCGTATTCATTCATTAGCGCGGTTTCTGCGGCCAGACCATTGTCGGTCAGACCAATAATCGCCACGCGTATACTCTTTTTCGTTGAATACTTAAAAATAAAAAAACGAATGTAGTAAAGAAAAGGTAATGGAATGAAGTACCAGTAAATAATGGCTGAATAAAAAGGGGAAGGCAGTCTGTCTAAGTAGCCCAGTGACTCAGGTTCAGCCACCGTCATACTGACCAGTTCGTTAAAAAAAATCGCCAGCAGCGTACAAAAAACCAAGCGCTTTTGATTACGTAAACCGATCGTCTTAATCTTTTGCTGGTACATTTTAATGTATTCAGCAAACAGCAAGAAAAAGATTGAGAAGAGAAGACTCAAAATGGCAATGGTGTTAAAGGGCACCAAACCCAGCAGATGGGCGCTAAAAATTAACGTCACATTGATAACAATGAAATCGACCAGTTTTAAAAAGACTGGATATCCTTGGCTGCTAATCTTTAGCGATTTTTTAAGCATATCTCAGCCCATTATTTATTGATCTTTAATTGTTTTTTTCTCATTTCATGTTGCTAATTATATCACAAGTCTAAAAAACGCAATGGTACATTGTCAGTAAATGTAAAAAATAATACTCATTACTGTGACAACACTCCCCAGTGAAATCGTATCTATATGATTTTAATGCAGATGACATCAATAGTAGTTTTATCTACCTCAGCAAAAAAGATAACCTTTAACAACATTTTCGCTATTGACAGATAACATCTCATGGTCTATGAAAAAGTGTTTTATGTATGATAAATTGCACAAAAATATTGTTTCAGTGACGTTGAATCACCTTAGAGTTGCTGTTTAATACCGTAATTAAAATAAAAACAGCTGCCTTACGACAACATTTTAAATGATATTAATAATACAATTAATTACTTTTTATTATAATTAAACAACAAATATCATCATCATGAATACCTCATACGGTAACGCTTAAAAAGCGTACCCGAACCCTCAGCCCACCTAATGTCTCACTACGCGTTAGCTGAGGATGCGTGCGATGCAGACGAGCAATATCATTGACCAGCGCCAGGCCGATCCCGGCGCCTGGGACATTGCCTACGTTATCAAGACGATGAAACGGTAGCAGAGCCTGATGAACCATCTGCTCATCTATGCCCGGCCCGCTATCTTCGACTACCAGCACCACGGCCTCTCCTTCTCGTTGCAGCCGGGCGGTCACCATCCCCTGCGACGGCGTGTATTTCAGTGCGTTATCCAGCAGATTCCCACACAGTTCACCGAGCAGCACTTCATCTCCCTCGACCCACACCGCGTCCTGTTCCCCTTCATAGCCCAGATCGATCCCTTTACTACGCGACTGCGCCAGTCGGGTAAAACAGCTGGTTTGCACCACCTCATACAGATTAACCGGCGAGAAATGCCTTTCCCCCTGCTCTTTGCGCTTCACCGCAGACAGCTGCAACAGCCTCTCCGTCAGTTGAATGGTATTATCGAGCGTGCTACTCATGGCTTGTAAACTCTCATACCATTGCCGCGGTTCGGCGCTGGCGAGAGCCACCGATGCCTGAGTTTTCAGTACCGCCAACGGCGTTTTGAGCTGATGGGAAGCATCCGCGCTGAAGCGCTCCTGACGAGAGATGAGACCGCGAAGTCGGTCCAGATAACGGTTGAATGCCACAATCAGCAGACGGGTTTCCGACCATGGCAGCAGCTCCGGCAGCGGCGTCAGCAGGCCTGGCTCACGACGCACCATCAGCGATGACAGCTGGCGCATCGGGCGTAGCACCCGGCGCAGCAGCCAGCCAACCAGCACCAGAGTCAGTAGCACCAGCAACCCTTGCGAAACCCACGAGGAAAACAGCAGCTGTCGCGCCAGATAACGCCGCGATTGCAGCGTTTCGGCAACATAAATCTCCGCCATGCCGACAATACCGCCTTCATTGACGGGCTGCAGAAGACGTGCCACGCGGATTGCCTCACCGCGATATTCGGTGTGATAAAACCATGCCAGCGCCGGGTAAAGACGCGTGCGCGAGGTGGCAGGCGGCATCGCCGGTAAATCGTCATAACCAGAGATAACCTTCCCCGCCGGATCAACCACTTTGTAATACAGTCGGTCGTTCATATTCAGTTCAAAGCTGTCCAGCACCACCCATGGCACGTTCACTTCCAGCTGTTTATTGCGCACCACCAGCCGCTCGGAGACGGTCCTGGCGGATGAGAGTAGTGTCCGGTCATACGCCTGGGTCGCCGCCTGTAGCGCACTGACATAGCTGTTAAATGCCGACAGGCCCCACAGCAACATTAGCGGCAGGCCCAGAAACATCAGCAGTTGCAGGTACAACGATTGGGGTTTAACCCACTTCATCGCTACGCTCCAGCACATAGCCCAGACCACGCAGCGTAGCAATACGCACATCGCTTCCCTGTAGCTTTTTACGTAAGCGATGGATATACAGCTCAATGCTTTCGGGACTAACCTCATCACTCAGGCTGAAGACCTGCTCAAACAACTGCTGACGTGAAACCGGCCGCAACCGACGGTACATCAGCACCGTCAACAGCGCCTGTTCACGTGGCGTGAGCGCCAACGGCTGCCCCTGCAACAGAAAATAGCCTTCATCGTGAAACGCCAGCTCCCCCAGTTGCTGTATGCCTTGCACCTGTCCCGCACTGCGACGCAGCAAGGCCCGCAGCCGGGCATCCAGTTCCTCGATTTCAAACGGCTTTGCCAGATAATCATCGGCTCCGACGTTCAACCCTTTCACCCTATCGGCCACCGCGCTACGCGCCGTCAGCAGCAGGACAGGAAGCGTCTGCCCGCGTTTGCGCAGCCGCTGAACGACTTCCAGGCCATCCAGACCGGGCATATTGATGTCCAGCACCGCCAGCGCATACGTTTCGCTATGTAAAAGATGGTCGGCTGCCAGGCCATCAAACACGCAGTCAACGGCAAAACCGTTTTGCACTAGCGCTTTCTCCAGCCAGTGAGCTAACTCACGGTTATCTTCCGCTAATAAGAGACGCATATCACATCCTGTAAAGTTTCTGCCGCATTGAAAGGGAATTGAAAGGTTAATGTTTTAACAATCACGCAACCGAACTGCTACACATCGGCTCACATAATCACAAAAATCTTCTTCCGTACCTGAAAATCCGGTTTTCCGGTGTGAGGATAAACAATGAAAAAACAGTTATTTCGTACCCTTACTGCAAGCATTTTACTGATGAGTACCTCTGTACTGGCGGAACAAGCGCCGTCGCGCACTGAATGTATCGCCCCTGCTAAACCCGGCGGTGGTTTCGATCTCACCTGTAAGCTGATTCAGGTGAGTTTGATGGAAACCGGCGCTATCGAAAAACCGATGCGCGTGACATACATGCCCGGCGGCGTTGGCGCTGTGGCCTATAACGCGATTGTTGCCCAACGCCCGGCTGAAGCAGGCACCGTGGTGGCCTTCTCCGGCGGCTCCTTGCTGAATCTGTCACAGGGCAAGTTTGGTCGCTACGGCGTGGATGATGTCCGCTGGCTGGCCAGTGTGGGTACCGATTACGGCATGATTGCCGTACGTCAGGACGCGCCATGGAAGACGCTGAAAGATCTGCTGACAGCCATGGAAAAAGATCCCAACAGCGTGGTCATTGGTGCTGGCGCCTCTATCGGTAGCCAGGACTGGATGAAGTCGGCGTTGCTGGCGCAAAAAGCCAATGTCGATCCGCACAAGATGCGCTACGTGGCCTTTGAAGGCGGTGGCGAACCGGTTACCGCATTGATGGGAAATCACGTACAGGTGGTTTCCGGCGATCTCAGTGAGATGGTGCCTTACCTCAGCGGCGACAAAATCCGCGTGCTCGCAGTGTTCTCTGATGAACGCCTGCCGGGCCAGTTAGCCAACGTACCAACCGCTAAAGAGCAGGGTTATGACCTCGTGTGGCCTATCATTCGTGGCTTCTACGTTGGGCCAAAAGTCAGCGACGCCGAGTATCAGTGGTGGGTTGATGCCTTTAACAAACTCCAGCAGACCGATGAGTTTAAAAAGCAGCGCGATCTGCGCGGTCTGTTTGAGTTCAACATGAGCGGTAAACAGCTCGACGACTACGTGAAAAAGCAGGTCACGGATTATCGTGAGCAGGCGAAAGCCTTCGGTCTGGCGAAGTAAACGCAGAGGCAAAGATGATGAGCGATCGTATTTTCGCAGGTATCTGGCTGTTGCTCTGCATAGCCGGGCTGTTCGTGGCCTGGCAAATCAGCAGCGAATACAGCTATGAACCCGTAGGGCCGCGTCCCTTCCCGCTTGGCATTATCAGTCTGATGCTGGTCTGCGCCGTGGCGCTGCTGTTGCGCCATCCGGACACCATCAGTTGGCCCCGTCGCCACGTGCTGCAAAAGCTGCTGACGATGGTGATTGTTCTGTTGATGTACGCCTGGGGTTTTGAGTGGCTCGGTTTTCCCATCGCCACCGCCATTCTCACCGTGGTGATTGGCATGCTGTTCGGCGCAACCATCCCGGCTGCGGGTATTTCCGGCGCGGTGCTCGGCATTCTGCTGTGGTTTGCCTTCGACCGACTGCTTGACGTCACCTTACCACTCGGCGCCTGGCTGGGTTAACGGAGAAACGATGGATACCTGGATTTATCTTTCTCAGGGTTTCGCGGTGGCAATGACGCCGGAAAACCTGGTCATCGCCTTGATAGGCTGTTTTGTCGGCACCATTGTGGGTTTGTTGCCTGGCCTTGGGCCGATCAACGGCGTGGCGATTCTGCTGCCGTTGGCCTTTGCGCTGCATCTGCCCGCAGAATCCGCGCTGATCCTGCTGGCTACAGTCTACATAGGCTGTGAATATGGCGGGCGCATCTCCTCCATTCTGCTGAATGTTCCTGGCGATGCGGCGGCGATTATGACCGCGCTGGATGGTTACCCGATGGCGCAGCAAGGACGCGGCGGCGTGGCGCTCTCTATCTCGGCGGTCAGCTCTTTCTTTGGTTCGCTTATCGCCATCGGGGGCATCATTCTGTTTGCCCCGGCGTTAGCCCAATGGTCGCTGGCCTTCGGTCCGGCGGAATACTTTGCCTTAATGGTTTTCGCCATTGCCTGTCTCGGCAGCATGATGGCGCAAAATCCGCTGAAATCATTTCTGGCAGCGCTTATCGGTCTCGGACTTGCGACCGTCGGCGTAGACGCCAACACCGGGGTTTATCGCTTTACTTTTGACAGTGTCCATCTCTCTGACGGTGTGCAGTTTATCGTGGTGGTGATTGGGCTGTTCTCTGTCTCTGAAATATTGTTAATGCTGGAACATACCAGCAGTGGCCAGACGCTGGTGCGTAAAACGGGCCGCATGTTGTTCAACGCCAAAGAAGGTGCACAGTGCGTAGGGGCCACCCTGCGTTCATCAGTGATTGGCTTTTTCGTCGGCGTTCTGCCTGGCGCTGGCGCCACCATTGCCAGTGCCATCACCTACATGACCGAGAAAAAGCTCAGCGGCAACAGCGACAGCTTTGGCAAGGGGGATATTCGTGGCGTAGCGGCGCCAGAAGCCGCCAATAACGCCTCGGCCTGCGGCTCTTTTATTCCGATGCTGACGCTCGGCGTGCCGGGCTCCGGTACCACGGCGGTGATGATGGGCGCGCTGACGCTGTACAACATCACCCCGGGGCCAGCCATGTTTACCGAGCAGCCGGATATCGTTTGGGGGCTGATTGCGGCGCTGCTAATTGCTAACGTAATGCTGCTGGTGATGAACATTCCGCTGATCGGTCTGTTTACCCGCATGCTGACCATCCCGCTGTGGTTTTTGGTACCGGCTATCGCGGCAGTTTCCGCGGTTGGCGTGTACGCCGTTCACAGCACCACCTTCGATTTGGTATTGATGGTCGCCCTCGGCGTGCTGGGCTACATCCTGCGTAAAATGCACTTCCCAATGTCGCCATTGATTCTGGGCTTCGTTCTCGGGGAAATGCTGGAGCAGAACCTGCGCCGGGCGTTGTCTATCAGTAACGGCAGTATGGATATTCTGTGGGCCAGCGGCGTGGCGAAAGTGCTGCTGGTGATGGCGGTACTGGTTATCGTGGTCCCGCCGGTGCTGCGCATGATCCGTAAACGCAACAGCAAACCGCAGGTGGATATCGGTTAATAATATGCCGGATGGCGGCGCTATTGCGCCCTATCCGGCCTACAATTTGGCTCGGTTGTAGGCCGGATAAGTGCAACGCCATCCGGCATTTTTATTTTCCGCGCAGCCCCTGCGTTCCTTCCAGCACATGTTCAACAAACCGTGTCAGCTTAGGCAACGGACGCAAATCCTGTCGCCACAGCAAATGAATTGGCCGCGGCTGCGGCGTAAACCCTTCCAGGATCCGAATCAATTTCCCCGTAGCCAGTTCTTGCGCCAGCAGCACCTCAGGTTGCAATAACAGCCCAGCCCCCGCTACTGCCGCCATACGCAGGCCATGACCATCGTTACAGCGCAGGATCGCATCGCGCTTCCATCTGACCTCCCCCGTCACGCCAGGCAGTATCCACTCGTTTCGAGCCGTCCACACGGTATGAGACAGGCACAGATGATCCACCAGATCCGCGGGCGTCCGGGGGGTGCCATGGCGAGCAAGATAATCTGGCGAAGCACAAATTGCCATACGGTAGGGACACAGGTATTTCGCCACCACGTCAGTCTGATGGATATCGCCAATGCGGATCGCCAGATCGACACCTTCATTCACCAGATCAACCATCCGGTTGGTGAGATCCAGTTCAATACGCACCTCTGGCCAGGTCTGTAAAAACGCAGCGGCCAGCGGCGAGATCACGCAAGCGCCAAAAGAAGTGGGCGCGCTAATGCGCAGCGTCCCCGCAGGTGCCAGCCGCAGACGCTCTACCGAACGTTCGGCTATCGATACCTGCTCCAGCACGCGACGGGCTTCTTCAAAATAGACGCGTCCGGCATCGGTCAGACTCTGGCGGCGCGTATTGCGCTCCAGCAAACGCGTGCCGAGCTGCGCTTCCAGTTGGGTGATATATTTTCCCACCATCACCGCAGACATCTCGAGCCTCGTCGCCGCAGAAGTAAAGCTCCCACTCTCCACCACGGCGACAAACGTTTCCATGCCGCGCAGTTTATCCATATTACAAACCCCTGGTTAGTAATCATCTAACTTTTAGCCAGTTTATCTGATTTCATTTTCATTAAAGAATAGCGGCTCACACTATTGCGGAGGTGGTTATGAAAATCGTCATTATTGGTGCCAGTGGTACAGTGGGTCGCGCAGTTACAGAAACATTGAGCCGTAAACATGAGGTGGTCCGCGTGGGTCGCACTCAGGGTGATTACCAGGTCGATATCACCTCGCAGGAGAGTGTCGAGGCCTTGTTTGAAAAAGTCGGTCGGGTAGATGCGATCGTTTCCGCCACCGGTAATCTGTTCTTTGGGCCGCTGTCGACAATGACCGACCAGGACTTTAATCAGGGGCTTCAGGATAAGCTATTAGGCCAGATACGCCTGGCATTAACCGGGCAGCATTTCCTGAATGATGGCGGATCGATAACGTTAATTAGCGGCATTATCGCCCACGAGCCCATCGCCCAGGGGACAAACGCCGCAACGATCAATGCCGGGCTGGAAGGATTTGTTCGCGCCGCGGCCTGTGAACTGGGCCATGGTCAACGCATTAACCTGATAAGTCCGACCGTGCTGAGTGAGTCCGCCGAAGCTTACGACAGTTTCTTCCCGGGCTTTGAAAGCGTGCCTGCCACCGCCGTCGCCAACGCCTACCGCCGCAGTGTGGAAGGCATCCAAACCGGGCGTATTTATAAAGTCGGTTACTGACTTTGCCGCTGCCGTTGACACATCACCCACGGCAGCGTGATTAACCCACTGTTTTAAAATACTTTATCTTTTTCCTCGCATTAACCCACACTCTTCACAATGTTAAATATTTGTTGCCTTTGATCACAAATAATAAACAAACAAGCTCATTCTGTGCGCGTTTTTCAAAAATGTAGATATTTTTAATTTATGGCTACGAAACGAGCTGCGCCATATCTCCCTGACAATCTACTGAGAGGAACGATTTGATGAACGCACTGACTGCCGTAAAACCGAACGCTGAAGATCCAGCCCAGCACTACAGCGGTTTCACGCTGAAACCGTCAGCCCAATCCCCACGCCTGCTGGAGCTGACTTTTTCTGCTGAGACCACTGAGCAATTTCTGCAGGCCGTCGCGCAGTGGCCGGTTCAGGCGCTGGAATACAAATCCTTCTTGCGCTTCAAAGTGGGCAAGATCCTCGACGACCTGTGCGGCAATCAGTTACAGCCCCTGCTGCTGAAAACCCTGCTCGATCGTGCCGAAGGCGCACTGCTAATCAATGCCGTTGGCGTAGACGACGTGGCGCAGGCGGAAGAGATGGTCAAGCTGGCAACGGCGGTAGCGCACCTCATCGGACGCTCTAATTTTGATGCGATGAGCGGTCAATATTACGCACGTTTTGTGGTGAAAAACGTCGATAACTCAGACAGCTATCTGCGCCAGCCTCACCGAGTAATGGAATTGCACAACGACGGAACCTACCTCGAAGAAATCACCGATTACGTGCTGATGATGAAGATCGACGAGCAGAACATGACCGGCGGTAACTCGCTGCTGCTGCACCTCGACGACTGGGAGCATCTGGAGCAGTACTTTACCCATCCTCTGGCACGTCGCGCCATGCGCTTTGCCGCACCGCCAAGCAAAAACGTCAGTCAGGAAGTGTTCCATCCGGTATTTGACGTTGACCAGCAGGGCCGCCCGGTAATGCGCTACATCGACCAGTTCGTCCAGCCAAAAGACTATGAAGAAGGCGTCTGGCTGAGTGACCTGTCCGATGCGCTGGAAACCAGCAAGAGCATTATTTCCGTTCCGGTTTCAGTGGGTAAATTCCTGCTGATCAACAACCTGTTCTGGCTGCACGGGCGCGATCGCTTCACTTCGCATCCGGACCTGCGCCGCGAACTGATGCGCCAGCGTGGTTATTTTGCGTACGCGACCAACCACTACCAGACCCATCAGTAAGCGCGAAGGAAAAGCGGATGTATGATTTTGTGATTATTGGCGGCGGCATTATCGGCATGTCGACCGCCATGCAACTGATTGATGTCTATCCGGACGCAAAAATCGCGCTACTGGAAAAAGAGTCCGGCCCGGCCTGCCACCAGACGGGCCACAACAGCGGCGTCATTCATGCCGGGGTCTATTATACCCCCGGCAGCCTGAAGGCACAGTTTTGCCTGGCCGGAAATCGCGCCACAAAAGCCTTTTGCGACCAAAACGGCATCCGCTACGACGTCTGCGGAAAAATGCTGGTTGCCACCTCCGCTCTGGAAATGGAGCGCATGCGCGCGCTTTGGGATCGCACCGCCGCTAACGGTCTGGAGCGCGAATGGCTGAATGCGCAGGAGCTCCGCGAGCGTGAACCCAATATCACCGGACTGGGCGGCATTTTTGTCCCGTCGAGCGGGATTGTCAGCTACCGCGAAGTCACCGCCGCGATGGCGAAGATTTTCCAGGCCAAAGGCGGTGAGATTATTTACAACGCCGAGGTCAGCGCGCTGAAAGAGCATGCTGCGGGTGTAATTGTCCGTACCCGTCAGGGCCAGGAATATGAAGGCGCGACGCTGATTAGCTGTTCTGGCCTGATGGCGGACCGACTGGTAAAAATGCTCGGCGTTGAACCTGGCTTTATCATCTGTCCGTTCCGGGGCGAATATTTCCGCCTGGCGCCAGAACATAATCAGATAGTTAACCATTTGATCTACCCCATCCCCGACCCGGCGATGCCGTTTCTCGGCGTTCATCTGACCCGGATGATTGACGGCAGCGTCACCGTCGGCCCCAACGCGGTACTGGCATTTAAACGTGAAGGCTACCGTAAACGTGACTTCTCGCTCAGCGATACGCTGGAGATCCTCGGCTCTTCTGGTATTCGCCGCGTGCTGCAAAACAACCTGCGCTCAGGGCTTGGCGAAATGAAGAATTCGCTGTGCAAAAGCGGTTATCTGCGGCTGGTACAAAAGTACTGCCCGAGCCTGACGCTTAAGGATCTGCAACCGTGGCCTGCGGGCGTACGGGCACAGGCGGTGTCACCTGATGGCAAGCTTATCGACGATTTTCTGTTTGTCACCACGCCACGCTCAATTCACACCTGTAACGCCCCTTCTCCGGCAGCAACGTCGGCAATCCCTATCGGCGCACATATTGTCAGCAAAGTTCATGCGCTGCTGGAGAACCAGAGTAACCCCGGACGCACGCTGCGTGCGGCACGTAGCGTGGAGACATTACACGCCGCATTTACCCGTTAAACCGATTAAGACAGGAAGCAATCATGCAACTTAACGATCCAACATTATTTCGCCAGCAGGCACTGATCGACGGCAACTGGCGTGACGCCAACAGCGGCGAGACCATCGCAGTGACCAATCCCGCCAACGGTCAGCAATTGGGTAGCGTACCTAAAATGGGGGCAGATGAAACCCGCGAAGCGATTAACGCCGCTAACCGCGCCCTGCCAGCCTGGCGTGCGCTGACCGCCAAAGAGCGAGCCAATATCCTGCGCCGCTGGTTCAACCTGATGATTGAGCATCAGGACGATCTCGCCCGCCTGATGACCCTGGAACAGGGTAAACCGCTGGCGGAGGCCAAAGGCGAAATCACCTATGCCGCCTCATTTATTGAGTGGTTTGCCGAAGAGGGCAAACGCATCTATGGCGATACGATCCCTGGCCATCAGGCCGATAAGCGTCTGATCGTCATCAAGCAGCCGATCGGCGTTACCGCCGCGATTACGCCGTGGAACTTCCCCTCAGCGATGATCACCCGTAAAGCCGGTCCGGCGCTGGCAGCAGGCTGTACGATGGTGCTTAAACCCGCCAGCCAGACCCCTTACTCCGCACTGGCGCTGGCGGAACTGGCTAATCGCGCCGGGATCCCGGCTGGCGTTTTCAGCGTGGTGACTGGTTCTGCGAGCGCAGTCGGCAACGAGCTAACAGGCAACCCGCTGGTGCGCAAGCTGTCATTTACCGGCTCAACCGAAATTGGCCGTCAGTTAATGCAGCAGTGTGCCAAAGACATCAAAAAGGTATCGCTGGAGCTGGGCGGCAATGCGCCATTTATCGTCTTTGACGATGCCGATCTCGATAAAGCCGTGGAAGGTGCGCTGGCATCGAAGTTCCGTAACGCCGGGCAAACCTGCGTCTGCGCCAATCGCCTGTACGTGCAGGACGGCGTGTATGAGCGTTTTGCCGAAAAACTCCAGCAGGCGGTGAGCAAGCTGCATCTCGGCGATGGTCTGCAACCTGACGTAACCACCGGGCCGCTGATCGACGAGAAAGCGATAGCCAAAGTGCAGGAACACATCGCCGATGCTCTGGATAAAGGCGCACGCATTATCGCGGGCGGTAAACCTCACGCGCTCGGCGGTAATTTCTTCCAGCCCACCATTCTGGTAGATGTGCCTGATAACGCGAAGGTCGCCAAAGAAGAAACCTTCGGCCCGCTGGCTCCACTGTTTCGTTTTAAAGACGAAGCTGACGTCATCGCTCAGGCCAACGACACCGAGTTTGGTCTGGCCGCCTATTTCTACGCCCGTGATTTAAGCCGCGTCTTCCGCGTTGGCGAAGCGCTGGAGTACGGCATCGTCGGGATTAACACCGGCATTATCTCCAACGAAGTCGCCCCGTTTGGGGGGATAAAAGCCTCCGGTCTTGGCCGTGAAGGATCGAAATACGGCATCGAAGACTACTTAGAAATCAAATATATGTGCATCGGCCTTTAATAAAACAAATACTGGAGAACACCTGATGAGCACCAACAAAGAACTTATGCAACGTCGCAGCAACGCCGTTCCCCGTGGCGTAGGCCAGATCCACCCTATTTTTGCCGAGCGGGCAGAAAACTGTCGGGTCTGGGACGTTGAAGGCCGTGAATTCCTCGACTTTGCTGGCGGTATTGCGGTGCTGAACACCGGTCACCTGCACCCGCAGATCGTCTCTGCGGTAGAAGCGCAGTTGAAAAAGCTGTCTCATACCTGTTTCCAGGTGCTGGCCTATGAGCCGTACCTGGAGCTGTGTGAAATCATGAACAAGAAAGTGCCGGGTGATTTCGCCAAGAAAACCCTGCTGGTGACCACCGGTTCTGAAGCGGTAGAAAACGCGGTGAAAATCGCCCGCGCCGCCACCAAGCGTACGGGGACTATCGCCTTTAGCGGCGCTTACCACGGTCGTACCCACTACACCCTGTCACTGACCGGGAAAGTCAATCCGTACTCCGCCGGAATGGGGCTGATGCCAGGCCACGTGTATCGCGCGCTTTATCCTTGCCCGCTGCACGGCATCAGTGAAGATGATGCTATCGCCAGCATTCATCGCATTTTCAAAAACGATGCCGCGCCAGAAGACGTCGCCGCCATCGTGATTGAACCGGTTCAGGGTGAAGGCGGCTTTTACGCGGCATCTCCTTCCTTTATGCAACGACTGCGCGCCATTTGTGACGAACACGGGATCATGCTGATTGCCGATGAAGTACAGAGCGGTGCGGGCCGTACCGGTACGCTGTTTGCCATGGAGCAGATGGGCGTTGCGCCCGATCTCACCACCTTCGCCAAATCCATCGCCGGCGGCTTCCCGCTGGCGGGCGTGACCGGACGCGCCGAAGTCATGGACGCAATCCCACCGGGCGGTCTTGGCGGTACCTATGCCGGTAACCCAATTGCCTGCGCCGCCGCGCTGGCGGTACTGAACATTTTCGAGCAGGAAAATCTGTTGCAAAAAGCCAACGAGCTGGGACAAACCCTGCGCGAAGGCCTGCTGGCTATCGCGGAAACCCATCGCGAGATTGGCGACGTACGCGGGCTGGGCGCGATGATTGCTATCGAACTGTTCGAAAACGGCGACCACACGAAACCAGACGCCAAACTGACTGCGGAAGTGGTGGCGCGTGCACGCGAGAAAGGACTGATCCTGCTCTCCTGCGGACCTTACTACAACGTGCTGCGCATTCTTGTCCCGCTGACCATTGAAGATGCGCAAATCCGCCAGGGGCTGGACATTATCGCCCAGTGTTTTGCCGAGGCAAAGCAGAGTTAAACCCCCGAATAAAAACGGGAAATTGTAGGCCGGATAAAGCGCAAGCGCTGCCATCCGGCAATGTTGTGATGCCCGGTGGCGCTATGCTTACCGGGCCTACGGGTAAGGTGCAGGAAGCGACGTCAATAACAATAACGAGGTTTAAAGATGGGGCAAGTGTCACAATCACATGATTTAGGGGGCGGGCTGAAATCACGCCACGTCACCATGCTGTCTATTGCCGGGGTAATCGGCGCAAGTCTGTTCGTCGGTTCAAGTGTGGCGATTGCAGAAGCCGGTCCCGCAGTATTATTAGCCTATCTGTTCGCCGGATTGCTGGTGGTGATGATTATGCGCATGCTGGCCGAAATGGCCGTTGCCACCCCGGATACCGGTTCTTTTTCCACTTACGCCGATAAGGCCATTGGCCCGTGGGCAGGTTATACCATCGGCTGGTTGTACTGGTGGTTCTGGGTGTTAGTTATCCCTCTGGAAGCGAATATCGCCGCCATCATTCTGCACTCCTGGGTACCGGGTATTCCTATCTGGCTGTTTTCTCTGGTTATCACGCTGGCGTTAACCGGCAGTAATTTGCTGAGCGTCAAAAATTACGGTGAGTTCGAGTTCTGGCTGGCGCTGTGCAAAGTGGTTGCCATTCTGGCGTTTATTACCCTCGGTGCGGCGGCGATTAGCGGTTTCTACCCTTATGCCGAGGTTAGCGGAGTTTCACGCCTGTGGGATCAGGGCGGCTTTATGCCCAACGGTTTTGGCGCCGTGATCAGCGCGATGTTGATCACCATGTTCTCCTTTATGGGCGCAGAGATAGTTACCATCGCCGCCGCCGAATCCGATACCCCGGATAAACATATCGTTCGCGCCACCAACTCGGTTATCTGGCGTATCTCTATCTTCTATCTGTGCTCTATTTTTGTGGTGGTGGCGCTGATCCCGTGGAACATGCCGGGCCTGAAAGAAGTCGGTTCTTACCGCTCGGTGCTGGAGCTACTGCATATCCCGCACGCGAAATTGATCATGGACTGCGTCATTTTGCTGTCGGTGACCAGCTGTCTTAACTCCGCGCTGTATACGTCATCGCGTATGCTCTACTCCCTGAGCCGCCGTGGCGATGCCCCCGCCTTTATGGGTAAAACGAACCGCAGCAAAACACCTTATGTGGCGGTATTACTGTCGACAGGTGCTGCGTTCCTCACCGTCATCGTCAACTATTACGCCCCGGCCAAGGTGTTTAAATTCCTGATCGACAGCTCCGGTGCCATCGCGCTGCTGGTGTATCTGGTCATTGCCGTTTCTCAACTGCGGATGCGCAAAATCCTGCTGGCGCGAGGCGGTGAAATTAAACTGAAAATGTGGCTCTATCCGTGGCTTACCTGGCTGGTCATCGCGTTTATTATCTTTGTGCTGGTGGTCATGCTGTTTCGCCCGGCCCAACAGCTGGAAGTTATCTCTACCGGGTTGTTAGCCATAGGAATTATTTGCACCGTGCCCATTATGTCACGCTGGAAAAAACTGCTATCGTGGCAAAAAGCACCATTGCAAAATACGCATTAAACCTGTTCCCGGCGCAGGCCGGGAAATCCTTTCAGGAGTATGACCATGACCGCCATTCCCCAACCGACGGCCATTGATGGATACCGCTGGCTGAAGAACGACATCATCCGCGGTGTGTATCAGCCTGATGAAAAACTGCGTATGAGTCTGCTAACCTCCCGCTATGAGCTAGGCGTGGGACCGCTGCGCGAAGCGCTTTCGCAGTTAGTTGCCGAGCGGTTAGTGACAGTGGTTAATCAGAAAGGGTATCGTGTCGCCCCGATGTCAGAGCAGGAGTTGCTCGATATTTTCGATGCCCGCGCCAATATGGAAGCCATGCTGGTCGCGCTGGCCATTGAACGCGGCGACGACGCCTGGGAAGCTGAAATTCTGGCGCGCGCGCATATGCTCAGTAAGCTTGAAGCCATTGACGCCAGCGAACAGATGCTCGACGAGTGGGATCAGCGCCATCAGGCATTTCACTCGGCGATTGTCGCTGGCTGTGGTTCACAATATCTGCTGCAAATGCGCGAACGGCTGTTCTCTCTGGCGGCGCGCTACCGGTTTATCTGGCTACGTAAAACGGTGCTGTCGGTTGAAATGCTGGAAGACAAACACGATCAGCACAAGACGCTGACCGAAGCGATTCTGGCACGTGATGCCACGTGCGCCAGCGAATTAATGCGCCAGCACTTGCTGACGCCGATTCCGATTATTCAACAGGCTATGTCCGGTAAATTACTGACGCAATAAGCCTGAATAACATTACTGTTCCGGAATACGTAAAACCTGCCCAGGATAGATTTTATCCGGGCTTTTCAGCATTGGTTTATTCGCTTCAAATATCTGGTTATACAGGT
This sequence comes from Citrobacter sp. Cpo074, assembly GCF_030332745.1. Taxonomy (NCBI): domain Bacteria; kingdom Pseudomonadati; phylum Pseudomonadota; class Gammaproteobacteria; order Enterobacterales; family Enterobacteriaceae; genus Citrobacter; species Citrobacter sp. Cpo074. The sequence goes on from NZ_JAOWHG010000038.1 coordinate 123,787, forward strand.
TGGCATTACCGTAAACCTGTTTGGCAATAGCGCTCAGGGTATCCCCTGATTTCACGGTATAAAACTGGCTTTCGCTCGCGGGTGCAGAAGTTTTAACCTGATCATCTACGCTGGCGATACCAGAGATATTACCAATCGCGATCAGAATTTTTTCTTTTGCTTCCTGACTTAATCCATCACCAGAAACAGTGGCTTTGCCTTCGTTAATTTGCACGTCCACTTTATCCGCATCAGGGATGCCGGTTTTGTTCAGGTGTTCCTGCACTTTTTTTGCCAGATCGGCTGTGTCATGGTTTCCAGTGACCGCATCCCACAGTTTTTCACCTGCATCTTTTACGAAATTGAAGAGTCCCATATCCACCTCGGTAATTAACAATCAACACCCAAAAGTGTAGCAGAGGAGAAAGGGACACAAAGAAAACGGCGCCGAAGCGCCGTAGTAGAAAGGAATTAATTACGCGTCTGTATCCAGAAGGCGTGGATCAAACCTGGGATGTAGCCCAGCAGCGTCAGAACGATATTGAGGATAAATGCCCAGCCGAACCCCTTCCCCAGCAGCACGCCAAGCGGGGGCAGAATAATAGTAAAAACGATTCTCCAGAAACCCATGCACACTCCCTACAAGCAAAAATTAATCATTGTTTAAAAAGAGATTTTATCTCTAAGAGTAGCCATTCTACCCAACTCTGCCAGTATTCCGCGGCTGTTTTACCCTCCTTTACGCTCTTTACGCTGGCGTACGTTGGTTACTTATTTTAGAATACGCTTAATTTAGATAATGCTTAAATACATATGACTGAACTTGAACAACTCCAGGCCAGCGCTGAACAGGCTGCCGCCCTGCTAAAAGCGATGAGTAACCCGAAACGGTTGCTGATTTTGTGCATGCTCTGTGGTTCACCCGGTACCAGCGCGGGTGAGTTAGCCCGTGTTACCGGCCTTAGTCCTTCCGCCACATCCCAGCATCTGGCGCGTATGCGTGAAGAAGGTCTGATAGAAAGCCAGCGCGATGCCCAGCGCATCCTCTACTCCATTAAAAATGCGGCCGTGAATTCGCTGATCGCCACATTAAAAACACTGTATTGCCCATAAGGAGCCATCATGACTATTGGGACGATTTCCCCACGCGAGGCGCAGACACTGGTCGCGCAGGGTGCAAAACTGATTGATATCCGCGATGCTGACGAGTATCTGCACGAGCATATTCCTGAGGCACATCTGGCGCCATTACCCGCGCTTGAGCAGGGATCGCTGCCAGCGAATTTACGCGCCGAGCAGGTGATTTTTCACTGCCAGTCAGGTAAACGTACACAAAATGCGGCAACAAAACTGAGCGCCATCGCCGCACCCGCGCAGGTCTGGTTGCTGGAAGGTGGAATTGACGGCTGGAAAGCCGCAGGGTTGCCGGTGGCGAAAGACAGTTCACAACCGTTACCGCTGATGCGTCAGGTGCAGATAGCCGCAGGCAGCCTTGCCCTACTCGGCGTTATTCTGGGCTATAGCGTTAGCAGCGCCTTCTTCTTGCTGAGCGGTTTTGTGGGCGCCGGGCTGATACTCGCTGGCGTAACCGGCTTTTGCGGTATGGCGCGATTACTGGACATCATGCCCTGGAACCGACGTACTCATTAAGCGGTAATCATTGAAACAGCACTGTACCCGCCGGTTGACGTGATCTATGGTGAGTTCTGCGATAAATGATAAATAAAGGAGCGCAACAATATGTTTAAACCTGGCGATCTGGTTCAACCGCGTATGGGCGGTCCAAAACTGAAGGTTGTTGAAGTCAATGACGATCAAATTGTGGCGGTACAAGCCAGTAATGAAAGCGGTGATAAATTCACGCTGAAAGCAGCTGATGTCACGCGATATACCGAAGAGGGTGATTTCGGCGTTTGCTGAAAATAAGCGGTGAGGATCTCCTCACCGCCTTCGCAATTAGATCAAAAAGTCATCAAGAGATTTACCGGCAGCCAGCGCCTGGGCAATTGGCTTCGGTGTGCGACCTTGTCCGGTCCATGTTTTCGTTTCACCATTGAGATCGATAAAACGATATTTCGCCGGGCGCGGTTGGCGTTTTTTAACTGAACGTGCCGTCGCAGGTGTTATGCTCAGCAGCTCCTCCGGGCTGATCCCGTCTGCCTGCATCTGCGCCAGCAAGGCATTAATTTTTGCCTGCTGTTCTGCACGTTGGCGCTGTAGCTGTTCTTCTTCATCGCGCCGTTCTTTGGTCACTACCCTGAATTTTTCAAGCATATCTTCCAGTACATCAACGGAAAATTCACGAGCCATTGCACGCAGCGAGCGGATATTATTTAAGTTTTTTAACATTGAACTCATATTAACAAAACCTCTTTAACGTAAAACATAAAAATGGTATTACGCTAAATATTGTATGCAACCAATTATTATATTTCCAGTCTAATTTATTCGTTTATCATTAAACAAATAGCCAACTCTGATATTTATAGCATCCATTCTGCTATCGCCCAGACAATATATTCTATTACCCTGATTGCAGCTTTGAATATACCTGCAAGGTATCTCAGCGCGTCACTTAAGAAACAAGCCACAGCATCTCGTGGAACCAACGAGTATACATATTGCACATCAGTCAACATTCAGAAAAGGAGCGCAAAAATTTCAGAAAAACAAGCAACAATAACTCTTTGATCTAAAAAGACTTTAATTAACACAGCAACGAAAACACCAAAACGAACAAAAAACAAACCATTACAGAGCATTTTATCGACAAAAAGACAATAAATAAAAATTTTCAGCTAGTTGCTAGTTATTATCCAGGCATATATCCTATTAAAACGCGAAAGCAGCAAGACAAATCACTGGCAGTTAAGGTATTCAAAACCTTTTTTCCCCTTTTTACAAGGAGCATTAACATGTTCTCTCCGCAGTCACGCTTGCGTCATGCAGTAGCAGACACGTTCGCGATGGTTGTTTATTGTTCTGTCGTGAACATGTTGATCGAAATATTCCTTTCTGGAATGAGCTTCGAACAGTCGCTGTATTCCAGATTAGTCGCTATCCCTGTCAACATACTGATCGCGTGGCCATACGGCATGTATCGTGATTTGTTCATGCGCGCGGCCCGTAAAGCCACGCAGGCAGGATGGGCAAAAAATCTGGCGGATGTGCTGGCTTATGTCACCTTCCAGTCGCCGGTGTATGTGATTATTCTACTGACGGTTGGCGCAGACTGGCATCAGATTACGGCTGCAGTAAGTTCGAACATCGTGGTGTCAATGCTGATGGGCGCTGTCTATGGCTACTTTCTTGATTATTGCCGCCGCTTGTTTAAGGTCAGCAGCTATCATCAGGCTAAAGCCTGACACGCTTCTTCGCGACTGGCACTGCCAGTCGCGTTATTAGTTAGAATTAACGTCGCCAAACAGCCCGCTCAGATAACGTTCAAGCGCAATACGCGAGCTAAAGCCGTGCGGAATACCATAATGCTCATGAGTCTCTCCGGCTAAATACAGCGGGAATTGCTGGTAATGATCGCAAGTTTTAATATCCGTTGCCGGTTCCGCCAGCGAAGAGCTACGCTCTTTCAACGTGGGATGGATAATTAATGCGGTACGCCCCATGCGAGCTTCACGATTAACATACACATAATTTTCGCCACGCCGATAGCCGTACGTTTTCTGCGTCACTACATCAACGGTAAAGCCCACTTTTTCAAGTACGCGCGCCACCTCATCAGGTCGTAAATACATATTATTTTCCTCGTTATCTTTTACTGCGGGCTTACCTTACCTGATTCAGCATTAGCAACGCTTTCAGAAAAGTCCATAAACGAGTGAACACGATGAGACGAATATCTTAAGTAACGTACAGATTTATGTCAGCGCCAACCGCAGTTGGTAGGCCGCCTGTTGCGCCATTTCCGCCGAGCTGATATTGGTAAATGACAGCAATATTCCCCCCTTTCCTTCTGACGTTATTCGCCAGCGGGTTAGCGCCTGAACCGCTAACCCGGCCTGATTCGCTTTGCGCACCAGCGCAGTATCATCTCCGTCTACACTCATCACCAGTTGAATCCCACCTTCCTGAGGAATGACGCTAAATCCTTGTTCGGTCAGGGCGTTTTCCATCCATTGTCGTCGTTCGGCATAATGCTGTCGCATACGTTTTAAGTGTCGCCAGAAGTGGCCGTCTCGCATGAAATCCGCCAGCGTTTGCTGCCATAGAACCGGGACGCTACAGGCCGTTAGCGCCGCTTGCTGGCGAAAGCGTTCAACCTGGGTCAGAGGCACCACCAGCCATGCCGTACGCAAAGCCGGAAACATCGATTTGCTGAACGTTCCGGCATAAATCACCCGCTGAGGCGCATCCAGACTTTTTAGCGGCGGCAACGGCTTACCGTGGTAACGAAATTCACTGTCATAGTCATCTTCGATTATCCACGCCTGCGCGCGAGTCGCCCACTCCAGCAACTGGTGGCGACGGTCCAAAGACAGTGCTACCCCCAGAGGGCTTTGATGTGCGGGAGTGAGCAGTACAAAACGCGCCTGCGGGTAGTCGCGGATCCCGGCGCTGACATCCAGCCCATCGGCATCCACCGCTACCGACATCAACTCAATGCGTTCCTGAGACACCACGGGCCGGATCAGCGGAAAACCGGGATCTTCGACCCACATTCCCTCACCGGGATACGCCAGAGCGCGCAGGATTAACGTCATTGATGCCGCATAGCCTGAAGTGATAAAAATCTGCTCTGGCTGGCATTCAATGCTGCGTGAAACGCGCAGATAATCAACAATTGCCTGGCGTAACACCCGTTCGCCACATACATCGCCCACCGCCAGATCAAAACGCGTTTGGGTGCGTAAACGCCGTCCCATCACCCGTGCCCAGACTTCACGCGGAAAAAGATCGAGTGCGGGTAATCCCATCTGAAAAGGTTGCGGTCTGGGATTTTCTCCGGCGAAGATGGCAGGCGATGCAGGCGCCCTTTCTGGTCGCAGTTGCTCACTGACAAACGTTCCTGCCTGTCCACGCCGCGCGAGCCAGCCTTGCGCCACCAGCTCTGCATAGGCATTTTCCACCGTCGAGCGTGATACTCCCAGCTCCTGGGCCCAGGTCCGGCTGGAGGGCAATCTGGTACCGGGCTTGAGTTCGCCTTTCTCAATTGCGTTTTTTAACTGACGGGCGATTTGCTGATAACGTGGCATTTATGGTCTGCTTTTTTGGTAACAATATGGCTCTCTGTTGCAGTCCATTATAGTGCTACATTGCGGGTCATCCAAACGAGGAGAAATACCATGACAATGTTACGCCAGCCCTATTACGAACTCAGTCCCGAAATCTATAACGCTCTGGTTCAGGCAAGCCAAGCGCTGGAAAACTGCGCGCTGGAACCTACGTTGACGGAACTGATTTACCTGCGGGTCTCGCAAATCAACGGCTGCGCCTTTTGTCTGGAAATGCACAGTAAAGCACTGCGCAAATCCGGTGTTGCGCAGGCCAAACTGGACGCACTGGCAGGCTGGCGGGTGAGTCACCACTTCAGCGAGCAGGAACGTGCGGCGCTGGCGTGGGCCGAATCGGTCACCCAGATTGCCACTACTCACGCCGAAGATGACGTTTATCTGCCGCTGCTCGACCATTTCAGCGCGAAAGAAATTAGCGACCTGACATTTGCCATTAGCCTGATGAACTGCTTCAACCGCCTGGCGGTGGGGATGCGCATGTGATTTTGCGCTGCCGGATGGCGACATAAATGCCTTATCCGGCCCAGGATGTACTTTCCTGTAGGCCGGATTAGACGCGACGCGTCGCCATCCGGCAACCTGCGATGGTACATACCACTTCCCCCGCCACGCTCATCACCCCGCTCATCATCAATCTAAAATTCCCATATCTTGTATGGTTGAATCTTTTTAAAACTACATCTAGTATCTCTCCTATCAGGACACACACAACCCGACGCCCTCTATCGCGCCGATCCTTTATTTTTAAATGGAAATACGAATCATGCGTATTATTATTTACACTCGCAATAACTGTGTTCAGTGCCACGCCACCAAACGGGCAATGGAAAGCCGTGGTTTTGACTTTGAGATGGTAAACGTCGATTCACAACCCGATTTGGCTGATAGCCTGCGCGATCAAGGGTTTCGCCAGCTACCGGTCGTGGTCGCGGGTGAAACCAGTTGGTCAGGGTTTCGTCCGGACATGATCAACCGTCTGCATCCGGAACACCGTGTGGCCAGCGCATGAGTCAGCTCGTCTACTTCTCCAGCAGCTCCGAAAATACGCACCGCTTTATGCAGCGTCTGGGGCTGCCAGCCATCCGCATTCCGCTTAACGAACGCGAGCGGATCCGGGTAGACGAACCTTACATATTAATCGTGCCGTCCTACGGCGGCGGCGGCACTGCTGGCGCGGTCCCAAGACAGGTGATCCGCTTTTTAAACGATACGCACAACCGGGCGTTAATCCGTGGGGTGATCGCCTCCGGCAATCGTAATTTCGGTGACGCCTACGGTCGCGCGGGTGATGTCATCTCACAAAAATGCGGCGTGCCGTGGCTCTATCGCTTTGAGCTGATGGGCACCCAAAGCGATATCGACAACGTTCGAAAAGGAGTGAGCGAATTTTGGCAACGACAACCGCAGAACGTGTAATGCAGCCAACGCTGGATTATCACGCCCTGAACGCCATGCTGAATCTGTACGATAAAGCCGGGCGCATTCAGTTCGACAAAGACCATCAGGCCGTGGAGGCCTTCTTTGCCGCCCACGTCCGCCCAAACTCGGTGGCGTTTGCCAGCCAGCAGGAGCGCCTGGAAACGTTGGTGGATGAAGGCTATTACGATGCCAGCGTGTTAGCCCGCTACGATCGCGCGTTCGTGCTGAAGCTATTCGATCACGCCCACGCCAGCGGATTCCGTTTCCAGACGTTCCTCGGCGCATGGAAGTTCTACACCAGCTATACGCTAAAAACGTTCGACGGTAAGCGCTATCTCGAAGACTTTGAGGATCGGGTCACGATGGTGGCGCTCACGCTGGCGCAGGGCGATGAAGCGCTCGCGATGCAGCTGACCGATGAAATGCTCTCCGGGCGCTTTCAGCCCGCCACACCAACCTTTTTAAACTGCGGCAAACAGCAACGCGGTGAGCTGGTCTCCTGCTTCCTGTTGCGTATTGAAGACAACATGGAGTCTATTGGTCGGGCGGTCAACTCCGCACTTCAGCTCTCCAAACGCGGCGGCGGCGTGGCATTTTTACTCTCCAACCTGCGCGAGGCAGGTGCGCCCATTAAGCGTATTGAGAACCAGTCATCTGGGGTGATCCCAGTAATGAAAATGCTGGAAGATGCGTTTTCTTATGCGAATCAACTCGGGGCACGTCAGGGTGCGGGGGCGGTGTATCTGCACGCACACCATCCGGATATTTTACGTTTTCTCGATACCAAGCGCGAAAACGCCGACGAGAAAATCCGCATCAAAACGCTCTCGCTTGGCGTGGTGATCCCGGATGTTACCTTTCAACTGGCGAAAGAAAATGCCCGAATGGCGCTGTTCTCACCCTATGACGTGGAACGCATTTACGGCAAAGCGTTCGGCGATATCGCCGTCAGTGAACGCTATGACGAACTGCTTGCCGACGAACGTGTGCGTAAAAAATACATTAACGCCCGCGATTTCTTCCAGCGTCTGGCCGAGATCCAGTTTGAGTCTGGCTATCCTTACATCATGTTTGAAGATACGGTGAATCGCGCCAATCCAATTGCCGGTCGGATCAATATGAGCAACCTGTGCTCGGAGATTTTGCAGGTTAACAGTGCCTCCACCTACGATGAAAATCTCAATTACGCGCAGACCGGGCACGATATTTCCTGCAATCTCGGCTCGTTAAACATTGCCCATACCATGGATTCACCCGACTTTGGTCGTACCGTGGAAACGGCGGTTCGTGGCTTAACCGCCGTTTCGGACATGAGCCATATCCGCAGCGTGCCCTCGATTGAGGCCGGAAACAGCGCGTCGCACGCGATTGGTCTTGGGCAGATGAATCTGCACGGGTATCTGGCGCGGGAAGGGATCGCCTACGGTTCGCCGGAAGGGCTGGATTTCACCAATCTCTATTTCTACACCATCACATGGCATGCGCTGAATACGTCAATGAAGATCGCCCGCGAGCGTGGTCAAACCTTTGCCGGATTCAAACAGTCGCGCTACGCCAGCGGCGAATATTTTAACCAGTATCTGCAGGGCGACTGGCAGCCAAAAACCGCCAAGGTTCGCACGCTGTTTGCCGCCAGCGGCATTACGCTGCCGACGCGCGAGATGTGGTCACAGCTGCGTGAAGATGTGATGCGCTACGGCATTTATAACCAGAATTTACAGGCGGTTCCCCCCACCGGTTCTATCTCCTACATCAATCATGCCACGTCAAGCATTCACCCGATCGTGTCGAAAGTGGAGATTCGCAAAGAGGGCAAAACCGGGCGCGTTTACTACCCTGCCCCGTTTATGACCAATGAGAATCTGGCCTTGTATCAGGATGCCTATGAGATCGGTCCACAAAAAATCATTGATACCTACGCAGAAGCAACGCGCCATGTCGATCAGGGGCTTTCACTGACGCTCTTTTTCCCCGATACCGCCACCACGCGCGATATCAATAAAGCGCAGATTTACGCCTGGCGTAAGGGCATCAAATCCCTGTACTACATCCGACTACGCCAGCTGGCGCTGGAAGGCACCGAAATCGAAGGCTGCGTGTCATGCGCGCTGTAAGGAGGAGAAAATGACATTATCCCGCGTGAGCGCCATCAACTGGAACAAGATTGAGGATGATAAAGATCTTGAGGTATGGAACCGTCTGACCAGTAACTTCTGGCTCCCGGAAAAGGTCCCGCTCTCCAATGACATTCCGGCCTGGCAAACGTTGAACGCCGCCGAACAGCAGTTAACAATCCGCGTTTTTACCGGGCTGACGCTGCTCGACACCATTCAGAATGTTGCCGGAGCGCCAGCGTTAATGGCTGATTCGTTAACGCCGCATGAAGAGGCGGTGCTGTCGAATATCAGCTTTATGGAGGCGGTGCACGCCCGTTCATACAGCTCAATATTCTCTACCCTTTGCCAGACCAAAGACGTGGATGCTGCCTACGCCTGGAGTGAGGAAAATACCCCACTTCAGCGCAAAGCGCAGATCGTTTTGACACATTACGCCAGCGACGAACCGTTGAAGAAAAAAATAGCCAGCGTGTTTCTGGAATCCTTCCTGTTCTATTCTGGCTTCTGGTTGCCAATGTATTTTTCCAGCCGCGGCAAATTGACCAATACCGCCGATCTCATTCGTCTGATCATTCGTGATGAAGCGGTTCATGGGTATTACATTGGTTATAAATATCAAAAAGGTCTGGAGCATATTTGCGAATCCGCACGCGAGGAGTTAAAGAATTTTGCCTTTGACCTGCTGATGGAATTGTATGATAACGAAGCGCGTTATACTGAAGAGTTGTATGCAGAAACCGGCTGGGTGGATGACGTCAAAGCCTTCCTTTGTTACAACGCCAATAAGGCATTAATGAATTTGGGATATGAGGCGCTATTCCCGCCTGAAATGGCGGAGGTTAACCCGGCAATCCTTGCCGCACTGTCGCCCAACGCTGACGAAAACCACGATTTCTTCTCGGGTTCCGGCTCATCTTATGTGATGGGAAAAGCGGTCGAAACCGAAGATGACGACTGGAATTTCTAGCACTCATTTTCACGGAAAATACCGTACATTTTTCGCGGAAATATTTTAACAGGATCACACTTTTGTCGTGCAAATATAATTGTGTGATCTACACTCAATATCAGCCGCATTATTCGCCTGTATTCCAGCAATTCAGGCGATTTTTCATTGCCATTTACAAAAAATATTACCCCGTTCACATTCGCGCTCAGCCCTTATATCACGGGAAGTCCCGCCATCTGGCCTTTGGCAATATTCATGCCACAACCAAATTCAGGGTTGTCTCAAATTCTCAGTATGTTAGGGTAGAAAAAGGTCACTATTTCCATCAGGTAATATATCGATATAAACAAATAACAGGAATCATTCTATTGCATGGCAATTAAATTAGAAGTTAAAAATCTCTATAAGATATTTGGAGAGCATCCCCAGAGAGCCTTCAAATATATTGAAAAAGGACTTTCAAAAGAGCAGATTCTGGATAAAACAGGGCTATCGCTTGGCGTTAAGAACGCCAGTCTGGCCATTGAAGAAGGCGAGATATTTGTCATCATGGGATTATCCGGTTCGGGTAAATCCACAATGGTACGCCTTCTCAATCGCCTGATTGAACCCACCCGCGGACAGGTATTGATTGACGGCGTAGACATCGCCCGGATATCCGATGCTGAGCTTCGCGAGGTGCGCAGAAAAAAGATTGCGATGGTGTTCCAGTCCTTTGCCCTGATGCCGCACATGACGGTTCTCGACAATACGGCATTCGGCATGGAATTAGCCGGCGTAGGTGCGGATGAACGTCGTGAAAAAGCGTTAGATGCGCTGCGCCAGGTTGGTCTGGAGAATTATGCTCACGGCTACCCGGATGAACTTTCCGGGGGGATGCGCCAGCGTGTAGGCCTCGCCCGCGCATTAGCCATTAACCCTGACATCTTATTAATGGATGAGGCCTTCTCAGCCCTCGATCCATTAATTCGTACTGAGATGCAGGATGAACTGGTAAAACTACAGGCGAAGCATCAACGTACCGTGGTCTTTATATCGCATGACCTCGACGAAGCCATGCGTATTGGCGACAGAATTGCCATTATGCAAAACGGTGAAGTGGTCCAGGTCGGCACGCCAGATGAAATCCTGAATAATCCGGCCAATGATTATGTACGCACCTTCTTCCGTGGTGTCGATATTAGCCAGGTCTTTAGCGCGAAAGATATTTCACGCCGTAGTCCCGAAGGTTTGATTCGTAAAAACCCCGGGGTGGGTCCACGTTCTGCGCTGCAATTATTGCAGGACAAAGATCGCGAATATGGTTACGTGATCGAACGCGGCAATAAATTCGTTGGCGTTGTCTCTATCGACTCATTAAAAACAGCGTTAAGTCAGGCGCAAGGTATTGAAGCGGCATTGATCGATGAGCCGTTAGCCGTAGATGCACAAACCCCTCTCAGCGAGTTGCTTTCTCATGTCGGTCAGGCCCCGTGCGCGGTGCCGGTTGTAGATGAGGAACAGCAGTATGTGGGCGTCATTTCAAAACGCATGCTGTTACAGGCTTTAGATCGTGAGGGGGTAAACAATGGCTGATCAAACTAATCCGTGGGACACCACACCAGCGGCCGACAGTGCCGCACAAAATGCTGATGCCTGGAGTACGCCATCAGGCGCACCCACTGACGGTGGTGGCGCGGACTGGCTGACCAGCGCACCCGCGCCGGCACCAGAGCATTTCAATATTATGGATCCGTTCCATAAAACGCTGATCCCGCTGGACAGTTGGGTCACAGAGGGGATCGACTGGGTCGTTACCCATTTCCGTCCGGTCTTCCAGGGCATTCGTGTCCCGGTGGATTACATTCTCAACGGCTTTCAACAGCTGCTGTTAGGTATGCCAGCCCCGGTAGCGATTATCCTGTTCGCGCTGATTGCCTGGCAGATTTCCGGCATGGGGATGGGCGTTGCTACGCTGATTTCCTTAATTGCCATCGGTGCCATCGGCGCGTGGTCGCAGGCCATGATAACCCTAGCGCTGGTGTTGACCGCGCTGCTGTTCTGCGTGGTGATCGGTCTGCCGATGGGGATCTGGTTGGCGCGCAGTCCACGGGCAGCAAAAATTGTTCGCCCGCTGCTGGACGCCATGCAAACCACACCCGCGTTTGTCTATCTGGTGCCGATTGTCATGCTGTTCGGTATTGGTAACGTCCCGGGCGTAGTGGTGACGATTATCTTCGCCCTGCCGCCAATCGTGCGTCTGACTATTCTGGGGATTAACCAGGTGCCAGCCGATCTGATTGAAGCCTCGCGCTCGTTTGGCGCCAGCCCGCGTCAGATGCTGTTTAAAGTGCAGCTCCCGCTGGCAATGCCCACCATTATGGCTGGGGTTAACCAGACGCTGATGCTGGCGCTCTCAATGGTCGTCATCGCGTCGATGATTGCCGTCGGCGGACTGGGCCAGATGGTTCTACGCGGAATCGGTCGTCTGGATATGGGGCTTGCCACCGTCGGCGGGGTTGGGATTGTGATCCTCGCTATCATTCTCGACCGCCTGACGCAGGCCGTCGGTCGCGACTCGCGTAGTCGTGGCAACCGTCGCTGGTACACCACCGGTCCCATTGGGCTTATCACTCGCCCTTTCACGAAGTAATACACCCGTTGCCCGGTGGCGCATTGCTTACCGGGCATACAATTCATTAACTTACACAAAATCATTCAAGTTGCATCGCGGCGGCAAACGAATGTATCCCCAAGAGCGTACAAGTAGTACGTGACTGGGGTGCATGAGTGCAGCCAACAAAGAGGCAGCTTGAAGGATGAAGTGTAATAAGGAACAACGATGCGACAGAAAGTAATTATTGCCACAGCGTTTGCCACCCTTGTCTCCACCAGCACTTTCGCTGCCGACCTGCCGGGCAAAGGCATCACCGTACAGCCAATCCAGAGCACTATCTCTGAAGAATCCTTCCAGACGCAGTTAGTCGCCCGTGCGCTGGAGAAACTGGGTTACACCGTTAACAAAACCAGCGAAGTTGACTACAACGTCGGCTATACCTCCATTGCCTCTGGCGATGCAACTTTTACCGCCGTGAACTGGCAGCCGCTGCATGATGATATGTACGCCGCTGCGGGCGGAGACAAAAAGTTTTATCGCGAGGGGGTATTCGTTACGGGTGCCGCACAGGGTTATCTGATCGACAAGAAAACCGCTGAGCAATATAAAATCACCAATATCGCCCAGTTAAAAGATCCGAAGATCGCCAAAATCTTTGACACCAACGGTGACGGAAAAGCCGATATGATGGGCTGTTCACCGGGCTGGGGCTGTGAAGCAGTAATCAACCACCAGAACAAAGCTTTCGATCTGGAAAAAACCGTCGAGGTCAGCCACGGTAACTATGCGGCGATGATGGCCGACACCATTACCCGCTTCAAAGAAGGTAAACCCATTCTTTACTACACCTGGACACCGTACTGGGTGAGCGACGTAATGAAACCTGGTAAAGATGTGGTCTGGCTGCAGGTGCCGTTCTCTTCCCTGCCAGGCGAGCAGAAAGATATTGATACCAAACTGCCAAACGGCGCCAACTACGGCTTCCCGGTGAACACTATGCATATTGTCGCCAATAAAGCCTGGGCGGAGAAAAACCCGGCTGCGGCGAAACTGTTTGCCATCATGAAGCTGCCGCTGGCGGATATCAACGCGCAGAACGCAATGATGCACGACGGGAAAGCGTCTGAAGCCGACGTACAGGGTCACGTTGACGGCTGGATCAAAGCCCACCAGCAGCAGTTTGACGGCTGGGTGAACGAAGCGCTGGCCGCGCAGAAATAATCCACTCACAGGCCTGATGAGTGTAGCGCCATCAGGCCTGTAACCGCATAAATGCCGGATGGTGGCGCGATGCACCTAATCCGGCCGATCCTCCCTCCCCCAATCGCACAATCCATCACTCAACAAATCAGCAACATTTAATCACTTCCGTTATGATTGTTTTCTGCAACCCATTACTCAGTTGAAAACAATGACGAAAACTACTCAGGGACTTAGCCCTTCGCTGATCCTGTTAATGTCTATTGCCACCGGCCTTGCCGTCGCCAGTAACTATTACGCGCAACCGCTGCTCGACACCATCGCGCGCAACTTTTCGCTATCTGCCAGTACCGCCGGGTTTATCGTCACCGCGGCCCAGCTCGGCTACGCCGCCGGCCTGCTGTTCTTAGTGCCGCTCGGCGATATGTTTGAACGTCGGATGCTGATTGTCTCCATGACGTTGCTCGCGGCTGGCGGCATGCTGATCACCGCCAGCAGCCAGTCGCTGGGTATGCTGATTCTCGGTACTGCCCTGACCGGGCTGTTCTCGGTAGTGGCACAGATTTTGGTTCCGCTGGCGGCAACGCTTGCCACACCAGACAAGCGCGGGAAGGTTGTCGGCACGATTATGAGCGGCCTGCTGCTGGGTATTCTGCTGGCGCGCACCGTGGCAGGATTACTGGCGAATCTTGGCGGCTGGCGCACCGTATTTTGGGTCGCATCAGTATTAATGGCGCTGATGGCGGTTGCGCTGTGGCGCGGCCTGCCGAAGATGAAATCCGATACTCATCTTAACTATCCTCAGCTGTTAGGCTCGGTATTCAGCCTGTTTATTCACGATAAATTGCTGCGTACCCGCGCGATGCTGGGCTGCCTGACTTTTGCCAATTTCAGTATCCTGTGGACCTCGATGGCGTTTTTGCTCGCCGCGCCGCCGTTTAACTATTCGGAAGGAATGATTGGTCTGTTCGGTCTGGCGGGTGCCGCAGGGGCGTTAGGTGCACGTCCTGCGGGCGGTTTTGCCGATAAAGGTAAATCCCACCTGACCACAACCATAGGACTGCTATTACTGCTGCTCTCCTGGCTTGCTATTTGGCTTGGGCACGCTTCCGTCCCCATGCTGATTATCGGTATTCTGGTGTTGGACCTCACCGTTCAGGGAGTACACATCACCAACCAGACGGTTATCTATCGCATTCATCCGGATGCGCGTAATCGCCTGACCGCCGGATACATGACCAGCTATTTTATTGGCGGAGCGGCAGGTTCGCTAATTTCAGCCTCTGCCTGGCAGCATGCCGGGTGGGCTGGCGTTTGTCTGGCGGGTACGACCGTTGCCGTACTCAACCTGGTGGTCTGGTGGCGAGGTTTTCACCGTCAGGAAGCCGTAAATTAAGCGTATAGCGCATGTTTACCGCTGATTGGGCTCCACAGGGTGTTAAGGAGCCCATCAGTCTGCTAAGGTTATAACTCATTGAACCAAGTTATATTAATTTCGGTAATGAAACCTATAACCCTATGGAAAGCCCTGTACCCCAGTCTGAATCCTGTTCGGCAACGTTAACGGAAGGATTCAAAGACAGCCTGCCAATAGTCATCAGCTATATTCCGGTCGCTTTTGCATTTGGTCTCAATGCCACTCGCCTTGGCTTTACGCCGGTTGAAAGCGTCTTTTTCTCCTGCATTATCTATGCGGGAGCCAGCCAGTTTGTCATTACCACCATGCTCGCTGCGGGCAGTTCGCTGTGGGTCGCCGCCCTTACCGTCATGGCCATGGATGTCCGCCATGTTTTGTACGGCCCTTCCCTGCGCAGCCGAATAGCCCAGCGACTGAGTAAACCCAAAAGTGCACTGTGGGCTTTTGGCCTTACCGATGAAGTCTTTGCCGCTGCAACGGCAAAACTGGTCCGGGATAATCGGCGCTGGAGTGAAAACTGGATGATCGGCATCGCACTGTGCTCCTGGGCCTCCTGGGTGTTTGGTACGGTGATCGGCGCGTTTTCCGGCAGTGGTTTACTCAAGGATTACCCGGCGGTTGAAGCGGCACTGGGATTCATGCTCCCGGCGCTGTTTATGAGCTTCCTGCTCGCGTCATTCCAACGTAAACAAGCGCTCTGCGTGACTGCCTCCCTGGCCGGGGCGCTGGCTGGCGTCATGCTGTTTTCCATACCTGCCGCTATCCTTGCAGGTATTGTCTGCGGATGCCTGACGGCGCTCATCCAGTCATTTTGGCAGGGAGGTCCTGATGAGCTATGAGGTTCTGCTACTTGGCCTGTTGGTCGGCTGCGTTAATTACTGTTTTCGTTATTTGCCGCTCCGTCTTGGGGTAGGCAATGTTCGCCCGACGAAGCGCGGCGCGACGGGCATACTACTCGACACTATTGGCATTGCATCTATTTGCGCCCTGCTGGTGGTGTCTACCGCGCCAGAAGTTATGCACGACGCTCGTCGGTTCGTGCCTACGCTGGTGGGGTTTGTCATACTGGGCGCAAGCTTCTATAAGACCCGCAGCATCATCATTCCAACGTTACTGAGTGCTCTGGGCTATGGATTAGCCTGGAAAATGCTTGTTGGCTTATAGATAAAAACAATCATTTTAAAGAAATAATACATTTACTTTATTTGTCACTGTCGTTACTATATCGGCTGAAATTAATGAGGTTATACCCAAATGGATAGTTCGTTTACGCCCATTGAACAAATGCTAAAATTTCGCGCCAGCCGCTACGAAGAGTTCCCTTATCAGGAAGTGCTTCTGACTCGCCTCTGTATGCACATGCAGGGTAAGTTGCTGGAAAACCGCAATAAGATGCTGAAAGCTCAAGGGATTAACGAGACATTGTTTATGGCGTTGATTACGCTGGAGTCTCAGGAAAACCACAGTATTCAGCCTTCTGAACTGAGTTGCGCGCTTGGCTCGTCACGCACTAACGCTACCCGCATTGCGGATGAGTTAGAAAAACGTGGCTGGATCGAACGTCGCGAAAGCGATAACGATCGCCGCTGTCTGCATCTGCAATTGACCGAGAAAGGCCATGCATTTTTGCAAGAGGTGTTACCGCCTCAGCATAACTGCCTGCATCAGCTCTGGTCGTCTCTTAGCACCACCGAAAAAGATCAGCTTGAGCAAATTACCCGTAAACTTCTGACCCGTCTTGATCAGATGGAGCAGGATGGCGCGGTGTTAGAAGCGCTGCGCTAACGCGCCGACTCGCTCAGAAATCCAGATTTATAAATGAAAAAACCGACAGGCCAGCACGCATACTGCTGGCCTGTCTGATAAACAGGTCGGCTCAGCCGATGTGAAAAAAATAAGATCGTGGAGAACAACATGAGCGCAAATGCGGAGACTCAAACCCCGCAGCAACCGGTCAAGAAGAATGGCAAACGTAAAAGTATGCTGCTCCTTCTGACCTTGCTCTTTATTATCATTGCCGTGGCATATGGGATTTATTGGTTTTTAGTACTTCGTCATGTCGAAGAGACAGACGATGCGTACGTGGCAGGGAACCAGGTTCAAATCATGGCTCAGGTATCAGGCAGCGTGACGAAAGTCTGGGCTGATAACACTGACTTTGTAAAACAAGGCGATGTGCTGGTCACCCTCGACCAGACAGACGCAAAGCAGGCATTTGAAAAAGCCAAAACTGCGCTGGCTTCCAGCGTGCGTCAGACGCACCAGTTGATGATCAACAGCAAGCAGTTACAGGCAAGCATTGAAGTGCAAAAAACCGCACTGGCGCAGGCACAAAGCGACTTTAATCGCCGAGTTCCGCTGGGCAATGCCAACCTGATTGGCCGTGAAGAGCTGCAACACGCTCGTGATGCCGTCGCCAGCGCTCAGGCCCAGCTTGATGTCGCGATCCAACAATATAATGCTAACCAGGCGATGATTCTGGGTAGCAAGCTGGAAGATCAACCCGCTGTGCAACAGGCTGCCACCGAAGTGCGCAATGCCTGGCTGGCGCTGGAACGTACCAGAATTGTCAGCCCAATGACCGGTTATGTATCCCGTCGCGCCGTACAGCCTGGTGCACAAATTAGCCCAACCACGCCGCTGATGGCGGTTGTTCCGGCCACTAACCTGTGGGTAGATGCCAACTTCAAAGAAACACAGCTCGCGCACATGCGTATCGGCCAACCGGCGACCGTTATCAGCGATATTTACGGCGATGACGTAAAATATACCGGTAAAGTTGTCGGTCTCGATATGGGTACGGGCAGCGCTTTCTCCCTGCTGCCAGCGCAGAACGCAACCGGCAACTGGATCAAAGTCGTCCAGCGTCTGCCGGTACGTATCGAGCTGGATGCGCAGCAACTGGCACAGCATCCATTACGTATTGGTTTGTCTACGCTGGTTACGGTAGATACCTCAAATCGTGACGGACAAATTCTGGCAAGCCAGGTTCGTACCACGCCGGTATCAGAAAGTAATGCACGTGAAATCAACCTTGCTCCGGTCAATAAGATGATCGAAGAGATCGTGCGGGCCAACGCGGGCTAATTCAAAGGTGCGTGTGATGCAACAGCAAAAACCGCTGGAAGGCGCGCAGCTCGTCATTATGACGATCGCGCTGTCCCTGGCGACATTCATGCAGGTGCTGGACTCCACCATTGCTAACGTGGCGATCCCCACTATCGCCGGGAACCTCGGCTCTTCACTGAGCCAGGGGACCTGGGTTATCACCTCATTTGGGGTGGCGAACGCTATCTCTATTCCGATCACCGGCTGGCTGGCAAAACGCTTTGGCGAAGTAAGACTCTTTATGTGGTCAACTATCGCCTTCGTCATTGCGTCATGGGCATGCGGGATGTCCACCAGCCTGAACATGCTGATTTTCTTCCGTGTAATACAGGGCATTGTCGCGGGTCCATTAATTCCGCTGTCACAGAGCCTGTTGCTGAATAACTATCCACCCGCCAAGCGTTCCATCGCCCTCGCGCTATGGTCGATGACGGTGATTGTTGCCCCGATATGTGGTCCTATTCTTGGGGGCTATATCAGCGACAACTATCACTGGGGCTGGATATTTTTTATCAACGTGCCAATCGGGGCTATGGTGGTATTGATGACACTGCAAACCCTGCGCGGTCGGGAAACCAAAACCGAGCAGCGGCGCATTGACGCCATTGGTCTGGCACTGCTGGTCATCGGTATCGGCAGTTTGCAGATTATGCTCGACCGCGGTAAAGAGCTGGACTGGTTCGCCTCGCAGGAGATAATCATCCTGACTGTGGTCGCCGTGGTTGCTATCAGCTTCCTGATCGTCTGGGAGCTTACCGACGAGCACCCCATTGTCGATCTCTCGCTGTTTAAGTCGCGCAACTTTACCATCGGCTGCCTGTGTATCAGCCTGGCCTATATGCTTTACTTCGGCGCAATCGTCCTGCTGCCGCAGCTGTTGCAGGAGGTATACGGCTATACAGCAACCTGGGCTGGTCTGGCGTCAGCGCCGGTTGGGGTGATTCCGGTGATCCTGTCTCCGATTATCGGCCGCTTCGCGCACAAGCTGGATATGCGTCGGCTGGTAACGTTCAGTTTTATTATGTACGCCGTCTGTTTCTACTGGCGTGCGTGGACGTTCGAGCCGGGTATGGACTTTGGCGCATCGGCCTGGCCGCAGTTTATTCAGGGGTTCGCGGTAGCCTGCTTCTTTATGCCGCTAACCACCATTACGTTGTCCGGCTTGCCGCCCGAGCGTCTGGCGGCGGCATCCAGCTTGTCGAACTTTA
The DNA here is from genome assembly GCF_030332745.1 of Citrobacter sp. Cpo074. Lineage (NCBI taxonomy): Bacteria > Pseudomonadati > Pseudomonadota > Gammaproteobacteria > Enterobacterales > Enterobacteriaceae > Citrobacter > Citrobacter sp. Cpo074. The sequence continues at coordinate 143,029 of NZ_JAOWHG010000038.1, forward strand.
CGCGAACGCTGGCAGGTTCCATTGGCACATCGATTACGACGACAATGTGGACAAACCGCGAGTCGCTGCATCATGCGCAGCTAACGGAATCTGTTAACCCCTACAACCCAAATGCACAGGCTATGTACGATAAGCTGCAGGATTTAGGGATGACGCACCAGCAGGCTTCAGGTTGGATAGCTCAGCAGATCACCAATCAGGGGCTGATTATTTCCGCTAACGAAATCTTCTGGATGTCGGCGGGGATCTTCCTGGTCCTGCTTGGCCTGGTGTGGTTCGCCAAACCGCCCTTCGGTGCGGGCGGCGGCGGCGGTGGCGCACACTAACTATCTGATAAAAGGGATCTGCGGATCCCTTTTTTATTAGACCTATAATCAGAAGTAATATTTGAATCTCAGACGCCCGCCGTAACGCGCATCTTCGCTGTTATCACCATTATTCGGATTGGCCTCTACCCATGAAGCATAGGCACCGAGGTAGATGTTAAAGTTTTTCATATCCATCACATTGGGGAATAAATATGAGGCATGAATAGTGTGAATGTCATAATTGCCGGGATCGGTGATCCAGCAATCGTCCTCACAAACGGCATCGATATTGGTAGCATTGAAGGCTTCGATTTTGTTATGCGCATAGATATAACCCAGTTCAAATCGATGCCACAACGCATTCACCCCAGCGGTAAAATCTGTCTCATCGGTCGCATCCATATAGGCGGTATTCAGGTTAATCACTGCGCCATCTTCCGGGTCCGTTTTTTGACCATTCCAGGTCATGGTAAAACCATAGCCCGTACGATCTGACTGATCGATCCACGTCCCATTTTGGTAATAACCGTAGGCGTTGTTAACGACGTTACTTTCCATCGCTATCGCCGTTGAAAAACGCCCATTTTGCCAGGCGATAACCGGACGGACGTAAGCCACGTTTTTATCGTTGGTTAAATCCATTCCGTGGTACTGCTTCTCGGTATATAACGTACTGCCATTTTCCAGCAATGTGTTAACTTCGAAATACCAGTTGTCGATGGTTTTGCTCAGCAGGAAGTTCCCCCCGCTGTCGCTACGTCCCCGTCCTTCTTTCATCATATAGATATAGCCGTAACCGTCACTGTAGAGATCGTTCGCTGTATTCCCCGAATATTCAACAAACGTATCCTGATTCAGCGGGAACATATCGTAGGCTTCAAAACGACCAACCTTAATTTTCCAGTCATTCTCACGACCAAAGAAGAAAACGGCATCATCGAGGTTCATTTTTCCGGTCAGGTCCGCCAGAGGCTGTACCGAGAACCCTGCAAAATTACCGTTGTCCCGCCGCTGGTAGCCATCAAAACCCAGCAACAGGCGTCCGTTAATATCCCAGCGTTCATTGGTTCCTGGTGCCCAATCTTTATTCGCTGACGTTCTCGTCGATGTCAGGCTACCGGAACGGCTTGCCGCATCCATATTAAATTCGACATCGCCGTAGAACTTAATATCGCTGAAGCCAGATAATGTCAGCTTAGGCGGAGTTTCACCTGCTGCAATCGGCTCGGCAGACTGGACATTCGCCGTCGGCGTAGCAGCGACCTGCTGCTGCTTCAGCGAGCGAATTTGCGCCTCAGCATCGGATGCCCGTTTTTCGGCATTAACAACACGTTGCTCCAGTTCAGCCAGACGCTGCTCAATAGTGATATTATTTGCTGCCCAAAGGTTATGAGAAAAGCAAGCACCGATCATCAGCGCCAAATATTTAGCCTTCATTTTCATCCCTAAAGTTTAATGTATACCAGATAAGATTTGATAAAAAACCTATCTACCGGCTATTAAAAGAGTCTTGTTATTACCCGGATATCTGGCGCATTCCATTATGTTTTTCTATTAATTATTTATGTTTTTTAGTTTATGTGATCAATACACTCTGGCATCGTTAATTATCCACCGTTTTCTGCTTGCCAGATCACACTTTATTATTTAACAGGTCAGGCATCATTTAAATTAAAATATATTCTCGCCGCAAATATAATAAACACACATTATATTAAGCAATAAAAAACCCCGGACATAAACCGGGGTTAATTTAAATACTGGAACAGCTAATCAATAAGACTAAATATGCAGTTCCTGCAGTTTCTCTTTCGGTAGCGCCAGCTCTTCATTGCTGTTCACGCGTACATCACGCTCCAGAATATGACGCGCGATATCCTGTGCTTCGCTAAGAGAGTGCATCTGATACGTACCGCACTGGTAAACGTTCAGCTCCGGGATCTGGTTCTGATCCTGTACTTTCAGCACGTCCGCCATTGCCGCTTTCCACGCGTCGGCTACGCGCTGTTCGTCCGGCGTACCAATCAGGCTCATGTAGAAGCCGGTACGGCATCCCATCGGAGAGATATCGATAATCTCAACGCCGTTACCGTTAAGGTGGTTACGCATAAAACCTGCAAACAGGTGTTCCAGCGTATGGATACCTTTCTCAGGCATCACTTCTTTGTTCGGAATGCAGAAACGCAGATCAAACACGGTGATTGCGTCGCCATGCGGGGTGTTCATCGTTTTTGCAACCCGGACCGCGGGAGCTTCCATCCGGGTGTGATCGACAGTAAAACTATCTAACAACGGCATTTAGCCACCTCCGATAAATTTTTTAAAAATAATCTGAACTCTTTGTTCCGGGGCGAGTCTGAGTATATGAAAGACGCGCATTTGTTATCATCATCCCTGTTTTCAGAGATGAAATTTTGGCCACTCCCGAGTGGCCTTTTTCTTTTGTATCAAGCGTGCTTTTCCAGCCACACGCTAAACGGCTCAGTATCAGCCGCTTCGATCTCCTGCTGACGATGCTTTGAAGCCTCGGTTTCAGCAATAAATTCAGCTTCCTGCACTATTTCTAACGGCTCTTCACGCAGCAGATTTCGGTAAGCCTCACCCAACGCTTTGCCCGTGCCGCCAATGCCTTCATCAATCATAGACCGTAGGATCCGGGCAGAGAAAGTCAGTTCAGGATTGTCAAAACAGGCAACAAGTTCATCACAGACCTTCAGATACTCCTCTCCCCCATCGATGCTGTCCAGCGTTTGTGCCACGCGTTTCAGATCGCGGAACAAATCTTTCCCAACCTTCGGCAGCGGGAACTGGGCTGTTTCACAGCCAATACCTAACGTCAGCCCAGGCTTACGCCCTTCGAGAATCACGCGATTCCAGTTTTTACGCGTACACAGCAATTCATCGCTGCTCATTTCCGGGGCATCAGCCAGCGCACACCAGACCATAAACAGATCGAGGAAGCGCACCTGCTGCTCGTCCACGCCGATAGGCGAGAACGGGTTGATATCCAGCGAGCGTACTTCGATGTACTCGATACCGCCACGCAGAAGCGCATCTGATGGCGTTTCTCCACGACGAGTGACGCGTTTCGGGCGAATAGGCGCATACAGCTCATTTTCAATCTGCAGAACGTTGCTGTTGATTTGCAGACGCTTACCGTCTTTCTCCAGACCGATCGCCGCGTACTCCTCGGAAGGCGTCTTAATCGCGCGCTTTAATCCTGCCACATACTCATGCAAATCGTTAAACGTAATTCCGAGATTGCTTTGCGACTTATTGGTATAGCCCAAATCACTCAGACGCAGCGACGTTGCGTACGGCAGGTAATACATCCCACAGTCGGTTTTTTCAAACGGCAGAGTTGTCGGTTTTCCTTGCAGGAATGAGGAACAAATGGCCGGGGAGGCACCAAACAAATACGGGATCACCCAACCAAAACGGTAGTAGTTGCGGATCAGACGGAAGTAGCCCGCGGAGATCTTCTCTTTAGCATCCCCACCTTCGGTTACACCGCATTTCGCCTGCCAGAAAGCCATAGGCAGCGAGAAGTTGTAGTGTACGCCCGAGATTGTCTGCATCAACGCGCCATAGCGGTTTTTGAGGCCTTCACGGTACAGCGTCTTCAGGCGACCGGTATTCGACGTACCATACTGCGCCAGTTCGATATCCTGACCTTCGGCAATATAGCAAGGCATGCTCAACGGCCACATACGCTCGTCGCCAAGGTTTCTGGCGGTATAACGATGTAAGTCGCGCATGAACGTGAGCATTTTCTCAATGTCGTCACCGGGTGGAGTAATGAACTCCAGCAATGCTTCGGCAAAGTCAGTGGTTATCCACTTATGCGTTAGCGCTGAGCCTAACACCTCAGGATGGCCTGTCGTTGCTAATGACCCATCTGCATTAACACGCAGCGTTTCGCGCTCCAGACCACGTTGAATCCCCTTTAACGCCTGAGGATGGTTTTCCAGCCAGGCCAGCGCCTGTGATACGTCCGGGATCAAATTGACCTCCCGCCTGTCAAAATCGTTTTAATTAGCATAATGGTATTGGTTACCCTGAAGGCTATCCCACAACACAATTAGTGCCACCACATAATGCCTTGTGTCGTAACCGCTGCGACAACAACATAGCGCAGCGCCTTGCCAAGGCATAAGAAAAAGAGAACTGGGCCCCACGAGATGCGCATCCACCCGGCTAACAGGCACAGCAAATCCCCCACAACCGGCATCCAGCTTAATAATAGTGTGACAGCGCCATAGCGCCGCAGCCAGCCTGTGGCTTTTTCTTGCCAGCGCGATGTTTTACGCAATGGAAAGAAACGCCCAAGGATAACGTTAGTTAACCCTCCAAGGCTATTACCCATTGTTGCTGTTAAGACTAAGACCCAGGGATGACTGCCCCCGGAAACCAACAAAGCAACCAGAACAACTTCAGAATTGCCGGGTAATAGCGTGGCACTGAGAAAACTGCTGGCAAACAGTGACAGGAGCGACAGTCCATCACTCACAATAACCGGACATCCACGGCATCCATTCCCGCGGCATGCGCCGCCTGTATTCCAAAATCGGCATCTTCAAACACGACGCAACGAGCCGGAACAACCCCCATACGTTCGGCACAAAGCAAAAACGTATCAGGAGCCGGTTTATGGTGTTGTACGTGATCTGCTGCGACTACAGCATCAAAATAGTGACGCAGACCAAGGTGAGCGAGCAGCGCTTCTGCAATTGCGCTTTCACTACCCGTACCTACCGACATAGGACGACGACCATGCCAGGCTTTCACGACATCAACCAACGGCAAAGGCTGGACGCTATCCAGCAGCATGCTTCTCACCTTGTCGGTTTTTTCACGTGCCAGTGCATGAGGATCAAGATCGGCATGGTTCAATTCAATTACCGACTGCGCAATACGCCACGTTGGGGAACCATTGAGAGCGACCATGGCATGTTCATCAAACCGTAGTCCATAATGCCCCAATACCTCATGCCACGCCTTACGATGCGTAGGCTCGGTATCCAGGATGGTACCATCCATATCAAAAATCAAACCCGCATAACGTTCGTACATCGTCTTCTCACAAGCCGAGTGACCAGACGTTATTTTATCGTAATTGATTGATTTTGTCGCTGACGGCGAATTGAGGGGTGTTCAGAGAGTATGTGGAAATGATTTAGAGGGAGGGACAAGATGGTGCATCCGGGAGGATTCGAACCTCCGACCGCTCGGTTCGTAGCCGAGTACTCTATCCAGCTGAGCTACGGATG
>NZ_JAOWHG010000038.1:148678-215065 GCF_030332745.1 Citrobacter sp. Cpo074
GTGCATCCGGGAGGATTCGAACCTCCGACCGCTCGGTTCGTAGCCGAGTACTCTATCCAGCTGAGCTACGGATGCATCGGAAAACTTGCTTTACTGCCGATATTGATATCGTGATAAGCGATATCAAGTAAGAGATGGTGCATCCGGGAGGATTACTCGGCTGCGCCTCGCCCTGTGGGCCGTTGCTAAAGCAACGTTATCCTCCCTGGTGCTCGCGATTATCTCGCAGACCATGAAACAACAGTTTTGCTGTTGCCTCGGAGAAGATGGTGCATCCGGGAGGATTCGAACCTCCGACCGCTCGGTTCGTAGCCGAGTACTCTATCCAGCTGAGCTACGGATGCATCAGGGAAACTTACTTTACTGCAGATTTGATGTCGCTGCTAAAGCGCTATCAAGTAATATGGTGCATCCGGGAGGATTCGAACCTCCGACCGCTCGGTTCGTAGCCGAGTACTCTATCCAGCTGAGCTACGGATGCAAATGGCGGTGAGGCGGGGATTCGAACCCCGGATGCAGCTTTTGACCGCATACTCCCTTAGCAGGGGAGCGCCTTCAGCCTCTCGGCCACCTCACCAACACGCCTCTTGCGAGTGCTTCGAAGAACTTGTTTCTGCTCATCGTCGCTGCGTGGCGCACATATTACTTTCTGGGACTTATAAGTCAAACAATTTTTCCAGAGCTTTTATCGTTTGCACATTTCACGCGCAATTAGTCTGCAAAAACGGCAAAAAGAGTGTTTTATCAACAGATAAATTGGCAATTTTCTGAAGGAGTGAACAAACGGAAACTTCGCAGGAAAAGGCATTACGCGCAGTGGAATCGAAAAAATGGGGAAGACGAAGAAGAAAAGAGAAGAAAAAGAGTAACTCAATCAGGTTGCGCCTCACCAGAAAGGTGAGACGCGAAAACCTTAGTAACTGGACTGCTGGGATTTTTCAGCCTGGATACGCTGGTAGATCTCTTCACGATGGACAGAAACTTCTTTCGGGGCGTTTACGCCAATGCGCACCTGGTTGCCCTTCACCCCTAAAACTGTCACGGTGACCTCATCGCCTATCATGAGGGTCTCACCAACTCGACGAGTCAGAATCAGCATTCTTTGCTCCTTGAAAGATTAAAAGAGTCGGGTCTCTCTGTATCCCGGCATTATCCATCATATAACGCCAAAAAGTAAGCGATGACAAACACCTAAGTGTAAGCAGTCACGGCATCACATTCTGTTAAACCTAAGTTTAGCCGATATACACAACTTCAACCTGACTTTATCGTTGTCGATAGCGTTGATTCAAACGCTGCGGATTGAAGTCCGCAGCGTCGACTTACGCTTATAATTATTACAGTTTTGCGCTGACCCAGCCTTTCACACTGGCTAACGCTGCAGGCAGAGCCGCTGCATCCGTACCACCGGCTTGCGCCATGTCCGGACGACCGCCACCCTTACCGCCGACCTGCTGAGCGACCATTCCAACCAGTTCCCCTGCTTTCACGCGATCTGTCACGTCCTTAGACACACCCGCAATCAGAGAAACCTTACCTTCCACTACCGTTGCCAGAACGATAACGGTAGACCCCAGTTGATTTTTCAGATCATCAACCATGGTACGCAACATTTTCGGCTCAACGTCCGCGAGTTCGCTGACCAGCAGCTTCACGCCGTTGATATCAACCGCTTTGCTGGAAAGATTTGCACTCTCCTGCGCCGCAGCCTGTTCCTTCAATTGCTGCAATTCTTTTTCCAGTTGACGAGTACGCTCCAGCACGGAACGAACTTTGTCACCGATATTCTGGCTATCGCCTTTCAGCAGCTGCGCAACATCGCTTAAGCGATCGCTCTCAGCATGCACGGTTTGGATAGCACCTTCACCGGTTACGGCTTCAATACGACGAACGCCTGCCGCAGTACCTGACTCGGACACAATGCGGAACAGACCGATATCACCCGTACGGCTGGCGTGAGTACCGCCACACAATTCGGTAGAGAAATCACCCATGCTCAGAACGCGCACATGGTCGTCATATTTCTCGCCAAACAGTGCCATTGCGCCTTTGGCTTTTGCCGCTTCGAGATCCATGATGTTCGTTTCAATCGGCAAGTTGCGACGGATTTGCGCGTTCACCAGATCTTCAACGGCACGGATTTCAGCAGGCTTCATTGCTTCGGTATGAGAGAAGTCGAAGCGCAGCAGTTTATCGTTAACCAACGAACCTTTCTGTGCCACATGTGTGCCCAGAACCTGGCGCAGCGCTGCGTGCATCAGGTGCGTTGCGGAGTGGTTCAAACGAATACGCGCACGACGGGCTTCATCCACATCAGCCTGTACCGCATCACCAATTTTCAGAGAACCCGCAGACAGCTTGCCAATGTGACCAATGGCCTGGCCATATTTCTGCGTGTCGCTAACGGCAAACGCGAAGCCTGCGCCTTTCAGCTCACCCTTGTCGCCAACCTGACCACCAGATTCCGCATAGAACGGCGTCTGATCCAGTACGACAACGGCATCCTGACCTGCGTTAATTGCGTCTACCGCTTTACCATCAACAAACAGCGCGGTCACTTTGCCGTTCAGTTCCAGGTGCTCGTAGCCTTTAAATTCAGAGGCGCCATCAACGCGAATCATCGCATTGTAGTCTGCGCCAAAACCGCTGGCTTCACGCGCACGACGGCGCTGTTCTTCCATTGCAGCTTCAAAGCCCGCTTCATCAACCTTAATGTTACGCTCGCGGCAAACGTCTGCCGTCAGGTCAACCGGGAAACCGTAGGTGTCATACAGACGGAATGCGGTTTCGCCATCCAGCGTATCGCCAGACAGTTTTGCCAGTTCTTCGTCCAGCAGCGCCAGACCACGCTCCAGAGTACGCGCAAACTGCTCTTCTTCGGTTTTCAGAACCTGTTCAACCATAACCTGCTGACGCTTCAGTTCTTCACCTGCAGAGCCCATGACGTCCACCAACGGACCAACCAGCTTGTAGAAGAAGGTATCCTTCGCGCCCAGCATGTTGCCATGACGTACCGCGCGACGAATGATACGGCGCAGCACATAGCCACGGTTTTCATTCGACGGCACAACGCCATCGGCAATCAGGAATGCACAGGAACGGATATGGTCGGCGATAACGCGCAGAGACTTGTTGCTCAGATCGGTTGCGCCAGTGACTTTCGCCACGGATTCAATCAGTGAGCGGAACAGGTCGATTTCATAGTTGGAGTTAACGTGTTGCAGCACGGCCGCAATACGCTCCAGACCCATACCGGTATCCACGGACGGTTTCGGCAGCGGTTCCATGGTGCCGTCAGCCTGACGGTTGAACTGCATGAAGACGATGTTCCAGATCTCAATGTAGCGATCCCCATCTTCTTCTGCGCTTCCCGGAGGTCCACCCCAGATATGGTCGCCGTGGTCGTAGAAAATTTCGGTACATGGACCGCAAGGACCGGTATCACCCATCTGCCAGAAGTTGTCTGAAGCATAAGCCGCACCTTTGTTATCACCGATACGGATGATACGTTCGCGCGGAATACCGACTTCTTTTTCCCAGATTTCATAGGCTTCATCGTCAGTTTCATAGACGGTTACCCACAGACGCTCTTTTGGCAGGGCAAACCAGTTTTCACCGGTCAGCAGTTCCCATGCATATTGAATAGCGTCGTGTTTGAAGTAATCGCCGAAGCTGAAGTTGCCCAGCATTTCGAAGAAAGTGTGGTGACGTGCAGTGTAACCGACGTTTTCCAGGTCATTGTGCTTACCGCCCGCACGTACACAACGCTGCGAGGTGGTTGCGCGGGAATAATTACGCTTGTCGAGGCCAAGGAAAACATCCTTGAACTGGTTCATCCCGGCGTTGGTAAACAACAAAGTAGGGTCATTGTTCGGTACCAGGGAGCTGCTGGCAACTACCTGGTGTCCTTTACTATGGAAAAAATCGAGAAACGCCTGACGGATCTCAGCGGTGCTCTTGCTCATAATTATCCTGAAGAAATCAAGCTAACGAAATGTCATTACCAGCATCGGCACGCAAACTGCGCCTCTGGCAATCGAAAAGTGGGAATAAGATAAGTTTTCTTTACTGGGAAGTAAAATCCCGTATGCGGTCAATCGTCAAAATTTCGCCATATTGCCTGAATATCTTCCATCAGATAGCCGCGATAGAGCAAAAAACGCTGGACCTTTATCTTATCTGAAAAATCGACAGGTAAAGGTTCACCGTACTTACGAATGGCCTGCTCGCGTGCAAGCACTGCCCAGTCAATTTCGCACTCACGCATGGCCCGCTCGATAGCTTCACGTGCGATCCCTTTTTGGTTTAATTCCTGGCGCACTCGGGCTGGTCCATAACCTTTGCGGCTACGGCTGGCGATAAACTGCTGCACGAAACGATCATCATCCAGATAACGACTTTCAATACACCAGGCGATGACCTTGTCGTAATCCTCCGGCGTGGCATCAATTTCTTCTGGTCCATTTTTCCCCATCACCGGAGCGGCCAGCTTGCGCCGCAGTTCCTGCTCGCTGTGGTCGCGCATCGCCAGAATGCGTACGGCACGGTCAAGCAGTCGGGAATAAGCAGAACGGCGGGAAGTTGCTTCTGTCATAGTAAGCCTTCAGAAATGAAAAAGGGCTGCATGATATGCAGCCCTTTACTATATGTGATTCACAACATGCGATTCAAAACAGATTATCAGAAATCTTCGTTCGTTTCTTTTACGTCTTCGCCGCTGTCATCAACGGAGAAATCAGGCGTTGAATCCTGGTTATTGAGCAGTAACTCACGTAATTTTTTCTCAATTTCTTTCGCAGTTGACGGGTTTTCTTTCAGCCAGTTGGTCGCATTCGCTTTACCCTGACCGATTTTCTCACCGTTGTAGCTGTACCATGCACCGGCTTTTTCAATCAGCTTCTCTTTCACGCCCAGGTCAACCAGTTCGCCGTAGAAGTTGATGCCTTCACCGTAAAGGATCTGGAATTCAGCCTGTTTGAACGGTGCTGCAATTTTGTTTTTCACAACCTTAACGCGGGTTTCGCTGCCGACCACATTGTCGCCTTCTTTCACCGCGCCAATACGACGGATATCCAGACGAACAGACGCATAGAATTTCAGGGCGTTACCACCGGTGGTGGTTTCCGGGTTACCAAACATAACGCCAATCTTCATACGGATCTGGTTGATGAAAATCAGCAGCGTGTTGGACTGCTTCAGGTTACCGGCCAGCTTACGCATCGCCTGGCTCATCATACGCGCCGCAAGGCCCATGTGAGAGTCGCCAATCTCACCTTCGATTTCTGCCTTCGGCGTCAATGCGGCAACGGAGTCGACAACGATAACGTCAACCGCACCGGAGCGCGCCAGCGCATCACAAATTTCCAGCGCTTGTTCACCGGTATCCGGCTGAGAACACAGCAGGTTGTCGATATCAACGCCAAGCTTACGGGCATAGACCGGATCCAGCGCGTGTTCCGCATCGATAAATGCACAGGTTTTACCTTCACGCTGCGCAGCGGCAATAACCTGCAGGGTCAGCGTTGTTTTACCGGAGGATTCAGGCCCGTAGATTTCGACGATACGGCCCATTGGCAAACCGCCCGCGCCCAATGCGATATCCAGAGAAAGCGAACCGGTGGAGATAGTTTCCACATCCATGGAGCGGTCTTCACCCAGGCGCATGATGGAGCCTTTACCGAATTGCTTTTCGATCTGACCCAGCGCTGCAGCCAACGCTTTCTGTTTGTTTTCGTCGATAGCCATTAATTACTCCTGTCATGCCGCTTTCGGGTTAAACCGCGAAACGTGATAGATAATGTTCTGTTGAGGCAATTATACTGTATGCTCATACAGTATCAAGTATTTTGTAGAAATTGTTGCCACAGGGTTTGTAACGCGTAGACGGTCGCCTGTCGACGTACCGCGTCGCGATCGCCGCTGAAGCATTCCCGACGCGTAATCCCCTCGCCGCTCGCGCTGGCAAAGGCGAACCATACGGTACCCACGGGCTTTTCTTCACTGCCGCCATCCGGCCCGGCAATACCGCTGATCGAGACCGCGAAATGCGCGCGGGCAGCTTTTAGCGCGCCAATCGCCATCTCCACCACTACAGGCTCGCTCACCGCCCCATGCTGGGCCAGCGTCTCTTCGCGCACGCCTATCATCTGTGCTTTGGCTTCGTTGCTGTAGGTCACAAACCCGCGTTCAAACCAGGCGGAGCTTCCGGCAATATCCGTAATCGCTTTGGCCACCCAGCCGCCGGTGCAGGACTCCGCCGTCGTAACGGTCGCCCCACGCGCTTTCAGCGCCAGGCCAACCTGCTCACTTAACTGCATCAGTTCACTGTCGGTCATTTCAGCCTCTGTCAGTTAAAAAATATGCCGGACAAGATAGCACTTTCATAACCAATGTGGGGATGGAGAGAACGTTTTACGAGGGGGATTCCAAAAATTGCTCCGTTGCATTAATAAGACCTGCCGGATGACAATGTCAGGGCATCTTATCCGGCCTACAAGAGATTTCTTCCTGTAGGCCGGTGGAGCGATTACTGCACGCGCGCCAGCGCGACCGCCTGACCCAACTGCCACACGGCCATCGCGTAGTGGGTACTGTGGTTGTAGCGGGTGATGGTGTAGAAGTTCGGCAGCCCATACCAGTATTGATAGCCGGTACCAATATCCAGGCGCAGCAGGCTGGCCTGCTGATGATTACCCAACGACTGCTGTGGTGTCAGACCCGCCGCAGCAAGCTGAGAAATGCTGTACTGGGTTTTAAAGCCGTTCGCCAGCCCAGGTGCCTGACCATTTGCCGGCACCGCGACCGTATCGCCTTTCACCCAGCCGTGGCCCTTGAAGTAATTCGCCACGCTACCGATGGCATCAACCGGATCCCACAGGTTAATGTGGCCATCACCATTAAAATCAACGGCATATTGCTTATAGGAAGACGGCATAAACTGGCCGTAGCCCATCGCGCCGGCAAAAGAACCTTTCAAATCGAGCGGATCGTCGCTTTCATCTCGCGCCATCAGCAGGAAGGTTTCCAGTTCACCAGAGAAGTATTCCGCACGACGAGGATAGTTAAACGACAGCGTCGCCAGCGCATCCAGAATCCGCGTTTTACCCATCACGCGGCCCCAACGCGTTTCAACGCCGATAATGCCAACGATAATTTCCGGCGGAACACCATAGACCTGCCACGCGCGGTTCAGCGCATCTTCATATTGATTCCAGAAGGCCACACCATTTTGCACGTTGTCAGGCGTGATGAACTGTTTGCGGTAGCGCAGCCATGCGCCGTTAGGACCGGCTGGCGGTTGAGTCGTCGGTGCCTGGCGGTCCATCAAACGCAATACCGAGTCCAGACGCTTGGCCTGCGACAGGATCTCCTGCAACTGCTGGCGGTCAAAGCCGTGCTTGTTGACCATTTTTTCGATGAACTGCTGCGCGTTCGGATTATTGGCAAAATCACCGCCCGTTTGCATGACGTTGTGCTGTGGCTCAAGCAGGAAGCCGCCGGATGGCGCACCCGTAGTCGTTTGAGTCTCTGAAGGTTTAGGTTTGCTGCTACAGGCAGCGAGCAGTACGAAAAGGGGGAGTAACGCTACATAACGACGCTTGAACATGAGACATCCATTAAACAAATTCAGCCTGGGAGAAGTATGGTAAAGCATCCTCCGCCATACAAGGAAGCGGTAGTCGCTCTCCTTCACAGAATTTACATCCCCTTTCATCTCTGACCTTCACATTTGCGAGCTTTCACGCAATAACTTTCAAATTAAAATATTTATCTTTCATTTTGAGATCAAAATAACACTTTTATATCTTTCGATCTGATTAAAATTAGCCACCGTTTGGCAAGATAACTAAAATCCCTACAGGAGAGAATAATGATCGACACCATCACACTCGGTGCTGAGTGGTTTATCGGGCTGTTCCAGAAAGGCGGAGAAGTGTTTACCGGTATGGTGACCGGTATTCTTCCCCTGCTGATTAGCCTGCTGGTCATCATGAATGCGCTGATTAACTTTATCGGCCAGCAGCGTATTGAACGTTTTGCTCAGCGCTGCGCCGGAAATCCACTGTCCCGCTATTTGCTGCTGCCGTGCATCGGCACATTTGTATTTTGTAACCCGATGACGCTGAGTCTGGGTCGCTTTATGCCAGAAAAATACAAGCCCAGCTACTACGCCGCCGCCTCTTACAGTTGCCATTCCATGAACGGCTTATTCCCGCACATCAACCCCGGCGAACTCTTTGTCTATCTGGGGATCGCCAGCGGCCTGACCACGCTGGGGCTTCCGCTTGGCCCACTGGCGGTGAGCTACCTGCTGGTCGGTTTGGTGACTAACTTCTTCCGCGGCTGGGTGACCGATTTCACCACCACTATCTTCGAGAAAAAAATGGGCATTCAACTTGAACAGAAGGTGCATCTGGCGGGAGCAACATCATGACACGTATTCGTATTGAAAAAGGCACCGGCGGCTGGGGTGGCCCCCTTGAACTGGATGCCATTCCGGGCAAGAAAATTGTCTATATCACCGCAGGAACTCGCCCCGCAATAGTCGACAGGATAGCAAGCCTGACCGGTTGGCAGGCAGTTGATGGCTTCAAAGAGGGCGAGCCACCGGAGAACGAAATTGGTGTGGCGATCATCGACTGCGGCGGCACGCTGCGCTGTGGGATCTATCCCAAACGCCGTATACCGACGGTGAATATTCACGCTACGGGTAAATCCGGCCCGCTGGCTCAGTACATTGTCGAAGATATCTATGTCTCTGGCGTGAAAGAAGAAAACATCACGATTGTCGGCGAGGCATCCGCTGCGCCGCAACCTGCAAGCAGCACTATCGGTCGCGATTACGACACCAGTAAAAAGATTACCGAACAAAGCGACGGCCTGTTGGCAAAAGTGGGAATGGGCATGGGTTCAGCCGTTGCGGTTCTGTTCCAGTCCGGACGTGACACCATCGATACCGTCCTGAAAACTATTCTGCCATTTATGGCGTTCGTCTCGGCACTGATCGGCATCATTATGGCTTCGGGTCTGGGAGACTGGATTGCCCATGGACTCGCGCCGCTGGCCAGCCATCCGTTGGGACTGGTTACTCTGGCGCTGATCTGCTCTTTCCCGCTGCTGTCGCCTTTCCTCGGCCCCGGTGCGGTTATCGCCCAGGTTATCGGCGTGCTGATCGGTGTACAGATTGGTCTGGGGAACATTCCTCCGCATCTTGCACTACCTGCCCTGTTCGCCATTAACGCCCAAGCTGCATGTGACTTTATTCCGGTTGGGTTGTCGCTGGCCGAAGCGCGTCAGGACACTGTTCGCGTCGGCGTGCCATCCGTACTGGTGAGCCGTTTTCTGACCGGCGCACCTACCGTTCTCATCGCCTGGTTTGTTTCTGGCTTTATTTACCAATAAGGGGCATTCAAAAATGACCGTAATTTATCAAACCACCATTACCCGTATCGGCCAGAGCGCCCCGGATGCACTGTGCGACCAGATGCTGATTACCTTTCGTGAAGGCGCGCCAGCGGATATCGAAGAGTTTTGTTACATCCATTGCCACGGGGACCTGAACGGCTCTTTACAAGCAGGGATCCAGTTTGAACTGGGCCAGCACCACTACCCGGTCACAGCCGTTGGCAGCGTGGCGGAACAAAACTTACGTGAACTCGGGCATATCACCCTGCGCTTTGACGGGCAGAGCGAAGCGGAATTCCCCGGCACTGTACACGTTGCGGGCCCCGTCCCGGACGGTATCACCCCGGGCTGTATTTTGAAGTTTGTTGCTTAAGATTGAAGGAGATAAAAATGAATCAGGTTGCCGTTGTCATTGGTGGAGGCCAGACCCTGGGGGCATTCCTTTGCCGTGGGCTTGCGACAGAAGGATACCGCGTCGCGGTGGTGGATATTCAAAGCGATAAAGCTGCCAACGTCGCGCAAGAAATTAACGCCGAGTTTGGCGAAGGTACCGCGTACGGTTTTGGCGCAGATGCCACCAGCGAACAGAGCGTGCTGGCGCTGTCGCGCGGAGTGGATGAAATATTCGGTCGTGTCGATCTGCTGGTTTACAGTGCGGGTATCGCTAAAGCCGCGTTTATCAGCGACTTTCAGCTTGGGGATTTCGACCGCTCGCTGCAGGTCAATCTGGTCGGCTACTTCCTCTGTGCTCGTGAATTTTCACGCCTGATGATCCGCGATGGCGTGCAGGGACGCATTATCCAGATCAACTCAAAATCAGGGAAAGTGGGCAGCAAACACAATTCAGGCTACAGCGCGGCAAAATTTGGCGGCGTGGGCTTAACCCAGTCGCTGGCGCTGGATCTGGCGGAGTACGGGATCACCGTACATTCGCTGATGCTCGGCAACCTACTGAAATCACCAATGTTTCAGTCGTTATTACCGCAATATGCGACCAAGCTGGGCCTTAAGCCAGACGAAGTGGAGCAGTACTACATTGATAAGGTTCCGCTTAAACGCGGCTGCGATTATCAGGACGTACTGAACATGCTGCTGTTTTACGCCAGTCCAAAAGCCTCTTACTGCACCGGGCAGTCCATCAACGTGACCGGCGGTCAGGTGATGTTTTAATGTTGAATTGCCGGATGGCGGCTGCGCTTATCCGGCAAAATCAAAGGAGTACATAATGGTTTCCGCACTGATTACCGTCGCCGCTATCGCCTGGTGCCTGCAACTGGCGCTTGGTGGCTGGCAAATATCCCGCTTTAACCAGGCGTTCGATCAACTCTGCCAGCAAGGTCGGGTTGGTGTTGGTCGCTCCGGTGGGCGTTTTAAACCGCGCGTGGTGGTAGCCATTGCGCTGGATGAGCAGCAACGGGTGACCGACACGTTATTTATGAAAGGTCTTACGGTATTCGCCCGACCAGGCAAAATTGCCACGATAATGGGCAAACATCTTGATGATTTACAGCCTGATGTGATCTTTCCCCATGATCCGTTATCACAGAATGCACTATCATTGGCGCTTAAACTGAAACATGGGTAATTTCGTTGTGAATGCTAATAGCTTGCGAAATTATCATTTTGCAACTTATTAAGTCAGGGTAATCACGCCTATGAAACCTCGTCAGCGTCAGGCTGCCATACTGGAGCATCTGCAAAAGCAGGGCAAATGCTCGGTTGAAGAACTGGCCCACTACTTTGACACGACCGGCACGACCATTCGCAAAGACCTGGTCATTCTGGAAAATGCCGGAACCGTCATTCGTACCTATGGCGGCGTGGTATTAAATAAAGACGAATCCGACCCGCCAATCGATCACAAAACGCTAATCAATACGCATAAAAAAGAGCAGATTGCCGAAGCCGCCGTCCGTTTTATACACGATGGCGACTCTATTATTCTGGATGCGGGTAGCACCGTACTGCAGATGGTGCCGATGCTCACGCGCTTTAGCAACATCACCGTCATGACCAACAGTCTGCACATTGTTAACGCCCTTTCGGAGCTGGACAACGAGCAAACTATCCTGATGCCCGGCGGGACCTTTCGCAAAAAATCTGCGTCATTTCACGGTCAGCTGGCAGAAAACGCCTTTGAGCAGTTCAGCTTTGATAAACTCTTCATGGGCACCGACGGCATTGACCTCAATGCCGGCGTGACCACCTTTAATGAGGTGTTTAGCGTCAGTAAAGCGATGTGCAATGCCGCTCGCGAAGTGATTCTGATGGCTGACTCGTCAAAATTTGGGCGCAAAAGCCCTAATGTTGTATGCAGTCTGGAAAGCGTCGACAAGCTGATTACCGATGCGGGCATCGATCCTGCGTTTCGTCAGGCGCTGGAAGCAAAAGGGATTGAAGTGATCATAACCGGAGAAACCAATGAGTGATGCACTACTGAACGCGGGCCGTCAGACGTTAATGCTGGAACTACAGGAAGCCAGCCGACTGCCAGAACGCCTGGGCGATGATTTTGTCCGCGCCGCCAATACGATTATCCACTGTGAAGGCAAAGTCATTGTCTCCGGTATTGGTAAATCAGGTCATATTGGCAAAAAAATTGCGGCGACCCTCGCCAGTACCGGCACGCCCGCCTTTTTTGTGCATCCGGCGGAAGCGCTGCACGGCGACTTAGGGATGATCGAAAGCCGTGATGTCATGCTGTTTATCTCCTACTCCGGCGGTGCGAAAGAGCTGGATCTCATCATCCCACGCCTGGAAGACAAATCCGTCGCACTGCTGGCAATGACCGGAAAACCGACCTCACCGTTGGGTCTGGCAGCCAAAGCCGTGCTGGATATTTCCGTTGAGCGCGAAGCCTGTCCGATGCGCCTGGCACCGACGTCCAGCACCGTAAATACGTTGATGATGGGCGACGCGCTGGCGATCGCCGTAATGCAGGCGCGCGGCTTTAACGAAGAAGATTTTGCCCGCTCACATCCGGCAGGTGCGCTGGGCGCTCGTCTGTTAAATAAAGTGCATCATCTGATGCGCCGTGACGATGCCATACCTCAGGTGAAGCTCACCACCAGCGTTATGGACGCGATGCTGGAACTCAGCCGCACGGGTCTTGGCCTGGTCGCGGTCTGCGACGACCAGTCACTGGTGAAAGGGGTCTTTACCGACGGTGACCTGCGCCGCTGGCTGGTTGGCGGCGGAGCGCTCACCACCCAGGTTAGCGAAGCTATGACTCAGAATGGAATTACGCTGCAGGCGCAGAGCCGCGCGATTGACGCCAAAGAGATCCTGATGAAGCGTAAAATCACTGCCGCACCGGTGGTCGATGAAAACGGTAAACTCACCGGTGCTATCAACCTGCAGGATTTCTATCAGGCCGGTATTATCTAATCCTTCAGACCCAGACGTTTCGCCAGCCGGTGCAGGTTGGCAACGTCTGTTTCCAGCGCCCGCGCACTTGCCGCCCAACTGTGATTATTTTGCGCCAGTGCCCGGCGGATTATCTCCCGCTGGAACGACTCTGTTGCTTCACGCAGATTGTGATGTTGCGGGATCTCCGCAACAACTTCCGCCGCCTGCGGAGCCGGACCTTCGTCCTGCAAGGCAAAATGCTGCGCCTCCAGCACCACTTCATCCCCTGCCCTGGTAGCCCTGGCCAGAACAACCGCCCGGTGAATGGCATGTTCCAGCTCGCGCACGTTTCCGGGCCAGCCGTAATTCAGCAGATGGCTACGCGCGCCGGGGCTTAGCACCACGCGGGAAAGACCCAGCCGCAGTCGGCATTGCTCGCAAAAATAGCCGGCCAGCAGCACCACATCTTCGCCGCGCTCACGAAGAGGCGGTACAGAAAGGGGGAAGACGCTCAGACGGTGGAACAAATCCGCGCGGAAATTCCCGGCCAGCACCTCTTCGCGTAAATCACGGTTCGTCGCCGCCAGCACCCGCACATCCACGCGCAGGCTGCGATCGTCACCCACGCGCTGAATATCGCCGTACTGCAATACGCGCAGCAGCTTAGCCTGTAGCGCCAGCGAGAGTTCGCCTATCTCGTCGAGAAACAGCGTCCCATTGTCAGCCATTTCAAACTTACCGCTACGATTGCTGATAGCCCCGGTAAACGCGCCTTTTACGTGACCAAACAGCTCACTTTCGGCTACGGTTTCCGGCAACGCTGCACAGTTCAGATACACCAGTGGATTCACCGCGCGCGGCGAACCTTCATGGATAGCTTTAGCCACCAGCTCCTTCCCGGTCCCTGTTTCGCCGCTAATCAGCACGTTGAGATCGGACCCCGCCACAATCTCAATTTCTTTTTTCAGCTGCATCATATTGGGCGAAAGGCCAATCATCTGGGTTTCCGTCACCTGCTCAAAGTTGGTTGACGAACCTGGCAGCATATTCTGGCTTTCCAGTTGTTCAATCAGCAGCGCATTGCTCAGCGCACCCGCCGCCAGCGCGGCAATCAGCCTAAGCTCCTCATCGCTGAAAACATCGAACTGATCGGGCTCCATGCCATCCAGAGTTAACGCACCAATCAAATTTTGACCGGCGAACAACGGCAGCCCAATACAGGCATGCACCTTCAGACTCTCCTGCCCCGGAATCAGACCATCATATGGGTCTGGCAAATCGCTGTCGGCAGGGAAACGAACCACGTCTCCGGCGCGGGCAATCGCCTCCAGACGCGGATGCCCTTCCAGAGTAAAGCGTCTGCCGAGAACATCTTGCGCCAGCCCATCGATCGCCAGCGGAATAAACTGTCGCGACTCGTAGCGCAGCAGTGCCGACGCGTCGCACTCCAGCACCTGACGCAACGTGGTTATCAGACGTTGAAAACGGTCCTGATGTCCAATACCGCTTTGTAATTCAATGGCGATGCCCGCCAGCACGTCTACGGAAAAGCTCATGACTACCTCATTGTCATTTTGACAATTCATATTGTCATATTGACAATAAAATGAATAGTCATTTTGACTACCACTTAATAAGCAGAAAACAATAAAACCATTAAAATCAAAAAGATAAAAAGTTGGCACGCAACCTGCAATAAGCAAAACATCTTTTTTAGAAAAACGCTGAATTAATTACTGAGGTTGCTATGTCTATTCTGGTTAAAAATAACATTCATTGGGTTGGCCAACGTGACTGGGAAGTTCGTGATTTCCACGGGACTGAATACAAAACGCTGCGCGGCAGCAGCTACAACAGCTATCTCATCCGTGAAGAAAAAAATGTCCTGATCGATACAGTAGACCACAAGTTTAGCCGTGAATTCGTGCAGAACCTGCGCAGTGAAATTGACCTCGCGGATATCGACTACATCATCATTAACCACGCGGAAGAAGACCATGCAGGGGCGCTGACTGAGCTGATGTCCTGCATCCCGGACACGCCGATTTACTGCACAGCCAACGCCATTGACTCCATCAACGGGCATCACCATCACCCGGAGTGGAATTTCAACGTGGTGAAAACCGGTGATTCACTGGACATCGGTAACGGCAAACAGCTGATCTTCGTTGAAACGCCAATGCTGCACTGGCCTGACAGCATGATGACCTACATGACCGGCGACGCGGTGCTGTTCAGTAACGACGCCTTCGGCCAGCACTACTGCGACGAACGTCTGTTTAACGACGAAGTTGACCAGACCGAACTGTTCGAACAGTGCCAGCGTTACTACGCCAACATTCTGACACCGTTCAGCCGTCTGGTTACACCGAAAATTACTGAGATCCTCGGCTTCAACCTGCCTGTCGATATGATTGCTACTTCCCACGGCGTGGTATGGCGCGACAACCCGACGCAAATCGTGGAAATGTATCTGAAATGGGCGGCGGATTATCAGGAAGACCGCATCACCATTTTCTACGACACCATGTCCAACAACACCCGCATGATGGCGGACGCCATAGCCCAGGGCATCAATGAAGTTGACCCGAACGTGGCGGTGAAAATCTTTAACGTCGCCCGTAGCGATAAGAACGAAGTTCTGACTAACGTCTTCCGCTCTAAAGGCGTGCTGGTCGGTACTTCGACGATGAACAACGTGATGATGCCAAAAATCGCCGGTTTGGTGGAAGAGATGACCGGCCTGCGTTTTCGTAACAAACGCGCCAGCGCCTTTGGCTCACACGGCTGGAGCGGCGGCGCAGTAGACCGTTTGTCTACGCGTTTGCAGGATGCTGGTTTCGAAATGTCGCTGAGCCTGAAGGCGAAATGGCGTCCGGACCTGGATGCGTTGGAACTGTGTCGCCAGCACGGCCGTGAAATCGCGCGTCAGTGGGCGCTTGCGCCACTGCCGGAAACAACCGTGAAAGCCGCATCCAAAGAAGAAGAATGCGCTTGCGCCGCTGCGGCTGCCGCCGATCTTGGCCCTAGCATGCAGTGCAGCGTGTGCCAGTGGATTTACGACCCGGCAAAAGGTGAACCGCTGCAGGATGTTGCGCCGGGAACGCCGTGGAGCGACGTGCCTGACAACTTCCTGTGCCCGGAATGTTCATTAGGTAAAGACGTCTTCGACGTCCTGGCAACGGAGGCAAAATGAGCCGCGGAATTGTCATTATTGGTTCGGGCTTCGCCGCCCGCCAGTTAGTCAAAAATATCCGTAAGCAGGATGCAAATGTCCCGCTGACCCTGATTGCTGCGGACAGCATGGATGAGTACAACAAGCCCGATCTCAGCCATGTTATCAGTCAGTCACAGCGTGCAGACGACCTCACCCGCCAGTCGGCGGGGGAGTTTGCCGAACAGTTTAATTTGCGTCTGTTTCCGCACACCTGGGTAACCGACATCGATGCTGATGCCCACGTAGTGAAAAGCCAGGATCAGCAGTGGCAGTACGACAAACTGGTGCTGGCGACAGGCGCGTCAGCCTTTGTACCGCCGGTTACCGGACGTGAGTTAATGCTCACATTGAACAGCCAACAAGAGTATCGCGCTTGTGAAACACAGCTGCGTGATGCCCAGCGGGTACTGATTGTCGGCGGCGGCTTGATTGGCAGTGAACTGGCGATGGATTTCTGTCGTGCCGGTAAAGCGGTAACGCTTATCGACAACGCCGCCAGCATTCTGGCTTCGCTGATGCCGCCGGAAGTCAGCAGTCGCTTACAGCATCGTCTGACCGATATGGGCGTACACCTGCTGTTGAAATCACAGCTTCAGGGGCTGGAGAAAACGGCGTCAGGTATTTGTGCCACGCTCGATCGTAGCCGCAGCGTAGAAGTCGATGCGGTGATCGCCGCCACCGGTTTACGCCCGGAGACCGCACTGGCGCGTCGTGCCGGATTGAACATCAATCGTGGCGTCTGCGTCGATAGCTACCTGCAAACCAGCCACCCGGACATTTTTGCTCTCGGCGACTGTGCGGAGATTAACGGTCAGGTGCTCCCGTTCCTGCAGCCGATTCAGCTGAGCGCCATGTATCTGGCGAAAAACCTGCTCGGCGGCAATGCGCCATTGAAACTGCCAGCCATGCTGGTAAAAGTCAAAACGCCAGAACTGCCTCTGCATTTGGCCGGGGAAACCCAGCGCCGCGATCTAAACTGGCACATCGCCGCCGAAGCGCAGGGAATGGTTGCCAGAGGGATGAACGACGAGGGCCAGCTGTGTGCGTTTGTCGTCAGTGAAGACCGCATGAAAGAGGCCTTTGCGCTGCTGAAAACGTTGCCTGTGTAAGTCTGGGATGCCGGATGGTGCCGCTTCGCGTCTTACCCGGCCTGCGACTTTGCCCGGCAACGCTGCTACTGATTTATTAACCTCACGCACATGGATGTGCGTTGCCACTTGTCGGTATGCCCCGACATGTTTTTCTTGCCCCGCCAGTCCCGGGGCTTTTTTTATTTTTGCGCCAACGCTCGCGCTGCGGCAATCACGCCCTGCCCCAATGACAACCCGCCGTCGCCCGCCGGTAAACGCTGCGGGAACAGTAAGGTAAAATCACGCAGATAAAACGCCAGACGGGCCGACAATAAGCGGTTATGCATCACGCCACCGCTAAATACTAACGTCTTAATCCCGCGCGCTTCGGCCTGCATTCGCATCAGAGTGGCAAACCCACGCGCCAGCGCGTCGTGAAACGCCCACGCCCTTTCTGCTGGTTTGGCCTGCCAGTTCAGCCATTGCTGCCAAAAAACTGCTAAGTCCAGCTGATTGTCATCAAGCGGCACCGTGACTGGGTGATCCACGCCATCACATTGCGATGCCATCGCCTCAAGCGCACAGGCCGCTTCACCTTCATAACTCAATGATTCCGGTGCACATTGCAACGCGGCGGCAACGGCATCAAACAGTCGTCCGCACGATGACGCCAGCGGAGCGTTAATTCCCCGTTCAATAGCGCGCGCCAGCACGTTCCAGTTTTGATGTTGCAGCACCGATGTTTCCGGATAACGCTGCCAGTCAGGAACAAAACGCAGGCACTGCGCGAGCAGATTACGCCACGGCTGTTTTGCCGCCAGATCGCCGCCCGCCAGCGCTACCGCCGGTAAGCCGCCAAGGTGTTCGCATTCACGATAGTTAACCCGCAAACACTCTCCACCCCACAGCGCGCCGTTTTCCCCCATACCGATACCGTCTAGCGTCAGGGCAATCACATCACCGCCATTGAGCGGCCAGCCGTGCTCCGCAAGACACGCAGCGGCATGCGCATGGTGATGCAGCACCTTTTCAGTTGGCAGCTCCATTTCACTGGCCCATTGGCTGGAAACATAGCCAGGGTGTGCATCATGCACGATACGCTGCGGCGTAAAGTCATAAATGTTCTGGATCAGGCGTAGCGCATCACGCCACTGTTGCTGAATACCGTCATCGCTAAGATCGCCCAAATGCTGGCTGATAACCGCCTGCTCGCCGCGCACCAGACAGAAAGTATTTTTCAGATCAGCACCTAAGCACAGCATCGGCGGCACGTCGCGAAATCCTGGTGGTAGTGCGACCGCATCCGGCACATAACCTCGGGAACGACGCAGCATTTCCCCACTGTCACGCACCACGGAGTCATCCATCCGCTGCACAATTTCGCGATTATGCAGCAGGAAACCGTCGGCAATGTCATGTAAATCTTCCAGCGCCTGGGCGTTAGTAATGGCCGGAGGCCTGCCGCTGAGGTTGCCAGAGGTCATCACCAGCGGACAATTCATCTCTTGTAAGAGTAAATGCTGTAACGGATTCGCTGGCAGCATGACGCCAACCTCCGTTAACCCCGGCGCAATGCCCTCGCTCAATGCAGCGACATAGCGTTTCTGCACCAGCACGATCGGCGCAGCAGGGGTAGTCAGCAAACGACGAGCGGGTTCAGGCAATCCCTCATCAGAGGGCAGCATCACTGCCAGAGGTTTCGCCGGACGGTGTTTGCGCAGCCTGAGTAGCGCTACGGCGTTATCATTTCGCGCATCGCACACCAGATGAAACCCACCAATGCCTTTAACCGCCACAATACCGCCTGCTTTCAGCCGCGATACCGCCGCCTGCAGCGCCACTTCTTTCTCCGCTCGCTCACCCGCACAGAACCACTCCAGATGAGGGCCGCATGCCGGACAAGCCACTGGCTGGGCGTGGAATCGACGGTCGTACGGATCGCGATACTCTTTGTCACATTGCGCGCAGAGTGGGAATGACGCCATTACGGTAAACGGACGATCGTAGGGCATGGCGCGAATAATCGTAAAACGCGGACCACAGTGGGTGCAGTTGATAAAGGGGTAGCGGTAACGACGTTCGCCGGGGGTGTTCATTTCAACAAGGCATTCGGGACAGGTCGCGGCGTCCGGAACGATTTGCGTATTCATCGTACCGCCAGCACTTTGACGAATCGAGAAATCGGCAGGCTGCTGCGTCCAGGCGAATGGTTCGCTCTCAACGCTGTCAATGCGCGCCAGCGGTGGGCAGTGTTGATGCAACTGCGCAATAAATTCCGCCGGATCTTCCTGTAAGCGCACAACCACACCGTCACCGTCGTTACACACATCGCCATGCAGTTGTAAGCGCTGCGCCAGTTGCCAGACGTAGGGGCGAAATCCGACGCCCTGTACTTTGCCGCGAATACGCAGCTGTACGCCGGAGTGGTTGTTTATTGTCATTAAGTCGTTCCCGCAGTCATCTATCCCGGTTTGCCTGATGGCGCTACGCTTATCAGGCCTACGTGGATGCGAACAGTAGGCCGGATAAGGCAAAGCCGCCATCCGGCATAAGTACTACCGTATTTTACGCGGATTTTCAGCTATCAGAACAGCAAAGATGCGGTGGAATCCAGCGCGGCGCGACGACGTTTTTCCGCGCTCAGTTGCTCAAGCTTATTGCGATCCACATATATCAGTGCGTGAGTCGGGCACACTTCCATACAGGCAGGACCGGCCTCACGATGGTGGCACAGGTCGCACTTATTGGCTTCAGCTTTTTCTGCACGGACGTTCAGACCTGCGCCGCTGTTACGCACGACCGGACGCACGACCACTTCCATTGCGCCGTAAGGACAAGCCACAACGCAGGTTTTACAGCCAATGCAGCGTTCCTGCATTACGTGGACAAAACCTTTATCACGGCTGATCGCACCGTTCGGACAGACGTTAGCGCACGGCGCGTCTTCGCACTGGCGGCACAGCGTCGCCGTGGAGACATTAACACCTTTGATGACGTGAATGCGGGGTAAAAAGGTTTCAGGGGTCAGCGATGCGCAGTCCTGGTTATCCTGATGGGATACCACGCAGGCCACTTCACAGGTACGGCAACCAATGCATTTATTGGCGTCTGCAATGATGAAACGGTTCATCAATTTCTCCAGCAATGACAGAATATCTGCCGAAGCATACACAAATCGTGCCAGAATTTAATTTGCTGTTTTTAAAGGAATTTAATTCTGAAGAACGCAAAAAGGGCGTGTCATCGTCACTAGTGACGATGACAAATGACAGCTGTCAGCGCGAAACGGGCGGCGCAACTGAGTCGCGCGCAATGAGTTCACCGGTGAAGGTCTTTGACGGCGTAAACGCCCCGTCACCTAACATAAAGATCAGGCGCCCAATCGTTTCCTGAATCATTTCTGTTACCGGGATTTTAACGCTGGAAAGCGCCGGAATAGTGTATGGCGCGAGGGCGATATCATCAAAGCCAATCACCGACACCTGTGCGGGAACGCTCACACCATGCTCGTGCAACTGCTTCATCGCGCCGATCGCCATATCGTCATTGCTGGCCACCAATGCGGTAAAATTGACCTTGCGCGAAAGCAAAGTATCCACACCCGCTGCGCCGCAGGCTGGCGTCCATTTCCCTTTAACAATCAGATCATTATTTAGCGCGATCCCATGATGTGCCAGCGCGTCTTTATAGCCTGAAAGTCGCTCCACGCCGGTTGGCGAATCCATCGAGCCGGTAATAAAACCAATCTCTTTATGCCCGGCGGCAATGAGCTGGGTAACGGCGTTAAAGCTGGTCTGCTTTTGATCGCACCATACGCTATGGCTACTGTTTTTCCGCAGGCGTCGATTAAGCACCATAATCGGCTGGCTGTGGGCATCGATGATGTCATCTATCTCATCCACGCTGAGAAAACGCGGATAAATCATAATCGCGTCACAGCGCAGGTCGAGCAGGTACTGGATCGCCTGGCGCTCTTCCTCAGCGCTATGCTTACCGTCAGCCAGTAACAGCTGGCGCCCTTTATCTTCCGCCATCCGCGCGGTATGAAACAGCAGTTCGCTGAAATAGACGCCGTGATAAAGGGTGTTTGTTACCACCAGACCCAGTGTCTGCGTGGTTTTCGCCGCGAGACTGCGCGCCAGCAAATTTGGACGGTAACCACTCTCTTCAATGGCCTGAAACACGCGGTCTTTGGTTTCCTGGCTGACATAGCCGTTTCCGGAAAGCACCCGGGAAACCGTCGCTTTCGACACTCCGGCACGCTTCGCCACCTCCAGCATCGTGGTCATATTACTCATCCCTTTTCTCTCAATGTGACGCAGTGTACTGCACCGTTTTGCCGCTGTCCTTGCTGCTAAATCGCAGACGCTGACATCTGGTGATCGGAGTCACAATTACAAAAATTGATCAAAATTAAATCTTGATCAGTTAATACAATTTAAACATTATTTTGTGGAACCGGTTTCCTATCTGCGTTTCATCAACCCAGAAAAGCGACCCACGTAAACGGATAAAAAATAACGTACTCTACTGATAAAACAGGATTAAATCCGATGTCCAAGAATTATGCAGCGCTGGCGCGCTCCGTTGTGACGGCTCTGGGAGGCGTCGACAACATAACAGCAGTGACCCACTGTATGACCCGTTTGCGTTTCGTTATCAAAGATGACTCGCAGGTCGACAGCGCAACGCTGAAAACCCTCACTGGCGTGCTGGGCGTGGTGCGCAACGAGAACCAATGTCAGGTGATTATCGGCAACACCGTTTCGCAGGCATATCGTGAAGTGGTCAGCCTGTTGCCTGCCAACATGCAGCCTGCTGAGCCGCAAATCAAACCCCGACTGACGCTGAAGCGGATTGGCGCGGGGATCCTTGATGCGCTGATCGGCACAATGTCGCCGTTGATCCCGGCGATTATCGGCGGATCAATGCTCAAGCTGCTAGCGATGGTTCTGGAAATGACCGGCGTGCTGGTGAAAGGATCGTCCACGCTCACCATTCTGACCGTCATTGGCGACGGTGCATTCTTCTTCCTGCCGCTGATGGTCGCCGCGTCGGCCGCTATCAAATTCAAAACCAACATGTCGCTGGCTATCGCCATCGCGGGCGTACTGGTGCATCCCAGCTTTATCGACCTGATGGCGAAGGCCGCGCAGGGTGAGCACGTTGAGTTTGCCCTGATCCCAGTGACGGCGGTGAAATACACCTACACAGTAATCCCGGCGCTGGTCATGACCTGGTGCTTGTCATACATCGAACGTTGGGTCGATCGTATAACTCCGGCGGTGACCAAAAACTTCCTCAAACCGATGCTGATCGTGCTGATCGCCGCCCCGCTCGCCATCGTCATCATTGGCCCGATCGGTATCTGGATCGGTAGCGCGATTTCAGCGCTGGTCTATACCATCCACGGCTATCTCGGCTGGCTGTCAGTGGCCATTATGGGCGCGCTGTGGCCGCTGCTGGTAATGACCGGTATGCACCGTGTCTTTACGCCAACCATTATTCAGACCATTGCCGAAACCGGAAAAGAAGGCATGGTGATGCCATCGGAAATTGGCGCCAATTTGTCGTTAGGTGGTTCATCGCTGGCAGTGGCATGGAAAACCAAAAACCCGGAGCTGCGCCAGACGGCGTTAGCGGCCGCCGCCTCAGCCATCATGGCGGGCATTTCCGAACCCGCGCTGTATGGCGTGGCAATCCGCCTGAAACGTCCGCTGATTGCGAGCCTTATCAGCGGTTTTATCTGCGGTGCTGTTGCTGGAATGGCCGGGCTTGCAAGCCACTCCATGGCGGCTCCAGGTCTGTTCACCAGCGTCCAGTTTTTCGATCCGGCCAATCCGATGACCATCGTTTGGGTATTTGGCGTGATGGCGCTGGCGGTAGTGCTTTCTTTTGTACTAACGCTGATTCTCGGCTTTGAAGATATTCCTGTCGAAGATGCAGCCGCGCAGGCCAGAAAAAACCAGGCCGCACAACCGGGCAATATCAATGGAGCCAGCATTTGACTGGTACGAACTGAGGTTAATTATGTCTGTTTTTCCGCAAGGATTTTTATGGGGCGGCGCACTGGCCGCCAACCAATCTGAAGGGGCATACCGGGAAGGCGGCAAAGGGCTGACTACCGTCGATATGATCCCCCACGGCACACACCGCATGCCCGTCAAACTGGGTCAGGAAAAGCGCTTTACGCTGCGGGATGACGAATTTTATCCCAGCCATCAGGCGATCGACTTTTATCATCGCTATAAAGAAGATATCGCGCTGATGGCGGAAATGGGGTTTACGGTTTTTCGTACTTCCATTGCCTGGAGCCGCCTCTACCCTAACGGCGACGAGCTGACGCCGAATGAAGACGGAATTGCGTTTTATCGGGCCGTGTTTGCCGAGTGTAAAAAATACGGTATTGAGCCATTAGTCACGCTGTGTCACTTCGATGTACCTATGCATCTGGTCACCGAGTACGGCTCCTGGCGTAACCGCAAAATGGTGGAGTTCTTTACCCGCTACGCCCGTACCTGCTTCGAGGCCTTTGACGGTCTGGTGAAGTACTGGCTGACGTTCAACGAAATCAACATCATGCTGCACAGCCCCTTTTCAGGCGCCGGGCTGGTATTTGAAGAAGGTGAAAATCAGGATCAGGTAAAATATCAGTCCGCTCACCACGAACTGATAGCCAGCGCCCTGGCGACTAAAATAGCCCATGAAATTAATCCGCAAAACCAGGTCGGTTGTATGCTGGCTGGCGGTAATTTTTATCCTTACTCGTGTAAGCCGGAAGATGTGTGGACCGCACTGGAAAAAGACCGTGAAAACCTGTTCTTCATTGATGTGCAGGCGCGCGGGGCCTACCCGGCATACTCTGCCCGCGTTTTTCGCGAAAAAGGCGTGGTAATCGAAAAAGCCCCGGAAGATGACGACATCCTGAAAAACACCGTCGATTTCGTCTCTTTCAGCTATTACGCATCGCGCTGCGCCTCCGCTGAAATGAACACGGGCAATACCAGCGCTGCCAACGTGGTGAAGTCGCTGCGTAATCCGTACATTGCCGCCAGTGAATGGGGCTGGGGAATCGATCCGCTCGGCCTGCGCATCACCATGAATATGATGTATGACCGCTACCAGAAACCGCTGTTTCTGGTGGAAAACGGGCTGGGAGCGAAAGATGAAATCGATGCTAACGGTGAGATCAATGACGACTATCGCATCAGCTATTTACGCGAACATATTCGCGCCATGGCAGACGCGATTGAAGATGGCGTGCCGCTGATGGGTTACACCACCTGGGGCTGTATCGATCTGGTTTCAGCCTCAACCGGTGAGATGAGCAAACGCTACGGTTTTGTGTATGTGGACCGCGATGACGCGGGCAACGGCACGCTGGCACGTACACGCAAGAAATCATTCTGGTGGTACAAAAAAGTCATCGCCAGTAACGGTGCCGATCTGGCATGACGGATCTGCCGGAGGGGGTTACAGCCTTCCGGCAGAAGTACATATTTTCATTTCATTTATTACATTCCGGATGTGGAATCGTCCTTCCAGTTTCAGGTTTGCCCTCCCCCTTTTTTACTGGCATTTTATTCAGTAGTTTTTAATCCTGGCCGTTCACCACAAGGAAGCGTGCATGTTTGATAAAAAGGGCAAAACAGCGGTGGCAATCACCAAACCGGTACGTCGCTTGAAAGTCAGCTATGTCAGAAAACGCCATGAAGATCCAAAAACGGGTTATACGCGACGAATCAGTCGTCACGCCTCACTCACGCTGAACGGCGACTGGCTGGAACAAGCTGGATTTCCGACCGGTACGGCAGTGAATGTATCAGTGATGCAGGGGAAATTAATTATTGAGCAGGCAATTGAATGACGAGGATACACTGGGAAAACAGGCCGGATGTCGTTCACATCCGGCACTGATACGGTTTACTCTTCTGGTGCTTCCAGCTCGGAGAATCCGCCGTGTCCTTCCCAACCGGCTAATCGCTGATAGACGGTATCAACCGCATCTTTGATCGGCTGTGTCATCGGGTAGTAAAAACCGACGATGTCCGGTTGAATGCCGAGGAAAATTACCTCACCAACATCGTCTTTCAGCTGATCTACCAGGTAGTTCAGCGGCATGTTGTGGGTGGTCATCATGAACATCTCGGCAATGTCATCAGGATCGATAATGCGGATTTCACCGGGGTTCAGCCCCATATCGGTGGCATCAACAATCAACAAACGTTGCGGACGCAGTTCACGAATGGCGACAATATCGTTCTCCGGCGCGCTACCGCCGTCAATGACAACCCAGTTGCCTTGAGGATTTGCAGCACACATTTCAGCCAGCAGCGGGCCCGCGCCGTCATCGCCCATCATGCTGTTACCCACACATAATAAAACGTCAGTCACGGTGTCTCCTCACCATCAGATAGATGGCGCTTTCCTGGTGTATGTCGTGCAGCATGCTAAGCATCAGCTTGCTCCACTCCTGCTGCTGCGGGGTCTGCACGGCACGCGCATCATCGAACGCGCGCGCCAGCATTTGTACATGGTTGAAATCGATAACGATCTCGCCGTATTTCGGCACGCCTTCCATTTTCCGGCGGGCTTCGCTTCCCTCAGCAAGGGTAGCAATCCATGCCAAATATTCGTCCCATGGACAAGTTAATGCCGCTTCCAGGCAATCGATGATCCCAAGGTGGTGACCAATCGCCAGGCTGTAATAGACAACCTGCTGCGCCTCAGCGGGCGTCGCATCGTTCTCATCAATAAATTTACGGCTCAGTTGACTGAACACCACCGTTTCACTCATCGGATACGCGCCTCTTCGACAACATGATTAAGATGCGTGACGATCTCGGTCAGACGCGGATCGTTTTCCGCTTCCAGCCAGCGCGCCACCTGATGCTCGCCCTGCCCTAACTGCGTCATATAGTCATCAGCAATCTGGCGACCATAGCGGTATCCCGCCAGACGGCGAGCCTCGCGATCCACCTTCACGCGCAGCGGCTGAACCATGTCCGGATGCAGAATTTCCGCCGGCTGTTCGTCCAGTTCACCCGGCGCACGCGCGTGAATTTTTTGCTCCAGCAGACCCAGCGCCATGGCAAAACCATACAGCGTTGCCGCAGGCGTCGGCGGACAACCTGGAATATACACGTCCACCGGTACGATTTTGTCCGTGCCGCCCCATACGCAGTATAAGTCGTGGAAGATACCGCCGCTGTTACCGCAGGCACCGTAAGAGATACAAATTTTCGGATCTGGCGCAGACTGCCAGGCGCGCAGTGCCGGAGAGCGCATGGCACGCGTTACCGCGCCGGTAAACAGCAGAATATCCGCATGGCGCGGCGACGGTACCACTTTGATACCAAAACGTTCGGCATCAAACAGCGGAGAAAGCGTGGCGAAAATTTCGATTTCACAGCCGTTGCAGCCGCCGCAGTCCACACGGTAAACGTACGCTGAACGCTTGATGCTTTTAAGCAGCGACGCTTTCATGCTGGCAATGGATTCATCCACCGTCATCGGTACCGGAATACCGTTGGCGTCACGTGGGCCTAATAAATTGCTCATCAGCTGGCCTCTTTCATATGGCGAGTCAGTTCAATACGGTCAGACGGCACCAGGCATTTCTGGCGCTTACAGTCCGGGCAGGTCTCAAAGCTTTCACGGTGGTTTTCCGCGCGGGTATCACCGTTGTGCTTAAGCAGCGCAATGGCGTAATCAATCTCTTTTTGCACCGCAAACGGACGGTTACATACGCGGCAATTGCACAGGCCAAAACGAGACTGCTGCAGGAAATCATCTTTCTTCCACACCGCCAGCTCATACTCCTGCGACAGCTTGATTGCCGCTGTCGGGCAGACTTCTTCGCAGCGGGCGCAGAAAATGCAGCGCCCAAGGTTGAACTGCCACGCCAGCTCATTGGTGACCAGATCGGTTTCTACCGTCAGCGCGTTCGACGGGCACGCATTCACACAGGCCGCACAGCCGATGCACTGCTGCGGATTATGTTCCGGTTTGCCACGGAAGTTTTTATCGACCGCAATCGGCTCCAGCGGATACGACGACGTCGGTGCCCCGGTTTTGATGACTTTTTTGATAAAGGTAAACATGGCGATTCCTTATTTCAGCGGCGAGTTTTTACGCTCGATGCTGTAGCGCTCAAGTTCTTTGTACGGCACGACTTTGCTCTTCTTCTTACGCACATCGACCACTGTCATACGGTCAGTACAGGAGTAGCAAGGATCGAGGCTACCGATAATCAGCGGGGCATCGGAAACGGTATTGCCACGCAGCATGTAGCGCAGCGTCGGCCAGTTGGCGTAAGTCGCCGCACGGCAGCGCCAGCGATACAGTTTCTGGTTGTCGCCGGTCATGCTCCAGTGGATGTCATCTCCACGCGGCGCTTCAGCAAAGCCCAGTGCGAAACGGTGAGGAATATAGGTAAAGCCTTCCACCATCAGCGGACCGCCCGGCAGGTTGTCCAGACCAAAGTCGATCATATTCAGCGCGGTGTAGACTTCATTAATACGGACTTTCAGGCGAGAAATAACGTCGCAGCCCTGCTCGCTGTGAACTTCCATCGGCAGCAGACCATAACCGACAAACGGGTGATCGGCGCGGGTGTCACGCGCGTGGCCGCTGGCGCGAACCATCGGGCCGACATTACTGAAGTCACGGGCAATTTCCGGATCAAGACGACCAATACCAACGGTACGCTGTTCCATGTTCGGCGTGCTGAGCAGCATATCGACCAGTTCCTGCACGTCACGACGCATCTGCTGCGCCAGTTGACGGGTCTGGATCATATCTTCTTTCAGCAGGTCACGACGAATACCGCCGATCAGGTTCAGACCGTAGGTTTTACGCGCCCCGGTGAGGATCTCCGCCATCTTCATCGACGTTTCACGCACGCGGAAGAACTGCATAAAGCCGGAGTCAAAACCGGTGAAGTGACAGGCCAGCCCGAGGTTCAGCAGGTGCGAGTGCAGACGCTCAACTTCCAGCAGAATGGCGCGGATCATCTGCGCACGTTCCGGCACCACGATGCCCATCGCATTCTCAACGGAGGTGGTATAAGCGGTGCTATGCGCAAAGCCGCAGATGCCGCACACGCGATCTGACAGGAACGTCACTTCGTTGTAACCCATGCGGGTTTCCGCCAGTTTCTCCATGCCGCGGTGGACATAGAACAGACGGTAATCGGCGTCGATGATGTTCTCACCGTCAACAAACAGGCGGAAGTGACCGGGTTCATCGGAGGTGACGTGCAACGGGCCAATCGGCACCACGTTATTTTTCTTGTCGCCCAGTTCGTTGATGAACTCGTAGGTTTCAGCATCGGTAGTCGGCGCCGGGCGCTGACGATAATCCATGCTGTCTTTACGCAGCGGATAGAGTTCGTCCGGCCAGTCATCCGGTAACACCAGACGGCGCTCATCCGGTAAACCAACCGGGATCAAACCGTACATGTCGCGCACTTCACGCTCGCCCCAGACCGCTGCTGGAACGCGCGGCGTGACGGACGGGAACTCCAGTTTATTGGCATCGACTTCAACGCGGACGGTTATCCAGCACTTGGTGCCCTGCTCCATCGACATCACGTAATAAACGGCGTAATGACCGCACAGCTGACGTTCGTCGTTACCAAACAGCACGGATAACCAGCCGCCCTGTTTGTAGTACAGGAACTCCACCACTTCCGGCAGGTAGTTCACCTTGACGGTGATCGTCAGCTGATCTTTGGTCTGCCAGGCTTCATCCAGCACCACGCCCGGAAAGGCCTGGTGCAGCGCAGCGAGATATTGTTGACCTAATTTTTCTTCAGACATGCTCAAACTCTCTTAAATCACGCCACCAGCAAGGAGACGAACGCTAAAAACGCAAACCCAAAACCGGCCCAGGTCACGCGTGAAGTGGCGCAAAAACGCAGACGCGCCATGCTGTTTTCGAACAGGGCGATGACCAGCACGCCGAGGACCAGCTTGACGACGGCAATCACCAGCGCCAGCAGCAGTCCACCGGCGGTGAAGGTTTCCATCTGTCCCCACGGCAGGAACACGCCAACGAACATTTGCAGAACGACCAGCTGTTTGAGGCTAATGCCCCACTTCAGCACGGCAAAACCGCTGCCGCTGTATTCGGTCAATGGACCTTCCTGCAGCTCCTGCTCTGCTTCCGCCAGATCGAACGGCAGTTTGCCCATTTCGATAAAGGTGGCGAAAGCACAGGCGCACAGTGCCAGAATCAGCGGAATGCTGCGCGCAGCAGGCCAGTGGTAAATGGTATCGGCGATATTGCTGATATGGGTTGAACCCGCAACCTGTGCCGCTACCCACAGCCCCAGCAGCAGGATAGGTTCAACCAGCACACCGAGCATCGCTTCACGGCTGGCGCCAATGGCGGTAAACGGGCTACCGGTATCCAGTCCCGCGATAGAGAAGAAGAAACGGGCAATGGCGAACAGGTAAATTAAGGTGATCAGATCGCCCAGTTGTGGCAGCGGCGAGCCAACGGTCACTACCGGCAACGCAGTGGCGATAGTCAGCATCACGCCCACCATCACAAACGGCGTCAGGCGGAAAACCCAGCTGGAATCCGCAGGCGCAATGCTCTGACGGCCCAGCAGTTTGATAATGTCGCGGTATTCCTGCAAAACGCCCGGACCGCGGCGATTGTGCAAACGCGCACGCGCCACGCGGGTAACACCGGACAGCAGCGGCGCAACGGCAAACAGCACCAGCGCCTGAATTAACGGATATAAAACACTCATTCTCAGGCTCCTCGTGAAACCACAATCACCACCAGCACCGCCAGCTCAATCAGCGCCAGGCGACGGAACAGCACCGGTGCAGCCGCATTCTGCCAGCCCGGAACCAGTGATACCGGGTTCAGCCATTTACGCAGTTTGAGTACCGGGGCAAAGGCTTCTTTCACCGGCATGGCAAAACCGTGCGCGGTAATCACCATTGACTGCTCGTGATCGTAACCACACACCCATGCCGCACCGCGTGAACGCGACGGCAGACGGTTGCCTTTGAAAATGGCCATGATGATGAACGGCAGCAGCGGACACGCGATCAGCAGCAGCGTGATCATTGGCTGAGAAACGGTGGTGTTCGCGGTTTCCAACGGCAGCGGAACGGCAGAGGAGATCATCGGCAGCAGCCACGGCGCAGCAACGCCGCCAATCACGCAGCAGATAGCCAGCGCGACGACGCTCACTCCCATCAGGATTGGCGCGCAGCAGGCATTTTCAGCTTCCTTCGTGCGCGGTGCGCCAAGGAACGTAACGCCATAGACTTTCGCCATACACATCACCGCCAGCGCGCCGGTAATTGCCAGCCCTACCGCCAGCAACGGTCCTAACAGGCTACCGACAAACGCGCCGCTGTTGCCAAGCTTAAAGAAGGATTGGTAGATAACCCACTCACCGGCAAAACCGTTCAGCGGCGGCAGTGCGGCCATCGCCATCAGACCAACCAGCATCGCCAGCGAGATAACCGGCATACGTTTACCGATACCGCCCAGTTTTTCGATATCACGATGACCGGTACGGAACCAGATGCTGCCTGCGCCCAGGAACAGAACGCTTTTGAACAGGCTGTGGTTTACCAGGTGGTACAGACCGCCGGTCAAACCCAGCGCAATCAGTGCCGGTTGATTCAGGGAAATTCCGGTCACGCCAGCGCCCAGACCCAGCAGAATAATGCCGATGTTTTCCAGCGTGTGGTACGCCAGCAGGCGCTGGATATTGTGTTCCATCAGCGCATACAGACCACCAACAAACGCGGTGATCATGCCCAGCACCAGCAGCGTAATCCCCCACCACAGCGGCGCGTTACCGCCCAGCAGCGACAGGGAGAGAATACCCAACAGACCAACCTTCATGACGACGGTAGAGAACAGCGCCGCAGCCGGTGCGCTGGCATTGGCGTGTGCCTGTGGCACCCAACCGTGGAGCGGAATAATCCCGGCCAGCAGGCCAAAACCTGCCACGCCCAGCAGCCAGATGTCAGATCCGAGCGGCAGCTCCTGGGTGCGCAGGTCTAGCAGACGCAGCTCCAGAGTGCCGTAACGTTGCCACACCAGGTAGCAGGCGACCGCCAGCAGCAGCGTACCAATACGCCCCAGCGCAAACCACAGTTTGCCTTCTTTACTGCATCCGGTGAGGAACACGGCACACAGCGCCATGATTTCCGCCATCACCACCAGCGTACCGAGGTTGCTGGCAACCACCGCACATACCGCCGCGGCCATCAGCAGATTCACCAGCAGGCCGTTAGCTTTCACCTGAGGATGACGATGCCAGTCAATGTTGTACAGGCTGACAAACAGGCCGCACAGGCCCAGTGTAATCAGCCAGATAGCATTAAGCGGAGTAATTTGCAGACTGTGACCAATAAACGGCATCACGCCGCTCACTGCCAGCGCATTAGTCAGAACGGTAAAACCCGCGGCTGCCGTACACAGGCTGCCGACTGCACCGCCAACCCCAGCAATCCATCCGCTCAGCGATTTATGAAATGAAAACAGAAATGCCAGAACCGCAGCCGCTGTAAACCAGGCTACGCCGCTGTTAATCAGTGAAATTGCGCTCATTTTGCATCCCCACTCTGAGCCTGCTGAAACAAGGTGAGATCGCCGAAATCGGTATTGAAAGTCAGCTCTCGCTTACGTTTGCTGGCGCGGGCGATATCCATGTTGCTCACCAGATGCAGGGCTTTGGTCGGACACATGCGCACGCAGGCAGGACCTTGCTCGTCAAAACTACACAGATCGCATTTCACCGCGATGGCACGAACGCCAGGAACCCAGTCCAACAGCGAACTCACGCGAGCAGGCGCTGGCGGAGCCGGAGGCGCTTTTGGCGTATTGGCGTTTGCCGGAATGTGTAGCGGACGGCTACCGGAAAACTCTATCGCGCCAAACGGACAAGCGATCCCGCACAGTTTGCAGCTTACGCACAGGCTTTCGTTCAGCTGTACGGCGCCATCAACGCGGTTAATGGCATTAACCGGACACACGGTGGCGCAAGGCGCATCTTCACACTGGTGGCAAAGCTGCGGCGCGGATTCTTTTTCATTTAACATCACTTTCAGGCGCGGCATTGACTGCAGGCCATGCTGGCGATGTGTCTCTGAGCAGGCGGCTTCACAGGTGTGGCAGCCAATACAAAGAGTGGAGTCAGCAATTACAAAACGATTCACCAGGCATTCCTCAGGTGATAGTCATTTTTGACGAAAACATGTCTACCAAATGTCATTTCGACATTTTTCGACATGCCCATTCCCTAAAACGTCGTGACGCAGTATGTAGACCGCACCATGACAAAGTGGGCAGCACCCGAGGCTTAAGCCGGGCTATGTCCCTCAACCAGCTGGCTTAAATTCACCGGCATATTGTTCTCAACCGCGGTGTACAGGCTGTCGTAGACGGTGGCGATTTTTTCGAGATAGTGCTCCAGCACCTGCTCGCGATCGCGGTTGCTAATACGCTCATCGACCTTACCGTCGATAGTCAATTCTGCCTGTGCAATCAGCTGCTTATCATCACCGTCTTTCGTTTCGACGTAGTATTCGATGGTATGGCTGTTAAAGCCGTCCGCCAGCGTGACGTAGATAGTGAAGTGTTCAAAAAGGACGAAGCAGAGATCCTTGTCCGGTGCGCAGCTCATCGCATGATGCAAACGCGCTTTTGACAGGGTGATCCCCTGAACCAGCGAGTTGCAGTAAATACGCCACTGGTCCTGTAGGCGACGATGCCGTTCAGCGATGTAATCGGCTTTTTCGCTTATTTCCCAAATAGTCATGTCAGGTTACCCGTTTAGCAGAGATGAACAGCCTTAAGCACATTTCATGCCAAAATTAAATTACTTAATTTTCATATAGATAAAAAATCAAAGGCGGGTGACGACATGTCATTTCGTCATCGTCGTCATTGTCACGAATGAAAAAAATCAACCTGGCATGCTTATTGCTTTTAATACGGCAACTTCACAGGAGGCGGTATGCACGAAATAACCCTCTGCCAACGGGCACTGGAATTGATTGAACAACAGGCCACGCAACACGGTGCTAAGCGAGTAACTGGGGTCTGGCTCAAAATTGGCGCATTTTCTTGCGTAGAAACCAGCGCTCTCTCCTTTTGTTTTGATCTGGTATGCCGCGGGACCCTTGCAGAAGGTTGTAAACTCCACCTCGAAGAACAAGAAGCCGAATGTTGGTGCGAATCTTGTCAGCAATACGTCACGTTACTGACGCAACGCGTGCGCCGATGCCCGCAATGCAACAGCGATATGCTGAGAATTGTGGCCGATGACGGCTTACAGATTCGACGTATTGAAATAGATGAAACTCCAGCGCCGGATGGCGACGCTTAAGCGTCTTATCCAGCCTACAGAAACAGCTCGTTTGTAGGCCGGATAAGGCAACGCAGCCATCCGGCAACAGATGTATCGCAAGTAAAAAGATCAGGAGTGAGCGATGTGTACGACATGTGGTTGCGCTGAAGGCAACCTATATATAGAGGGTGATGAGCATAATCCCCACTCGGCGTTTCGCAGCGCGCCATTTGCCCCGGCGGCTCGTCCGGCGCTGAATATTACCGGTGTGAAGACCTCAAATTTCACACCGAGCCAGACCGAAGAAGGCGATTTGCACTACGGTCACGGTGAGGCCGGAACCCACGCACCAGGTATGAGCCAACGCCGTATGCTGGAAGTGGAAATTGACGTACTGGACAAAAACAACCGCCTCGCCGAGCGCAACCGTGCCCGCTTTGCGGCCCGTCAGCATCTGGTGCTGAACCTTGTTTCAAGCCCGGGCTCTGGTAAAACTACCCTGCTGACCGAAACGCTGATGAAGTTGAAAGATAGCGTGCCGTGCGCCGTTATTGAAGGTGACCAGCAGACGGTGAACGATGCCGCCCGTATTCGCGCCACAGGCACACCCGCCATTCAGGTCAACACCGGTAAAGGTTGCCACCTCGACGCACAAATGATTGCTGACGCCGCGCCGCGTTTGCCGCTTGACGATAACGGTATTCTGTTCATTGAAAACGTCGGCAACCTGGTCTGCCCGGCCAGCTTCGACCTCGGCGAGCGCCATAAAGTGGCCGTGCTTTCAGTAACCGAAGGTGAAGACAAACCGCTGAAATACCCGCATATGTTTGCCGCCGCATCGCTGATGCTGCTCAACAAAGTGGATCTACTGCCGTACCTCAATTTTGACGTTGAAAAATGCATTGCCAGCGCCCGGGAAGTGAACCCGGGGATTGAGATTATCCTAATTTCCGCCACCAGTGGAGAAGGGATGGATCAATGGCTCTCCTGGCTGGAGACGCAGCGATGTGCATAGGTGTTCCGGGTCAAATCCGCACCATTGATGGCAACCAGGCCAAAGTCGACGTCTGCGGTATTCAGCGCGACGTCGACCTGACGCTGGTCGGTAGCTGTGATGAACATGGCCAACCGCGTCTCGGCCAGTGGGTACTGGTCCACGTCGGTTTTGCCATGAGCATCATTAATGAAGCTGAAGCGCGCGATACGCTCGACGCGCTGCAAAACATGTTTGACGTTGAGCCGGATGTCGGCGCGTTGCTGTACGGCGAGGAAAAATAAATGCGTTTTGTTGACGAATACCGCGCACCAGAACAGGTGATGCAGTTGATAGAGCACCTGTGTGAACGTGCCGCCCACCTCTCCTACACGGCTGAACGCCCGCTGCGGATCATGGAAGTTTGTGGTGGTCATACCCACGCTATCTTCAAATTCGGGCTCGACCAGTTGCTACCGGAAAACGTGGAGTTTATTCATGGTCCGGGTTGCCCGGTTTGCGTTCTGCCGATGGGCAGAATCGACAGCTGTGTAGAAATCGCCAGCCATCCAGAAGTGATTTTCTGCACCTTTGGCGACGCTATGCGCGTCCCGGGTAAGCAAGGCTCCCTGCTGCAAGCCAAGGCGCGCGGTGCGGATATCCGTATTGTCTATTCACCGATGGATGCACTGAAGCTGGCGCAGGAAAACCCAACGCGTAAAGTGGTGTTCTTTGGCCTGGGTTTTGAAACCACAATGCCAACGACTGCTATCACCCTGCAACAGGCAAAGCAGCGTGACGTGCAGAACTTTTACTTTTTCTGCCAGCACATCACGCTTATCCCTACGCTGCGCAGTCTGCTGGAACAGCCAGACAACGGTATCGACGCCTTTTTAGCACCGGGCCACGTCAGCATGGTAATTGGCACCGACGCCTATAATTTCATTGCTTCAGATTTCCATCGCCCCCTGGTGGTCGCCGGTTTCGAACCGCTTGATCTCCTGCAAGGCGTAGTGATGTTAATTGAGCAGAAAATTGCAGCCCAAAGCCAGGTAGAAAACCAGTACCGCCGCGTGGTACCGGATGCCGGTAACGCGTTAGCGCAACAGGCCATTGCCGAGGTGTTCTGCGTCAATGGTGACAGCGAATGGCGCGGTCTGGGCGTTATCGAATCCTCTGGCGTTCACCTGACGCCGGACTATCAGCGCTTTGATGCCGAAGCACATTTCCAGCCAGCGCCGCAGCAGGTGTATGACGATCCGCGCGCGCGTTGTGGGGAAGTGCTGACGGGCAGATGTAAACCACATCAGTGCCCGTTATTTGGCAAAACGTGTAACCCGGAGACCGCGTTTGGCGCCCTGATGGTCTCCTCAGAAGGCGCATGTGCCGCCTGGTATCAGTATCGTCAGCAGGAGTGTGAAGCATGAGCAGCGTACAACTCGCCCACGGTAGCGGCGGTCAGGCTATGCAGCAGTTGATCAACAGTCTGTTTATGGAGGCTTTTGCGAATCCGTGGCTGGCGGAACAAGAAGATCAAGCGCGTCTGGAACTGGCACAACTGGTGGCAGAAGGCGATCGTCTGGCGTTTTCAACTGACAGCTACGTTATCGATCCGTTGTTCTTCCCCGGCGGCAATATCGGCAAGCTGGCCATCTGCGGTACGGCTAACGACGTAGCGGTCAGCGGGGCTATTCCACGCTACCTCTCCTGCGGTTTTATCCTCGAAGAGGGTCTGCCGATGGAGACACTGAAAACCGTTGTTAACAGCATGGCAGCAACCGCGCGCGAAGCAGGCATCGCCATCGTGACTGGCGATACCAAAGTCGTGCAGCGTGGTGCAGCAGACAAGCTGTTCATTAACACTGCCGGAATGGGGGCAATTCCCGCCAACATTCACTGGGGTGCACAGACTCTCAGCGTGGGTGATGTGCTGCTGGTCAGTGGCTCTCTTGGCGATCACGGGGCAACTATCCTTAACCTACGCGAGCAATTGGGTCTGGATGGCGAACTGGTCAGCGACTGCGCGGTGTTAACACCTCTTATCCAGACGCTGCGTGATATTCCTGGCGTGAAGGCGCTTCGTGACGCCACCCGTGGCGGCGTGAATGCGGTCACGCATGAATTTGCCGCTGCATGCGGATTTGGTATTGAGCTGTCGGAAGCTGCTCTGCCCGTGAAGCCCGCGGTGCGTGGCGTTTGCGAGCTGCTGGGTCTGGATGCCCTCAACTTTGCTAACGAAGGCAAACTGGTGATTGCCGTTGAACGCCAGGCCGCTGAAACCGTACTTGCCGCGCTGCGCGCGCATCCTTTAGGGTGCGATGCTGCAATGATTGGTGAAGTGGTTGAACGCAAAGGTGTTCGTCTTGCCGGACTCTACGGCGTGAAACGAACCCTCGATTTACCACACGCCGAACCATTACCTCGTATATGCTAGCAGCCGGTTGGCAGCATGCTGTAGGCCGGATAAGACGCATTAGCGTCACTATCCGGCATTAACGCTGCATAACGCCTGATGGCGCTTTGCTTATCAGGCCTACGGATTGCGTGACCAGCGAGTTTGCGGTCAGCCATCCGGCAATAATTTACGACTTATACCTATAATTCATTTACCGTTTTCGCACCGTTCTGCGGTGCTTTCCCTGGAAAAGCAATATGTCGTATACACCGATGAGTGACCTCGGACAGCAAGGCCTGTTCGATATTACTCGTACATTATTACAGCAGCCCGATCTCCCGTCTCTTAGCGAGGCACTTTCGCAGCTGGTCAAGCGTTCAGCGCTGGCCGACTGCGCGGCTATTGTCTTATGGCAGGCACAAACGCAACGTGCGCGTTATTTTGCAACGCGTGAAAATGGTAAACCCATCGATTATGAAGACGAAACGGTGCTGGCACATGGTCCGGTACGCCGTATTTTGTCTCGCCCTGATGCGTTGCACTGCAACTATCATGAGTTTACGGAAACATGGCCACAATTGGCTTCAGGTGGACTGTATTCTGAATTTGGCCACTACTGCCTGCTGCCACTGGCGGCAGATGGGCGCATCTTTGGCGGTTGCGAATTCATCCGTAACGAAGACCGTCCGTGGAGTGAAAAAGAATATAACCGTCTACAGACCTTCACTCAGATAGTCGGCGTCGTTGCTGAACAAATTCA
The DNA here is from genome assembly GCF_030332745.1 of Citrobacter sp. Cpo074. Taxonomy (NCBI): domain Bacteria; kingdom Pseudomonadati; phylum Pseudomonadota; class Gammaproteobacteria; order Enterobacterales; family Enterobacteriaceae; genus Citrobacter; species Citrobacter sp. Cpo074. The sequence goes on from NZ_JAOWHG010000038.1 coordinate 186,180, forward strand.
AAGCAGAGTCAGCAACAACGTCGATTACGATCTGCTGTGTCGTGAGCGTGACAACTTTCGCATCCTGGTCGCCATCACCAATGCCGTGCTCTCCCGACTGGATATTGATGAGCTGGTCAGCGAAGTCGCCAAAGAGATCCACCACTACTTCGACATCGATGCCATCAGCATCGTGTTACGCAGCGATCGCAAAAATAAACTCAGTATCTATTCCACTCACTATCTGGATGAACATCATCCGGCACACGAACAGAGTGAAGTGGACGAAGCGGGCACGCTCTCTGAACGGGTCTTCAAAAGCAAAGAGATGCTGCTGATCAACCTGAGCGAACGTGACATCCTTGCCCCTTACGAACGGATGCTGTTCGAAACCTGGGGCAACCAGCTACAAACCCTGTGTCTGCTACCGCTGATGTCCGGCAATACTATGCTCGGCGTACTCAAGCTGGCACAGTGCGAAGAGAAAGTTTTCACTACCGCCAACCTCAAGCTATTGCGCCAGATTGCCGAGCGTGTGGCAATTGCCGTGGATAACGCGCTAGCCTACCAGGAAATTCACCGCCTGAAGGAACGTCTGGTCGATGAAAACCTGGCGTTGACTGAACAACTCAACAACGTAGAGAGTGAGTTCGGCGAAATCATTGGTCGCAGCGAAGCTATGTACAGCGTACTCAAGCAGGTCGAAATGGTGGCGCAAAGCGACAGCACCGTCTTGATTCTGGGTGAGACCGGAACGGGTAAAGAGCTGATCGCACGAGCCATTCACAACCTGAGCGGACGTAACGCCCGCCGGATGGTGAAGATGAACTGCGCGGCAATGCCTGCCGGATTGCTGGAGAGCGATCTGTTTGGTCATGAGCGCGGCGCGTTTACCGGGGCCAGCACGCAACGTATTGGGCGTTTCGAACTGGCGGACAAAAGTTCGCTGTTCCTCGATGAAGTTGGCGATATGCCGCTGGAGCTTCAGCCTAAGCTACTGCGGGTTCTGCAAGAGCAGGAATTTGAACGTCTGGGCAGTAATAAGCTGATCCAGACCGATGTCCGTTTGATCGCCGCCACCAACCGCGATCTGAAGAAGATGGTTGCCGATCGCGAATTTCGTAACGATCTGTATTACCGACTGAACGTCTTCCCGATCCATCTGCCGCCGCTGCGTGAGCGCCCGGAAGATATTCCGCTGCTGGTAAAAGCCTTCACCTTTAAAATTGCTCGTCGGATGGGACGCAATATCGACAGTATTCCCGCCGAGGCTCTGCGCACACTGAGCTGTATGGAATGGCCGGGTAACGTGCGTGAGCTGGAAAACGTGGTAGAACGAGCGGTTCTGCTTACCCGGGGCAACGTACTGCAACTATCCCTTCCGGATATTGCCCCTTTGACGCCGTCTACGCCTCCGGTGGCAACCGAAGTCGCGCAGGACGGTGAAGATGAATACCAGTTGATTATGCGCGTACTGAAAGAAACCAACGGGGTGGTTGCCGGTCCCAAAGGCGCGGCACAAAGGCTGGGGCTGAAACGTACAACGTTACTCTCACGCATGAAGAGATTAGGCATTGATAAGGATGCACTGGTTTAGCCAGTGTGGCTATACTGGGTGATATCTCAACGAAAGGAGGCAGTATGGCGGTATCAGCACGTAATCAATTAACCGGTACGGTGAGCGCAGTCGCTACGGGCGCAGTGAATGATGAAGTTGAACTGACGCTGGCTGGCGGCGCAAAACTGGTCGCGATTGTAACCCATAGCAGCCAGCAGGCGCTGGGTCTGGCGAAAGGGAAAGAAGCAATTGCCCTGATTAAAGCGCCATGGGTGACGCTGGCAACTGAAGACTGTGGTCTGAAGTTCTCTGCCCGCAACCAGTTTGCTGGCAGTGTTTCCCAGGTCACAGAAGGCGCAGTCAACGCCACGGTACATATCAAAACTGACGCAGGCTTCGAGATTGTTGCCGTCGTCACCAACGAAAGTCAGCAAGAGATGAAACTGAGTCAGGGAAGCCGTGTTGTTGCGCTGATCAAAGCCTCAGCTATTCTGATTGCCACCAAAGCGTAGTCGCCATTCATCACCACATGGCTAAGTTGCCCGATGGCGCAATGCGCATCGGGCCTACGCGACAGATGCACTTATTCTCGTAGGCCAGATAAGGCGCAGCCGCCATCCGGCGCACAGCGACCTTATTTTTTCCGCTGGTACTTCTCGGGTAACTCCGGCACTGGACGTTTGTCATCAATCAGGTGACGTACGGTCAGAATCGGGTGACGCCAGAGCATTCTCGGCCCAGCCCAACGCATAATTTGCTTCATCTCTTCGCGTTTAGCAGGTTGATAACAGTGCACAGGACACTGTTTACAGGCCGGTTTTTCCTCACCAAATACGCACTTGTCGAGGCGCTTTTGCGCATAGGCAAATAACGCATCGTAATGCCCCGGCTCGCCTGAAGCCTGCGGGCACTGGCTCTCGTAGAGCGAAATCATTCTCTGGATCGTCATTTTTTCACGTGCAATGCGTTTGCCGGACATGATGCCTCCACAATTAAGTTGCATAAATAATACACCTTAACTAAGCACAGAACTATTACCTGAAGGTGATACATCCTTAGCACCCTACGCAAATAAGAATTATTTTCATTTGTTTATGCCATGTGCTATATAACATAGCAAAGGCTATATTCGATGATAAATTAACCACTTTGTTGCGAGGGATACTATGCCGCATCTGCCCCATCTGAAGTCATTTCTCCTTGCCAGCGTGTTAACAGCGCTGACGCTGTCACCTGCCTGGGCGAAAGAAAAATTCAAAGTGGTAACCACCTTTACGGTGATTGCCGATATGGCAAGCAATGTAGCAGGTGACGCGGCGGACGTTAGTTCTATCACCAAACCGGGTGCTGAAATTCACGAATATCAACCAACCCCAGGCGATATTAAACGGGCGCAAGGTGCACAGCTTATTCTCTCCAACGGTCTAAACCTCGAACTATGGTTTGCCCGCTTCTACCAAAATTTGTCCGGCGTACCTGAAGTGATGGTCTCAAACGGCGTGCAGCCAATGGGCATCAGCGAAGGGCCGTACAACGGTAAACCAAACCCGCATGCCTGGATGTCAGCAGAGAACGCGCTGATCTACGTGGATAACATTCGCGATGCGCTGATCAAATATGATCCGGACAATGCCGCAACCTACCAGAATAATGCGCAGAATTATAAAGCGAAAATCCAGCAGACCCTGGCGCCACTGCATACAGAACTGGCAAAGCTCCCTGCTGATAAACGCTGGCTGGTCACCAGCGAAGGCGCATTCTCTTATTTAGCTCGTGATAACAATCTCAAGGAGCTGTATCTGTGGCCGATCAATGCCGATCAGCAGGGTACGCCCAAGCAGGTACGCAAGGTTATCGATGCCATCAGAGAGCATCATATCCCGACGGTATTTAGCGAAAGCACTGTGTCCGACAAACCAGCGCGTCAGGTTGCCCGTGAGTCTGGCGCGCATTACGGCGGCGTGCTGTATGTCGATTCGCTCAGTGCAGCCGACGGTCCGGTACCGACCTATCTGGATTTACTGCGCGTCACCACGCAAACCATTGTTAACGGCATCAACAAGGGTCTGGAGAGCCAACCATGAGTCACTCTGCGATTACCGTAAATCAGGTTACGGTGACGTATCGCAACGGTCATACCGCATTGCGGGACGCCACTTTTCAGGTTCCGGGCGGCTCAATTGCCGCTCTGGTCGGCGTAAACGGTTCGGGAAAATCAACGCTTTTTAAAGCGCTGATGGGTTTTGTCCGCCTGGCGCAGGGGGAAATCTCAATTCTGCAACAGCCGGTAAATAAGGCGCTCAAACAGAATCTGATCGCCTATGTCCCCCAGTCAGAAGAGGTGGACTGGTCATTTCCGGTACTGGTGGAAGATGTGGTGATGATGGGACGCTTTGGCCATATGGGCTGGCTGCGTCGACCAAAACAAATTGACCACGCCTGCGTAGATGCGGCGCTGGCGCGAGTTGATATGCTGGATTATCGCCATCGTCAGATAGGTGAACTGTCCGGTGGGCAGAAAAAGCGTGTTTTTCTGGCAAGGGCCATCGCACAGGACGGACAGGTTATTTTACTGGATGAACCCTTTACCGGCGTGGATGTAAAAACCGAGGCCCGGATCATCGACCTGCTGCGTGAACTGCGTGATGAGGGTCGAACCATGCTGGTCTCTACCCATAATTTGGGATCCGTCACCGAGTTTTGTGATTACACGGTGATGATTAAGGGCACGGTGCTGGCAAGTGGACCCACCGAAACCACCTTTACCCCCGAGAATCTTGAACTGGCATTCAGCGGCGTACTGCGTCACGTTGCGCTGAGCGGCGGTGAACAGCACGTGATTACCGATGATGAACGCCCGTTTATTTCGCGACGCACGGCAAACGAGGGGGAATAACCATGAACTGGCTAACGGAGCCGTTTGGCTACCAGTACATGCTCAACGCCATGTGGGTCTCGGCAATGGTCGGCGGCCTGTGTGCGTTTCTCTCCTGCTATCTGATGCTCAAAGGCTGGTCGCTGATTGGCGATGCGCTGTCGCACTCTATCGTGCCGGGCGTGGCAGGCGCTTATATGTTAGGGCTTCCCTTCGCGCTTGGCGCATTCCTTTCCGGCGGACTGGCGGCGGGCAGTATGCTGTTTCTTAATCAACGTTCGCGCCTGAAGGAAGATGCGATTATCGGACTGATTTTTTCGTCTTTTTTCGGTATCGGGCTGTTTATGGTGTCGCTCAATCCGATGTCGGTGAACATTCAGACCATCATTCTCGGCAACGTGCTGGCGATTGCGCCAGAAGATATTCTGCAACTGGCCATCATCGGGGTTATTTCGCTAACCATCCTGTTTTTGAAGTGGAAAGATCTGATGGTGGTTTTTTTTGATGAAAACCACGCGCGCTCTATCGGTCTGAATCCGGGCCGGTTGAAGCTGTTATTTTTTACGCTGCTCTCCGTTTCCACGGTCGCCGCGCTGCAAACCGTCGGCGCATTTCTGGTGATTTGCCTGGTGGTTACGCCCGGTGCAACGGCCTGGCTGCTGACCGATCGTTTTCCACGCCTGCTCACTATCGCCGTAGCTATTGGCAGCCTGACCAGCTTTTTCGGCGCCTGGCTGAGCTACTGGCTGGACGGTGCAACCGGCGGAATTATTGTCGTTCTGCAAACGCTGCTGTTCCTGCTGGCATTTGTCTTCGCACCAAAACACGGTCTGCTGGCGAATCGCCGCCGCGCCCGTCTGGTGAACAAGGAGTCAGTATGATCTTAACAACGCTGCTGGAACCCTTTCAGTTTGGTTTTATGGTCAATGCGCTGGTCATCTCCACCATTGTCGCCGTGCCCTGCGCGCTGCTGTCTGTATTTTTAGTACTCAAAGGCTGGGCGCTGATGGGCGATGCAATGAGCCACGCGGTTTTCCCGGGAATTGTACTGGCGTGGATTGCGGGCATCCCACTGGCAATTGGCGCATTTATCGCCGGGCTGTTCTGTGCGGTGGCGACGGGTTATCTCGACGATAACAGCCGCATCAAACGCGATACCCTGATGGGAATCGTCTTTTCCGGCATGTTTGGCGCAGGGCTGGTGCTGTACGTCTCTATCCAGTCAGAGGTCCATCTCGATCATATTCTGTTCGGCGACATGCTGGGCGTATCGTTCAGCGACATCATACAAACCGCGGTTATTACGCTTGGGATAGCGCTTATTATTGGGCTTAAGTGGAAAGATCTGCTGCTGCATGCGTTCGACCCGCATCAGGCAAAGGCCAGTGGGCTTAACACTGCACTGCTACATTACGGCCTGCTGTGCATGATCGCCCTGACGATTGTCGCCACGCTAAAATCAGTAGGGATTATTTTGTCGATCTCCTTACTGATTGCGCCTGGCGCCATTGCGATTTTAATGACGCGGAAATTTTCCCACGCCTTGTGGCTGGCGGTGATTATGTCGGTCGTTACCTCGTTTATGGGCGTGTACCTGTCTTTTTTCATCGACAGTGCACCGGCCCCCACCATCGTCGTACTATTTTCACTACTGTTTGTGATGACCTTTATTTATTCCACCCTGCGCGATCGTCGTTTAGAACGGCGACGCCAGCAATACGACCTCTAACGGAGTGGGCAGTGATATGCCCACTATCGTAATTAGAATACGTAATGACAATATTCCCAGCGTCCTGAACAAATGCCCCGTTCTGAAACCATGCCATATTTACCAGCGCTATTTAATAATCAGATAGTCACTATCACATTAGATAAAAATACAGGTAAATTTTATGAGCAAGATGAGCATGTCAGAAATCTATTCTGAACCAGAGGCCTATGGCTTACCACGCAAAGGTATAACACTTAATAATAAGGAAGCTGCGTTGGTGGTAGTCGATCCACAGATCGATTTTTTAAGTCCTCAGGGTATTGGCTGGGAGGTTTTTAAAGACAGCATTATTGAAAATAATACTGTAGAAAATCTCGAGACGTTGTTCAAAATGGCAAGAGAAGCACAAATGCCTGTTTTTATTTCTCCACATTATTACTTTCCGCACGACCATAAATGGCAATCTACCGCACCGGGAGAAACATTTATGCACGGCACTGGAATGTTCAATCGTAAAGGTCCACTGACGATGGAGAATTTTGAAAATTCCGGCGCAGACTTTTTACCGCAGTTTAAGCCATATATTTATGATGGCGAAACGGTCATTGCCTCACCGCATAAGATTTTCGGACCAGAAACCAACGACCTGGTACTGCAATTAAGAAAACGCGGTGTCTCACAGGTCATTCTCGCCGGTATGGCTGCCAATCTGTGTATTGAATCCCATATGCGTGAATTGATTGAGCAAGGTTTTGAAGTTGTCGTCGTTAAAGATGCGACAGCGGGTCCGCGCATTCCGGAAGGTGACGGTTATCTCGCCGCTCTAACCAACTACCGCATCATTGCCAATGATTTATGGGACACCGACACCACGGTTGAAAAGGTAAAGGCAACAGCTAAGTAATAGCTATGAGTACGGTTACCGAGGGTAATTGTATGTACAACATCGCTCATCCATTAGCCATCAAAATAAATTTCATTAAGCGCGGAGCTTTTCCATGAATCTTAAGTTAAAGGTTATTTCGGCATGTATTTTACTTTCCATGTCTGTTTCAGCTACTCAGGTATTGGCCGCTGCCAGTACAAATGAGACAACTTACTTAGTTAACCGTGGTGATCCACAATTAAAGGTCAACGGCAAATATATCGATCAGATCATTGCCGAGGTAATGGCGAAAAATAATCTGCCGGGTTTATCCATGGCGATTGTTCAGGCGCCTTATATTCCGCGCTCAGCGGGATACGGTCTGGCAACGGCAGCCAATGATGAGCTTGCTTCCACCAAAACCATGTGGGGAATTGGCCCTATCACGCAAGCTTTTACTGCAGTCGCAGTAATGCAACTGGTAGAGCAAGGTAAATTGGCTCTTAATACTCCTGTGAGTGTTTATTTGCCTGGCCTGCCGGAAAGCTGGCATAACATTACGATTCTGGAATTAATGCAGCACTCATCCGGGATCCCTGATTTCAGATCTTTCGGCTATAAACAAGAGCAAAAATATACACCTGCGCAGCTGGTTGATCTTGTTAAAGATAAACCGCTCGAATTTAAAAATGGCACGGACATCAACTCCAGCGCAACTGACTTTATCCTGTTAGGTATGGCTATCGAGAAAGTCAGCGGAATGAGTTACGTAGACTTCGTCAACAAATACCAAATTGCGCCGTTAGGTCTGCAAAGCACCATGTTCGCAAAAGACATGCCAACGAAAGCATTCCTTGATCGCCCGACGCCTGACAAGCAACACAATCAGCATTCGAAATTTAAGTCAGAAATTGACTGGATCAACCCTGTTGAGCCTGCAACAGGTTACGTCGCAGCGGGTGACAAACTGGCGCCTGTTAGCGCGATCGCCACTGATAATCTGTTCGCCTACGGTGGTCTGTGGTCATCAGCGGAAGACATCAGTAAGTGGGATATCGGTCTTGCCGGCAGCACGCTAGTTAAAGACAAAAAGCTGCGCGACATTATCTATAGCCCGGCAAAACTGAAAAATGGCAAAGTCGTGCCTGCCATGGCCGGCTGGGAATTTACCCGCCACCCTGGTTTTCTGGAAATCAAAGGAACCACAGGTGGCTTTAGTGCCTATCTGAGCCGCTTTACCGCCGGTGATGAACTGGTTTGCGTGACAATGCTGACCAACAAAGAAGGCGTAGACATGACTCAGGTGGCTCGTGATATCGCTGAAGCCTATAAAATCGGGCTGGGTTCTGGGTTAAATTCAGAGAAGATCAAAAACCAGGAAAGTAAATTCTCTGTCGATGAGACGGTCTCCCGACTGAAAGCCATTCTGAAAAGCGAAGGCGTTCCGGTATTCACTGAAATTGATCACGAGAAAAATGCCGAGGGCGCGGGAATGAACCTCAGGCCAACGAAAGTCCTGGTATTTGGTAACCCTAAAGTCGGCACAAAACTGATGCAGGATAAACAGGGGGTCGCGCTGGATCTGCCGTTACGTGTCTCCGTATGGCAGGATAAGATCGGGCGAGTTTGGGTCGGTTATGAAAACCTGGATGACGTAGCAAAAACCTACGATCTTCAGGACAAGCAGACCATTGATAAGATTGACAACTTTATGACTAAGCTGGTCAGTCGGGCTGTTGATGCTTATATCCAGTAACGGGATTTAGCACTCCCAGCCTTCTCATGCTGCGGGACCGTTAAAGCTCCCGCAGCGTGTCAGCGCCAGCTTAATAGCGGGCTAAACGCCTCACGTCCCACCAGGGCACGAAGCGCAGGCAGATGACAGTTACGCGCCAGAAGCGGAGGTACAGCAAAAATAATGTCGCCGGAGAGCATCACATTCTCAAGTTGTCCCCATAGGTACCAGCCGGTTTCAACGCCACTGTCCGGGACGCGTAAATGCAAATGCCATCCCTCCTGCGGCTCATCAGCAATCCCCAGCCACTGGCTAAATCGGGGGATTTCAGGCACAACCTGAGTCACTAACGAACACACACCAACCTGGTTTGCCGGTATATACAACGTTAGCGCTCCCAAAGTAATACGTACCGCCGCCAGATTAGTGGGTGCCGTCATAACCGCTGGTCTCCTGATAACGCTCAAAGACCAGATTCAGATCGAGCAGCGTGTACCAGGTTTCTATCACGTTAACCACCCCCACAGCGATGCTTTGTAACGCCGGGGGCAACGAATCTCCTGGCAAATGAATCTGGCTTTCGGCGACTTCCAACACATCAATCAGTTTATCTATCAGGATCCCACTTTGCATTTTCTCGGCGCATCCAATCAAAATAGTGCGCTTACCTGCCGAATTAACGGTAGGTTTATCGATCAGGCTGTCCAGTCTCATCACCGATTCCACCCGTCCACGATAGTTGATGACCCCTTCAAGCATTGGCGCGCAGCAGGGAACCCAGGAGATCGGGCGCTCTGCAAGGATCTCTTTAATTTGCGCCCCATAGAAGGCAAAATTTTTACCCGCCAGTTGAAATAACACCAGCGTGCGCTGGGGTTCATCAACGTTTTCACACTCCGGTTTTTCACCATGGTTCAGCGCAAGAATCTGCTCCAGCTGTTGGCTCATATTGACTCCTTTTACTCGGCAATGCAGAAAGTGTTACGGCCATTTTGTTTCGCGGCATACAGCGCCTGATCGGCACGCTCACGCAGCGTTTCAATCCGATCGCCAAACTGCCACTGGGCAATACCCGCGCTGAAGGTACTGTGAAAACTGGCGTCGTTAACGGAAAATGTGACCTGCTCGTAATCCCTACGCAATCGTTCGACCACGCGCGCGGCCTTGTCACTGCTGGTGTTGGGCATAATGATGACAAACTCTTCACCACCATAACGGCCAACGATATCGGTGCTGCGTAAGCGATGGGAGAACAACTGCGAAATACCGACAATTACCTGGTCACCGACCGCATGACCGTAGGTATCGTTAATACTTTTAAAGCGATCCAGGTCCACCATCACCATACAAAACGGGTTGCCGCTGTAGTTCGACTCGGCAATCGCGCTTTTGAGAAAATGGGTGGTCGTTGAGTGGTTATATAACCCGCTCAGACTGTCCTGCGACATGCGTGCACGCAGGACGCGCATTCTTTCCGCGCGAATCGATACGGCGCGGATCAGCTCCTCAGGGTCGCTCTGTTTGAGGATAAAATCCTCCGCGCCAATGCTCATTGCTCCCAACTGCGCATGCTTATTGGTCTCACTGGAGAGATAGGCGATAGGCAGGCCAATATGCTGCGGTATTTGGCGAATCAGTTTTGTCAGTTCCTCACCGCTGAATTCCGGCATGTGGTAATCCATCAACACCAGATCGATCGGCTGCGCATTCAGTACATGCAGTAGATAGTGAGGTTTTTCCAGCACATGCACTTCCATACCCGCCATGCGCAGCATCTCTGCGTTGTATTCCGCCACCGCGGGTTCGTCATCAATCAACAATACCTGGTAAGGCTTTTTCAGCGACGGTTGAGTCAGGCGATGAAGTTCCTGGACTAAATCGGTGATAGACGCAGGCTTTACGTAGTAGCCATCACAGCCGGATTTGATGGCGTTGACGCGGGCATTGAAATCGCTATGACACGAGAGGAACAGTACAGGGAAAGGTTTGCCCACTTTTTGTTTCAAATCCGACATTGCCAGCGGTCCACCGTAGGCGTTGTCCGGAAAGCTAACATCCATAATCACCACGGCGGGCGGTTGCGACAATACGGCCTGAGTGAAATCCTGCGTGTTCGCGAACACATGGCAGGTAAAACCAAAACAGCGCAGTTGGGTCGCGAGCAGCTCAACCTGGTCAATATCATCATCACACAGGTATATAGGCTTACTGGCCCGCCGAACATATCCCTCTTCCGGGCGCTGCGCGGCGATCGGTAATGTGAACTCCGTATCGCTGATACGATGTTCAAGATTGAGCTGCTCCTGGGTCAGGGTGTACAACCACCTGATGATTCGCCGCAGCTCATCGTAATGCAATGTGCTTTGCTCTGTTTCCGGCTCTGTTAGTAAACGCTCACCTTCTGCTGAAGCATTCGCCAGCGGGCTAAAGCCAAAGGACCCTGCCGAACCGTGAATACTGTGCAGCAGGATATGTAGCTGTTTGCGGCAGGCTTCGCTAGGTTCTGCGACCAGTTGAACGAGTAATCTTTCCGCTTGTGCCAGCATGTCGGGAATTCGGCGTAGAAACCCCTGCCGTAAACGCGCTATTTTTTCCTGCGCTGCCGCCATCGCTATATGCTTATTTTCTTGTTTCATCAAACACGTAGGCTTATTCAGTTAATCGCAGATGGTTGCAGTAGCGCATTGACAGCAGCCCCCAGATTTTCCGCGAGGTTTTCATCTTTTTTCACCCAACGGTCGTACAGAGCGTCGCTGCCCGTTACTTCATTGGCACTCAGTAAAATAAAAGGCTTAGCCCAATCCTGAGCGCGTAACAGCGCCAGCAAATCCAACCCACTGATCTCTGGCATATGCAGATCGCTAATCACCAGGTCGATGTTGTTATCCGAGTCCAGGCACGCCAGGGCGGAAATCGCGCTTTCCACAATCACCACATCGTAGCCGTCCATTTGCAAAAATATGGATGCCAGTTCAGCCGCAAAAAGATCATCATCAACTAATAAAATTCGCATTTTCTCTCTCGATTTTGCGCCATCAGCACAAAAGCATTTTTAATGTTTTTATCAAACTGTCCTGCTCGAAATCGCCCTTGGCGATGTAGGCATCCGCGCCCACCTGAATCCCCCGTCGCCGGTCCTCTTCCTTCGCGCGGGACGTCACGATGATGATTGGCGTATGCTGGTAGTTTTTCTCCCCACGCAACGATTTGGTGAAGGTGAAACCATCCATAAACGGCATTTCGACATCCGTCAGTACGGCATCAAACTGGGTCAGTTTCGCTTTTTGCAGCCCCGACAGCCCGTCTTCTGCCAGAGTCACCTGATAGCCGTGCGCTTCCAGCACGTTCTTTTCTATCTCACGGGTATTCAGTGAGTCATCAACCACCAGCACATGCCAGGCATCCTGCGTTACATTCGTGGCGGGCGCTGGTGTACTGGTTTGCCGTGATTGTTGCGCCATCGCCATCAGCGCGGGAACGTGCAGGATGCTGACCAGTTGGTTATCCGGTGTTTGTACCATCCCGGAGACCAGCGACTGCTGTTGCATATGCTTCGGTAACGGTTTGATCATCATCTTGCGTTCATCGAGGAGCTTATCCACTTGCAGCGCCATTTTGCTGTACTGGTTCTGCACCACGATTAATCGCTGTCCGGGCGTTGAAAAGCTGCTCTGGCGTTCATGAATGCCCAGTAAGCTGCCTACGCAAACCACCGGGATAAACTCGTTATGCAAGATAATGGCAGGACGTCCGGCGATATCGCTGATCCCCTGTGGCGTGCATTCCACCACCTCAACCACATACTGCGCAGCCAGTCCAAAAAGGTGCCCCTGCTCTTCAAATTGCAAAATCCGCATCATGGTTAACGAAACAGGCAACCGCAGGTTAAAGCTGGTTCCGACTCCCGGACGGCTATAAACCTGCAAATCGCCTTGCAGGTCGGTCACCACCGTTTTGCGCACCACATCAAGACCAACGCCGCGACCAGAAAGCTCGGAGACTATCTTGCTGGTCGAAAAGCCGGGATGAAAAATCAGCTCATTACATTCTTGCTCGGAGAGCTGCCCGACCATTGAAGCGGGAACAAGACCTTTACTGACCGCCTTCGCGCTGATGGCCTCATAGTTCAGACCACGGCCATCATCTTCGATACGCAGTAGTATCCCGCTGCCGTCCTGCTGAGTAGTGATGGTAATCGTGCCGCGAGTGGATTTACCGAGCGCCAGACGTTCGTCGATCTCACCAATCCCGTGATCGACGGCATTACGCAGTAGATGCGTCAGCGACTCCGAAAGCCGATCAATGAGCTGGCGGTCGATTTCCACTTCTCCGCCAACAAAGCGGCACACCACCTGCTTGTTCAGTGTGGAAGCCAGTTCGCTGACCTGCAGCGAAATGGGTTCAAACAATGTTGAAAGTGGCAGCATACGGATCCGCGCCGCCACATCGTACAGTTCAAACATCTGCAAATGCTGGAGCTGAACGCTTTCTTTTAACTGGGCGCTAAAGTCGTGGATCTGCTGGCGAAGCTGTTCAGCACTCAATCCCGGTAACCGTGGTACCAGTTGACTCAGGTTTTGTATCTGCTGTTCCAGGCGATCATGTCCGGCGAGCACCTCCCCCAGAATGTCGATCAGGCCATCGAGCTTGTTCAGCTTTACCCGAACGAAATCCGCCTGCTTAATACCGGCATCCATGCTGGCTGGCGTCGCGGGCGCAGGGACTACCGGTTTTTCTGTTGCCCCGGCAGTTTCGCCAGTCAGCGTGATATCCTCTCCCCGACTGGCGCGGGCAAGGCGTTCGCATAGCCCGGCATCCGCCGGTGGCAATTGATTATCCCCTTCGCTGACAAAAAGCTGGGTAAGCTGACCAGAAAGGTACTCCACAGACTCATGGATCAGATTGCCCAGCGCCCTGTCCGGCGTCAGTTTGTTATCACGTAGTTCACTCAATACATCTTCAAGATGATGCGTGACATCGGCAATACTTTGCAGCTTCAGCATCCGCGCCCCCCCTTTCAGGGTATGCGCAGCGCGAAACATCTCACCTATCCAGGCGTCGGTATGTTCATCAGCGGAGAGGAGAAACGCCCCTTCGCTGATCGTCTGCAAATGACCTCTCCCTTCATCAATAAAGCGCAGAACGAATTTTTTCAGATCGATAGCCATAATCGCTCTTATTAGCCACTTTGGTGGGCGAATTGCGCCAGTTGATGTTCACACAAGAAACGAAACGTATTGCCAGGAAATACCATTGGCAAACGCAGACGACAAACCGAGGACGGATTGTTTATCTCGTCGTTCAGTAACTGCATCACCACACGATAAGTCCGTTGAGCAGGCTGGTATAACTCGCTTTGCCGGTACATTTCAGCCAGATAATAGTGTGCAGGCCAGTAGCCAGGTTCCTGATAAACCACCTGTTTGAACCAGGCGATGGCCTGCTGGGTCTGGTGTTGCCACATCATCGCCAGGCCGAGCAGCATTTTGGCCTCTGCCGACCACTCATCCTGGGCGAGGATCTGCTGTGCGTTTCCGGCTGTTTGAGAAAACTCACGCTGTTCGAGGGCAATAACGCCCTGGATCAAAAGCGCATCCTGATTACGGGGATCGTCACGTAATACACAGGCGATACACTTTTCAGCTTCAGAAAAACATTTTTCATCGAGGCTGGCGCGTGCTTTCTTCAGCCAGTCATTACTCTGCTGCGCAGTGGGCACGAGAGGAACCTGTTCAACTACCGCTCTCGGCTGCGGAATGCGCACCGCAACTCTGGGGACAGGCACAACCCTTGCCGCTTCACGATGGTGGCAAAAATAGAAAATCCCCTCTTCCTGCTCCAGCTTCAGAATGTCGAAATTGTTAGCCAGCGTTTCCGCATTGCCAAAAAATAAGGCTCCCTGTGGTTGCAACATCTTCAGCAAATTACCGTGCAGCTCGCGACGCGTTGGCGTATCAAAATAGATGGACACATTGCGCAGCAAAATGATGTCCACTTCCGGCAGTAACTGTTCTTTTATAATGTTGGTGCGATGGAAGGAGACCTTCTCACGGATCTCATCATGCAGTCGGTAGAGGTTTCCCGAGCGGGTAAAATAGCGTTGCTGAATACTCGGGTCGACGCCACGAAACGAGTAGCTTGAATAGCAGGCGTTGCGGGCTTTTGCCAGGATTGCCGGGTCAATATCACAGCCGTAAATTTCTATGCGCTGGGCCATCCCGCCGAGGTATTTCTCATGCAGCTTGATCGCCAACGAGTAGGCTTCCTCTCCGGAAGAGCATCCGGCACTCAGAATACGCACCGGGCCGCTGCGCTGTTGCAACAGACGCGGGATCCATTTATCGCAGATTAAATCCAGCGTATCGCTTTCACGGAAAAAATAGGTTTCGTTAATCGTAATCAGCGTGATGAAACTATCAAACTCATTCTGCGAGCTACGCAGTTGTTCATAGTATTCATAGTAATCATTGATTTTTCGCTCGGCCATTCGCCGACCCAGCGCCGTTTTCAGCAATGCTTCCATGGCGTTATCGAAGTGCAAACCGACCCGTTCTTTGATCAGGCGCGCATAGTCAGGAAGATTAGGGATCATGGCAATTTACTCTCAACATGCCCGTGGCAAGCCATCGAAAGCAGTACCGCAGCAAGGCCATCCAGAGGGATCGTGCGGTGTATTAGTTGCTTGTCGATCGCGTTCTTATTCATACCGAATACCACCGAACTTTCTTCGTCCTGCGCCAGCGTTGTACCACCACGGCGGACAATAAGCTCAATGCCGCGGCAGCCATCGCTGCCCATGCCGGTCATAATCAGTCCGACGGCTTTTTCGCGAAACACCTCAGCCACCGACTCCAGCAACAGGTTGCAACTGGGATGGTAAACATCGCTTTCCTGTCTTGGGATCGCCGCTAAACGCTGGTTGCTTTTGACGATCAGGTGCTGCTCCGGCGGCAATATATACACATACCCCGCTTCCACCCGATCGTCCTCCTGCGCCAGTCGCACCTTCAGATCGGTCACGCTATCCAGCCAATGCACCATATTTTTCGCGAAGCCATCGGCAATATGTTGGGCAATAAGTACCGGGCACGGGAACGTACCGGGCAGCTTCTGTAACAGTTTACTGAGCGCCTGCGGCCCGCCCGTCGAGCAGGCAATCGCCAGCACAAAAGGCCAGTCCTGTGGCGTTTTTACAACGTCTATCATCGGTCGTGCAGTGGGGATTACCGGTTCGCCTGGATAGCGTAATCCCTTGATATGTCGAATGACTTTCACACCGACCAATAATTCTACTTTACGATGCAAAGCATCCGTTGAGAGTGGTGAATCACTGCTATGGTGCAACACCGCCAACGCACCACGGGAAATGTAGTCATCATCCCATTGATTCTCTGGATAAAATCTCATGACAAGGATCGGGATTGCGCTGGTTGCCATGATCGTTTCCACGATCTCGACGTTATCGGCGCTCGAGACATCCAGCGTCAGAATCAGCAGGTCCGGCATCAGCTGTTGCAACAGTCGGATCGCCTGCCTGCGATGGGCTGCTTGCCCCACCACCTTAATGTGCGGGTGATCCTCCAGTTGCCTGACCAGCTCATTACGCGATGCGCTGCCCAGGTCGAGGATCAGCACCCGAATGTTGCTGCTATTCATGCATCTGTTTCCGTCAGTGTGAATGAGGACGAAGCCTCTTTCAGCGCTTTCGACAGTTGTGTCATATCCTGACTGACAACCAGAATGTCTTTGATAGATTGCGAGGTATAGTTACTGGCAACAACGATCTCACGTAGCGCCATGACCACCTGATTACTCGCCGTTTTCTGTTGCTGTGTTGATAGCGATATTTGTAGCGCCGCCGTCGAGGTTTGCTCAGCCGTAACAACGATATCGTTCAGATGTTCAGCACTGACTTTACAGGCTATTGCGCCCGCTTTAATGCTCTCGCCGCCTTTTTCCGCGTTCAGCACCAGACGATTAATCGCGTTTTGGATCTCGTTGATCTTATTTTCAATTTCAACCGTCGATTCCGTCACCGAATCCGCCAGACGGCGGATTTCAGCCGCCACCACCGAGAAACGCTTACCGGCTTCCCCGGCGCTGGCAGCTTCGAGCGCTGCGTTAAAGGCGATAAGTTTCGTCTGATCCGCGACGCTGTTAATGATCACCATCACGCGACTGATTTCCGTAGACTTATTACCAAGCATCATGATTTCACGCATATTTTGCTGATTGTCGGTATCAATATCCGTCATACGCATCAGCAATTGCGACATCGACTCGGAGCCTTTATTGCAGTCCTCGAGCGTCTGGTTGGCAATATCCACAACCGCCCGTGAGTGTTCGGCTATCTGTGTCGATGAGGCAGACAGCTCTTCCATGGTGGAGGTAATTTCAGCCACTGAAGATGAGGTTTCCACGCTGGTTGATGCCTGCCCATCGACCGCTTCGGTAATATGCAAAGATGCCTGATGTACCGAATTTGCATGAGAAACCAAACCGCCTACCAACGAGTGCAGACGCTGACGCATCATCTCCACCGCACTCAGCAGTTCGCCGATCTCATCGTTGTGATCGACCTGAACATCCACCGTTAAGTCGCCTTCGGCAATGGTTTGTGCAATCCCCAGGACACGGTTTAAGCGCCGGGAAATCAGGAAACGGCTGGCCACAGCAATCAGCAGTAAAATGATGGGCAGCAGCAGCGCGGTGAACAGCAGCAGACCGTTACGCACCAGATTGCTGCTCTTGGCGACATCATCAACATAGTTGGTGGTGGCGATTATCCAGTTAATCCCTTCAACGTATTCATAAACGGCAACTTTGGTCTTCGGCAATGCGCCATAACCGCTCACCCAGTTGTAGTAAGTGATGCCATTCTTGTGTTCGAGCATGTCGGCAAACAGCTTAAAACCATTAGCATCGGTAATATTAATTGCCTGCTGGTTGCTCAACGAGGGGTGGACCAACATACGACCAGGTTCAAATCCGGCATCCAGCACATAGGCGTAGCCATCTTTACCAATATGCACATTCAACAAACGCTGAATGATCGGTTGCAAACTCTGTTTGACGTCGAAACCCACCGCGACGGCCCCCACGACCTGACCATATTTGTCGGCAATCGGTTCGTAGTGACTAATAAACTGTTTACCGAACAGTGTGACCACACCGGAAAAGGGTTTATTTTTCAAAAGCAGCGGCAACGCAGGATTATCATGCCCTAGCGCTGTTGCTGTTGCCGTATTGCCTGAACTCGCCAGTAACGTACTGCTGACACGTACAAATTGCTCGCCTTGCAGAATAAACGTACTGGCAAATACGC
Organism: Citrobacter sp. Cpo074; assembly: GCF_030332745.1. NCBI lineage: Bacteria > Pseudomonadati > Pseudomonadota > Gammaproteobacteria > Enterobacterales > Enterobacteriaceae > Citrobacter > Citrobacter sp. Cpo074. Next base: position 204,228 of record NZ_JAOWHG010000038.1, read on the forward strand.
TGGTTAATTCGGTGAAGTGCGCGTTGGTGTTCGGGTTGCTCAGCACCGCTTTTAATTCAGTAGAGTCCATATAACGCAGCGGTTTATTGGCAACGTTTTGATAATTATTAATATAAACATTGCTGTAATGTTCCGCATCACGAGTCACACGCTGAAACTCGTTAGAAATACTGTTGTGGAATATCCGCGTGTTGGTTTTAATCATCTCCAGCGCATTGACCTGCAATTCTCTGGAAAGATAAGACGATAATATAAAAGAGGCGCCAATCAGCAACGTTGCGATACAAACAACCAAAATCATACCGAGCTTCATCGCCACACCGGGATGGATGTTGTGCAGCCAGGACAATAGTCGAGCGCGCGGTCCCTCACTGGTGGTATTCGCCGTTCGATTTTTTACTTTAATAATGTCACTCATGATTTTTATTCTCTACCTGAGAAGAAATTACTCTTTTTTTGGTCATCAGGAGCTAGCGCCCTGTGATTCGAGCGTGAACAGCGGCGTAGGTTTGCCAATGTGATATCCCTGTAACCAGCCCACATTCATTTTTTCCAGACAGGCCTGAATAGTGGCGTTCTCGACAAATTCAGCGACCACCTGCATTTTTTTCATTTCAGCAACGCGGCAGAATGACTCAACGATGTAGTAACTAATTTCACTTTCGGTGATCCGTCGAATAAAAGAGCCATCTATTTTCAGGATATCCGCTTCGATATTCATCAAGCGCGCATGACTCGCAAACCCGGTGCCAAAGTCATCAATTGCCACCCGACATCCCAGCTGACGTATTAAACGTAGCGTTTCCACGGTTTGTTCTTTGTCTGATAACGTATCTGCTTCCGTTATTTCAAAAATAATCCGCTGTGGCTCCACCGCGTAGTCGTGCAGGAGTTGGGTGATCTTCATGACAATATTTGAACGACACACCGTCACCGGTGCCAGGTTAATAGAAAAACAATGCTGCGGGTGGTTACGCATAAATTTGAGGGTATTTTCGATAACCCAGAGATCGATATCCGGTGCCAGCCCCGCATCATGAGCAACCGGCAGGAAACTGTTCGGTGGAATAAATTCTCCCCGTTCGTTAAGCATACGGATCAATATTTCATGATACGGCGCTTCACCGTGGGTACTAACTATTGGCTGTGCCATCAGGACAAACGCATTGTTATCCAGCGCATTTTGCAGCGCAGTGCGAATTTCCGTTTTATCAACAATGTGGTTGCCAAGGATCCGGCTATGCTGCGCCTCAAGGTTTTCCGGCCTGCCGTTGGTGAGTGATAAACCCGCCACCATGCCCAGTTTCCCCACCAGCTGATAAATGTCATCACTTAGATCGTTAATTAAGCAATAGCCCAAACCACTGCGAAAACCCAACCGATGGTTGTTGTAAAAGAGACGAAAACTGTTGGCGGCCTGATACAGATCGCATAGCCGCTCCCAGGTGCCATTTTCCAGCCGAATGAGCAGATCATAACCCGCGTGGTAATAGACTTTCTCGCTTTTCACCAGATGTCTGCGCAAATGCTCAGCAAGGATCTTCTGGTAGCGGGCGCGGAAATGAAAACCATAGCGACGCGAAAAAAGCTCCAGCTCGGGGATCTGTATCAGACATACAGTCGCGCGTTCAGTGGTAAATAGCTCCGTCTTCAGCGCCCGTAAATTTGCCATGCCTGTCATCGGGTCAGTCAGCCCCAACAGCAGCGCCTGGTTAAAGCGCTGACGGGTAAATTTTGCCAGTACCCCCATGATCACAATGGTGAGTGAAAAGACAAAGATCAACGTCGAAACTAGCGCCTGATGCAGCATGAAGTTAACATCGCTGGCGATATAGCTGTCGTTATGTTTGCCTAAGATGATTAATACGATCGTCCACACCAGCATTGTGAACAAGTGGCCAATCTTGATTGCTCCCCACAACATCAACGGAAATAACAGGATCAGGCTATAGATAGAGAAAAAAACATCCAAATTATCCGGTGATGTTAAGAAGAACATCAGAAAAAACAGCAAGATGCACCAGGATATAACGCCGTAGACACCGATATTGCCTTTACACTGTTCGGCAATGGCCCGCAGAAAGGTCAGCAGGAAAGACGGTCGACGAATGATGCGGTAAATCTTGTAAAATAAAGGGATCCCCGTCAGGCAACCGTTGATGATCCCCTGAATACGTACCAGCATGCCCAGACTCAACGCCGGAATGTTATCCACATCGGGGCGTTGTCCGTGGGCGACAAACATTGCAAAGAGTTTGCTGAATACCAGATACAGCAGGACGTTGTAGCCACAAAGCCAGAGCAGACGATTAAAGCTAATTTTGATGCGACCAAAGCTAACGCAGCTGCGTCTGCCGGTGAATTTGCGGTACGCAGCATAACTTAAGGTCGACGCGATGATCAGGCACAACGCATCTACCCGTTCATTTTGCGGACCGACCACAAACATGACCGTCAGGAACAGAAGAAACCCCGGCAACACCCGAAAACCGAACAAGACCAATGCGGCAGAAAATACGGCTAGCTTGAGATCGTAAACTGTTAAAATAGTATTATTGAGAATGCTATAACCGTTAAGATATTGTGCCAGCGGGTAAAAAAGGCCAGGTAAGACAAGTGGCAGGCACCATTCCCGAATGTTTTTTATCGTGTTTGAATTTATTATTGCGTCCAAATCAATTTATCCGCTATGCACTATACCAATAGGACTTTAATCCAGACTCGAATGTCACAAACAAATCCTTTTGGGTCAGCCGATGAACCATAGCAAAATTGTCAACATTGACCGCGCACTGAGAAAATAAAATAAGGTTCTATAATGAAGAGAGCATGTTATTCATATCAAATCAGGAAATAAATACCCATTTATAGACAAAAATGGACATCCGGTGGGGATGAAATCACTAAAATGCCTGTCAAAAAAACTGCTAATTCATTGATGTTTAGTAAAAAACAAAAAATCCTTTGTCAGTTTCCCAACACCTCCAACCAGTGCGTATAAAAAATCTTCTCAAGCACCATGAATGTCAACATTAATATCCTGAAAGGGGCATTCAGAAAATGTATTTTTATGTACACTTTTGCCTATTGACGAAAAGAGCAGCGTTATCTATATTCGCATACCGTTATTTTTGTCATTACTCACCATGGTTCAATGTTAGTTATTTGTTACGTCATTAAGTTTCACATCTTTCATCTACTTATTTGCAACAATAATATTCCATCAAGTAATAACAGAAATTAATTTTAGTATCGAATAATCTTTTCAGGAATTAACATAATCCGTGGCAAAGTCTCTGTTTTCCCTTAAAGCAATAAAAGGGTGGCAACATTCAATCACTGGCAAAATAACGCAATTCTTGCTGGCGGGTATCGTTATTGCGTTTAGTGCTGGCGCGTTTACCAACTGGAGCCTGATAGATAACTTTTCTTATCAGCAGTGGGTACAGCGGGCTGAAGCGAATGCACAGATTATGACCTACATCATCCGCAACGTGTATACCACCGTTTCGGTCGAAACCAGCGATGCAGGGCAGATATCCCGCATTGTCTCCGACAGACAGATTGGTGACACCGACTCTATTATGCAAACCGGTTATAACCCGGTTGACGTTCTGGCACTGGCATCAGTACAGACGCATAGCCCCACCTGGTTGTTTCTGTATACGCCGGAGAAAGGGTTTGTTGGCATCAACAACAAGTCAGAAGAGGGTGAAGGGATCATCTCTTTCCCCGGTCGTCTGCCGCGCGATGTGCTGGGTAACTACTATGTTGGCTTCGCCCAAATTAATGGCGAAGAGTGCTTTATCAGCGCCGTTCCTATTTTGACGCCTTCAGGTGAGATCCTCGGTAGCCTGATTAGCAGCATTGGAAAAAAAAGCGATCTCTACGCCACCTACGATGCGATGCTGAAAAAAAGCAGTATCATTTTCGTCCTGATTTTGCTGGTAACGCTGGCACTGGTCACGATGTTTATGCGCCGTTTATTCCGTCCGGTTCCGCTGCTGATTAACTCCCTTACCCGCATCGCCCATGAAGAGACGGACTGTATAACGCCCTATCTTGATCAGGACGATGAGATTGGACATCTGGCCGGGGCGATTGAAAAATTGCGCGTCGCCATGAAAGAACGCGGCTATCTGCAACGAATGCATGAAATGTCGCAAAAGATGGAGCATATGGCCCATCATGATTCACTGACCGGATTGCCCAACCGCGTTTCGTTTGGCCAGGCGTTAGATAAACGCGTCAGTGAAATCCATCAGGACGAAAAACCATTTAACCTGCTGTTGATTGACCTCGACAACTTCAAACCAGTAAACGACACCTTTGGTCATAAAGCGGGCGATGAGCTGTTAATCAGCGTTGCCCAGCGCCTGCAGCTCTTGCTGGGACCTAACGATATCGCAGCGCGTCTGGGCGGTGATGAATTCGCCATTCTGCAACATGTCAGCGATAACGCCATCAAAGAAGCGAATCGGCTGGCGAAGCGGATTATTCGTGCGCTGAGCACCCCGTTTACCTGGAGCACGCATACTTTTTCCATCAGCTGCAGTATCGGTATCACCACCGCGCCGTATCAGGGCAATAATACCTCGACGTTGATGATCAATGCCGACCTTGCCATGTACGCCTCAAAACATCATGGCCGGGGTTGCTTCCATTTCTTCGAAGACGGCATGGTGATGAAGCATACCCACAGTCTGTTTATTAATCAGGAAATCATCGATGGTATTGATAACAAGGAATTCGAGCTTCATTACCAGCCGATCATCAATCTGGAAGATGAAAGCGTATATGGCTACGAATCGCTGATACGCTGGAATCATCCCACCAAGGGTCTGATTTACCCTGATTATTTTATCAACATCGCCGAGAACTCCGGTCTGATTGTCCGTTTGGGCGAATGGATTATTCGTCAGTCCTGTGAAGCCGCTGCCAAATGGCCGGAACGTATCAGGGTAGCCGTCAATATATCGGCCTACCAGCTGCACAGTCCGGGGCTGGTTGACGTTATCAAAGATGCGTTACGCATCAGTCAACTTTCAGCCGAGCGCCTTGAAATAGAAATTACTGAATCCGAAAAGCTGGATAAGTCGATTGCCTTACCCGTGCTGCAAGAGATTCGCTCTCTGGGCATTGAAATCGCGATGGATGATTTAGGCACCGGCTACGCGGCACTGGATTATCTGCTGATCTATCCTTTCACTCGCATCAAGATTGCGCGCACGCTGGTCGACAAGCTTCAGCAAGATAATGCCAGTCAGTATTTGATTGTGATGCTGATTCAGTTTGCCCATAAGTACAATATGTCGGTCACCGCTGAAGGGGTAGAAACCGCGCAGCAGCGTGACATTCTGCGCGACATTGAGTGCCAGAATGTGCAAGGCTATTTCTTTAGCTATCCGCTGCGCGAGCGTGAAGTGCTTTCCGCATTTGCCAAAGAGGTCATTGAAGAAGGACTGTGCAATGTCTGACTTCTTTCGCCCGGTAAAGCGCATGCTGACGATTTTTGCCCTGTTAATTGTTTCAGCAACGCCATGCTTAGCAGGCTCAGCCCTGCCGTTGCACACGCTGGAGCAAATCGCCAGCAAGAAAAGCATTACCCTTGGTTATCAGGATGATGCGTTTCCTTTCTCCTGGCAGAATGGCAACGTACCTGCCGGCTATTCCATTGATATTTGCAACAGTATCGTCAGCGCGCTCAAGACAAAACTTCAGCTTAAAAACCTGAAGGTTGAGTGGGTAAAAGCTAACTCGGCATCGCAGTTTGTCCTGATTAAAAATCACATGGCAGACATCATGTGTATCCCGGCCTTTTATTCGAAAAGTCGCCACAGCATTAGCGAGTTCTCGCTGCCGTTTTATTTTTCAAGTACCCGCTTCGTCATGCGTAAAAATGAAAGCAACGACAATCTGGCAGAGCTTTCCGGACATAGCGTACTGGTAAAAAGCGGCACGATTTACGTTGAGCAACTGCAAAAAGTGAATGCCGCCAATGACCTGGATATTAATATTCAACTCGATACCAACAACATTACCGCCTTCAATGAACTGAAGAATGGTGAGTATTCTGCACTGATCTCCAGTACGGTTTTACTCAAAGGGATGATCGCGCAAACGCCTAATCCTGGAGACTATAAACTTTCCGACATTGCGCTCAGCGCCCCGCTACCGGCCGGCTTGTTACTCCCGTTACACGATAAAGAATTTAAAGAATTTGTTGATGGCACTCTCTCCTCGCTGATGGCCAGCAACGAATTTACTGCGCTGTACAATAAATGGTTTCAGTCACCGATCCCGCCGAAAGCCATTAATTTAAACATTCCCATGTCAGATAACCTGAAAGCATTAACGTCTGCTAAAAAGAAGATCAGTTTTGATTATGAAAAATATAATTAATCGTGAGATGACAAGGGTGAACCGCATAGTGCAATGGCTGTTTTTACTGGCAGGCATCGGTATCACCCCCGCGCTGATGGCGCAGCAGAACGCCGCGACGCTCGATCATATTCAGAACAGCAGCGTGCTCAACGTGGGTTATCGCCAGCTGCCACCGTTTTCTTTTACTGACCACAATGGCAAAGTCACGGGTTATACCATCGCGGTATGTAACATGATTGCCGATAAGTTGCGCCAGTATTTGAAGCTCAACAGCTTAACCATTCATTATATTCCCGTGAATTTTGCAGAACGCTTCTCCGCATTAAACACACGGAAAATAGATATGGACTGTGGTGTAAATACCAATGCGCCGGAGCGGACCTCCAGCGTTTCATTTTCGCTCAACTACTACACCGCGAAAATGCGCATCATCTCTTTGCGTAAAAATAATATAAATTCAATTGCCGATCTAAAAGGACGCACGGTGAGTCTGACCGGTAGCTCTAAAGATTTGCTGGAATTTAATAAAGCCAACAGAGAGCAACACCTTAATATTTCAACGATTACCACCACCACCATAAACGGCGCATTTGAGAAAATGGCGCATAATGAATCCGCCGCTTTCTTTGTCGATGACATTCTGGCCTGGCCGCTGATTAATCATAGCGAGCAACCTGAACTGTTCAGCGTCTCTTCTGAGAGCATCGGCAATGAGATGCACTATGCCATTATGATGAGGAAAAACGATCCGCAGTTTGTGACGTTTGTTGACAGTACGCTGAAAGATTTTTTTGCCTCGCCGGCCAACGTGCAATTACGTAAAAAGTGGTTGTCCCCCTGGTCCTGCGAAAAGCTGAAAAACCCGTCACCGGGCAGTTGCCAGCATAGCCATTGAACATTATCCGCCGCTGCTTACGCCACCGCCTGCTACGCCTATGGAAAATCCCCGGGGCGCTGCTGCTATTGCTGTCAGTCCATTCGCTACGCGCGGCCTGGGATTTTGCCAATATTCAACAAAAGTCCGATGCGCTATATGGCCCGGCAACACCAGAAGCACAGCAACGGATCCGCGCCTGGCAACAGCTTCTGCTCCAGTTGCGTAATGCTGACGAGCAAACGCAATTACGCGCTGTAAACCAATTCTTTAACGAGAAGATCCGCTATACCGAAGATATTGATGTCTGGCATAACGTCGATTACTGGGCGACCCCTATCGAGTCGCTGCGCAAAGGTGAGGCGGATTGTGAAGACTACGCAATCGCCAAATATTTCACCCTCCGCCAGTTGGGCGTGTCAGAAGACAAACTTCGCATCACCTACGTTAAAGCCCTGCGTTTAAATCGCGCGCATATGGTGCTCACCTGGTACGCCACCCCTGGGGCGATTCCTCTGGTGCTCGACAGCCTGACCAGCACCATTTCGCCTGCTACGCAGCGCATGGACTTATTACCCGTCTACTCCTTTAACAACACCGGCCTTTGGCTTCCCGGCAATCAAAACAATAAACGCGTTGGGGACAGCAAGAGGCTTTCTCGCTGGCAGCAAGTTTTCACCAAAATGCGGGAAGAAGGCTTCCCGATGGATAAATAGGAATCGCCCGTGTCTCTTTTTAAACAGTTACTTCTGGCAATCTCTCTCTTTATGATGGTTGTGTTCAGCGGCAATTTTATTGTGACGCTGGAGAGTTCTCGCAATCAGTCCAATAACCAACTCCTTTCACATGCCCAGGATGCCGCAACGGCGCTAGGCGTTTCGCTGACGCCCAACGTCAACGACCCGGCAATGATCGAGCTGATGGTCAGCTCCATTTTCGATAGCGGTTACTACAAAAAAATCCGCATCGTCGATCTGGCAAACGGCAAAATAATGCTTGAGCGTAGCGCGGTAGCGACAATTCCCGACGTTCCCGGTTGGTTCGTCGATCTGGTGGATGTCACCCCGCAAACCGGTGAAGCAACGATTATGCGCGGCTGGCAGCAGGCAGCTCGCGTGGAAGTGACCAGCGATCCTATCTTTGCCGTGCAGCGTCTGTGGGACAATACCTTAGGCAATCTATTGTGGATGCTGTCCTGTAGCCTTGCCTGCTTAATCGCCGGTATTCTGCTGCTGCGCAAACTGCTGCGCCCACTCAATTACATGGCAAAACAATCCGAAGCTATTACCCGTCGCGAGTTTCTGACGCTCCACGAGTTACCCAAAACGCCGGAATTACGCCGCGTTGTAGGAGCCATGAATTTAATGGCAGCTAAGCTTAAATCGTTATTTGAAGAACAAGCTATCTACAGCGAACGCCTGCACAATGAAGCTTATCTCGACAGCCAGACCGGGGTAGCCAACCGCCGGGCATTCGATATGCAGCTCCAGGCGCGACTGAGTGATGCCGATACCGCACCAGGATATCTGATGCTGGTTCGCGTTCAGGATTTAGGTGGCCTGAATCAGCGCTTTGGCGGACCGCATACTGATAAGCTGTTGCTCAACATCGCCAACCTGCTGAACGCGCACAGAGAAAAGTATGCCCCTCTCGACAGCACGCTCGCCCGCATTCGCGGCGGTGAATTCGCCATACTCTGCCCTGGCGTGACGCACGGAGAAATGCTGGAGCTGTGTAATTCATTGTCTCAGAAACTCACGGCCTTTTACGCTACTGGAATGTCAGACCAACAGCCGGTTGCCTATACCAGCATGGTGCCATTCAGCGCCGGAGAAAATGCCCAGTCATTGCTGATCCAGGCCGATCGCCTGCTGGTTGAAGCGGAAACACACACCAACCATCAGGTCGTTCCTACCACCGAAATACCTGCAGCTACAGAAGATCAGCATTTGTGGTTTGTTCGTCTGGAGCATGCGCTGACAAATCAACAGTTTCAGTTGGTTTATCAGCCGGTGGTCGATTGCCGCCAGCCGGACAAAATCCTGCATTACAAGGTACTGTCGCGCATTATTGATGAGCAGGGTAACGCCATTACCGCGGGGCGGTTCTTGCCCTGGATCCACCGCTTTGGCTGGAGTCATCGACTCGATAAAGTCATGTTGAAGCTCACATTGAACCAGTTGAAAACCGCGCCGGGAAAACTAGCGTTGAGTATTTCTGGCAGTTCTGTCGCCAGCGCTACCGCCATTGCAGACCTGCTCAATCCGTTACGGTACTCACCGAAATTAGCCAGCAAGCTGATTCTGGAACTGGATGAAAATCAGTTACCAGGCCCCCATCAGATGGCGGCATTTGTTAAAGCCGTAGGTCAGCATCGCTGCGCGCTGGGACTGCAACACTTCGGTAGCCGTTTCGATATGATCGGTCATCTGTCGCAATGGGGTCTTGCCTATCTGAAAATCGACAGCAGCTATATCCGCAAAATTGATGAGGAAAATGATAAGCGTTTGTTTATTGAAGTATTGTGCAGTGCCACGCGCAGTATTGATTTGCCGCTCATTGCCGAGCGAGTTGAAACGGAAGGTGAGCTTATGGTGCTGCAAGAATTAGGGATTGATGGAGCAATGGGGCAATTATTAGGTGAGCCCGCACCATTGTGATAAAACTGGCGTCTTGATACGCCTTTGTATAGCCGGATGGCGCTACGCTTATCCGGCCTTGTATTATCCTCTCTGTGCAGAGAGGGCCGGCCAGTTCTCCCTGCCATGCCGTCCGCATGCCGTATCCGGCCTTAGGTTAACAACCTGTATTGTAGATTTATGCAGCGGACTGCCGTTCTCCACAAGTGACAAACCGGACAGTATCATGGACCGGTTTTCCCGGTAATCCGCATTCACAAGGTTGGTCTCACTATGGAACAGGAACTTCATTTTATCGGTATTGACGTCTCTAAAGCCAAGCTGGATGTCGATGTGCTGCGTCCCGATGGCCGTCACCGCAGTAAAAAATTTGCGAACACCCTGAAGGGCCACAATGAACTCCTCCACTGGCTCAACAGCCATAACGTGGCGCCGGCGCATATCTGTATGGAAGCCACCAGTACGTATATGGAAGACGTGGCCGCCCATCTCAGTGATGCCGGATTCACCGTCTCCATCATCAATCCTGCCCTCGGCAAAGCCTTCGCACAGAGCGAGGGGCTGCGCAGCAAAACCGATGCCGTTGATGCCCGCATGCTGGCAGAGTTTTGCCGTCAGAAGCGCCCGGCAGTCTGGGAAGCTCCGCATCCGGTTGAACGGGCGTTACGGGCACTGGTGCTGCGCCATCAGTCACTGACGGATATGCGTACGCAGGAACTGAATCGCCTTGAGACAGCACGTGAGGTACAGCGTCCGAGTATCGACGCTCATCTGCTGTGGCTTCATGCCGAAATTAAACGCATCGAAAAGCAGATAAAGGACCTGACGGATGACGACCCGGACATGAAACACCGCAGGAAGCTGCTGGAAAGTATCCCGGGTATCGGGGAAAAGACGTCGGCGGTGCTGCTGGCTTATGTGGGACTGAAGGACAGGTTCAG
>NZ_JAOWHG010000005.1:0-348 GCF_030332745.1 Citrobacter sp. Cpo074
CTAAGAATATCTTCACGGTGATTCCCTATCCAGTCATAATACCTTTCCATCATTACTCCTTAATAAATTCGCTCATCCCATAGACGGTATGCGTAGGTTGCATAAATAATCACAACTCCAGCACCACAAATATCATTCATGGTTATTATTGAATAAAATACATTTACAGAAATTGCGTTTAGCAACTGCACAAGTAAGCAGAATCACTCAACCGTGTTCACACTTTGGTACACTGAAGTAGCAAACCGGTCCTGCAAACCACCATCAAGGTGGTAATATACCGTCCAGTTGATCTTTCAGTTTTGGAATATCTTTACTGGCTCTTGTTTTCCGCAGGTGTTTCACCTG
>NZ_JAOWHG010000001.1:0-206 GCF_030332745.1 Citrobacter sp. Cpo074
TATAGCTCAGCTGGGAGAGCGCCTGCCTTGCACGCAGGAGGTCTGCGGTTCGATCCCGCATAGCTCCACCATCCTTACTGCAAAAACACAAGAAAACTTCAGAGTGTACCTGAAAAGGTTCACTGCGAAGTTTTGCTCTTTAAAAATCTGGATCAAGCTGAAAATTGAAACGACACACTGTTTCATTTCTCCGTAATAAGAAATGA
>NZ_JAOWHG010000006.1:0-727 GCF_030332745.1 Citrobacter sp. Cpo074
GGTTCTTTAAGGTAAGGAGGTGATCCAACCGCAGGTTCCCCTACGGTTACCTTGTTACGACTTCACCCCAGTCATGAATCACAAAGTGGTAAGCGCCCTCCCGAAGGTTAAGCTACCTACTTCTTTTGCAACCCACTCCCATGGTGTGACGGGCGGTGTGTACAAGGCCCGGGAACGTATTCACCGTGGCATTCTGATCCACGATTACTAGCGATTCCGACTTCATGGAGTCGAGTTGCAGACTCCAATCCGGACTACGACATACTTTATGAGGTCCGCTTGCTCTCGCGAGGTCGCTTCTCTTTGTATATGCCATTGTAGCACGTGTGTAGCCCTACTCGTAAGGGCCATGATGACTTGACGTCATCCCCACCTTCCTCCAGTTTATCACTGGCAGTCTCCTTTGAGTTCCCGGCCGAACCGCTGGCAACAAAGGATAAGGGTTGCGCTCGTTGCGGGACTTAACCCAACATTTCACAACACGAGCTGACGACAGCCATGCAGCACCTGTCTCAGAGTTCCCGAAGGCACCAAAGCATCTCTGCTAAGTTCTCTGGATGTCAAGAGTAGGTAAGGTTCTTCGCGTTGCATCGAATTAAACCACATGCTCCACCGCTTGTGCGGGCCCCCGTCAATTCATTTGAGTTTTAACCTTGCGGCCGTACTCCCCAGGCGGTCGACTTAACGCGTTAGCTCCGGAAGCCACGCCTCAAGGGCACAACCTCCA
>NZ_JAOWHG010000007.1:0-211 GCF_030332745.1 Citrobacter sp. Cpo074
TAATAAGTGGCGGAACGGACGGGACTCGAACCCGCGACCCCCTGCGTGACAGGCAGGTATTCTAACCAACTGAACTACCGCTCCACCGAATTTCTTTGTCACTACCCGGATTCTTCATCCCGGTTTACTGCAATTTGATGCCTGGCAGTTCCCTACTCTCGCATGGGGAGACCCCACACTACCATCGGCGCTACGGCGTTTCACTTCTGAG
>NZ_JAOWHG010000008.1:0-281 GCF_030332745.1 Citrobacter sp. Cpo074
CTCAGAAGTGAAACGCCGTAGCGCCGATGGTAGTGTGGGGTCTCCCCATGCGAGAGTAGGGAACTGCCAGGCATCAAATTTAGTGTGCTGATATGGCTCAGTTGGTAGAGCGCACCCTTGGTAAGGGTGAGGTCCCCAGTTCGACTCTGGGTATCAGCACCAGTTTTTCGGTTAAAGTTCGGCACTTAGTAAAGAATTTGTCTGGCGGCTGTAGCGCGGTGGTCCCACCTGACCCCATGCCGAACTCAGAAGTGAAACGCCGTAGCGCCGATGGTAGTGTG